>JAPOIY010000030.1 GCA_029978705.1 Actinomycetota bacterium
CCGGCGACTACCCCATGATCGACGACTGCGAGATGCGCGTCTTCTTCTCCGAGGCCGATGCCCGCGAGGAGGAGAACAACATCGACATCGACGGCGAGAACCCCGCGGGGACCTCCCCGTGGCTCAGCGTCGACTGGGACAGCGAGTACTTCAAGGTGGGAGGCAAGCACACCTGGATCACCGACGAGGGTCACCGCTTCGAGGGTGAGCGGGTATCCGACAGCGCGACCATGAAGGAGTTCCGCCTGAAGATCACCCCCAGGTGACCGGCAGTCCCAAGGGGGAGGTGCGACGTGCCCCTGCCCACCGGAAGGAGGGCTCGACCGCGTGGTCGGGCCCTCCTTTCGGTGTTCTCCCGTCGGGCGCCGAGTCCTTCGGTCCGGTACGGACCTCGACTGCCTGGGAGCATCCGGAGGGGCACGCCTGACACCATGTGGTTCCACCCCCGTCCGGAAGAGATCCCATGGCCAAGAGGTTCGAAGAGTTGGACTGGGCTACTACGCCGATCGGTGAGATCAGTCTGCGTCGCCGCCTCGATCCGACCGTAGGGGTGGACGTGTACGAGGTGAAGCTGGACGACGAGTTCCTGATGTCCAGTCTCTTCACGGTGGTCGAGGAGGAACTGGCGCGGCTCGGTCTCGCTGCCGCCACCGGGGACGAGTTGGGCGTGGTCGTGGGTGGTTTGGGTCTGGGTTACACGGCACGCGCTGCCCTGGAGGACCCGAGGGTGACTCGGCTCGAAGTGATCGAACTGGTGGAACCGGTGATCGACTGGCACCGCCGCGGGTTGATCCCCGACACCACCGGGCTGGCCGACGACCCGCGGGTGACCCTGCGGCAGGCCGACTTCTTCGACCTCCTGCGTACCGGGCGCTGCCCGTCCGCGGACGTGCTCCTCGTCGACATCGACCACTCCCCCGACAACCTGCTCCACCCCGACCACGGCGACCTGTACGTTCCAGTCGGTCTGACGCGGATCCGGGAGTCGCTGGGTGGTGGCGGCGTGTTCGCGCTGTGGTCTGATGATCCGGTCGACGCCGCCTTCGAAGCACACCTCGCGCAGGTGTTCGACACAGTAGCGGCACACGTCGTGGAGTTCCCCAACCCTCTGACCGGGAGCAGCTCGCGCAACACCGTCTACGTCGCTACCACCCCGCTCCACGGATGACGGGGAGGAGGAGTACAGGTGTGCCGCGGCCCCTCAACGAAGGTGCGCGGACGCCCGTCTCGGTTAGCGTCGGCATGTGACCGACGACGTGGATCATGAGGCGGACCAGCATTCGGTGATCCGGACCCTGGCTCGTTGGCTCTTGGCGGTGGGCCTGACGTTCGCGGGCGTCAATCACTTCACGAGTGCAACGGCGTTCAGCGCTCAGGTTCCCCCGTGGATGCCGTGGCCGGAGGCGGTCATCGCCGTGTCGGGGGTCATCGAGTTGGGCTTGGCTCTCGCGCTCGTGGCGCTCCGCCGCTTCCGCCCCCAGGTGGGGTGGATCGTGGCAGCGTTCTTCGTGCTCGTGTTCCCGGGCAACATCTCCCAGTTCGTCACCCAGACGAGTGCGTTCGGCCTCGACAGCGACCTGGCCCGCGGAGTCCGGCTTCTCTTCCAGCCCGTCCTGGTGGTGTGGGCGCTGTGGTGCACCGGCGCCTGGCGCTGGTGGCGGCAGCGCAGAACTGAGCACTCCCGTGGGACCGACTGAGCGACCCCGCACCGCACTTGACCGACCGTCTCTCACGTCATCGGCGCAGCGGATGGTGGCGCGGGCCGGGTCGACGCCGACGGTGCCCGGGGTGTCGGTAAGAGGCGGATTTTCTCCCGGGAAGCGACAATGCCAGCACCGTCTGGGGAGGGGCGTCGGAGGAGGAGGACCCCTCAGCGGTTTCCACGCCGCCGTGCGGCGTCGATACTCAACCCATGAACGACCCGCAGCCGAGCGATCTGACCCATGTCCCAGGCAGCGTTGCCGATGCAATCGCCGCATCCACCGGGCTGAACGCGGTCACCGACCCCGGCCCCTTCTTCCACGGAACCTCCCACCCGCTCGCACCTGGAACTCACCTGACCCCGGGACATGCATCGAACCACCGTCCCGACATCGTGATGAACCACGTCTACTTCACCGCCCTGAAGGACGGTGCCGGTCTCGCCGCCGAACTCGCCGTCCTACTCAACGAGGGCGCGACCGCTCACGTCTACCTGGTCGAACCGACCGGCGAGTACGAGGACGATCCCAACGTCACCGATATGAAGTACCCGGGCAACCCCACTCGCTCCTACCGCTCGACCCACCCGCTCCTGATCGTCGACGAGGTGGACGACTGGGTCCGACTCAGCGACGAGCAACGGGCCACCTGGCGGGAACGCCTGACCGCGTTGGCGGCCGCCGACGCGCCGATCATCAACTGACAGCCCCAAACCGCCTCAACAGGAGTGGGTGGCGACGACGTCCCCATGGTCGACCGGGTGGGACGCCGGATCGAGTGCGGCGACCTGTTCGACGAACTGGTCGAGCTGGATCCGCTTGCCGGCCAGCCAGGTGCCGAGCACCTCGACCTTGTCCACGAGGTCTGTCGGATCAACCTGATGGGGGTCGGCGGACAGTTCCACGAGGTCGGCGAACTTGCCCACCTCGAGCGACCCGATCTCGTGTTCGCGGCGCAGGCCGTAGGCGGCGTCGATCGTGTAGGAGCGCAGGGCCTGCTCGATGCTGATGCACTGCTGCGGACCGTGGACGTGTCCAGTGTTCGACTGGCGAGTCGTGGCGCAGTGCATGTTCACGATCGGGATCGGGGGACTGAGCGGACCGTCGTTGTGCAGCGAGAAACGCATCCCGCCCCTGGCCGCGTCGCCGGTCGCCGCCCACTGCGAACCGATGTCCGACGCAAAGAGCTCGCCGTCGAGTAGGTCACCCCAGTACACGACCTGATAGATGGCCAGCGACAGCACGACTCCCAGGGAGTGGGCGCGCCGGAGTTGGTCGCCGCGCGCGCCCCCGCAGTGCTCGATCCGCCAGCGGTGGTCGGTGCCGAGAAGGTCGTGGACCGCGAGGACGTGTTCGTAGGCGTCGAGCATGATGTCCAGGGCCACGTCGCCATTGATGTGGCAGGCCGCCTGCAGACCGGTGGTCGCGAACTGGTCGAGGATCGGGTCGATCTGCTTCCTCGGCCAGTTCATGTTGTCTTCCCACCCGGGTCCGATGGGGATCCCGGCGTTCTGCACCACCGCGTCGTTCACGTAGGGGAACGACGCCGCGAGAGTGCCGAGGAACGGAGAGCCGTCGGCCCACATCTTCACGCCCTGCTGCTGCAGGATCTCCGTCGGCAGGGACGTCGTGACGGGGGCATGGGCGTCGGGTCCGGTCATCGAGCGGTACACGCTAAGGCGGATCGGGGTATCCGGTCGCGACAGCAGACCCTCGTAGGCCGACTGGAGGGAGTCCGCGTAGGACATGTCCGATGTCGCGGTGATGCCATTGGCCGCCATCAGGCGGATGAACGAGGCCGCCGACGCCAAGGGGTTGGTGACGACCTGATTGAGGGTGGGCGTGATGACCGCGAGGATCGCGGCGGTCTCGTAGGCGATGCCGTTTGATGTGCCGTCGGCGTTACGGCCGTAGCGCGCACCCGGCGGATCGGCGGGCGGCTTGCCATCCGGCCAGCCGAGTTCGGTGATGATCTTCGAGTTGAAGTAGACCGCGTGTCCGGAGTTGTCGATGACGATCGCGGGCCGGTCCGGGAAGTAGCCGTCGAGAGTGGTCGCGGTGGGTGCCGCGACTCCCTGCGTGGGGCGGTCCAGTCCGTAGAAGATCACCGGAGCCCCGGGGCTGGTCTGCTTCTCGACCTGTTTCCACAGGGCGGCGACGTCGGCGAACGTCGGATAGCCGTTGGACGGCGCGATCCAGTGCACCGGCTCCTGGGTGAGCAGACCCGCCAGGACAGGGTGGCTGTGGGCTTCGACGAAGCCGGGCATGAGGACGGTGCTGCCGAGGTCGGTCACCGCCACTCCCGGGGCATGGTCCTGGCATGCCGCCACGGTGCCCACCTTGGTGATGCGACCGGTAGTGCTGTCGAAGGCGATCGCCTCGGCTGCCGGGGCGTCGGCATCCATGGTGATGATGGCTGCAGCCTTCAGGATGGTGTCGGTCATGTCAGGCTCCCTACCGTTCTGCACCATGCGATCCTGCCACTCCCGGGTCCGGGTTGTGGACCGTCAGTCTTCGCGTCGCTTCCAGCCCCCAGATAGCGCGGGAATCGACGCGTTCCCCGACGGTGAACGGACCGAATTACAGCGGATCAGCAATGAACCGGACGGCCCGGCTCTCGATCCATGCGGCGATGACCGGAAGGTCGGCCGTGCCCCCGGCGACCGCGACGATCAACTGTTCGGCATCGTCAGTCTCAACCATGAGGTCAAAGCCGTTGAGACGCAGGAACACGACAGCGCAGAACCACGACAGTCGTTTGTTGCCATCGACGAGCGGGCGACTGTGGTTGATGGATTCGATCAGTGCCGCCGCCTTCAGCGCGAGCGTCGGGTACGCGTCCTCGCCGAACGCGGATGCCTGAGGCCCTGGCGACCACGGACGCCAGCAGGCCCTTGTCGCGGACTTGGTAACCGACCTGAGCAGTGATGGCCAGGACGTCCTCAACCGTCAGGTAGTTCACTTGGCGAGTCGAGCCAGAAGGTCCGCATCCCGCTCGGCGATATCGTCCACCTGACGTGCGATCCACTCGGCCCGCTCGCCGGCCGCCGCTCTGGCGAGCACAGCGAGACGAGCGACTTCGTGCATGGACCGGCTCTCACGCGCTGCTTGCTGGCGTAGCACCTGCGTTTCCTCGTCGGTCAGTCGCAAGGTCATGACCATAAGCGGATGGTGTCAGCGTGATACCACGGGTAGGGGACGACAGCTGGTGTTGGTCCGTCCGGTTGTCACCGGGTCGGAACCGTCCTGGATGCGTAGCGCAAGGGCTCAGGAACGGTCCCATCCACGGCCGGCGGCGCCTAGGAGGGGCACCCGATTCGGTTCTTCTTGGCGAATGCCTTGTCCGCCGTGTCGATCGACTTCGCCAGCTGTGCTGCGATGTCGGCGTTCCACGTCAGGGCGGTGTCGTCGGGGAGACCCACACTGCGGGAGATCGACAGACTGTGGGTCAGTTTCGAGATGTAGCAGCGCCGGTGTGGAAGCACCGTGTCCGAGACACCTTCAGCTAGCGCAGAACTCTTCTGTGCGATCCCGTCATTGGGCCACATCGCCGATGAACCACCGGTTTGAGTGAAGTACGTACCGGAGAAGAGGGTGACGGGGATCCCGTTGAGGAAGCCGCCCTGTCCGCTGTTCCAGACTGCGGTGTTCTTGGGGTTGAGCATCGCGATCAGCATGTCTATCCCGGGCACGGTGTTCAGCGGGCCGACGAAATCCAGGCAGACCTGGAATCCGTGGCAGGCCGACAACGGGTCGGCTGGGTTGGTGGGATTCGCGGCGTAGGTGCCGTCCCACGGGGAACCGAGCGTGGCGAAGGAGCGGAAGGTCACGTTGACGTTGTTCAGTCGTGCCTCTCGAATGCCCGCGCGAGCGATGAATCCGCCCAGCGAATGGCCGACCATATCCACGTCGGTGACGCCGTACTTCCGGTTCAGGTGGATCAGGAAGCGAGCGAGGCTCGATCCGCTGCGGTCGACCGAGCCGATGGAGTTCGCGGTCATCTTCGCGGGCAACTGAGTCGGGCACTCGCCGAACGGCCCGTCGTAGTCGGACTTGGCGTCCTTCACCTTGGTGCCACCGACGGACACCGGCGCGGTGAAGACGCTGTAGCCACGCTTGGTCAGGTTGTCCCGAACGAAGGCCCAGGTGTTGCCCGCGGAGTACCCGGTGCGGCAGGCGTTCTTCGGGGTCGTGAACGGCGTCGTCGAGGCGGTCCCGGACACCAACACCACAACACGCTTGGTGGTCTTCGGCTCCTTGCTGTCGCCCTTCGCGAGAGCCGGACTTGCGGTCACCGCCAGACAGGCCGTTACGGCCGACGCGATCAGGAATCTGCTGCGCATTTGGCCACCTCCGCGGCATTCGACGACGGGGCCTCATGGTACGCGATGGCGACGATCGCTGGGCTTCGGAGGCGCGATCCTGAGCCCAGTGGAAGCGACGGCACGGGTTACCGGGAGACTTCGAGTCGGATCTGTCGGCCAGGAAAGGAGGGCGGGGGGGCTACTCGCGGGCCATGTCGACGAAACGACTGTAGTGACCCTGGAAGGCAACGGTGATCGTGTCGGTGGGGCCGTTACGGTGCTTGGCGACGATCAGGTCCGCCTCACCGATACGGGAACTGTCCTTGTCATAAGCGTCTTCGCGGTGGATCAGCACCACCATGTCGGCGTCCTGCTCCAGGCTGTTGTGCACCGCCACCCCGTCGGCGATGAAGTTGTGGCCACCCAACACCGTCGCGTCGTAGACATCCTGGGTCCCGATGTACTCCAGATCGACCACTTCGTCCCACAGCAGGTCGTTGGTGGCTACCAGCTCCAGGTCCCCGGAATCCAGGACGGTCGCGACCCGCTGCAGATGCCGGGCAGGCGATTCGGGGAGGACGATCTGATCGTCCATCTCCGGGTGGGTGATGCGTTCGTCGAGCGCGATCGCCGCCCGCTGGGCCACCCGCTCGTCGTCGGACAGCTCGGCCTCGGCGAGCACCCGCCGCACCTCCTGCCACAGGTCCCCGTCCCGGTCCTCCTCCGGAGACGGGGGCGGCGCGGCGGGGCCGGGCTGCCGGGCCTGCAGGGACCTCAGCAGATCCAAGGCCGGGCGGGACAGCGCACCCGTGCCACCGATCCGGCGGAGGAAGACCTTCTGGTCGGCCGGGTCGGTGATCGCGGTGCAGTAGACCGGTCGATCGGGGCTGCCCTGCGTGGTCACCCGCGCGGTCACCCCGAACCGCAGCAGGAGGCGGGCCACGTCGTCCGCCAGTCGCCGCGACGTCGTCCGGAAGTAGACCACCCCCACCGTGCCCGCCGGGTGCTGGCTGATGCGCCCTTCCGTGGCCCAGAGGTGCCGCAGGAAGAGGGCCACCTGGTCCTTGGGGGCCGCGAAGACCTGCTCCGGAACGGCCAGGCCCCGGCCGGGGGGCAGCATCCCTTCACACCACTCGCGGACGACGTCAGTCTTGCCCCACGCCGGGGAGAGGTTCAGCACGCCTTCCTCAGCGCGCCCGGCGAGGACCCCGAAGCGGCGCACCACCGCTTCGGCCACGGTCTCGAGATTGAGCGGGCAGCCACTGCGGTACGTCAACGGGCCGTGGGACAGCAGCGACCCGGAGCCCACCAGGTGGGCCATGACGATGAGCTCGTCACTGTTCAGGCACGCCACGTCCCGGGGTGCCGGCACGTGGCGCGGTACCCCGATCCGGGTTCCAGGAGTCAACTCGCCTGCCGGCCGCCAGCCGTCGTGGGTCAGCAGCGGATGGTTGGCGGTGGCCTCCACGGCGCGGCCCGACGCGGTGGTGATCCGGAAGACCTCCCGATGCCCCGTGGCAAAGACGTGGGTGAGGGTACTGCGCCGGTAGCGCAGCGAGTCGTCCAGCGACCACACCGGGACGTCGCGGGCCCCGCTGGCGACCAGTTCGCCCAGCGTCACCTCGGCTCCGGTGTCGGCCCGCAGCACGCGGGTGGCCGCCGTGAGGCATCCGGACTCGCGCAGGTCCGAGAGCATCGGCTTCTTGTCGTTCCGGGTCTCCGGGCCGCGGTTCAACTGGCTGATTGCGATGACGGGGACGTTGAGCTCCTTCGCCAGCAGTTTCAGGGAGCGCGAGAACTCACTGACCTCCTGCTGCCGCGACTCCACCTTCTTCCCCGACGTCATCAGCTGCATGTAGTCGACGATGACCAGGCGCAGGTCGTGGCGCTGCTTCAGGCGGCGGCACTTGGCCCGGATCTCGGTCATGGTCATGTTGGGCGAGTCATCGACGAACAGCGGCGCCTCATGCAGGACTCCCTGCCGTGTGGCGATCTTGCGCCACTCCGGGTCGTGCATCTTGCCGGACCGCATGTTGCTGAGGGGGACCTGAGCCTCCGCGCTGAGCAGCCTCATGACGATCTCGTTGCGGCTCATCTCGAGACTGAAGATGACGCTCGCCAGACCATGCTTGACGGACGCCGACCGGGCGATGTCGAGACCCAGCGTCGAGTTGTGGGTCGGCACCATGCCGCGACCGGCGAGGTAGAGATGGGAGTCATTGTCCACCTCGATGCACCGCACCGGCACCGTCGGCACGGGCGTTATCGCGGTCAGGAATCGCTGCTGGGCCGGGCCGATCGCGTAGGTCGCCCACAGTTCTTTGTGCCGGCTGTCCTTGTGATGCAGTCGGAACACTGCCTCGTCACACGTGAACGTGACCCGGACGGTCGCGCGACTCCCGTGCGGGGGGCCAGAGGCCAGGGCCCCACTGATCCCCAGAGTTCCCAGGAGTTCGTACAGGCCCTGCGCCAGGGGACGTGACTCGGTGTCGATGACGACGGCGCCGGCGGCGTCCACGTCCCCGGCCACGTCGAGGAGACCGGCCAGTAGGGAACGCCGCTGGCCTTCGGCGGCGCGCAGGTAGGCGGGGGGAACGAACCCCCCGGGAGTCATGCCCGCCTCCTGGGCCCACTGGCCAAGCGTGGCGGGGGTCAGGTTCATCCCCTCCAGCCACATCAGGATCTCGGGGTCAGCGACTGGCGTCCGCCGGTCGGTCGCCGCCAGCCAGACCCCCAGCGCATAGGGGTCCAGCGGGAGGTCGGTCGCCGGCAGCCGCATGGCGGCCACCTGGGGCAGTCGGGGCAGCGTCGAGTGGTCGCGGTCCGACATCCCCGCGAGTAGTTCCGCGGTCGTTCGTATCTGAGGGTCCGGGCTGCCCGGCAGGTGCACCTGCCACTGGTGGTCGGCATCGGCAACCATCCCGGTGCCGTCGGAGAACTCGACCCGGTGGCACCGCCGGTCCGTCATCACGTCCGTGGCCGCCACGATCCGGGTGGGGCGTCCGTCCGGACCGAGGACGTGCTGGCCGACCTGAAGGTCGGCCATGGTGGACCAACCTGACGGGGTGGGGATAGGGGTGTCGAGGGCGAGCGCCTTGCCGATGGCGGGGCGGGCGGCGACGATCACGAGTTGTCCGGCGTGCAGCCCGTTGGTGAGCCGGTCCAGGTCGATGAAGCCGGTGGGAACGCCGACCATCTCGCCGCCGCGGGACGCGATTCCCTCGATCTCGGCCACCGCACCGTCCATGATCTCCGCCAGCGGCAGGTAGTCCTCGCTGGTCCGCAGGGAGGTCACGTCGAAGACCTCGGCCTGGGCCCGGTCGACCATCATGTCGACCTCGCCCTCGCCGGCGTAGGCGACCTGCGCGATCCGCGTCCCGGCCTCGACCAGCCGACGGCGGATGGCGGTGTCCCGGACGATGCCCGCGTAGTACGACGCATTGGCTGCGGTGGGGACGGAGGCCACCAGGGTGTGCAGATAGGCCGGCCCCCCCACCCGCGTGAGTTCGCCGTTCTCCATGAGGGCCGCGGCGACGGTGATGGCGTCGGCCGGCTCCCCCTTGGTGAAGAGGTCCGTCACGGCTCCGAAGATGGCCTGGTGGGCAGGCCGGTAGAAGTCGGCCTGGCGGATCACCTCCACCACGTCGGCAACGGCGTCCTTGCTGAGGAGCATCGCCCCCAGGACGGACTGTTCCGCGGCCACATCCTGAGGCGGGGTGCGATCGGGCGGCGGTTCGGCAGCCGGCGGTGACTGCGGCGGGTACTCCGCGATCGTCATGACACACCTCCACCCTCGGCCCCCAGCGACAGGACCTCTCCAGGCCTTGCTATCGCAGGGGTCCGACACGTGGGAGCGATGCGGGGCGCCGCCTCACCCACGTGGCGACGCCCCCGCATCTGTGTCCACCCCAACCCGACGGACCGCGGCTGGTGCCGCCTCCAGGCCGGCACCAACGACCCGTCGGGCCTGCCCCATCGAAGGGGGATTTCGACCGGGCCCTGCCGACGCTAGGTGGGGTGTCCGACTGTGTCCAACAAGCGATCAAGCTGCCCTGTGGACAGTGCTGTGGATGCCGTACGCCGGGGGTGTCCACAGCGGTGGGGATTGCCTGGGGATATGCCTGTGATCTGAATCACGACACACGGTCTGACCAGGGGATCCGTTCCGCACAGCGTGTGGACAAGCGGCAATTTCTGGAGTGCCGATCGATTTTCCCGACCACCACACTTGTGCACAACCCTGGGTCAATCACGCCTCAGTCCCCCCTCAAGGAACCGTCAGGATCCACCGCGAAAGGGCCGTCACCGGGCCAGGGGAGGCAGCACCGTGCCGGTGGTGTTGTCCCGCGCCAGGTCGAACCGGTTGAGGTTGGGGCGCGCCGGATGCCGCTCCCCCATCGGGCCCGCCAGCATCTGCTGGAACAGCCGCGCCGTCACGGTCCCGACGAAGCGTCGTGTGACGGACGGAGCCCCGGGCCGCAGGCCATGCAGGACCCATCCCATGGTCCCGACCGCGAACACCCCGGCGCCCGCCCGTGTGCTGTAGTACGTCGAGTTCGACAGGGTGGGCGTGCCGGCGCAGTCCGTCGGGCTGTTGGCGACCACCTGCAGGTTCCGGGGGGTACCGGGCAGCGGATAGGCACGGTCGACCTCGACGGCGACAAGGTCCGGCAAGGAGGCCTTGGGGACCGCTCCCGCAAAGAGGAAGAAATCGTCGGCCACCACCTCGTACCGGCCCGTCGCCGGGTAGCACTCGTAGTCCATACCCACCAGGGACCGCTCGGCCTCCGGGTGGGGGGCGTCGCGGAACCGTACCGTCGTCTGCGGTCCGTGCTGCGGGTCCGCCGGCTCCTTGTAGGAGACCTCGAGGGGCAGCCCCTGTGGCCCGGGCTCCAGGCGTACCCGCCAGTACATCGTGTTGGCGCCGAGGAAGGCCAGGTCCGTCCCCGAGTCGCGTGCCGCCGTGACGGCGCGGCGTTCGGGCACCGTCCAGTACTCGTTGTGGCCCAGCGACACGATCCCGGCAGCGCCCCGCAACTGGTCGGATGCGCCGTCGGCCAGGTCGGACGTGGCGACGTACGAGATGGGCACGTCGTGCTTCTCCGCCAAGGCGATCACGGGGTTCTCGTAGCCGAGGAATTTGCCCGTGCCCGACCCGTTGGCGTAGGGGCGGGAGAAGGACACCGCCCGGGAGCGGTCCTCCCGTCCCCCCGGACCGGTGTAGGCCGAACGGCCGCCCCAGTCGTTGTAAGCCTGCCAGGTCAGATCGGAGATGAGGAACACCAGGCGGCCGTCGGCATCAGGAGCCCGGACGACGAGCGGGACGAGCCACTCGGCACCGTTGTCGCCCGCGGTCCGCAGCAGGTACATGCCCGGCTGCCAGTTGCTGGTGTCGACCGGTAGCGACGGGCGCCACTTCGCGTACGGGGTCAGGGTCTTCTGGATGAAGCCGACCTCGTCCTGCACGCGGCCCCGTTGCCGCCCCGACTGCCACACCCTGCGACCCCGGTCGCCGTCATACCAGCCCATGCGGTACGCCGTGACGGTGTAGTGGTCGGCAGTCGTGGAGACGAACAGGGTGACGTCGTCGCCGGGGTCCACGGCGGAGTGATCGGCGTAGGCGGACATGGCCGTCGGGTCCTGCGCCCGCGCGGCCGCCTTGCGCCAGGATGGGTCCCCGGGGAGAGCGTTCTCGTGATGCACCTGGTCCCGCAGGGACGCCACGGCAGTCGAGGGCGAGGCCGCGCTCGCGGGGGGAGGCGACGCCGGGGGCGGCGCTGTCGGAGTGGCCGCGCACCCCGCCAGCAGCAGCGCCACTGCCCCTGCGGACGCGGTGGTGCGGAGGGAGGCCATCGGACCAGTATCGGGCCCCACCTGCGGTCCCGCGCACGCGGCTCGCCCCAGCGGTACGGCCGGGGCGATACCGTCGGGGAATGGCCTACCGCATCACCTGTGTGTGCCTGGGGAACATCTGCCGGTCACCGATGGCAGAGGCGGTGTTGCGGGAGCGGTTCGCCGCGGCCGGCCTGGACGTCGAGGTGGATTCCGCCGGTACCGGCGCCTGGCATGTGGGCAACGACGCTGACCCGCGGGCCCTGGCTACCCTCGCAGCCGCCGGCTACGACCTGTCCCACTCGGCCCGCCGCTTCGAACCGGAGTGGCTGGAAGGCTCCCAGTTGGTACTCGCCATGGACCGTGACAACTACGAGGCGCTGCTGGCGTTGGCCGATCGACATGACGTGCCCGCCGAACACGTCCGGTTGCTGCGCTCGTTCGATCCCGGCGCCGCTCCCACCGCTGAGGTGCCCGACCCGTACTACGGCGGGCGGGACGGATTCACCGACGTGCTGCGCCTGATCGAGCAAGCGGCCGACGGGGTGGTGGATCACGTCCGAGCGGAACTGCGGTCGTGAGTCCGTGCGGGTGAGGTGGCGGTGACGCCCGACTTCACCTCCCTGGGACTGTCGGTGGCCTATGCCCGTCCGCTCAGCGGGGGTGACACATGCCGGGCCTGGCGACTGCGGCTGACCGACGGGGCGTCGGTCTTCGTCAAACAGGCACCGTCGGGTGCGGTCGGCATGGCACCCCTCGAGGCTGACGGGCTGCGATGGCTCGGGGACAACGGAGTACGGGTTCCCGAGGTGCTCGCCGTCGGCGACTCGCTGCTCGCGCTCTCGTGGGTGAACAGCGGGCGACCGACACCAGCGGCTGCTGCGGCGCTCGGTCGCGATCTGGCCACCCTGCACTCCCGGTCCGCCGCCTTCTTCGGATGCCCCCCGCCGGGTCAACCAGCCGCACGCGAGGGGTGGGTGGGAGCCGTGCGTGTGCCGTTCGCAGATTCGCCGGGGAGGCCAGCCAGTGGGCGCGGGGGAGATGTCGCGGACTGGGCGGAGTTCTACGTCAATCGGCGGCTGATGCCCGCCGCCGAGAGGGCGCAGCGGGTCGGTGGTCTCACCGACAGGACGCGGCGGCCCATCGACGACCTGTGCGACGCCCTGCTGAGCCGCCCGCAGACCGTGGCCGGTCCCGCGGTGGCGCCGGCGCCGATCCACGGCGACCTCTGGTCGGGCAACGTGATGTGGCAGGACGACGGGGCCGTGCTCATCGACCCCTCCGCTGTGGGCGGCCACCCCGAGACTGACCTGGCGATGCTGCACCTGTTCGGCCTGCCCCACTTGGAGACGGCGCTCGCCGCCTACGAGTCGGTGCGCCGGATGGCGGCCGACTGGCGGGACCGCATCCCGCTGCACCAGGTGTTTCCGCTCCTCGTGCACGCCGTGATGTTCGGGTCGGGCTACGGAGCGCAGGCCGCCGACGCCGCCGAGCGGGCCCTCTGGGCTTCCCATTGACCCCGGAGACCGGAAACGCTCCACGGGAGGTCCCCGAAACAGTCGCATGCGACCGCAACGTGGGGATGCGACTGTTCCAACGGTCGCGCCTGTACGAAACAGTCGCATGCGACTGTTTCGGGGGCTGGGGTCACGCCTCCGGGGGGACGGTGCCGCTCAATTGCGCGAACACGTCCGCCCGGTCGGCCAGCACCCACAGGTCGACGATCACACCGTCGCGGAGATGGAACAGGGCGGCGCCGTCCCATTCGATCACGCGGCCCGTGGCGGGGAACCCCAGCAGTTCAGCGGTGTGCACGCCACGGAATCTCATCCGGGCGAAGCACCGGTCCACTTCTTCCACCGTCTCGACGACCGTACAGGTGTGTTCGCTGAGTGCGGAGCGCACGGAAGTGACGTACTCGGCGACTGCCGCGCGGCCGCGCAGGTCGGCCCCCAGCGACCCGCGGAACCGGACATCGGGAGCGAGCAGATCCGCGCTCGCCTCGAGCTCACCTGCGTTCCAGATCCGGCCGTAGAACTCGTCGACCACTTCACGCGGGGTCGGGTGAGGTCGGCTGGAGGGCACAACTTCACCGTACTGCGGACACGCAACCCGCGAGGCTCACGCATTGGAACCGACCCGGGCACCACCCCCGCGCACCCGCACGGAGCGGCCGGGGCGGTGCCGCGGTCAGGACGCGGTGACGGTCAGCGCGACGTTCGCCGACACGTCGGGGTGCAGTTTCACCGTCACGGTGTGCGCTCCGATGTGCTTGATAGGGGACACGATGTCCAACCGGGAGCGGTCCACGTCGGGGCCCCCGGCGGCCTTGATCGCCGCGGCGATGTCCTTGGTGCTCACGGAGCCGAACAACTGGCCGGTGTCGCCGGCCTTCGCCGGGATGGTCACCGTCAACGCTTCCAGCTCCGCCTTCAACTCCTGCGCGTGCCCGAGGTCGCGCACCTCGCGCACCTCGCGCGCCCGCTTGATCTGAGCAATCTGCTTCTCCGCGCCGCGGGTCCACACGATCGCACAGCCCTGGGGCACCAGGTAGTTGCGGCCGTAGCCGTCCTTGACCTCCACCACGTCGCCGGGGGAGCCGAGGTTGGCGACCTCCTGAGTCAGGATCAACTTCATGGGATTCTCCTAGCCGTCAGCGAGCGGTCGAGGTGTAGGGCAGCAACGCCATCTCGCGGGCGTTCTTCACGGCCGTCGCCACATCGCGCTGATGCTGGTTGCAGTTGCCGGTCACCCGCCGGGCGCGGATCTTGCCGCGGTCCGAGATGAACTTCCGCAGCAGGGCGGTGTCCTTGTAGTCGATGTAGGTGACCTTCTCCATGCAGAACTGGCACGGCTTCTTGCGCACGGGGCGCGGGATCTCTCGCTTACTCATACGAACTGATTCTCCTGTTTCGGATTCGGCACACGGCCGGGAGGGGGACTGGGGGAAACCGGGGGGCGCCCGTTCAGAACGGCGGAGCCTCCGAAGGAGGCGGGGTGGCCCACGGGTCGTCGGCCGCGCCACCACCGCCGTAACCGCCGCCACCGCCCGAGCTTCCGCCACCGCTGTAGCCGCCGCCCCCGCCATCGCGGGAGATCCGGTTGACCTTGGCCGTCGCGTTACGCAGCGCCGGTCCGACGTCGTCGACCTCCACCTCGAAGACCGTGCGCTTCTCGCCCTCGCGGGTCTCGTAGGAGCGCTGCTTCAGACGCCCCGTGACGATCACCCGCATGCCCTTGGTCAGGGACTCGGCGACGTTCTCGGCGTACTGCCGCCACACGTTGCAGGTGAGGAACAGCGAGTCTCCGTCTTTCCACTCGTTCGACTGCTTGTCGAAGAACCGGGGCGTGGACGCGATCCGGAACGACGCGACCGCCGCACCCGACGGCGTGAAACGCAATTCCGGGTCCGCGACCAGGTTCCCTACGACGGTGATGTTGGTGTCACCAGCTGCCATGATTCCTCCCCCTACTTCGCATCCGGGCGTACGACCTTGGTGCGCAGCACGGCTTCATTGAGATTGAGTTGACGGTCCAGTTCCTTGACGGCGTCCGGCGTGCACGACACGTCGAGCACGGCGTAGATGCCGTCGGTGTTCTTGTCGATCTCGTAGGCCAGCCGCCGGCGTCCCCACACCTCGATGTTGGAGACGTCGCCCTTCTCCTGCCGGATGACGTTCAGGAAGGTGTCGAGAGTCGGTTGGACCGTCCGCTCCTCCAGATCGGGAGCGAGGATCACCATGACCTCGTAGTTGCGCGCGCTCACACCTGCCTCCTTCGGACTGGTCGGCCATGGACGTTCCATGGCAGGAGGGTTTGCGCTTCCGGGAATACCCGGGAGTCCCGCCAGCGTAACCGCTGCCCCCCTCCGTGCGGAAATCCTGCCCGACGGGTCCGACGGCGCCGGAAGCAGCCAGCGGTGCCCCCGTAGAATCCGGGTGTGCGGATCGCCACCTGGAACATCAACTCCATCAACCGCCGCCTGGAGCACGTGACGGCGTGGCTGGAGCGGGCGCAGCCGGACGTGTTGTGCCTGCAGGAGACGAAGTGTGCGACCGCCGCCTTCCCTGAGATGATCTTCAACGGCCTCGGGTACGAGTCTGTGGCCCTGGGCGCCGGAGCGTGGAACGGTGTCGCCATCGTGAGCCGCGTCGGCCTCACCGACGTGCGCGACAACCTCACCGACCAGCCGGAGTGGGAGGGAAAGGTCGAACCACGCGCCATCGCCGCCACGTGCGCAGGAGTGAGGGTCTGGAGCCTGTACATCCCCAATGGCCGCACCCCCGACCACGACCACTACCACTACAAGCTGAAGTGGCTGCAGGCGCTGAGCCGGACCGCGGCCGCCGAACTCGTCGATCACGAGTCCCTCATGCTGCTGGGCGACTTCAACGTCGCTCCCACCGACGACGACGTGTACGACATCGCGGCCTTCGAGGGCAGCACCCACGTCACCGAGCAGGAGCGGGCCGGGCTGAAACTCATCGAAGCAGCCGGTCTCACCGAGATCGAGCCGCGCCCGCTGAAGTACGACCGGGCCTTCACCTTCTGGGACTACCGACAACTGGCCTTCCCGAAGAACCGCGGAATGCGCATCGACCTCGTGTACGCCACGCCGCCTCTCGCGGGGCGCGTCACGGACGCCTACGCCGACCGGGAAGCCCGCAAGGGCAAGTCGGCCTCGGACCATGCGCCCGTGGTTGTGGACCTGGCGGACTGAGCGCCGGCATGACCTTGGAGGTGCGTGCCATCACGGCCGCGGAGCACCGGGCCTACGTCGCCTCGCGCGCCAGCGTCCCGCTGGAACAGACCCCCGGGTGGGGCCGGGGCTTCGTAGCCGCGCGCACCGAGTCGGTCGGATGGTTCGACGGTGATCTGATCGTGGGCGCGGGGCTGTACCGGCTGCGGGGACTGCCCCGGTTGCCGATGCGGTCCGTGGCCGTCTTCGAGTCCGGCCCGGACATCGACTGGACCGGCGCGCGCCGCCCGCGGCTGGAGCTGTCCGACTGGCTGGACCCCCTCGTGGATCATCTCCGCAGCCGCGGCGCCTTCACGGCGCGGATCAGTCCGGTCGTGGCCGCGCACGACTGGTGGCGGTTCGACCCGGCCCAGCGGGCATCGGGCAAGGCCGTGATGGTGCACCGGGCCCCCGAAACCGCCCGGGACGCCCGTACCGTCACGCGTCGCCTGGAGGCTGCGGGTTGGCGCCTGATGTCGGGGACGACACGCAGCTTCGCCGCCGAGGTCGTCCTGGCCGACATCCCCAACAGCGCCGAGCCCGGCGACGGCCGGGGCGCCGTACTCCCGGGATTCGCCGTCCGCGCCGGCTCCATCGACGACCTGCCCGCGGTGCACGGTGCGGTGGCAGCGGCACACCGCTCATTGCCGCAGCCGTCGCTCAAGGAGTGGGAGAGGCGGTGGCGCGGCTTGGCGGAGGATGACTTCGCCGGTGTCACCCTGCTGGTCCTGGAGCGGGACAACGAGGTCGTCTACGGCGGGCTGTTCGCCACGGTCGGGGAACGCGGCTGGGATCTGTCGGCGGCGCTGCCGCTGCCCGACGCGGTGCTCCCCGAAGTGCAGCTGCTACGTCGCCAGGTGATGGCCCGCAGCCGGACCTCCGGCGTGCGGACCCTGTCGGTTCCCGTGGTGGCGCCGGCCCGGCGCGCCCCCGTCAAAGCACCCGCCCCCGGCTGGCCCCCGGTCCACCTGTCGCAGCTGGTGGGCACGTGGCACTTCCCGGTACGGGCTACCTGGCACGGCGTGCTCTCGCCGGTCGTGGACCGCCTGGTGCTCTGAGTCGGAGTCAGGCGGGGACCGACTCGCTGCCCCAGTCGGGAGCACGGTCGAGCTCTCCCCCGCCGGGGTCGTCGGTGTCCGCGGGGCAGCCGTCGCTGCGGACCGGGTCGTGTGAGGGCACGAGGATGTCGCGGACCACCAGACCCGCGAAGACCGCTGTCGCCAGGAAGTGCAGCACGGTCGCGGCTGCGTACCACTGTTCCGACAGGCCCTTGTTGCCGTCGACAAGCCCCACCAGGTACCACCAGATGGACGCGAAGTAGATCGCCTCGGCCAACTGCCACAGGATCACATCCCGCCAGCGGGGCCGGGCGAGGATGGCCAGGGGCACCAGCCACAGGACGAACTGCGGCGAGTACACCTTGTTGGTGAGCAGGAAGGCAGCGACCACCAGGAA
Organism: Actinomycetota bacterium; assembly: GCA_029978705.1. GTDB lineage: Bacteria > Actinomycetota > Actinomycetes > S36-B12 > CAIWTL01. The sequence continues at coordinate 18,030 of JAPOIY010000030.1, forward strand.
GGACACCTGCGCGACGCGCGGTCGCTGGGGGGCGAACAGGATCAGCAGCCCGATGGCGGCGCACAGCACGAGGAAGGCGCCGCCCGCCACGGTGTTCACGCCCGTGGGGGCCACCCCGTGCCCGAACGTCTGCAGCGCGAGCCACACCGAGCCGAAGTCCTGGCCGCGCTCCGCCGAGAACGTGAAGAAGTATTTCCACCCGTCGAACCCCGTGAGGATGACGGGGAGATTCACCGCCGCCCAGGACCCCACCGTTCCCAGCACGAGCCAGCCGAACGCCTTCATCCGGCGGCCACGCAGGCACAGCAGCAGCAACGGGCCCAGCAGCAGCAACGGGAAGAACTTCGTGGCCACGGCCAGACCCAGCGCAACGCCGGCCCACCCGGGGCGCCGCCGCGACCACGCCAACAGCGCCAGGGTCGTGAACATCACCGCCGGCCAGTCCCAGTTGACGAATGACGCGAGCAGGACCGCTGGCGACAGTGCCAGCATCAGGCCGTCCCAGGGGCGCCGTTTCACGTAGCTCGATACGGCGTAGAGCGTCACCAGGAAGAACCCATAGAACGCCACGGCATTCACCACGTAGAAGACCGCCGCGTCCGCCGTGCCGCCGGTCAGCAGGCGCGTGATGAGCGCCAAGACGTAGACAAGGGCGCCGATGAGCACCGGGTATTCCCACGGCTGGCCTCCGGCCGGCCACTCCAGGTAGGGGACGTTGCCATCGGCAAGTCCCCGCAGCGAGTACAGGATGGGGATGTCGGAGTAACACATCGCCTCGTAGCGGTCCGGGTCGAGCCAGTTGTTGCTCAGACACGGCCACGTCCGCAGGAAACCGAGCCAGTAGACGACGGTACCCACGACGAAGATGACCCGGACCGGGCTCCAGAACCCGCCGGTGACGGCTCGGTGGTCCCCCGCCGGACCCCCGAGCACCTCGGACCCGGCGCGCATGGCCGGGTCGGTCCGGGTGGGGGCGACGACAGCGTTCTGGGCGGGGTCACTCCCGGGGCGCACGCCTGGTGTCACCCGGGAACTGTACGCCACCGCCCGCCACCCACCGCCGCCGCGCAGGCCGGGCTCGGGGTGTCGGTTCCGGCGCGACGACCGGGATGGAACCGACACGGGGAGCACCGTGTGCGGGAGGGGGGAGGGGGGACCCCGTCCCTTGTCACAGAGTCGGGGGGCGTCTCACCCGTCGACGGCCCTGCTGGGTGACGGTTCCCTCCGGCGGCACCGCCGGCAACTGTTCGCGCTGTTGGCCCTGCGGGGGGCTGGGCAGCGCAGGTTCGGGATTCGCCGGTTCGGTGGTCGGGTCCGTCGTCGCCGTCGGGTCGGCGGTCGGGGTAGCCGTGGCGGTCCGGGTGGACTCCGGGGTAGCGGTGGTCTGCTGGCCGTACGTGTTCGGGGTCGGGGTCGACGTGGAGTAGTCACTGCCGGGGGCCACGAAGTACTCCACCGGTTCGTCGGCGAGGGCAGCGGACATGAACTCGGTCCAGATGGCCGTGGGGAACGAGCCGCCGGTGACGTCGTAGATACCGCCGGTCCCGTTCAGCGAGATGGGGCGTCCCTTCTTGTCCTCTTTGGCGAGCATGACCGCGGCCGACAACTGCGGGGTGTACCCGACGAACCACGCTGACATGTTCTCGTCGGTGGTCCCGGTCTTCCCCGCCGCCGGACGCCCCATCCACGAGGCCCGCGTGGCGGTCCCGCTGGTCACGACACTCTGAAGCGCGTAGTTCACGTTGTCCATGACGTCCTCAGGGAACACGCGGGTCCCGGTGTCCTCGTCGCGGTAGGCCACCTCGCCGGTATTGCGGGTGACCTCCTTGAGGATGGTTGGCTCGGCGTACATCCCACGGGCGGCGAACGTGGCGAAGGAGTTGGCCATGTCGATAGGGCGCGGGGACGGCGAACCCAGCACGAAGGTGAGGTTCTCCTCGATACCGGGGGTGTCTTTGGGCAGCCCGGCCTTCTCCGCGGCGTGGATGGTGCGCTCCACGCCCACCTCGCTCTCCAACTGCACGTAGGCGGTGTTGACCGAATGCGTGGTGGCCGACAGCAGGCTGACCGGGCCGTAGGACGAGTTGCCGAAGTTCTGCAGGGTGTAGCCGTCGACGGTCGCCGGGGACGAGCCGTTGAGCACGGTGTCGAGGCTGTAACCGTCGTTGAGCGCCGCGGCCAGCCCGAATGCCTTGAAGGTCGACCCCCCCTGGGCGCGGCCCTGGGTGGCGTTGTTGAGCTGGCTCTTCAGGTAGTTGGGGCCGCCGTACATCGCCTGGATACGACGCGTCTGCGGCTCCACGGCGATCAACCCGACGCGCAGCCCCTCCGCGTTGTACGTGGGTCCGGCGGCCTTGACGGCATTGACCGCGGCCTCCTGGGCTCCCTGCTTGATCGTGGTGGTGATGGTCAGGCCACCGCCGTCGATCTCCGCCTCACTCCACCCTTTGGCCACCATCTCGTCCTTGACGGTCTCGAGGATGTAGCCGGTCTGTCCCGCCAGCTGGTTGCCCTTCTCCTGCTTCTTGAACTTGGGGAAGGTGATCTGGTCCCGCTCGGCCTGGGTGAGCCACTCCTTCTCGACCATGCCGTCGAGCACGTAGTTCCAGCGCTCCATCAGGCGGTCCTTGAACAGCTCCGGTTCGTAGTTCCCGGGTGACTGGATGACGGCGGCCAGCGCCGCGCCTTCCGAGATGTCGAGGTCCTTCACCGACTTGCCGAAGTACGCCTCGGAGGCGGCCTCGACGCCGTAGGCGCCCCGCCCGAAGTAAATGGTGTTGAGGTAGTTGGCGAGGATCTCGTCCTTGGACTCGAGCGTCTCGAGCTTCACTGCCAGGACGAGTTCGTTCCCTTTGCGCAGGACGGTCTGATCCTGCGAGAGGTAGGCGTTCTTGACGTACTGCTGCGTGATGGTCGAGCCACCCTGAGTGCTCCCACCGGTCGCGTTGTTCCACACGGCGCGGCTGATGCCCTCCGGGGAGAACCCGCCGTGGTCGTAGAAGGAGCGATCCTCCGCGGCCAGGACGGCAAGCTGCACGTCCTCCGGAACATCGGTCAGCGGCACACTCGTCCGCCGGACGTCGCCGATGCGGCCGATCTCGGTCTTGCCGTCGGCGTACATGACCTTGGTGGTCTCTGCGATGGCGACATCGTTCGGCTGCGGGACGGGCAAAGCGTAGACAGCCAGGGCGAAGAGCCCGGCGCCGATGAGGACCAGGGTCAGCACGGTGCCCAAGAGCAGTTTCCAGGACGGGATCAGCCTTCCCAAGCCGGTCTTGTCGGACCGTGGATAGTTGATCACGTACTTCTCCTCCTGCCCGCGGGTTGGCGCGGGTTCCCATCTCCCAGGACGTACGACAGCACCAGGTGGTTCCAGTGGCAGTCGCGGCACACCTCGACGACGTAGACGCGGAAGGCGCCGTACTCGAACGCCAGCGTGCGCAGGTCGTCCGTGGCGCGGACACGTCCTGTGGTGTCCCCCATCTCGGGACTGAACGTGTACGTCAGTTGGGTGAGGTCTGCCCGACGGCACACCGGACAGGGCCGTCCGGCTGCCTCTCCGTGGTACTTCGCGGTACGAAGCAGCATCGGGTCGGCATCGCAGACGTCATCCCGCAATCCGTTGCGGAGCAAACCCTGGAGGGCCGCCCGGCGCTGCATGACATAGTTCACAACCTGCCGAGGTCGGGTGGGGTCGGCGACCGTCTCGGGCTCGGGCAGGGGCTCCGCAGGCGGGCGCCGCGACCCGGCCCCACCGACGCGGGTGCCGCGCACGGTCGAGTTCTGCCGGGGGGACGCCATTCCCCGAGGGTACGTTCGGGACCGGGTTGTGGCCCAGAGGCGGCCCGGTGCTGTTACGCAGCCGATACGGCCGGTACCACCCCCGTCAGCGCCGTCTCAGGTACCGCTGCACCGCATCCAGGGCGACGGTGGGGCTGCCATCGGGCTTCACCAGCCCGTAGCCCGTCCGGCCGTCCGCCATGGAGTCGGCGCGGTCCCGGTACCAGTAGACCTGGGTCACGTAGCGCCAGTTCCGGTGCACGTAGGCGAGGGTCCGCACCAGGTAGTCCGCCTGCTGGCGGGCCGTGACACCCCGGCTCGAGTTCGCACCCCCCGCGGCGGGAGGACCGACCCGCCAGCCGAACTCGGTGAACCAGATGGGTCGGCGGCCGTGTCCGGCGCGCACCATCAGAGCCCGCAAGCGGGGGATGCTCGTCATCCGCCACATGGTCCCGTTGTCCTTCGCCTCCGGCGGCTCGTCGGCCACCCCTTGGTACGGGTGGACCCCCATGACGTCGTACGTCGTCCCCCCGGCCCGGAACACCCGGGCGACCCACTCCGTGTCGACGTACTGCGGGCCGCCGAACACCACCCGGGCGCCCGGCGACCCGGCCTTGATGCCCCGGTAGGCCACCCGCAGCAGGGTCGCGTAGGTGCGGGGCTGGGCGCCGCGCAGGAAGCCGCTGTCATTGGGTTCGTTCCAGATCTCCCACGCCGGCACCGACCCGCGGTACCGCGCCGCCATCGCCTCGGTGAAGGCCCGCCAGGCGCGCAGACCGGCGGCCGTCGTGGGGGCCACCCGCTCATCGGGGGAACCGGTCGCCCACTGCGGCGCCAGCCACAGCGTCACCATGGGCGCCAGACCCCGGGCCACCGCGGCGGCGATGGCGCTGTCGACTTGGGCCAGTCCCCACGGGTCGAACTCACCGGGGCCGTGCGGTTGCAGCATGTTCCAGGAGACGTCGATGCGCACGGACGTGGCGCCGTGCTCCTTGAGGGTGTCGAGGACGCGGGCCTGTTCGGCGTCCGAGTAGTCCGCCCAGGTTCCGTGGAACTGCACCCCGAACGCGGGGGACGGCTCGGCGCGGGCGGCGGGGGCCCAGGCGCCCCCCGTCATCAGCACCACGAGGGCGACCAGCAGCAGCACCCCTCGGCGAGGCGCGGCTGCGATCCTCGCGATATCCACTCACCTCGGTCGGGTTCCGCCCGCCCCACCTTGAGCGACTTCCGGCAGCACGCGCGCGCGGTTAGGCCGAACGGGTGAGAGCCGGCTCCGGGGAGTCGGCGCTCACCTCGGGGCGCCGTGCCACCAGAGCAGCCGCGACCGTGAGGCCGAGAGCGAGCCAGACGGTACTGCGCATGAGTGCGTTGCGCAGGGGTGCGTCGACCATGCCTTCGGTGAGGACCGCACTGAGGCCGGCCACTCCACCCACGACCAGGCCCACCGCCCAGTCGGAGGCGGGCTGGGCCGGGCCGGGAAGGCCGCGCGCCACCACCGGGAGCACCGGGAAGGCCGACACGATCACGACGCCGGCGAAGACGGCGGTCGCCAACAGCCCCCACAGCCCCTGCTCCGCGGCCACCAGCAGGACGACGTTGTGCGGATGCTGGCCGCCCACGGTGGGCTCCAGGGAACGCGAGGTCGAACCTTCCAGCGGGTAGGTGTTGGGGCCTCCCCCCAGCCATGGGGACGCCGCGAACTGGCGGACACCTTCGGCGACCAGGGCCGGGCGATAGTCGTCCGGGTTGGCCGCCGGATCGCTGATGGTGCTGAGCCTTTCTCCCACGAGGGACACCGTCGGCAAAGACGGCGCCGCGGCACTGACCACCGCCAGAGCAACGGCGGCGAATCCGACCGCCCACAGCGCGGGGCGCCGCGAGCGGGGCTCGACCAACAGGATGACGGCGACGCCGATCACGCACCCAATCCACGCTCCCCGCGAGTAGGACTGGATGAGGCCGTAGCCGCACGTCGCGGCCGTGAGCACTGCCAGCCATCGCAGCCAGCTGCGGGACCGGAGCGCGACAGCGACCGCGACGAGGAACATGAGCATGCAGTAGGTGCCGAACTCGTTCGGCTGGCTGAACACCGAGGTCGCACGGCCGGAGATGACCGCCCCTCCATAACTGGCGGTGGCGGTCGCGACGGTCGGCGGCTTGATGAACTGTCCCAGGGCGGACACCACGACGGCACTCACCAGCCATGCCGCCAGGACCGGCAGGAGAGTGCTCCGCGAGTCGGCGATGCCGGTCACCGCCACCGCCAGCAGGGACGAGACGACCAACCAGACCGCGAACAGCCCGGCGTCTGCCCAGTAGGGGGAGAAGAGGACGGACAGCAGGACCCCGGCGCTCCACAGGAGTGCGGCCCAGGACAGACCGTTGGCCGGGAAGATCGTCTGGGAGCGGCTCCACCGCGCCGCGACCATCACGGCGATGACGGCGATCGCCAGCACCGTGACCAGTTGAGCAGGACCCACATAGAACAGGCCGAACGGGCTGGCCAGGCACAGACCGGCGAGCGCCCACTCGGGCCGTTGCACCGCGACGGTGGCGACGACCACGAGAACGACACCGGCCAAAGCGGCCACGAGCAACTCGGTCATCACGCCTCACCTAGGGGAGCCGGGATCATCGTGGCATGACCCGCCGCACCCGCGCAGGCCGACCGCCGTAGGCTCGGGGGATGCCACGCCACCGCGTCGCTCTGCTGATCCCGTACTACGACAATCCGCAGGGTCTGCGCCGCTCGCTGGAGTCGGTCGGCAGCGGGGAACCGTGCGATGTGGTCGTCGTGGACGACGGCAGTCCCACCCACCCTGTCGGAGACGCCGCCGTTCGGGCGGACTGGCACGGCTCCGGTGAGGTCACGGTGCTGCGTCTCGATACCAACGAAGGCATCGAGGGGGCTCTGAACACGGGCCTGCGCTGGATCGTGAGCGAGGGGTACGAGTACGTCGCCCGGCTGGACTGCGGGGACCGCAACCGGCCACACCGGATCGCCCGGGAACTGGAGTTCCTGGACTCCCACCCCGATGTCGTTCTCGTCGGTACGCAGGCCTCCTACGTCGACCTCACGGGGACCGAGCAGTTCGTTCTCCCCCTGCCGGCCGAACACGACGAGATCGTGGCCTACCTGAAGAAGAACAGCGCCTTCATGCATCCCTCGGTCATGTTCCGCACCTCCGTCCTGCAGAGGACCGGCCTGTACCCCACCGAGTACCCCCGCGCCGAGGACTACGCGCTGTTCTGGGAGATGGCCAAGGTGGGACGGGTCGCCAACCTCCCCGAGCCCCTGATCGAGTACGAACTGGATCCGAACGGCCTTTCGCTGAGCGGCCGGCGGCGGCAACTGCAGTCGCGCCTGGCGGTGCAGCGCCGAAACAGCGACGGGTCGGCGGCCGCGCGGGCCGGAATCCTGCGCACGCTCGCGCTCCTGGCCGTCCCCTACAGCCTGGTCGAGCGGGCCAAGTCGCGGCGCCACAACCGCTCGCCCGGATAGGGTGGCGCCCGTGTCCGACCCGCGTCCGCAGCCGACCGGGGTGCCCGCCATCCTGACGGCCCTCCGCGACAACTGGGTGGTGGCGCTCGTCGTGGCCCTGGTCGTCCTCGTGCCTGCCGGGGTCCTCGTCGTCAGCTACAAGCCCGACTATCAGAGCGAGGCCGTTGTCGGGCTGGAACCCACCCGCACCCAGTCGGACACCTTCCTCCGTGCCCTGGCGCAACAGCTCCCCAGCTACCTCCTGTCGGCCGAGGTCACCGAAAAGGTGGCCGACGAGACCGGGCGCACGGCTCAGCAGGTCTTTCAGGAGACGACCGTCGAGATCCCCCCGGCGACGTTGAACCTGACGATCACGGCGACAGACCCCGACGCAGCCACCGCAGCCAAGATCGCCAACGCGATGGCCGCCGAGGCGCTGGCCAACAAGCAGAACCGGGACTTCTACACCCCCGTGCCCGTCGCGACCGCCGTACCACCCCTGACGCCCACCGGGTTGGGGAAGTCCATCCTGATCCCGCTGACCCTCATCCTCGCCGCGGTGGCTGCAGTGGTCGCCGCGCTCATCGCCCGCGACGTCAAGGCCGCGCGCCAGGCCCCCGGCGCGACGGCGGAGGCATCGGCCTCGGGGTGAGGACGGGCTACTTCGCCGCTGCCCGGACGACCGCCGCAACCGCGTCTGCCACCTGCTGCTGATCCGGGTGCCCGGCTGCGCTGCGTTCCCCCGCTTCGCCCAGCCGACGGCGCACGGCAGGGTCGCGAAGTCTTCCCAGGGCTGCGGCCACCGCACCGGGGTCCGCCGCCGGTACCGGGATTCCGGCGGCACCGGTGGGAGTGTCCAGGCGGTCCGCCACCGGTCCTGGGCCGACGGCCACCACCGGCACACCCCCCACCATCGCCTCGAGTGCCGTGATGCCGAACCCCTCGGCCTGGGGCGCCCCGGCCACCCCGGGGCGGGTGAGCACCGCGAGCGCGTCGAACGCGCGGACCAGCCGGCCCGCGTCCGGCACCGCGCCCAGCAGATGCAGCCGGTCCGCCACCCCGCAGGCCACCGCCAGCCGCGTCAAGCGGGCCTCCTCCTCCGGAAACTCCCGCTCGCCACCACCGATCGCCACCAGCTGCCACCCCTCACCGCCGGGCAGCGCCAATGCCTCGACCGCGGTGTCCACCCCCTTGTAGGGGACGAGGCGGCCGATCATCACCAACGCCGGTCCGGCGCCCGGCTGCCAGCCGTACGCGCGCAGGTCGGCCAGCGCCTCGGGTCGCGGCACCGGGTCGCGGACGCGGGGGGGTTCGATGACGACCAGGTCCCGCCGCCGGGTGGGCTCGCCGACCTGGCGGGCTGTCGCCACCACCCGGGTGGCCGCGCGTCCCAGGAACGGAGCCAGCCGGTCGAAGGAGTGGTCGTGTTTGACCCACACGAGGGGGAGCCGGCGGGCGCGGGCCGCGGGCGCAGTCGCGATCATCGCCTTCACCCCGTTGGCGACGACCACGTCGGCGGGGTGGTCGTGCAGTTCGGTCCACAGCCGTCGGGTCGTGGCGGCGATATCCCGCGGCCGCGGACCGGTCGGGATCACCACCGTCGGCACGCCGCGCGCGGCCAGCTCGTCCTGTAGGGGACCGGCCGCCAGGAGGACCGCCCGGGACCGGAACTGCGGACAGTGGGCGACGACGGACGCCAGCCACTGCTCGGCGCCTCCCGCGACACCCCCGAAGGACGAGACCCACGTGACCCGCCTCATCGGTGGATCCCCGCCATCCCGAGAACCGTGTCCCGTGCTGCCCGATCGAACCGGGCGGCCAGCAGCAGCCACAGGCCGCCGTAGACAGCGCACGCCAGGATGGCGGCGGGGATCAGCGGAAGGCCGGTCAGCAGGGGCAGCACCATGGCGGCGCCAGCCGCCACCGCAACGAGGGACGACCGGATCACGCGCGGCGAGCCGACCAACCTCGCGAGCAGGATCCACAACAGAACCGCCTGCACCGCCATGGCCACGAAAGTAGCCACCGCCGCCCCGGCTGTCCCCATCACCGGGATCAGCACGAGGTTGGCGACCACGTTCACGACCAGCGCCACCCCGCTGGAGACCATCACCATGACGTTGCGATCGCGGGACAGCAGGCCGGCGGCGAGCAGGTACTGCAGCCCGTACGGGATCAGCACGAGGGACAGGATCTGCAGTGACCGCAGACTGTCGGTCCCGTACGAGGCTCCGAACACCAGGGTGAGGATCTCCTGCCCGCGGACCACGGTCAGGACGATGTAGGGGACGTAGAGGGTGAACATGACGGTGCAGGTGCGGTGGACCCCGTTGCGTACGGGCTCCGCCCCCTGCGAGGCCGCCATGGTGGGCAGCGCCACGCGGTCCAGGGACCACAACACGAACAGCACCGTCTCGAACAGCTTGTACGCCGCCGAGTAGGAGCCGACCGCCGTGCTGTCCAAGAGCCACCCGAGCATCAGGGCGTCGGCCCGGAACGTCAGCATGTTCAGCGCGGTCGACAACCCGAGCGCCGTCGACGAGTGCAGCAACTGTCCGATCTCTGCGCGGGAGGTGAGGCCCAGGTTCGGGTGGATGCCGATCCGGTAGCCATTCCAGAACATGAGGATGACGCCGACGACCGTGCCGGCCAGGTAGGCCCAGGACATCCCCACCACACCGCCGCCCGCCATGAGCGCCCCGATGGCGAGGACCGCCGTGGCGATGCGCTGCACCACCAAGTTGAGGGCGATCGTGCGTTGCCGGCCCAGGACCGCGGCGGCGGAACGCACCGTCTGGTTGAGCGAGTCCAGTAGGACGGCCAAGCCCAGGACCAAGGACACGGTGAGACCGTCCCCCGGGTTGCCGGGGATCAGGGCGATCACCACCAATGCCGGGACGGTCAGCAGACCCCTCAGCACCAGCAGGTTGGTTGTGAGGGAGTTCAGGCGGGCGCGGTCCTTGCTCGCGAGTTGGATGAGGGCGGTGTCGAACCCCCAGATCACGAACGCCGACACGAGAAGCGCCAGGTTGAAGGCCCAGCTGAACTCACCGAAGTCCGCCGGACCGAGCATCCGCGCCGCGACCGCGAACATGACGAAGGAGGCGACCTTGCCGGCGATCTCAGTGACGGCGAGCACCGAGACCGTGCGGGCGTGGTCGACACTGCCGCTCCCGAGGGGTGCGTCCGGCTGCTCGAGGGGATCGGACACGCCCTCACCTCCCCTCGCGCCGGACCGACCGCGGCCCTGCCGCGGTGGGCGGTCCGAGCGTAGCGGCGCTCCGGTCGCGAGCGGGGGGTCAGGCCTGGGACCGTTCGCTGTGTGAGGGGTTCCCGCATCATCCTGTTCGCCGACTACTACCCCTGGGAGGCCTTCACCGCCCTGGCGTCGGCCATGCGCCGTGACGGATTCGCCGTCCAGCGGGTCAGCAGTGCCCCGCGGGACGGCTGGCGCCGCCTGATGCAGCAGGTCGACCGGCTGGTCTACGGGCGCACCCGCGACCTAGTCGTCCCGCCACCCGCCAAGGGCGGCGAGGTCGCGCTCACGGACCCCGGTGCCGTCATCCCCGTCGGCACGTGCGACATCCAAGCCCCCGACGACCTCAGCCGGCTGCTTCTGACCGAGGTACCCGGCGCCGCCGAGATCATGGACCGGGCGCGGGCGACCTTCCCGGCCGTCGACCTGTTCGACAAGGCCGCGATGAGCGGTGTGGCCCGGTCCCTCGGCGTCCCCGTGCCCGAGGAGTTCCCACTTCCCGGCCCGGTCCGGTTCCCCGTCGTGGTGAAGTCCGTTGTGGGTTCCGGCGGTGATCGGGTGCGGGTCGTGCACGACGACCGCGAGCTGGAGCGGGCGGTGGCCGAGCTCGGCCAGCTGAGTGACACCCCCGTGACGGTGCAGGCGTACCACTCGGCGGGGCAGTTCGTCGTGGGCGCTGTGGCCAAGGACGGCCACTTCCTCGTGGTCGCCGCCTACGCCACGGAGCCCTCGGCGCACGACCCGAACGGCCCGTCGTCGGTCGTGGTGACCGTCGACCATCCGGAGGCGGTGGCCGCGTCCGAGGCCATCGCCGGCGCGATCGGTGCCAACGGGTTCGTGTGCCTGGACTTCGTCGTGGGACAGGACGGGACGGCCTACTTCATCGACTTCAACCCGCGCTGTTTCGGGTCGTGGCCGGCGCTGCAGGAACTGGGAGTGGACTTCCTCGGCGCCTACCGCCACGTGCTGGACGCCGGACCGGCGCCGCAGCAGGTGGTCCTGGCAGCGGGCCAACGCAGCGCACTGCTGCGCTTCCCCGCGGGGGCGCGCACCGTGGCGGGAGTCGGCCGGTGGGCCGCGTCGGGGATCGGCGTCGTCGCCCGTCGCTGGCACCTCCTGGGGTGGCGGTGGGGGGTGGTCTCCTTGGCGAAGATCGCCGCAGGCTCGGTGCAGGCCACCGCCCACCTGTCTCGGGGGGGCGCCCACCCCGACGGGGGGTGACCCCAGGGCGGGCGACGCGTTCCCCGTCGTACGGTCCTGACGTGGTGGGTCGCGTCTTCTTGGTCGTCGCAGCGTTGGTAGCCGTGGGGTGCCTCGGACTGGTCCTGCTGCCAGAGGACGCAGCCGCTCCTCCCGGGTCGCCTCCGGACGCCGTGACCGTAACGGCCGCGGGGGACATCGGGGAGTGCGGTGGGGGTGCGCCGCAGACGGCCCCCCTGGTCGCCGGCGAGCGGTTCCTGGCGCTGGGGGACCTGGCGTATCCGCAGGGATCGGCGCGGGACTTCCGCCACTGTTACGCGCCGTCGTACGGGGCCCTGCGGGACCGCACGTACCCGGTGCCCGGGAACCACGACCGGATGTCCGACGGCCCGTACTTCCGCTTCTTCCGGGGCCGCGCCGGCACCTTGGCCCGCCCCTGGTACTCCCGCGACATCGGCGCCTGGCACGTGGTCTTCCTCGACTCCAACTGCCCGGACGCCGGCGGCTGCGCGGCGGGCTCCCCGCAGTACCGGTGGCTGGTCCGGGACCTCGCCGCGCACCCGCGCAGATGCCTCGCAGCGGTGTGGCACCACCCGCGCTTCAGCAGCAGTGAGTACGGCGACGACTCGAGCGTGGCGCCGTTCTACCGGGCGGTGGCAGCGGCCGGGGGGGACATCGTGCTCAATGGTCACGCCCACTTCTACGAACGTTTCCCCCGGCTCGACGCCGCCGGCAACC
>JAPOIY010000055.1 GCA_029978705.1 Actinomycetota bacterium
GCCCGGATCGGTCTGGCGACCGTGTACCGCGTCCTGGGGCGGATGGCCGACCAGGGAGAGGTCGATGTCTTCGTGCGTCCCGACGGGGAGTCCACGTATCGGCTCTGCAGCACCGGACATCACCACCACCTTGTGTGTCGGACCTGCGGCACAACCGTCGAGGTCGCCGCGCCAACCGTCGAGCGATGGGCGAACCAGGTGGCCGCGGCAGCCGGTTTCACCGACGTCAGCCACACCGTGGAACTGACCGGGCTGTGCCAGGAGTGTGGACCGGGTGGCAGGCTGACCCCGTGACCCCCCCAGCCATCCGGGCGGCTGCGCCCGGTGACGTGCCCCAGATCGTCCAGTTGATCCGCGAACTCGCGGAGTACGAACGTGAGCCGCAGGCTGCCGTCGCAACCGAGGAGCAGTTGGCGGCGGCCCTCTTCGACGGTTCCGCGACTCCCTCCGGGCAGCCAGCCGTGTACGGCTTCGTCATCGACGGTGAGAACGGGCTCGCCGGAATGGCCCTCTGGTTCCTCAACTTCTCCACCTGGCGCGGCCGCCACGGCATCTACCTCGAGGACCTCTACGTGCGCCCCGGCTACCGAGGCCGTGGTTACGGCCGCGCCCTGCTGGCCCGGCTGGCCAAGGAATGTGTCGAGCGCGGGTACGGGCGCCTGGAGTGGTGGGTGCTGGACTGGAACACCCCAGCCATCGACTTCTACCGCAGTCAGGGTGCGGAGTGGATGGGGGACTGGACGGTGAACCGGCTGACGGGCGACGCGCTGCAGCGCCTGGCCGAGCAGGACTGACGGCATGAGGATCGTCGTCGCCCCGGACAAGTTCGCGGGCTCGCTGGCAGCGCCCGAGGTCACCCGGGCGATCGCTGCCGGGTGGCGGAAGGCGGCGCCGCAGGACGAGATCGTGGCGGTGCCCATGGCCGACGGGGGTCCGGGCTTCGTGGGCTGCCTGGCCGCCTCCCTACCCGGCAGGATCCGCACCGTCGGGGTATCGGGGCCGCTGGGCCAGGCCGTGGCAGCGGACGTCTTCGTCAGCGACGCTACGTGGTACGTGGAGGCGGCTGCCGCGAATGGCCGCCACCTCAGCGGGGCTCAGCGCGACCCGATGGTGGCCACCTCCGCCGGTGTGGGGGAGATCCTCCGCGCAGCCTGCGGCAGGGGAGCTACCCGCATCGTGGTCGGGCTGGGCGGGTCGGCGACCAACGACGGGGGAGCCGGGATGCTCGCCGCGCTCGGGGCCCAGGGGCGGGACGCCGGGGGAGCGCTGGTGGACCTGACCGGTGGCCCCGCAGCCCTCGAGCGCCTCGCGACGCTCGACCTGACCGCGGCACGAGAGGTCGTCGCAGGCGTGGAGCTGGTGGCCGCGACCGACGTCGACTCGCCGCTGTTGGGCGAACGGGGAGCGACCCGGATGTTCGGCGCCCAGAAGGGGCTGACCGGTGAGATGGCCGACCGGGCGGAAGCCGCGATCGCGCACTGGGCGGACGTCTGCGAGTCGACGGGGGCGGCCGCCGGCCTCCGGAGGGAGCCCGGGGCGGGGGCAGCCGGGGGGCTGGGTTACGCCCTGCTCCTGCTCGGGGCCAGCCGCACGTCGGGCGCCGCCGTGATCGCTGCCGCCACCGACCTGCCGGACCGTTGCGCGTCCGCCGACCTGGTCATCACCGGGGAAGGGTGCTTCGATGAGCAGTCCCGGCACGGGAAGGTGGTCATGAGTGTGCTCGCGGCTGCCGGGGAGGTACCCGTGGTGATCGTGGCGGGCCAGAGTCTGGTGCCGGCGGCCCAGTGGCGGTCGGAGGGGTTCGCTGACGTCGTGTCGCTGCTCGACCGGGCCGGCTCCGTGACCGAGTCGATGAATGGTGCCCCCCGGTTGCTCGCGGACGCCGCCGCCGACTTGGCCCGTCGCGCGCGGCCGACGGGCTGACCCGCGCCCCTCCTACTGTCTCGGGGCGGCGGGGTCGGGAGCTCGATACCGCGCGTGGTCCAATGGACGGCCATGACCAGCACCCGCACCTCCCACGCCCACTTCGCGCGGGTGACGGGCGGGCCGTACCCCCTGCTGGTCGCGGTCTTCGTGGGGTTGCTGATCCTGAGCAACGTCGGCGCGGTGAAGCTCATCCAGTTCGGCCCGGTCATCACCGACGGCGGTGCCTTCCTGTTCCCGCTGGTCTACGTACTCGGCGACGTCATCACCGAGGTCTACGGCTTCGGCGCCGCCCGGCGGGCCATTCTCGTCGGGTTCGCCATGTCGGCGCTGGCGGCGGTCACCTTCCTGTTGATCCAGGTGTCGCCGCCCGCCGACAGTTGGCCGAACCAGGCGGCCTACGAGGCGGTATTGGGGTTCGTCCCCCGGATCGTCGTCGCGAGCATGGCGGGGTTCCTGGTGGGCCAGTTGCTGAACGCCTACGTCCTCGTGCGCATCAAGGAGCGAACCGACGAGGGCCGACTCTGGGTGCGACTGCTCGGTTCCACCGCCGTCGGCGAACTGGCCGACACCGTGGTCTTCTGCACCATCGCGTTCTACGGCGTCATCACCGGCGGGGAGTTCCTCACCTACGTCGTGGTCGGGTTCTGCTACAAGACCGTCGTGGAGATCATCCTGCTGCCGGTCACCTACCGCGTCATCGCCGCTGTGAAGCAGCGCGAACCGTCCTACGCGGAGTAGTACCGCCCCAGGAAGTCCTCGCGGAAGGCGGCGAAGTCGCCGGCCACCACGCTGTCGCGGATCCGCTCGACCAGGCGGATGATGAAGCGCTCGTTGTGGATGGTCACCAGCGTGGCGGCCAGCATCTCCTTCGCCTTGAACAGGTGATGGAGGTACGCGCGGGTGTAGCGGCCACAGGTGTAGCAGTCACACGCCGGGTCCAGAGGTTCGAACGACCGCCGGTTGGCCGCGGTCACGACGTTGAACCGCCCCGTCGGGTGGTAGGCCGAGGCGTTGCGCGCCACCCGCGAGGCCGCGACGCAGTCGAACGTGTCCGCCCCGGCCACGACCCCCGCGAAGAGGTCGTCCGGCTCCCCGATGCCGAGCAGGTGACGCGGCCGGTCCTCCGGGAGTTCCGCCACCACCCATCGCACGATCTGCTCCAGCCGCGACTTGTCGATGGCCCCGCCGATGCCGAATCCGTCGAGGTCGAGGCTCGCGAGCCCGCGGGCCGCCTCCCGGCGCAAGTCCTCGTACTGCGCCCCCTGCACCACGCCGTACAGGCCCTGGTAGGGACGGTGCCGCCGTTCCCGGGTCAGGCGAGCGTGTTCCGCGACACACCGCTGGGCCCAGCGGTAGGTGCGCGCCACCGACTCCTCCTGGTAGCGCCGGGTGTTGAGCAACGTCGTGAGCTCGTCGAAGGCGAAGATGATGTCCGCGCCGATCCGGTGCTGCACCTGCATGGCGACTTCCGGGGTGAACCGGTGGCGGCTGCCGTCCAGGTGCGACGTGAACGTCACGCCGTCCTCATCGACCCGGGCCAGGCGGTCCTTCCCCTCCGCGATCACGTCGTCCGAGCGGACCTCGGTGTCCATCGCGAGCACCTTTTTGAATCCCACCCCCAGGGACATGACCTGGAAGCCGCCGCTGTCCGTCATCGTGGGGCCGGGCCAGTTCATGAAGGCCCCGAGGCCGCCGGCCTCGTCGACGATGTCGGCTCCGGGCTGCAGGTACAGGTGGTACGCGTTGGCAAGGACAGCCTGCGCCCCCACTGCCGCCATCGCCTCCGGCAGCACCGCCTTGACGGTCGCCTTGGTCCCCACCGGGATGAACGCCGGAGTCCGGATCGGCCCGTGCGGCGTGTCGATCACCCCGGCGCGCGCGCCGGTGCCGGGCAGCCGCGCCTCGATGTGGAACGGCAGCGCGCTCCCTGCCTCAGTCATGTCGGCTCACCACCACTCTGTCCCGGGGGCGCCCTTGTAGGGCGGCGCCACCCGGCTGGTCGGCCAGTCGCCGTA
Source organism: Actinomycetota bacterium (assembly GCA_029978705.1). Classification (GTDB taxonomy): domain Bacteria; phylum Actinomycetota; class Actinomycetes; order S36-B12; genus CAIWTL01. Next base: position 3,942 of record JAPOIY010000055.1, read on the forward strand.
GAACGCACTCGGCAGCGGCGTGACCGCCTCGCCGGCCACCTCGCACCGGTCGACCCGCTGCGGGTAGAAGCAGATGGTGTCCGCCAGTTCCCGGTAGCCCGCGGTGGGATCGGGATACCACCACCCCGCGTCGGACACCGCCGGGGCGCCGGGGACGAGCAGGTCCACATAGTGCGCGGTCCCCTTGAACTCGCACCGCGTGCGGGTGCGGCTCGGGCGCAGCAGGTCGCGGCGGACGTCGGCCAGCGGGACGTAGTACGCAGGCGCGTGTGCCGTCTCCAGCAGACGCAACGCACGAGTGCTGTCGGCCACGACCGCGCCCGCGTGCACCACCCGCACCCGCTCGTCCGAGGGGACGACGGCCGGTGGGCGCGGGTAGTCCCACGCGGACTCGGGCTGCGGCCCGGTCATGTCCTCGCCGGTCAGCCGACGGCGAGCAGGTCGATGACGAAGATCAGTGTGGAGCCGGACAACTGGTGGCCACCGCCGGCCGGGCCGTAGGCGAGTTCCGGGGGAATGATCAGTTCCCGGCGTCCCCCGACCCTCATGCCGGGAATGCCGTCCTGCCAGCCCTGGATCAGGCCCCGCAGCGGGAATTCGATGGACTCGCCCCGGTTCCAGGACGAGTCGAACTCCTCGCCCGTGGCGAAGTCGACTCCCACGTAGTGGACCTCGACCTTGGCGCCCGGCACTGCTTCGGCGCCGTCGCCGACCACGATGTCGCGGATGACCAGTTCGGTGGGCGCGTCGCCGCCGGGGAATTCGATGTCAGGTTTCTCCATGACGGTGATCCTCTCATCCGGTCACGTCCTTGTCGTAGCCGATACCCCGCAGGCGGTCCCCCAGGCGTCCGAAGAAGCCCTCCACCGGACGGCCGTCCGCGGCCCTCCGCTGTTCCCGGATCCACCGCCAGCGGATGACTCCGAACCAGATCACGGTCAGGAAGACATCGAAGACGATCAACGACAGCCAGTAGGTGTCGATCTGGTCCTCCTGCTGGAGCAGTTCCGCCAGCACGTTGTCCGTCTGGGTCAGGTCGGCGAAACCGCTCCCGATGATGATGAAGCCCAGGATCGCGATCGGGACGGTCTTGGCGAGTTCGTGGGCCATGTCCTTCTTCAGGTGGGCCAGCAGTCGGGCCCCCCCGATGACCGCCACGGTTGCGACCAGCACGTCGGTGCCTGTGCGGCTCTGCGCCGCGACCGACAGGAGCGTGAGGAAGACCAACAGCCAGAAGCCCACCATGATCGGTGTGGTGACGGCGTAGCGCAGAACGCCCGCCCAGTTCGCGTTCGGCGCCCGGTCCTCCGAGCGGTTGACCGGAAGGCGGGGGACCTCCATGGTCCGGTACACCAGCCACAGGAGGAACACCAGGAACGCCATGCCCACGGACAAGATGACGACATCCCAGGGAGACCCGGCGAAACTGAGAGACAGGTCGGTATCAGGTTCTCCTTGCATGGCCGCCAGTGTGCCCCTCGTTCGGGCCCGGCGTGTCTGGGTGGGGGTGTTTGGGTAGCGTGGCGAAATGCGGGACATCACCTATCCGCCGATCATCGCCGGGGGCCATGCCTTCTTCCGGCTGCTCAACCTGAGGTTCGATGTCACGGGGGGTGACAACCTGCCCCGGCGCGGTGGCGCGATCCTGGCGAGCAACCACGTCTCCTACCTGGACTTCATCTTCTGTGGCTTCGCCGCCCGCCCCGCGCACCGACTGGTGCGGTTCATGGCCAAGGACTCGACCTTCCGGCACCGCGTCTCCGGGCCGCTGATGCGCTCGATGCACCACATCCCCGTGAACCGGGCGGCCGGCTCCGAGGCCTTCGACATGGCCGTGGGGATGGCCCGTGACGGCGAGGTGGTCGGAGTGTTCCCCGAGGCCACCATCAGCCAGTCCTTCGAGCTGAAGGAGTTCAAGACCGGCGCCGTCCGTATGGCAGCGGCAGCCGGCGTCCCGGTCGTCCCGATGATCACCTTCGGTGGCCAGCGGCTGTGGACCAAGGGGCACAAGCGCGACATGGAGCGCGGCTCGCTGATCTCCCTGACCCTGGGGCGCCCGATGACCTTCTCCGGCGACGACGATCCCGACACAGCGACCGCGCAGCTCAAGGCGAGCATGCAGGTCCTCTACGACGAGACCGTGGCCCGCTACCCCGCCCCCCCGCCGGATACCTGGTGGTGGCCGGCCCGCTTCGGCGGCGGTGCCCCCACCCTGGCCGACATGCGGGAGCGGGAGGACCGGGAGCGCGCGGAGCGGGAGAGCCGCCGCCCATGACACTGGCGGCCGCGGCGGCGGATCTCGGCCGTGCGGATCCCGCCGGCGGGTTCCGCGTCTGGTCGCCCGGGCGCGTCAACCTGATCGGCGATCACATCGACTACAGCGGGGGCCTGGTGCTGCCCATGGCGCTCGACCGGGGGACCGTCGCCACGGTGTTCCCCCGGTCCGACGGCCAGATCCGCGGCTACTCCACGAACTTCGCCGACGACGGGGTGCACTCCGCCGGGCTGGTCGACACCACCTGCGACGCGGGCCACGGCTGGTTCACCTACGTGCTGGCCATGGTCGACACGGCGGTGCGGGCCGGTCTGGAGATCGACCACGGCTTCGAGATCCACCTGTCGGGCGATATCCCGGACGGAGGTGGCCTGTCCAGTTCCGCCAGCGTCGAGATGGCCGTCGCCTGCGCCCTGGAACAGATGTTCCATCCAGGGTGGGATCCGACCCGGTGGGCCCTGGTCGGGCAGCGGGCGGAGAACGACTACGTCGGGGTGGCCTGCGGCATCATGGACCAGTTGGCCATCGCCCGGGGCCGCGCCGGCAAGGCGATCCTGATGGACTGCGCTTCCCTCGAATGCCGCTATGTCCCAGTGCCCTCCGACCAGGTCACCGTGCTCATCGGCAACACCCAGTCCCCCCGCCGGCTGGCCGGGTCGGCCTACAACGACAGGCGTGCAGCCGTCGAGCGCGCCCGGGAGATCCTGGGAGCGGACGCCGGACTGGCGACTCTCGCCTCGGATCAGGTCGACGGCCACCGCGACGAACTCGAGGCCGCCGGTGTCTGGCGTGAGACCCGGCACACGGTGTCGGAGCAGGCTCGCGTCGTCGCGGCCGCCGCCGCTCTGGCCTGCGGCGACGTGGCCACGGTGGGCCGGCTCATGCGGGAGTCCCATGAGTCGCTGCGCGACGACTTCCGCGTCACGGGGGAGTATCTCGATGCCCTGGTCTCTGCGGCCTGGCAGACTCCCGGGGTCATCGGGGCGCGCATGACGGGGGCGGGTTTCGGGGGCTGCACGGTCAACCTGGTGCAACCCGACCAGGTCGAGCAGGTCGCCGTCGGAATTGCGCGTCGCTATGCCGCCGCCACCGGGATCACGCCCGAGATGTTCGCGGTGGCGCCGAGCGCCGGCGCGCACGTCCTGGACTGAGGACGATCAGTCCTCGATCATCCCGCCCCACGGGCCCCAGCCGACCTCGCTCACCAGCCGGGCCGCCGCCCGGGCGTTCCAGCGCGGGCGCAGCGCGGCCTCACCGGGCTCCCCGCCCGCGGCCTGCAGCGTGCCCCCGTCGTTCAGTTGGAACAGGCCCCAGTCGTTGGTCCCGTCCCGATTGGTGTCGTTGACCACGTTGGGCAGCAGCCGGCTCTCCCGCCAGGAGATGCGCACGGCGCTGCGGAAGGCCGCGGCCCCGAGGTTCTTGCGGAACGCGCCGAGGATGTGCCACGCGCTGACGAGCTGGACGGGCAGCAGGCTGTCCTGGTCCATCTCGTCGCCCAGGATGCGCTCGACCCGCGGGGCCAGCGCCGGCAGTTGCGCCTGTGCGGCGGCGGACAACTGCTCCGGAACGGCCCGGGGCGGCATCGGGTAGGTCTTCAGTCCCGGTCCGCTGCGTGCCTGGGCCGCCGGGGACACCCCGACCAGCGCCAGTACCCCGGCGAGGGCGGCGAATGTAACAAAACGGAATAGTCGCGACACGCCGCTTAGTGTTGCGCCGATCGCCTGCCGCTGTCTGCTATTCATCCGAATTTTTCCCCAGCACCCCGACCCGATCCTGCGACGAGGTCGACACCCTTACCTCGTCTTCCGGGCGGGGGAACTTTACTGAGCCCGCGGTCTGCTGGGCAATTCACCCGGTCGGGCCACGGGAGCTCCCTCGGGCAGCACGACTCCGTCGTGCCGGACGCCGGCGGCCAGGAGTGCGGAGAGGTGAGCGGCGCGCGTGCCGATGATCAGCCACTCCATGTTGTGCAACCGCCCCGGTTCCCCGACCCGGCGGCCGTCGGGCCCGTGGATGCCGATCCTGGCCCCGATGTAGCGCGCGGACGCGAACCCCAGGGCGCCGACGGCCTCATGGCCGGCGGCCCGCAGCCACTCCTCGATCTGGGCGCGATCCACCCATGACTCGTCGTTGTAGGACACCACGACCGTCGTGGCGCGCACCGCGGAGATGACGTCACGCAGCGCCTCCGGGAACGTGCGGCGGCTGTTGAAACTGCTCCGGCGTCCCGGGTCCCGCAGGTCGACCCTCTTGCAGGCCACGCCGTAGTGGACCGGGGCGTCCCAGCGGACCAGGGTGTCCCACACGTGATAGTTCGACTCGTACCGGTGCTGGTTGTAGGGCGGATCGAGATAGGCGAAGTCGACCGCGGCGGACCGGCGGGCGGTGGCGGAGGCATCGCCGCGCACGGCCCGGCCGGGACCGGGCAGCAAAGCGGGCGCTACCAGTTCCAGCGGGCGGTGGGACCGCGGCGCCCACTGCTTCAGGTAGGCCATCTGGACGCCGGTCGTGGAGTCCACCTTGTCCGCGGCGAGCAGGAGACTGGTCAGCAGCAGGGGAAACCACGCCGTTCCCCGGTAGTCCTCGATCGCGTCCCGGATGGCGTCGATACGCTCCCCGTTGGGTTCCTGGAAGAACCGCGCGGACCGGCAGAACGTCTCGGTCACGTAGCCGGCGCGACCGGGGAGGGCGTTCAGCTGCTTCAGGGAACGGTCGAGTTCGGTTCGGTCCACGGTCGTGCCGTCGACGGCGACCAGGCCCTCGGCGAGCACCGCTGCGTACTCGGCGGAGTCGACGGCGGTCACGAGCAGGCCGCGCTCCTTGAGAGCCCGCGAGACCCGGGTGGATCCGCTGAACAGGTCCAGTGCGGACCGGGCGGCTACGGCCTCGGCCAGGTCGGCGATGACGGGCGCGAGCCGGCGCTTCGAGCCGAGGTACTTGATCATCTGCCCCGCCGATCCGCTCCGGGACCCATTGAACCCGCCGCTCACAACATACGGTGGAGGAATGGACGACGAGGAACTGGCCAAGCTGCTGCGCGAGATCGACCAGATGGACGGCAAGTCACCCGCGCCGGCCCCCGCCGCACAGCCGTCCCGCGAGGTGGCTCCGGCTCAGGAGTCGGGCAAGGGCAAGTGGGTCGCCGTCGCCGCGGTCTCCGGTGGGGTCGCCGGGTTCCTGGTGGGATCCGTGCTGTGGTTCGTACCGTATGTGAACGGCCCCTCGACGGCGCTCGGAGCGGCGCTGGGCGGTGCGGTCGCGGCTCTGCTCGGCAAGCCGCCGCGGTGGCTGCGCTGACGCGTCTCGCCGCGCGTCCCCCCCGCCATGCCGACAGGATCAGGTGCCATGGCCACCCCCGCCCCGTTCGACGAGATGTACGACGGGTCGGGCCAGCCGCGCGTCACCCATTCGGCGCTGTTGACCGCCTTGGACCGTCTCGGCCCGGACGGCATGTTGGAGCGCGGCCGCCTGCGCGACGCCTACCTGGACCAGCAGGGCATCACTTTCACGCTCTCGGGACGGGAGCGGCCGCTGCCCCTCGACCTGGTGCCCCGCATCATCACCCCGGAGGACTGGCTGCAGGTGGAGGCCGGCGTGAAGCAGCGCATCCGAGCGCTGGAGGCTTTCCTGTCCGACCTCTACGGCGCCCAGGAGGTCCTGGCCGACGGCATCGTGCCGCGCCGGCTCATCATGTCCAGCACGCACTTCCACCGAGCCGCCGCCGGGGTCGACCCTCCCAACGGCGTGCGCATCCACGTCGCCGGGATCGACCTCATCCGCGACGAGGCCGGCCAGTTCCGCGTCCTGGAGGACAACCTGCGCAACCCCTCCGGGGTCTCCTACGTCCTGGAGAACCGCCGGGCGCTCGCCCATGTGCTGCCCGAGGTGTTCAGCGGCCACCGGGTGCGTCCGGTCGAGGAGTACCCGGAGCAGCTGTTGCACGCGCTGCAGGCGGCGGCTCCGCGCGGGGTCGACGAACCCGTCGTCGTGGTCCTGACCCCGGGGGTGCACAACGCCGCCCACTACGAGCACGCCTTCCTGGCGCGGCGGATGGGCGTGGAGCTCGTGGAGGGTCGCGACCTGTACTGCCGCGACGGGTTCGTGTGGATGCGCACGACGTCCGGCCCTCAGCGGGTCCACGTCGTCTACCGCCGCATCGACGACGAGTTCCTCGACCCCCTGCATTTCCGGTTCGACTCGGTGCTGGGCGTTCCGGGCATCCTGAACGCGGCCCGGTCGGGCCACGTCACCATCGCCAACGCGGTGGGCAACGGAGTGGCCGACGACAAGGCCGTCTATCCCTATGTGCCCGACCTGATCGAGTACTACCTCGACGAGGCGCCGATCCTGGGCAATGTGGACACCTACGACCTGCAGGACCCCGACCAGCGGTCCTTCGTGCTGGAGCGCATGGACCACATGGTCCTGAAGCCCAGCGACGCCTCCGGCGGATACGGGCTGCTGATCGGGACCCGGGCGTCGCCGGAGGAACTGGAGGCGACCCGCGAGAAGGTCCTGGACGACCCGCGGGGTTGGATCGCGCAACCTGTGGTGACCTTCTCGACCGCTCCCACGGCGGTGGACGACGGCCACCTCGGCCCCCGTCACGTGGATCTGCGGCCGTTCGCCGTCAACGACGGTGAGGACATCTTCGTGCTGCCCGGAGGGTTGACGCGGGTGGCGCTGCCCGAGGGGTCTCTCGTGGTCAACTCCAGTCAGGGCGGGGGGTCCAAGGACACCTGGGTGCTGGAGGACGACGACGGGACGGGGGGGCGGCCGGCCCCGCGGCCAGCCCGCCGCGTCCGGCGCACGCCCGCATCGGGGGTCGCGCGGACCCACGCACCGCGGCCGCACGACGACCGCCAGCGACAGCAGGAGGGCCAGCAGCAACAGAGCCGGGGGGCGGCATGCTGAGCCGCATCGCCGAGTCGTTCTTCTGGATCGGGCGCTACGTGGAGCGGTCCGAAGCCACCGCCCGGCTGCTCGCCGAGCACCACCAGCTGCTGATCGAGGACCGCACCGTCCCGGAAGACGTCGCCTGCGCCGTCCTGCTCGACTCCCTGTCGCTGCCGAGCCTGCCGGTCGTGGATGCGCCGGGACTGGTCGGCGCGGTGATCGGCTCGGGATCCGATGCGTCGACCATCGTGGGATCCATCGCGGCTGCCCGGGAGAACGCCCGCAGTATCCGCGACCAGTTGTCGGGCGAGGTGTTCGAAGCCCTCAACGCCACCCACATCGCCCTCAGTCGGGGCATGGTGTTCGCCGCCAGTCCCGGAGTCGCGCTGCAACGCGTCATGGAGCGCCTCCTGGTGGTGAACGGCGTCATCGAGTGGACGATGTCGCGGGACGAGGGCTACCTGTTCCTTGCCCTGGGCCGTTCGCTGGAGCGCATCGACATGACGGCCCGGCTGCTCGGAGTGCGCCACGACCAGCTGTGGCCGGAGAGCGGGCCGGTCGCCACCCTCCGGTCGTCCGGCGCCCTGAGTGCGTTCCTGCGTACCCGGCTTCCGCTGGACGGCGACTCGGTGCGCCGCTACCTCGTGCTGGATGACACCTTCCCCCGGTCCCTGCGCTGCTGTGCGGAAGAGGCCGAGCGGGCGGTACGCGGGCTGGAGACGGTCGGCGCGAGCGACAGCGGTGACCTGCTGCGCGAGGTCGGGATGATCCGCTCCCAGCTGGAGTACGCGGTGGACCCCTCCCCGGTGGAGGTCGACGCGCTGGTCGGCCGATCCCAGCTGGCGGCGCTGCGCGCCAGCGACTTCGCCGCCCGCGGCTTCTTCCACCAGGCCGGCACGATCGTGTGGAGTCACTGATGGGCGGCCGGCGACTGTCGATCACCCACCGCTCCGGCTACCGGTACGTCACGGACGTGCACGCCTCGTTCAACGAGGTGCGCATGACGCCCGTCGACACCGGGGGCCAGGTCCTTCTCGGTCACTAGTTGCAGATCGACCCCCGCGGCGTCGTCTACGCCTACCCCGACTACTGGGGGGCACTGGTCGAGTCCTTCGACATCCACGAGCCGCACCGCACGTTGGAGGTCGTGGCGCTCTCCACGGTCGAGACTCCCGGCGGCCACCCGTCGGCGCCCGGCATCTCCTGGAAGGACCTGCGGGGCCCGGTCGTGCGGGACCGCTTCTGCGAGTTCCTGGACCCCAGCGAATTCGTCGACGACGCGTGGCACGACCCGACCCGGGTCGAACTGCTGGAGCGCCTCCGGTCGTCGGCGTCCCCGGTGGCGGCCATGCACGACGTCGTGTCCGTGGTGCACGGCCACATCCGGTACACCCCCGGCGTGACGTCGGTGTCGACGACGGCGGCTGAGGCGTGGGATAGCGCGCAGGGCGTGTGCCAGGACTTCGCGCACGCCTCGCTGTCGCTGCTGCGCTCCCTGGGCATCCCGGCCCGCTACGTCAGCGGCTACCTCCACACAGAGGAGGAGGCGGTGGGCGAGACCGTGCTGGGGGAGAGTCACGCCTGGATCGAGGCGTGGTGTGGCGGCTGGGAGGCGTTCGACCCGACCAACGACCGCAGCGTCGGGTCCGCCCACGTGAAGGTGGCGGCGGGCCGGGACTACCGGGACGTGCCGCCCCTGAAGGGCCTGTACGCGGGGGGTGGCTCGGAGGACCTCGGGGTGGTCGTGGAGATCACCCAGCTGCCGCCCGACGAGCGGGTCAGCTACCGCTGGTGACGGAGACCGCGCCGGTCAGCCGACGATGACCTGGCGCTGGGCCCGCAGGGACATCACCAGTGCCACGATCCAGCCGACGATGGTCCAGCCCAGGAGCAGGTTCACCCAGAACACACTCCAGTGCGGCACGTCGCGGACGGCGGCGATGGCCCACGGCAGCATGTAGCCGGCCGTCAGGATGGCGACGACGACCGCCACCACCTTGGTGGTCGTCCACGACGGGTTCTCCGGCTCCACGTGCATTTCTCCCATACCGCCAGTGTACGGGCGTCGGGTGGGCAGGCGGGCAGGCGCCACTACGCTGTACCGGGTGACCCCCGAAGCCGTTGCCGCTGCCGTCGCCCAGGCCGTCTCCGCCGCCGCGGCGACCCAGGGACTGGAACTCGGTGAGGTGGGTGAGGTCCGCGTCGAACGTCCCCGCAACCGTGACCACGGCGATTACGCCACCAACGTCGCGCTCACCCTGGCGAAGCGGGCCGGAGTGCCCCCCCGGGTGCTGGCCGACGCGGTCGCGGGGGAGCTGCGGGACGCACCGGGCGTCGAAAGGGTCGAGGTGGCCGGTCCCGGGTTCATCAACATCGTCGTGGCAGCGGCCGCACAGGCCGAGGTCGCGCGGTCGATCGTGACCGCCGGCCGCGCCTACGGTACCGGCGACAGTCTCGCGGGGACGCGGGTCAACGTCGAGTTCATCTCCGCCAACCCGACCGGCCCCCTGCACCTGGGTCACACCCGGTGGGCGGCGGTGGGAGACGCGATCGCCCGCGTCTTCGCCGCGGCGGGGGCCGAAGCGGCACGGGAGTTCTACATCAA
>JAPOIY010000140.1 GCA_029978705.1 Actinomycetota bacterium
CGACCACGATGAGGTCGCAGGAGGCCATCAGGCCGATGCCTCCGGCGCGCACCGCTCCCCGCACGGCCGCGATGGTGGGTCGCGGCATGTCCATGAGGCGTTCGAGCGCGGCCACCATCGGCCCGGAGTCCGGTGGGTCCGATGAGCGTTCGCGGAGGTCGGCTCCCGAGCAGAACGCCGGTCCGGCGTGGGTGAGGACGACGGCGCGAGCCTCGGCCTCCTCGGCGCCGTCGAGGGCTCGGTGGAGGTCGTCGAGCAGTCGGCGCGACAGCGCGTTGCGGTTGGGCTGTGAGTCGAGGGTGATCGTGGCGACACCCCGGTCCAACCCGAGCTGCACGAGGGCTGGTTCGTCGGCCATGTCCGCACCGTAGACGGCCCTGTGGCCGGGGGGTCAGTCGGTGATCGCCCGGAGGAAGCGCTCGGCTTCGGCGCGGTCGCGGGTGCGTCGCATCGGTGGCAGGGTGGAGATCAGATCCCAGCGGTAGCCGGCGGTGCCGAGTCGGCGGTCGAGCACCGCGACCACGCCGCGGTCGGTGTCGCTCCTGATGAGTCGACCGCTCGCCTGGGCGAGCATGGTCGCCGCCCGGGGCAGGTCGATCTGGGAGAAGGCGGCCCGTCCCAGTCGGTCGCGTCGCGCCGAGAGCAGCGGGTCGTCGGGCCGTGGGAAGGGGATCCGGTCGATGACGACCAGCGAGAGGGTGCGCCCGGGCACGTCGACCCCCTGGAAGAGCCCGGCGGTGGCGAAGAGGCAGGTGGACTCGTCCTCGGTGAAGGCGGACACGAGGGCCGGTTTGGGAAGGTCGCGTTGGGTCAGGATCGTGTGCGGCACCCTGCCGGTCATGGCGGCGGCGGCCTCGTCCATGGCTGCCCAGCTGGTGAACAGCGCGAGGGTGCGGCCGCCGGCCGCGGTGATGAGGGCCGCCAGTTCGTCGTGGGTCGCCTCGCGGAAGGCGGGGTCGTTGGGGGCGGGGAGGTGCATCGCGCAGTACAGGAGCGCGTTCTCCTCGTAGTCGAAGGGGCTGCCGACGTCGATGACCTCCGGCTCGGGCAGGCCGATGCGGTCGGGGAGTGAGCGCGGGACGGTGGCCGAGGTCAGGATCGCGGTGCGGCGGGGCCCCACACCCGCCTCCCCCGTGGGGCCGCCGTCGGGGGGGGCGGTCTCGAGGGAGGGGGGTCCCGGGGGCCCGGGCACCAAAACGGACCCGTCGGGCGGCGGGGGCAGGGGGGGGGCGCACCTCCCCG
>JAPOIY010000012.1 GCA_029978705.1 Actinomycetota bacterium
GACTCGGGCAACGGTTGCCATGGGACCTCCTCGGTCGGAGCTTCCAGGCAACCAGCCTGTTGCAGGCGATGCCTGCCCAGCCCTCGGTCCTGTCACTGCTCGTCGGGCGCCGGGGTGGCCTCTTCGGTCTCGTCCCCGAGGAGCTCCAACTCCTCGGACTCGTGGCGCAGGGCGGCGGTGTGAGTCGCTGCGGGTCCCGTGGCCACCACGCCGGGGTGGCTGCGCACGTACAGCAGCGAGACGACCGTGGTGACGGCCAGCACCCCGACGATGACCGCCAGGGACACCGCGATCGAGATCTCCGGGACCGGCAGGTCGGTGGTCTCGTGCAGCGCGTGCAGGATCAGCTTGACCCCGATGAACGCGAGGATGATGGCCAGGCCGTAGGACAGGAACACCAGCCGCTCGAGCATCCCGCTGACCAGGAAGTACAACTGTCGCAGCCCCATGAGCGCGAAGGCGTTGGCAGTGAAGACGATGTACGGCTCCTGGGTGAGGCCGAAGATCGCCGGGATCGAGTCGAGGGCGAACAGGACGTCGGTGGTCCCGATCGCGATCATGACCAGCAGCATCGGGGTGACGAAGCGCCGCCCGTCGATCTTCACGGTCAGCTTCGAGCCGTGGTACTCGCGGGTGGTCGGGAAGAACCGTTCGACGGTCCGGACGACCACGTTGTCGCCAGGCTCGGCGCCGTCATCGTCATCGCCGCGCACGAGTTTGTACGCCGTGAACAGCAGGAGCGCCCCGAAGAGGAAGAACAGTCCGGCGAACCGTTGCAGGGCGGCGGCGCCGAGGACGATCAGGATGCCGCGCAGGACCAGCGCGATCAGGACCCCGACGAGGAGCACCCGGTGCTGGTGGACCCGGGGGACCGCGAACGACGACATGATCACGATGAAGACGAACAGGTTGTCGACGCTCAGCGAGTACTCGGTGAGGTATCCCGCGAAGAACTCCCCGGCCGCCTGGGCCCCGAACCACGCGTAGAGGAACACCCCGAAGGCCACGGCGAGGGCGACGTAGAAGGCGACCCAGCGCAGCGCCTGCGGCGGTCCGAAGTCACCGGGTGTGCTGTCCACCAGGACGAGGTCGAGGATGATCACACCCAGCAGACCCGCGATGGTCGCGATCCACAACCAGTCCGGGACGTTCATCGATTCAGGTTATCCGGACGGGTCGGGCGTCAGCGGTGGGAGGCGAGGACGACCCGGGCGGCGGCCAGGTCGTCCGCCGGCACCTGCACCTGGTAACTGCTCTGCAGGTCCACGACGCGGTGCCGGATGCCGGCCGCCCGCAGGTCCCGGGCCAACTGGTTGCACTCGCCCCACGTGTGGGGGCCGAGCACCGGCGCCAGCACGTCGTCGTCGGCGAGGTCGGACCGGTTGGCGCGGAACGTGCGCCGGAGCAGCCACACCACGAGCAGCAGGGCGCACAGCGCGAACAGGGGCCCGAACGCGTACGAGAAGGAACCCCAGGACGGCACCTGACCATTGTGGGGGCGGGACCGGGATCAGGCCACCCGGCCCTCACCAGCCGCGGGCGTGCCACTCCGGCAGCGCCGGACGTTCCGCCCCGAGGGTCGTGTCGTCGCCGTGTCCCGGGTACACCCAGGTCTCGTCGGCGTACCGGGCGAACACGCGCTCCTCGACGTCGCCCAGCAACTGCTGGAAGTCGGCCGGGCTCGCGGTCTTGCCCACGCCCCCGGGGAACAGGCAGTCGCCGGAGAACAGGTGGCCGTAGCCGAAGGGGTCGTCGTAGTAGAGCGCGATCGCCCCGGGGGTGTGACCGACGAGCTCGATGACCCGCAGCCGGGTGTCGCCGAGCGTCACGGTGTCGCCGTCGGTCACGGGGTCGCTGGTGGCCACCGGGATGCCGGGAGCGTCACCGGCGCCGGCGATGGTCCGGCAGCCCGTCGCGGCGACGACCTCGGCGAGGGCCTGGAAGTGGTCGGGGTGGCGGTGGGTGGTGATCACGGCGGTGAGGCCGTCGGGCCCCACGAGATCGAGCAGCCGGTCGGGTTCGGCGGCGGCGTCGATCAGCAGCTGCTCGCCGGTCGCGCTGTCCCGCAGCAGATAGGCGTTGTTGTCCATGGGGCCCACCGACAGCTTCGAGATGGCCAGGCGGGGCAGTTCGTGCACTCCCGCGGGGCCGCCGGGGGTCACATGGCCGGTGTAGGTGCTCACGGGATCACCCTGCCCTCCGAGGCCCGCTGCTGCAACCGGCTGTTCGCCCGTCGCGGAGCGGGGCCGCGCGATGAGGGCGCTGTCGGATGCCCCGGTTACCCTGAGTGCATGGCGGAGCGGCTCATCGTGCGGGGCGCTCGTGAGCACAATCTGCGCGACGTGTCGCTGGATCTGCCGCGGGACGCCCTGATCGTGTTCACCGGGCTCTCGGGGTCCGGCAAGTCGTCGTTGGCGTTCGACACGATCTTCGCCGAGGGCCAGCGCCGCTACGTCGAGAGCCTGTCGGCGTACGCGCGCCAGTTCCTCGGCCAGATGGACAAACCCGACGTCGACTTCATCGAAGGGCTCAGTCCCGCGGTGTCGATCGACCAGAAGTCCACCAACCGCAATCCCCGCTCCACGGTCGGCACCATCACCGAGGTCTACGACTACCTGCGCCTGCTGTACGCCCGCATCGGCAAGCCGCACTGCCCCGTGTGCGGCGACCCGATCAGCCGCCAGACGCCGCAGCAGATCGTCGACCGCATCCTCGAGCTGCCCGACGGCACCCGCTTCCAGGTGCTCTCGCCGCTGGTGCGCGAGCGGAAGGGCGAATTCGTCGACCTCTTCCGGCAGCTGCAGGCGCAGGGCTACGCGCGGGTACGGGTCGACGGCGAGCTGTACCCCCTGACCGACCCGCCGACGCTGAAGAAGCAGGAGAAACACTCCGTCGACGTCATCATCGATCGGCTCGTCGTGAAGGACTCCGCCCGCCAGCGCATCACCGACTCCATAGAGACCGCGCTGGGCCTGGCGGGAGGGACCGTCACCCTGGACTTCGTCGACCGCGCCGCCGACGATCCCCACCGGGAGCAGACCTTCAGCGAACACCTCGCCTGTCCCCGCGACGGGCTGTCGTTCGAGGAGCTCGAGCCGCGGTCCTTCTCCTTCAACTCGCCGTTCGGGGCCTGCCCCGAGTGCTCCGGCCTCGGCACCCGCATGGAGGTGGACGCCGAACTGGTCATCCCCGATGACTCCCTGAGCCTGTCGGAGGGCGCCATCTCGGTGTGGAACAGCGGCCACATGTCGGAGTACTTCGCGCGGCTGCTGCGGGCCCTCACCGCCGAGGTCGGCGGCGACATGGACACCCCGTTCCGCGACCTGCCCGCCCCCGTACGCCGCACCATCCTCAAGGGCCACAGCAAGTCCGTGCAGGTCCGGTACAAGAACCGGTACGGCCGCGCCCGCCAGTACAACGCCAAATTCGAAGGTGTCCTGCCGTTCGTGATGCGGCGGTACATGGAGGCGGAGAGCGACTCGGCCCGGGACCGCTTCGAGGGGTTCCTGCGCCCCGTTCCCTGCTCCACGTGCGAGGGCCGGCGGCTGAAGCCGCTTCCGCTGGCCGTGACGATCGACGGTCGCAACATCGCCGACCTGGCCGCACTTCCCATCGGGGAGTGCGCCGAGGTCCTGGCGCACCTGGACCTCGGCGACCGCGACCGGGCCATCGCCGAACGCGTGCTCAAAGAGGTCAACGAACGGCTGGCCTTCCTGGTCGACGTGGGCCTGCACTACCTGACCCTCGACCGCGCCGCCGGCACGCTGGCCGGCGGGGAGGCGCAGCGGATCCGGCTCGCCACCCAGATCGGATCGGGCCTCGTCGGAGTCCTGTACGTCCTGGACGAACCGAGCATCGGGCTGCACCAGCGTGACAACCGCCGGCTGATCGACACGCTGGTCCGGCTGCGTGACCTCGGCAACACCCTCATCGTCGTCGAGCACGACGAGGACACCATCCGCACCGCCGACTGGGTCGTCGACATCGGTCCCGGCGCCGGTGAGCACGGCGGGGAGGTGGTGGTCAGCGGCCCGGTGAAGCAACTGGTCCGCAACAAGAAGTCCATCACCGGCGACTACCTCGCGGGGCGGCGCTCGATCGACGTGCCCGCGGTCCGGCGCCCGCCCGACCCCGACCGGAAGTTGCGGGTCGAGGGCGCCCGCGAGCACAACCTGCGCAACGTCAGCGTCGACGTGCCCCTCGGCTGCCTCGTCGCCGTCACGGGCGTCAGCGGCAGCGGGAAGTCCAGTCTCGTCAACGACGTGCTGTTCTCCGTCCTCGCGCGCGAGATGAACGGCGCCCGCGTCGTGCCCGGGAAACACAAACGGATCCGCGGCCTGGAGCACATCGACAAGGTGGTGCATGTCGACCAGAGCCCGATCGGGCGCACCCCCCGGTCGAACCCCGCCACCTACACGGGCGTCTTCGACCACATCCGCCGCCTCTTCGCCGAGACGCAGGAAGCCAAGGTGCGCGGCTACCTGCCCGGCCGGTTCTCGTTCAACGTGAAGGGCGGTCGCTGCGAGGCGTGTTCGGGCGACGGCACCATCAAGATCGAGATGAACTTCCTGCCCGACGTCTACGTGCCCTGCGAGGTGTGCCACGGGGCGCGCTACAACCGCGAGACCCTCGAGGTCCACTACAAGGGCAAGACCATCGCCGACGTCCTCGACATGCCCATCGAGGAGGCGCTCGAGTTCTTCGAGCCGGTACCCGCCATCGCGCGGCACCTGCGCACCCTGGTGGAGGTCGGGCTCGGCTATGTGCGGATGGGGCAGCCGGCCACGACGCTGTCGGGCGGTGAGGCGCAGCGCGTCAAACTGGCCTCCGAGTTGCAGAAGAGGTCGACCGGCCGCACGATCTACCTCCTCGACGAGCCGACGACGGGGCTCCACTTCGAGGACATCCGCAAACTGCTGGGCGTGCTGCAGTCCCTCGTCGACAAGGGCAACAGCGTGGTGGTCATCGAGCACAACCTCGATGTCATCAAGACAGCGGACTGGATCATCGACATGGGCCCCGAAGGCGGATCGGGCGGTGGCATGGTCGTCGCAGAGGGCCCCCCGGAGGCTGTGGCCGAGATCGCCGGCTCCCACACCGGCCAGTTCCTGCGCGACCTGCTGGGCGAGTCCCGCGGCGTGGCGTGAGGCCGGGCGTGCGGTGCCCGGTGACCGGGCATGGCAGGCTGTCGGTATGAGCGACAGCAACGACACCCCCATCGACCGGCGCACGGTGCTCGCCACGGCCGGCGCCGTCGGGGCGGCCGGCGTCCTCGCCGCGTGCAGCAACACGAACCCGGCGCCCTCCTCCTCGCCCGCCCCCAGCAAGAGCAACCGGAGCGGCGGCCAGGCGCTGGCCCAGGCCTCCGACATCCCCGTCGGCGGCGGCAAGGTGCTGCCGGAGCCCGAAGTGGTGGTGACCCAGCCGAAGAAGGGCGAGTTCGCCGCCTTCACGGCCGTCTGCCCCCATCAGGGGTGCCTGGTCAACGAGGTGACCGCGGACACGATCGTGTGCCCCTGTCACGGCTCCGAGTTCTCCGCCAGCACGGGCGAAGTGCTGGCGGGGCCGGCGATGACCGGGCTCGACCCCATCGCCATCAAGGTCGAGAACGGCGAGATCCTGGGCCGGATCTGAGCCTGGCGGTCAGCGGGCGGCCAACTGCCGCGCGGCCCGCGCGATGAGCGCGCCGCGCACCTGGTACCCGTGGGCGGTGGCGTGCACGCCGTCGCCCCCGATGAGACTGGGAGTGCGGTGCACGCGTCGGGCCCAGTCGACGACCGTGAGGCGCTGCGCCTGTTGGTCGAGGTGGCGCAGCATGCGGTTCACCCGGCCGTAGCCGCCGGGCCGCTCGACGGTGAGCCAGATGACCTCGCGCTGGGGGCCGGCGAGTTTCAGGCTGCGCACCACGTACCGGTGCAGGGCGTGGGGGTCCGGCCCGTCGTTGGTCCCCAAGGCCACCACCCACACCTTGGCCCGGCGGGCGCTGGGGGACTGGGCGAGGCGGTGCATGCCGGTGGCGGTGAAGCGACCCACCTCGGCGTCCACGGCCACGGCCCGCACGTCACCGCGCAGCCGCCGCTTGATGTAGGGGCCGGCGCCCACGGTCAGCGAATCGCCCTGCACGTAGACGGCGGTGCGGCGGGCCGCCGCAGTCGGGGAGTCGGCGGCACCGGCCGGGGCGGCGACCACCACGGGGGTGGCCAGCAGCGCGGCGGCCGTCAGCGCCGGAAAGATTTTGGGCATAGCGGCACTGTGCCGGGAAACTCTGTTACGTGCACGGTGTTTCCCGGTGACGTTGCTCACGCACGCCTGTGACACTCCTGCGACATTGCGCCATTCGGGTGACGCCTAACCTGTGGGGGTGGGTACGACGCTGCGTCCGGAACCGGGATCCGTCCCCGACGAGCCGGGTGTCTACCGCTTCCTCGACGCAGCGGGCCGGGTGCTCTACGTGGGCAAGGCCAAGAACCTGCGCAACCGCCTGAACTCCTACTTCTCCAGCGGCCTGCATCCCCGGACCCAGGCGATGGTGGCGGCCGCGGCGTCCGTCGACTGGACGGTCGTCGCCAACGAGGTGGAGGCGCTGCAACTCGAGTACTCCTGGATCAAGGAGTTCGAGCCACGCTTCAACGTGAAGTACACCGACGACAAGTCCTACCCCTTCCTCGCCGTCACCGTCGCCGAGGACTACCCGCGGATCATGGTGATGCGCGGGGCCAAACGCCGCGGGGTGCGCTACTTCGGGCCGTACTCGCACGCGTGGGCCATCCGCGAGACGGTCGACCAGTTGCTGCGCGTCTTCCCGGCCCGCACGTGCAGCAAGGGGGTGTTCCGCCGCGCCGAGATGTCCGGGCGGCCCTGCCTCCTGGGCTACATCGGCAAGTGCTCGGCCCCCTGCATCGGGCGCGTCACGATGGCCGAGCACCGCGAGATCATCGACGGTTTCTGCTCCTTCGTCGCCGGGGACACCCAACCCCATCTGCGACGGGTCGAGCAGGCGATGGCCGCGGCCGCCGGCCGGGAGGACTTCGAGACCGCCGCGCGGCTGCGCGACGACCTGTTCGCGCTGCGCCGGGCCCTGGAACGCAACACCGTCGTCCTGCCCGACCGCACGCACGCCGATGTGGTGGCCCTCGCCGGTGACGAGCTGCAGGGAGCCGTCCAGATCTTCCACGTACGCGGCGGCCGCATCACCGGACAGCGTGGGTTCGTCGTGGAGCGCACGATGGAGTTCTCCGACGCCGACCTGCTCGAGCAGGCGCTGTTGCGCTTCTACGGCGACGCGGATCCGGAGACGCTCCCGCGCGAGGTCCTGGTCTCCGAGGAGATGCCCGACGCCGACCTCGCCGCGTGGGTGTCGCGGCTCGCGGGGCGACGCGTCGCCGTGCGCCGACCGGAGCGGGGCGACAAGCGCGCGTTGTTGGACACCGTGCAGCGCAATGCCGAGCAGGCCCTGGTCCGGCACAAGCGGCGCCGCAGCGGCGACCTCACCGCGCGCGCCCAGGCGATGGAGGACCTGCAGCACGCCCTCGGCATGGCCGGCGCCCCCCTGCGGATCGAGGGCTACGACATCTCGACACTGCAGGGCCAGGACACGGTCGGCTCCATGGTCGTCTTCGAGGACGGACTGCCCCGGACCAGTGACTACCGCCGGTTCACCGTGTCCCCGGCCGCAGCCCACTCCGATCTCGCCGCGGTCGCGGAGGTCGTCCCCCGCCGCTTCAAGCGCTACCTCGCCGAGCGCAGCGAGTCCTCCGAGTTGGAGATGGCGGGCACCGCCACCGCGTCCCCGGTGCGCCGCAAGGGCTTCTCGTACCCGCCGCAGCTGCTGGTGGTGGACGGCGGCCGCGCCCAGGCGCAGGCAGCGCAGCAGGCGCTGGCGGAACTCGGCATCGACGATGTCGTGGTGTGCGGTCTGGCGAAACGGCTGGAGGAGATCTGGCTCCCCGACGACCCGGACCCCGTCATCCTGTCCCGCAGCAGCGAGGCCCTGCACCTGCTGCAGAACCTGCGCGACGAGGCGCACCGCTTCGCCATCGCCGGGCACCGTAAGAAGCGGGCCAAACGCAGCACCACGAGCGCACTCGACGGCATCCCCGGTCTCGGCCCCGCCCGGCGCAAGGCGCTGCTGAAGCAGTTCGGATCGGTCCGGGCTCTGACCGCCGCGGCACCCGACGACCTCTCGGCCGTGCCCGGGATCGGGCCGACTCTGGCCGCCACGATCAGCGAACACCTGCGTTCCCAGCGCGAGGACGCGGCTCCGGCCGTTAACCTGAGCACCGGTGAGGTGGTCGAACCACAACCACCGCCGTCCGCCGAAAGCACCGCACCATGAGCATGACCCCCGAACTGGTTCTCGTCACCGGCATGTCCGGCGCCGGGAAGTCCACCGCCGCGCGCGCCCTGGAGGACCTGGGCTGGTTCGTCATCGACAACCTGCCCCCCTCCCTGCTCGCCGAGGCCGTCGCGGCCACCCCGCAGCCGACCGACGGAGCGGGCCTGGCCGTCGTCGTGGACGCGCGCGGCGGCGACGTCTTCGCGGCCCTCAGCGAGGCGCTGTCCCGCCTGAGTTTCGAGGGGGTCGACATCCGCACCCTGTTCCTCGAGGCCAGCGACGAGGCGCTCGTGCGCCGGTTCGAGAGCAGCCGGCGCCCGCACCCGCTGCAGGGGTCCGGGCGCATCCTCGACGGAGTCGAGCGGGAGCGGGACCTGCTGTCCGAGTTCCGCGCTGACGCCGATCTCGTGGTGGATACCACCTCCCTGAACGTGCACGACCTGCGTCGCCGCGTCGAGGCGGCCTTCCCGGACGAGGAACGGGTCCAGCTGCGGGCCACCGTCATGTCCTTCGGGTTCAAGTACGGGATCCCCGTGGACGCCGACATCGTGCTCGACGTACGTTTCCTGCCCAACCCGCACTGGGTGCCCGAGTTGCGCGAACTGACCGGCCGCGACGCTCCGGTGAACGACTACGTCGTCGAACGCCCGGAGGCCCGCGACTACCTGGACACCGTGGCCCGCATGGTCGACCTGGTCGCCGAGGGCTACCTGCGGGAGGGCAAACGTTATGTGACGGTCGCCATCGGCTGCACCGGCGGCAAACACCGGTCGGTCGCCATGGCCGAGAACCTCAGCGCCCGCCTCGTGAAGCAGGGGGTCGAGACGCTGGTCTTCCACCGGGATCTGGGGCGCGAGTGAGGCGGATCCGGGGATTCCCCGACGGGCACGGCCCGCGGGTCGTCGCCTTCGGCGGCGGGCACGGCCTGGCCGTGTCGCTGCGGGCGATGCGCCGGGTCACCGACAACCTCACCGCCGTCGTGGGGGTCTCCGACGACGGCGGCTCGTCGGGGCGGCTGCGCCGCGACTTCGGGGTGCTGCCGCCCGGCGACCTGCGCATGGCCCTGGCCGCCCTGTGCGGCGACGACACGTGGGGGCGCACCTGGAGCCGCGTCGTGCAGCACCGGTTCGCCGGCGACGGCGAGCTCGACGGCCACTCGGTGGGTAATCTGCTGATCCTGTCGCTGTGGGACGAGACCGGCGATGTCGTCGCGGGCCTGGACTGGCTCGCCGCCCTCCTCGGGGCGCAGGGCCGCGTGCTGCCGGTCAGCCGCGACCCCTTGGAGATCGTGGCCGACGTACGTGGCGCGGACCCGGCCGATCCCGGCACCAGCCGGGAGGTGCGCGGCCAGGTCGCGGTGGCCACGACCCCCGGGACGGTCGAGCGCATCGCCGTGGACCCGCCGGACGCCGTCATGTGCCCGGAGGCGTTGGCAGCGGTCGGCGAGGCCGACGTCATCGTCCTGGGGCCCGGCTCCTGGTACACGTCGGTGATCGCGCCCCTGCTGGTGCCGCAAGTGGCGGAAAGTGTGCGGACCAGCCCCGCAAGACGTGTCGTCGTGCTTAACCTGGTGGCGCAGCCGGGTGAGACGACCGACTTCACGGCGGAACGCCATGTGTCGGTCCTCGCGGCCGAGGTACCGGGGCTCACGGTCGATGCGGTGGTCGCCGACCCCCGCAGCGTGGGGGACGTCGCGGCCCTGGCCCGGGTCTGCGCCGACGAGTTGGGAGCTGAACTGGTGATGAGGTCCGTCGCTGCCCCCACGGGGCC
Source organism: Actinomycetota bacterium (assembly GCA_029978705.1). Taxonomy (GTDB): domain Bacteria; phylum Actinomycetota; class Actinomycetes; order S36-B12; genus CAIWTL01. The sequence continues at coordinate 10,106 of JAPOIY010000012.1, forward strand.
CGCCGGGGTGCACGACCCCGATCTGCTGGCGGCGGCGTTCGCCGAGTTCGCCGGGCGTGGCAGGATTCCCTCATGGCGTTGACGGCTGAGGTCAAGGACGAGCTCGCACGCTTGCCCATCACGAAGTCCTGCTGCCGCAAGGCGGAGGTCGCCACGATGCTTCGCGTCGGGGGCTCCCTGCAGGTGATCGGGGGCGAGATCGTGGTGGAGGCCGAGTTCGACACCTCCGCCATCGCCCGGCGCGTCCGCAAGGACATCACCGAGCTCTACGGCCACGACGTCGTCCTGTCCGTCATCCAGCCCACCGGGCTGCGGCGGGGCACCAAGTACGCCATCCGCGTGAACTCCGGCGGCCCGTGGCTGGCGCGCCAGACCGGCCTGGTCGACGGCCGCGGCCGTCCCGTACGGGGACTGCCCCCCGCCGTGGTGTCCGGCGGCCCCTGCGACGCGGAAGCCGCCTGGCGGGGGGCCTTCCTCGCCCACGGCTCCCTCACCGAACCCGGACGCTCCTCGGCGCTGGAGATCACCTGCCCGAGCAGCGAGACCGCCCTCGCCCTCGTCGGCTCCGCCCGCCGGCTCGGCATCTCCGCCAAGGCCCGCGAGGTCCGCGGTGTGGACCGCGTGGTCATCCGCGACGGGGAGGCCATCGGCGACATGCTCACCCGCATGGGCGCCCACCAGGCGAAACTCACGTGGGAGGAGCGGCGGATGCGGCGGGAGGGCCGCGCCACCGCCAACCGCCTCGCGAACTTCGACGACGCCAACCTGCGCCGCTCCGCCCGGGCCGCCGTCGCCGCGGGCGCCCGCCTGGAGCGGGCCCTGGAGATCCTCGGCGACGACGTCCCCGAGCACCTGCGAGCGGCGGGCCAACTGCGGATCGACCACCGCCAGGCCAGCCTCGAGGAACTCGGCGCACTGGCCGAGCCCCCCATGACCAAGGACGCCATCGCGGGACGGATCCGCCGCCTGCTGGCCATGGCCGACAAACGCGCCTCCGACCTGGGCATCCCGGGCACCGAAGCGAACCTGACCGAGGACATGCTCGACGACTGACCGGACCCGGGCAGCGGTACTGGCCCTGCCATCGGGACCCCCGGTTCGGTAGGGTCGGGGCGTTGGGTGCGGCCGGGTCCGGCCGCCACGCAAGCATCATCGCGAGATGACAGCCACAAGGAGAACTGGTGACGATCCGGGTAGGAATCAACGGCTTCGGCCGTATCGGGCGTAACTTCTACCGCGCCGTGCGGGAGCAGCAGGCGCAGGGATTCGTGGTGAACACGCTGCTGAAGCTCAGCGGCGAGGACATCGAGATCGTCGCCGTCAACGACCTCACCGACAACCGCACGCTCGCGCACCTGCTCAAGTACGACTCCATCCTCGGCCGCATGGACGGCGACGTGGCGGTGACCGACGAGGGCATCACCGTCGACGGCAAGACGATCAAGGTGCTGGCCGAGAAGGACCCGGCTGATCTGCCCTGGGGTGAGCTCGGGGTCGACATCGTGATCGAGTCGACCGGCCGGTTCACCGGGCGCGAGGCCGCCATGGCGCACATCGCGGCGGGCGCCAAGAAGGTCATCATCTCCGCACCGGCGAAGGACCCCGACGTCACCATCGTCATGGGCGTCAACCAGGACGACTACGACCCCGCCACGGACCAGATCATCTCCAACGCCTCGTGCACCACCAACTGCCTCGCGCCGATGGCCAAGGCCATCAACGACGCGTTCGGCATCAAGTGGGGCCTGATGACCACCATCCACGCCTACACCAACGACCAGGTGATCCTCGACGCCCCCCACAAGGACCTGCGGCGGGCCCGCGCCGGCGCGCTCAACATGATCCCCACCACGACCGGCGCCGCCCGCGCCATCGGCTTGGTCATGCCCGAGTTGAAGGGCAAGCTCGACGGCTACGCCATGCGCGTCCCGGTGCCCACCGGCTCCGCCACCGACCTCACCGTCGAACTGACCAACGCGACCGACGCGGAGGCGCTCAACGCCGCCGTCAAGGCCGCGGCCGACGGGCCCCTGTTGGGCATCCTCAAGTACACCGAGGACCCGATCGTGTCGTCGGACATCGTCACCGATCCGCACTCGTGCATCTTCGACGCGTCCCTGACCAGCACGATGGGGAACACCGCCAAGGTGCTCGGCTGGTACGACAACGAGTGGGGCTACTCCAACCGACTGGTGGACATGTGCCGCTTCATCGGCGCGGCGCTCTGACGGAGCGATGAAGACTCTCGCCGACCTCGATGTCGCGGGGCGCACCGTGCTGGTGCGGGCGGACCTCAACGTCCCGCTCGCCCAGGCCGACGGCACCCCGACCATCACCGACGACGGACGGATCCGGGCGTCCCTGCCCACCGTGCGGGCGTTGACGGACGCCGGCGCCCGCGTCGTGGTGGCGGCCCACCTCGGCCGCCCCAAGGGGAAGCCGGTCCCGGAACTGTCGCTGGCGCCGGTGGCCGCCCGGATGGCCGACCTGCTGGGCCGCCCGGTGGGGTTCGTCGCCGACGTGACCGGGCCCGAGGCGGAGGCAGCCGTGGCGGCGTTGGCCGACGGCGACGTCCTGGTGCTGGAGAACATCCGTTTCGACGCCCGCGAGACGAGCAAGGACATCGCCGAGCGCCAAGCCCTGGCCGCCGAACTGGCGGGCCTCGCCGACCTGTACGTCAGTGACGGGTTCGGGGTCGTGCACCGCGAACAGGCGAGCGTCACCGACGTGGCGCGCCTGCTGCCGCACGCCGCCGGCCAGTTGGTTCAGGCGGAGACGGAGGTCTTTCGCAAGGTGCTCGACGACCCGGACCGGCCCTACGTGGTCATCCTGGGCGGCTCCAAGGTGTCCGACAAGCTCGGAGTGATCGCCAACCTGCTGCAGTCCGTCGACCGGCTGCTCATCGGCGGCGGCATGTGTTTCACGTTCCTCGCCGCCCAGGGCCACGAGGTCGGGGACTCCCTGGTCGAGCCGGACCAGCTCGACACGGTGCGGGAGGTGCTGGCCGACGCGACGGCGCGGGGAGTGGACCTCGTCCTGCCGATCGACATCGTCGTCGCCGACGACTTCGCCCCCGACGCCGCCACGCGCGTCGTCTCCGCGGACGCCATCCCCGCCGGCTGGCGCGGTCTGGACATCGGACCCGGCACGGTCGAACTCTTCCGGGAACGGTTGGCCGACGCCCGCACGATCGTCTGGAACGGCCCGATGGGCGTGTTCGAGATGCCTGCGTTCGAGAACGGCACGCGGGCGGTCGCCGAGGCGGTCGCCGAGGCGGCCGCGTTCACGGTCATCGGGGGCGGCGACAGCGCTGCCGCCATCCGACAGTTCGAGATCGGTGATGACCGGTTCTCGCACATCTCCACAGGCGGCGGCGCCTCCCTGGAGTTCCTCGAGGGCAAGGTGCTCCCGGGTATCGCGGTGTTGGAGGAGTCCTGATGAGCGAACGCAAGCCCTTGATGGCGGGCAACTGGAAGATGCACCTGAACCATCTGGAGGCGATCGCCCACGTCCAGAAGATCGCCTTCTCCCTGACGGAGAAGGACCTGGCTCTCGTGGATGTCGCGGTGCTGCCGCCGTTCACGGACCTGCGCTCCGTGCAGACCCTGATCGAGGGCGACAAGTACGACATCTCCTACGGCGCCCAGAACGTCTCCCAGCACGATCCCGGTGCGTACACCGGTGAGATCGCCGCCAGCATGCTGGCCAAGCTCGGCTGCACCTACGTCGTCGTCGGTCACAGCGAACGGCGGGAGTACTTCGAGGAGGGCGACGCGCTCGTCGCCGAGAAGGCGAAGCGGACGCTGGCGCACGACATGACCCCCATCGTGTGTGTGGGGGAGGGCCTGGACATCCGCAAGGCCGGCGACCACGTCCGGTACACCCTCGACCAACTCACCGGCTCCCTGGCGGGCATCTCGGCCGACGAGGTTGCGGGCCTCGTCATCGCCTACGAACCCGTGTGGGCGATCGGCACCGGCGAGGTGGCCACCCCCGCCGACGCCCAGGAGGTGTGCGGCGCCATCCGCGGCCACGTGGCCGAGATGCACTCCGCCGCCGTCGCCGACGCGGTCCGGATCCAGTACGGCGGTTCGGTGAAGTCCAGCAACGTCGCCGCCATCATGTCCGAGCCGGACATCGACGGGGCCCTCATCGGCGGGGCCAGCCTCGACCCCGACGAGTTCGTCACGATCTGCAAGTACCCGCAGCATCCGCCGATGTCCTGACCTGCGTTACCCTGAGACCCGGAACTGAGTGGATCGGGGCGCCCGGCGCCCCCGCCCGAACGGAGTGAGTCGTGACCCTCGTGCTGCAGGTGGTCCTGGTGGTCACCAGCCTGATGTTGATCGGCCTCATCCTGCTGCACAAAGGCAAGGGCGGCGGCCTGTCGGACATGTTCGGCGGCGGCATCAGCACCAGCGTCGGCGGGTCCTCCGTCGCGGAGAAGAACCTCGACCGCATCACGGTCATCATTGCCGTCGTGTGGCTGGCCAGCATCGTCGGCCTGGGCCTGCTCGTCGGCAGTTCCGTCTGACGCGGCGCACCTCACACCGACACGCGATGCCGGGAGTTCCCTCGGCGCCGCGCGGCACGACATACAGTGGCGGCAGCAGTGACACAGAGAGGGTGAACTCGTGGCAGGTGGACAGGCAATCCGGGGCAGCCGGGTAGGGGCCGGCCCGATGGGCGAGGCCGAGCGCGGAGAGGCCGCCCCCCGGGTCGAGATCTCCTTCTGGTGCGCCAACGGCCACGAGAGCACCCCCAACTTCCTGCAGGGCGCCAACGTGCCCGAGTCGTGGGACTGTCCGCGGTGCGGCTGGCCGGCCGGCCGGGACCAGGAGAACCCGCCCGCACCCCCCAAGATCGAGCCGTACAAGACGCACCTGGCGTATGTGAAGGAGCGGCGCTCCGACGAGGACGCCGACGCCATCCTGAGCGAGGCGCTCGAAGACCTGCGCAACGACCCGTTCTGATGAGGCGCCTGCTTCCGGCCCTCGCCGCCCTGCCGTTGCTCCTGGTCGCCTGTTCCGCCAGCACCGGCACCCCAGCCGCGTCGTCCTCGGCGCCCGCATCGTCCCCCTCCGCCGCCAGCGCCGCGTCCGGCGACCTGCCCACCGAACTGTCCCTCGACCTCAGCCAGGGAACGGTGGCGATCGCCCTCGACGCGGCGGCCCCGAAGACCGTGGCGGCCCAGACCAAGTTGGCCCAGGAGGGGTACTTCGACGGCACCCCCTGCCACCGGCTGACCACCAAGGGCATCTTCGTGCTGCAGTGCGGCGACCCCACCGGCACGGGTTCCGGCGGCCCCGGCTACCAGCTGCCCGACGAGAACCTTCCCTCCGCGAACAAGAACAACTACCCGGCCGGGACGGTGGCCATGGCCAACGCGGGCCCCAACACCGGCGGCAGCCAGTTCTTCATCGTCTACGAGGACACGTCCCTTCCCCCCGGGTACACGATCTGGGGCGAGGTCACCTCGGGGCTCGACGTGGTGCAGAAGATCGCGGCCGACGGCACCAAGACGGGCGCGCCCGACGGGCCGCCCAAGTCCCCCGTGACGATTGAGTCGACGACGGTGTCCTAGGCGTCGAGGAAGTCCTCGACGACGGGCGCCATGTTCGTCGCCTCGGTCACCAGCGCGAGGTGGCCCCCATCGTAGACGTGGAGTCGTGCGTCAGGCAGGAGTCGGTGCAGCAGCCGCCCGTTCGTCAACGGAATGATCGGATCGTCGTCGCCGGCGAGCACCAGCGTGGGCGCCGCGATGCGCCACAGGAAGGGCGCCGACGTCCACCCCAGCCCCGCCGTCAATTGCAGCATGTACCCGCGGTTGCCGCGACTGGGCCGGTGCGCGCCCATCGTCTGGGCGACGGGGGAGTCGGGATCGCGGGCGGAGCCCCCGTACATGGTCCCCGCGATCTCCGTGAGGTAGTCGGGGTCGGTGTAGCGGCGCCGCGAGACCATGTGCCGCAGCACCCGCGGACTGCCCGGCAGGGACACGGCGCCGGAGGAGGTGGCCACCAGCACCAGCCGGTTGACCCGCCGAGCCTGCGAGAACGCGAACTGCTGGGCCAGGGCCCCGCCCCACGAGATCCCCAGCACGTCCACCGGCCGGGTCACGCCCAGTTCCTCCAGCATGGCGCCCAATGTTCGGGCCAGCGTCCACAGCCGGTACGGCCGCCGCGGCAGCGGTGACCCCCCCACGCCGGGGATGTCGAACCGGATCACCGGACGCCCCGGGTCCAGTTCGGCGACGAAGGGTTCCAGCAGTTCCAGCCGCGCCCCGATGCCGTTCATGAGCAGCAGCGGGCGACGGCCCGGATCGCCTTCCCGGTACGCGACACACAACTGCTGTCCCCGTGCCGTGACCATCATGGTCTCCGCCGCGTCGTCGGCGGTGGCTGCGGGTGTCACTGCGCCAGACTACGCCCTGTTGCGTTGCGGGTCGGGCTGCCGCTAGAAGAGGGGAGAACGCCCGCTGCAACCGAAGGTGCCGGATGACGAATACGACCGACTTCGACCAGGTCGACGCGGCCGAGGTGGCCGTCCCCCTGGACCACCTATTGAACGAGGCGGCGCTCGGCCTCGCGTACCGGTTCCGGCCCCGCACTGCGACGTTCCGCTTCGGCCTGGGCCTGGTGAAGGACCCGGTCAACCTGGCCCAGCGTCTCGGGGGTCTGGGAACCGAGATGCTGCGGGTGGTCGCCGGCCGTTCCGAGGTCGCCCCCGACCCGCGGGACCGCCGGTTCGCCGACCCCGACTGGTCGGAGAACCCCCTGCTGCGCCGCGTGCTGCAGTCCTACCTGGCCGCGGGCAAGACAGCCAACGACCTGCTGGCGGACGTCGAGTTGAGTTACGAGGACCACGAGCGGGCCGACTTTCTACTGCGCAACGTCGTCGAGGCCCTGGCGCCCAGCAACAACCCCGTCCTCAACCCCACCGCCCGCAAACGCCTCGTGGAGACCAAGGGACGCAGCGCCGTGACGGGCGTGTCCAACCTCGCCAGCGACCTGAGGAGCGCCCCCCGGATCCCCACGATGGTGCCCAAGGACTCCTTCTCGGTCGGCACCGACCTGGCGGTCACTCCCGGGGAGGTCGTGTTCCGCAACGAGATGTTCGAACTGTTGCAGTACCGCCCGACGACCGACACCGTGGTCCGCACCCCGGTCCTGGTGGTCCCCCCGGTCATCAACAAGTACTACGCGGTGGACCTGGCGCCGGGCAAGAGCCTCATCGAGTACCTCGTGGCGCAGGGGCTGCAGCCGTTCGTCATCTCGTGGCGCAACCCCACGGCGGAGCATCGCGACTGGGGGATGGACGCCTACGGCGGCGCCATCATCGACGCGATCGCCATCACGCGCAAGATCGCGCGAGCCGCGCAGGTGAACCTGTACGCGATCTGCTCCGGCGGCATCATCGCCACCCTCGCCCTGAGCCATCTGCAAAGACTCGACGAACTGCACCAGGTCGGGGCCCTCGCCCTGGCCGTGACCGTGCTCGATCAGCACCACGCCGGCCTGGCCAGCGCCGCCCTGAACGAGAAGACCGCCGAACTGGCCATCGCGGTGAGTGCGTCGCGGGGCTACCTGGACGGCCGCAACCTGGCGGAGGCCTTCGCGTGGCTGCGCCCCACCGACCTGATCTGGAGCTACTGGATCAACAACTACCTGGCCGGGCAGCAACCGCCGAAGTTCGACGTGTTGTTCTGGAACGCCGACACCACGCGCATGGCCGCGGCGCTGCACCGCGACTTCGTCCTGAACGGGGTGAGCAACGCCGCCGCCCACCGCGACGAGGCGACCATGCTCGGCACGCCGGTGGACCTGTCCCTGCTCGACCTTGACAGTTACGTCGTGGCGGGGGTGGCCGATCACATCTGCCCGTGGCAGGCCGTGTACTCCAGCGCCCGCCTGCTGGGCGGGAAGGGCGAGTTCGTCCTGAGCACCAGCGGCCACATCGCGTCGCTGATCAACCCGCCCGGCAACCCCAAGGCCCGCTACCTGCACGGGCCGCCCACCGAGGCGGACCCGGACGCGTGGCGGGACGAAGCCGCAGCCGCGGCCGGGTCGTGGTGGCCGGACTTCGCCCGCTGGCTGACCGACCGCGGCAACGGCACCAAGAAGGCGCCCCGGTCCCTGGGCAACAAGGCCTTCCCGCCGCTGGGGGACGCCCCCGGGTTGTACGTGCGCGAACCCTGACGGTCAGGACCGGCGGCGCCGGTCCGCCGGCAACGCGGCCGCGGCCTCGGCGTCGATCAATGCCAGCGTGCGTCTGCGCCCGACGGCACCGGCCGCGGGGTAGCGGTTGGGGTCGGCGCCGGGCGCCAGGGCCTCAGCCAGCGCCTCGGCCTTCTCCGTGCCCGCGGCCACCAGCCAGACCTCCTCCGCGGACTGGATCACCGGGAACGTGAACGACAGCCGCGTGGGCGGCGGCTTGGGGGAGTCCAGGACTGGCACGACCGTGCGGTCGGTGATGGTGGTCTGGCCGTGCTCCGGGAACAGCGAGGCGATGTGGGCGTCGGGGCCGACGCCGAGCATCAGCACGTCGAACCGGGGCACGGCGAGTTCGCCGGTGATGCCCTGGCTCTGCGCGATGGCGGCCAGCTCCGCGGCGTAGGCGGTCGCCGCGGCCTCCGGGTCGTCGCCCCACGGCTTCACGCCGCTGGCGGGCATGGCATGCACCCGCTTCGGATCGATGGGCAGGGCGTCCAGCATCGCGTCGTAGGCCTGCTTCTCGTTGCGGTCGGGATCGGAGGCGGGCACGAATCTCTCGTCCCCCCAGTAGAAGTCCACCTGGTTCCACTGGACCGCGCGCTGCGCCGGGTTCGCGACGACGGCCTGCTGGCTCTTGCCGCCCATCCCGCCGCCGGTCAGGACCACGCCAGCATCCCCATGCACGACCTGCGCGTCGATGATGGCGGTGATCAGCCGGGCCGCGACGGAGGCCGCCAGGGACTCGGCGTCGGGATGGACGATGATCTCGACGTCACTCACGTCAGGCCTTCTTCCTCTTGCTCGCGGGCTTCTGGGCCGCGGCCTTCTTCTTGGTCGACTTCTTCTTGGTGCCGCGCTTCTTCCCCGACGTCGGGCCCGACTGCGCTCGGCTGGGCAGTTCCAGGCGGCCCTGGCCCACCTTGCCGACCGCCTTCAGCGTCTCGCCGTACACTTCGTCCGCGTCGAGCCAGCGCAACTCCTCCGCCAGGAGGTCGCCGGTGGTACGGCGGGGCAGTGCGATGGTGGCCGACGGCAGTCCGGTGCGGTGCAGTTTGGCAACCGCCCCGTCGGGCCGGTTGATGGCGATCTCCCCGGTGGTGGTGATGAGCCGCACGGCGGTGATGCCGGGCCCCCGGGTCGCGATGACGTTCGCGGGCACCTTGAGCCGCGACTGCAGCCACGCCGCCAGGAGGTGGTCCGCCGCATGGGACCGCTGACCACTCACCTCCGCGCCGAGGATCTTCCCGTGAGGCTGGTCCAGGGCAGTGGCCAGCAGGGTGCGCCAGCCGGTGATCGACGTCCACGACAAGTCGGTGTCGCCGGGGTGGTAGTGCTCGATGCGCTCCTGCAACGCCACCAACTGCCGGGTCGATGCCATGGCGCTGGTGATGCGCCGTTGCGAGTGCGACCCGATCGTCGTCTCGTACGGAGACGCAGGGGCGTCGTGCGGCCACCACGTCACCACGGGGGTGTCGGTCAGCAGCAGCGGGATGGCCACCGACCCCGGGTGCTGCGAGAGTTCACCGCGTAGCCGCAGCAGCGCCACCTCGCCGGGTCCGTCGTCGCCCCCCACCGAGATCTCCGCGTCCAGGCGCGGGGACGCCCGGCCGCGGCGCGGGATCATCACGAGGATGCGCATGGGGTGTTCCTGTGCGGCGAACGACGCCGCCTGCGTCGCGTCCGCCTGATTGGCCTCGTCGGTCAGCACGATGAGCGTCATGACCATGCCGGTGGCCATGGCCCCCATACGGTGGCGTTCTTCGTTGATGGCCCGGCTGATGTCGCTGCCGGTGGTGTCCTCGAGCCGGATCATGGCCGCCTCCAGGTGCGCCCGTCGGCCGCCATCATGTCGTAGGCGGACTTCGGCCCCCAGCCACCCGAGGTGTACTGGTCGGGCTTCCCGTTCTTGGCCCAGTGGTCCAGGATCGGGTCGAGGATCCGCCAGGAGGTCTCGACCTCCTCGATCCGCGGGAACAGCGGCGGGTCGCCGAGCAGCACGTCGAGGATGAGCCTTTCGTACGCCTCCGGGGACGACTGCGTGAACGAGTCGCCGTACTGGAAGTCCATGTTCACGTCGCGGATCTCCATCCCGGTGCCCGGGACCTTGGAGCCGAAACGCACGGTCATTCCCTCGTCCGGCTGCACCCGAAAGACGATCGCGTTGTGGCTGAGTTCCTCGACCGAGGTTTGGGAGAAGGGCAGGTGCGGCGCCCGCTTGAAGATGACCGCGATCTCCGTGACGCGGCGTCCCAGCCGTTTGCCGGTCCGCAGGTAGAACGGCACTCCCGCCCACCGGCGGTTGTCGATGTCGACGCGGATCGCGGCGAAGGTCTCGGTGGTGGAGGTGGGCGGGATACCCGCTTCCTCGAGGTATCCGATGACGGGCACACCGCCCTGCCACCCGGGGGCGTACTGGCCGCGGGCGGTGTGGGTGCTCAGGTCCTTGGGCAGCGTGACCGCGCGCAGGACCTTCTCCTTCTCCATCCGCACGTAGTCGGCGTCGAACGACAGCGGCTCCTCCATGGCGGTCAGCGCCAAGAGCTGCAGCAGGTGGTTCTGGATGACGTCGCGGGCGGCGCCGATCCCGTCGTAGTAGCCGGCGCGACTGCCGATGCCGATGTCCTCGGCCATCGTGATCTGCACGCTGTCGACGAAGTTGTTGTTCCAGATCGGCTCGAACAGGTTGTTGGCGAACCGGATCGCCAACAGGTTCTGGACGGTCTCCTTGCCCAGGTAGTGGTCGATGCGGAACACCGACGACGGCTCGAAGACCTCGTCCACGACAGCGTTGAGTTCCTGGGCGGACTTCAGGTCGTGACCGAACGGCTTCTCGATGACGACACGGCGCCACGCCTTGCCCGGCGACTCGCTGAGGCCGGACCGCTTCAGCTGTTTGACCACGACGGGGAAGAACCGGGGCGGGATGGAGAAGTAGAAGGCGTGGTTGCCGCCGGTACCGCGCATGGAGTCGAGGTCGCCGAGCACGGCGGCCAGTTGGTCGAATGCGGCGTCGTCGCCGAAGTCGCCCGCGACGTAGCGGATGCCCTCGCTGAGTTGCTGCCACACCTCTTCGTGGAAGGGGGTGCGGGAGTGCTGCTTGACCGAGTCGTGCACGATCTGCGCGAAGTCCTGGTCCGCCCACTCCTGGCGGGCGAACCCGACCAGCGCGAAGTTGGGCGGCAGGAGGCCGCGGTTGGCGAGATCGTAGATGGCCGGCATGACCTTCTTGCGGGCCAGGTCACCGGTGACCCCGAAGATCACCATGGAGCAAGGTCCCGCGATGCGGGGGAGACGGCGGTCGCGGGCGTCCCGCAGCGGATTGGCGACCTCGGTCGTCATGACACCTCGGCGCTGGACTTGAGGGCGGCCTCGATGGTGCCCAGCAGTTCCTCCCAGGCCTCGATGAACTTCTCGACGCCCTCCTTCTCCAGGACCGCGAACACGTCGGCCATGTCGATGCCGACCGCCGCGATGTCGACGAAGACCTGCTTGGCTTCGTCGATGTAGGGCGTGATGGTGTCGCCGGTGATCTCGCCGTGGTCGGCCACGGCCATCATCGTCGCCTCGGGCATCGTGTTCACCACACCCTGGGTGACGAGGTCCACCACGTAGCGGGTGTCGTCGAAGCGGGGGTCCTTCACCCCCGTCGACGCCCACAGCGGACGCTGCGGCATGGCGCCGGCGGCGGCGAGCGCCTTCCAGCGGTCGGAGGCCATGACCTCCTCGAACTTGCTGTAGGCGATGCGGGCGTTGGCAATGGCCGCGGTCCCGAGCAGCGCGGTGGCCTCGGGGGTGCCGATGGCCTCCAGGCGCTTGTCGACCTCGCTGTCGACCCGGCTGACGAAGAACGACGCCACCGACTGGATCTGGCTGAGGTCGTGGCCGTTCGCCTGGGCCTTCTCCAGGCCGGACAGCCATGCGTCCATGACCTTCTCGTAGGCGTCGGGGCTGAAGATGAGCGTGACGTTGACGCTGATGCCGTTGCCGAGCACCTCGGTGATGGCCGGCAGGCCCTCGTCGATGCCGGGGATCTTGATCAGAGCGTTGGGGCGGTCCACCATCCACCACAGGGCCTTGGCCTCGGCGATGGTCTCGGCGGTCTTGTGCGCGAAGCGCGGGTCCACCTCGATGGAGACGCGTCCGTCGACGCCGCCGGTGGCCTCCCACACGGGCCGCATGATGTCGCAGGCGTCGCGTACATCGGTCGTGGTCAGCGCCCGCACGGCCTCGCCGCGGCTCACTCCGCGGGCCGCGAGCTCGGACAACTGGGCGGCGTAGGCGCCGGCGTCGCCGCCGATGGCCTTGTTGAAGATGGCGGGGTTCGTGGTGACGCCCGTGACCGAGTCGTCGTCGATCAGCTGCTGCAGGCCGCCGCTCTTGATGCGGTCCCGGTCCAGGTCGTCCAACCAGATGGACACGCCGGCATCGGCCAGTGCCTGCAACCGCTCGGACTTCGACATGGGGCCTCCTCAGGCATTACGCGGTCTCCCGCGCGGAGCATCCGCTCCTTGCGCGAGGCTAGCGACCTGACGGCGTGATTGCCCGATGTCGGGGCATGTTCGGACAAACCCCGCCGAGCTGCGTGTGGGGCCGGATCAGCTGGCGGCGGCCGACGCGATGGACTCCTTGGCGGCGGTGACCACGGCGTCGGCGGTGATGCCGAACTTCTCGAACAGCAGGGCGCCGTCAGCCGAGGCGCCGAAGTGGTCGATGCCGATGGTCCGGCCGTAGCTGCCGACGTACTTCCACCACGGGATGGTGACGCCGGCCTCGATGGAGACGCGGGCCGTCACGGCGGGCGGCAGCACCTCGTCCTGGTAGGACTGGGGCTGTTCGGCGAACCACTCCAGGCACGGCATCGAGATGACGCGGGCCTTCACGCCGTCGCCGGCCAGGGTGGCCTGCGCTTCGAGGGCGAGCTGCACTTCCGAGCCGGTGGCCAGCAGCAGCACGTCCGGGGTGCCGTCGCAGTCGTTGAGGACGTAGGCCCCCTTGGCGACGTTGTCGGCCGAGGCGTACTTCTCGCGGTCGAGCACCGGGATGCCCTGGCGGCTGAGGACCAGCCCGGAGGGGGTGCCGCGCTTGACGATCTCGAGCCACGCCGTCGCGGTCTCGGTGGCGTCGGCGGGGCGCACCATGTTCAGTTGCGGGATGAGGCGCAGCGCCCAGACGGTCTCGATGGGCTGATGGGTGGGGCCGTCCTCGCCGAGGCCGACGGAGTCGTGGGTCCACACGTAGACGCTGCGCACGTTCATCAGCGCGCCGACGCGCACGGCGCCGCGCATGTAGTCGCTGAACACGAGGAAGGTGCCACCGAACGGCTTGAGCAGCCCGGACAGGGCGAGGCCGTTGATGGCGGCGCCCATGGCGTGCTCCCGGACCCCGAAGTGCAGGACCCGGCCGTACGGCGAGTGCGGTCCGGCGAAGGGGGAGTCCTTCTTCACGAAGATGCTCTCGGGCAGGAACGACGGGGCGCCCTCGATGGTGGTGAGGTTGGACTCGGCCAGGTCCGCGGACCCGCCGAGCATCTCGGGCAGTGCGGCGGCCAGCGCCTGGATGACGGTGGACGACGCCTTGCGGGTGGCGATCGACGTGCCGGCCTCGAAGGTGGGCAGGTCGATGTCGGGCAGTTGCCCGGAGAGGATGCGGTCCAGCAGCGCGGCGCGGTCGGGATTGGCCTGCTGCCACGCCTCGAACTGCTTCTCCCACTCAGCCTTGGCGGCCTCGCCGCGGTCCTTGACCTTGCGGGCGTGGGCTAGCACCTTGTCGTCGACCTCGAAGGACTTGCCGGGGTCGAAGCCGAGGATCTCCTTGACGTCGCGGATCTCGTCCTCGCCGAGGTCGGCGCCGTGGGCCTTGTAGGTGTTCTTCTTGTTGGGGGCGGGCCAGCCGATGATGCTGCGCAGCCGGATGAACGTGGGGGAGCCCTTGTGGGCGCGGGCCTCGGTCATCACGTCGTTGAGGGCTTTGAGGTCGATGCTGCCGTCCTCGCCGAGGGGCACCTCGTAGGTCTTCCAGCCGTAGGACTTGTAACGCTCGACGGTGTTCTCGCTGAACGCGATCGCGGTGTCGTCCTCGATGGAGATGTGGTTGTCGTCCCAGATGACGGTCAGGTTGTCGAGCTGCTGCGTGCCGGCCAGCGAGGAGGCCTCCGACGTGATGCCCTCCTCCATGCAGCCGTCACCGGCGATGACCCAGATGTGGTGGTCGAAGGGGCTCGTGCCGGCGGGGGCGTCGGGGTCGAACAGGCCGCGTTCGTAGCGCTGCCCCATGGCCATGCCCACGGCCGTGGACAGGCCCTGACCGAGCGGGCCGGTCGTGGTCTCGACGCCGACCGTGTGCCCGTACTCGGGATGGCCGGGGGTGAGGCTGCCCCACGTCCGGAAGCCTTCGAGGTCGCTGACCTCCAAGCCGTAGCCGGACAGGAACAGCTGGATGTACAGGGTGAGGCTGGAGTGACCGGCGGACAGCACGAACCGGTCGCGGCCCAGCCACTTGGCGTCGGCGGGATCGTGCTTGAGGAACTTCTGGAACAGCAGGTAGGCGGCTGGGGCGAGGCTCATGGCGGTGCCGGGGTGCCCGTTGCCGGTCTTGTGCACCGCGTCGGCGGCCAGCACCCGTGCGGTGGCCACTGCCCGGTCGTCCAACTCGGTCCATTCGAGGTCGCTCACAGCTGTCCCTTTCACGTCGGCGGGGCGCTACGGCGGCCCCGCGCCGCAGCCTAGCCAGATGGGCGGGTCGTCGCTCAGGAAGTCGTCGGGACTGCGTGGGCGGCCCCGCCTGCGGTGGGTCCGGTCAGGAGGGCGGGGGCCGCCAGTCCGGCGGCGGGGGGTAGGCGGGTCCCGTGGGTGGCGGCAGGCTCAGGTGGGGGGGTACGGCGACGACCGTCGCTGGCGGCGGCGGCGCGGCCGGCGGCGGCGGGCGCCGGCCGCTACGACGGCGGTAGAGGAGCAGTCCGGCGATCACTGCCGCCAGGACTCCCAGTCCGATCAGGAGGGGCAGCATCCAAGACTGCTTGATGACGATGGGCTCACGCGCCGGCGCGCTGATGGTGAACTCAGGCGCCTTGAGGACGAACTTGAAGTCGTACTGACCGGGCTCCCAGCCCTGACTCGGAACGTAAGAGCCGTTGGCGTCGGTCAAGCCGTTGGGCAGGGAGTCGAAGTCACGAATCGAAACCGATTCAAGAACGTGCCCGTCTCGACTGACTTCCACCGAAAGGTGAAGCGGGCCGTCAACCTTCTTTAGGTTGTTTTGCAGAGAAGAAACGAGTTTGGCTGAGGTGATGTTTCCCAAGTTGGGTTGGGGGAGAGCCTCGGCGAAGGCGAAACTAACCGTTGTTACTTCAATCGACACCTCCTTCGTCTCTCCATCGTTCACAGCGAAATCCACAGACTCGCTGGTCAACCCCTTGATCTCAAATGTTCCCCGATACTGGCCCGGAGCTACCCGGGCCTGAAGGGATTCGCCCGATTCGGTTGCCACCACCACAGGTGGCGCCTTGCCTCGAGCCTGGCTCAGCGTAAAGTTGCCGCTGACCGGAAAGCCACCCGCGGAACTTGCTGCCTTCAGGATGACCGTGGCGGCCGCTCCTGATACGCGAACGGCGAAGTTCGCTCCCACTGCCGGCGCGAAGGCGATGCCTCCCCCCTTTGGCATCGGAACGTCCACCTGCTTGACATTGATGGCCACGGGATAGATCCCGCCGGCCACCGTCTCAGCGATTTCAACCCCAAAGGGAATCTGAAGGGAGCCCCCCGATTCGATGGTCCCTTTCCGCGTCGCGGGCGAAATAGTGATGCCGTCCGGCGCCTGGGTTTCCCAGACTACCTTTGCGGGACGTGGTCCCGAATTATCCACCTGGATCCACTGCTCGGGAGGGATCTCCTGCCCCGGGTATCCCGAGATGACAACGTTCTCCGTAAAGGACTTGCTGATCCCCAGAGAGGGAGAATCTTCCACCGCTGACGCAGGAGCCGCCGAAAGCGCGCTCGTGGCACCACCCAACATGAGCCCGACTACCAGACCCCGAAAAACGAACTTCACGCTCGCTCGCCCCTGCCCAACGGACCTCACGGATGATGCTCCTTGCTTTGCCGCAGGCTAACGCAGGTCGGATGAGTTGTAGCCGAGAGATTGGAGGGCCCCACAGCGCGTTGTGGGCTGACATCCAGAGTTAGGCCTAGTCGGCGGTCACGCCGATCGAAATGGTGCCCTGGTAGGAGTTGGTGTTCAGCCGGGGGATGTTCGTCCCCAGCCAAAGTTTGAAACTCTGCGCCGGTGTGGTGTCCCCGGACTCCGTCGTCCCGCTGCTCAGAACGCTCGTCTCGACATCAGCTAGGGATGCACTCAGCCGAGTGGTCCCGGTTCCGTCATACGCGCCCGCTCCCGGGTCCACATCGATCGCGAAGCCGCGGAAGACGCTGTTGACGCCGTTGGTGTTGGTGGTGCCGCCCGCATTGCTCAGCGTTGTCTGCGTGTCTGTGAATGTGGATGTGGACATCTGGACATCGGTTCCGCCGTTGGTGACGAGAGTGCCGGAGGAGACGTCCTGTGCGCTGCCGGGCGTCGCGCTACCTCCGGTGGTCACTGATCCCCAACTGACCGGTGAGCGTTGTGTCTGGACTCGCGCATGGTGGGCCATCGTGTACCCGGTCTCGTCCGAAGCGCTGTCCTGCGCGATGCCGTCGTCGGCGGTGACCTTGACCGCCCAGTTGACGCTCTCCTTGGCCACCTCGCTGGGCCGGAAGAAGAACTTCATCTGCATGGACGTAGCCGACTCGACGTAGTTGCTGATGTTGTACCAACTGTCCTGCGCGCCCCCCTGTCCATTGAAAGTGTTGCTCAGAGCGGCTGGGGCAGAGTCACCACCTGTGCCCAACGCCCAGAAGGTGTTGTCGGTACCGCCACCGCTCCTGGCAGTTATCTCGAAGTTGTTGGTCGGTGCTGTGCGAGTCCAGGTGATACGGGCCGTGTGACGAGCATCAAGCGCGCCGTCCAGGCAACTGCCGGTCGCGTTCTGACCCTTCTCGTAGATGCAGAGGGTGACGGAGTTGAGATCGGCGAGGGTGTCGCTGTCCGACACGGTCGCGTCAATCTCGTAAGCCCCGTTGTCGGTGTAGTCATCAGGAGTCATGGTAGCGGATTGATCCGCAAGCGTCACCTGCGGCGTTGCATTGGTCGGTTCGAAAGTGTCCGCCCGTGCGGCTCCCGCAACACACACCGTGAAGCCGGACGCCAACAGACCGGCGGCGATGATGCCGACGGCGGGAGACTTCCAAGGATCCTTGCGGGCTGACGTTGAACGCTGCATGCTGCTGCCTTTCACTCACGCCGCTGGGACCACCACCACCGGCTTCCCCGTGACGAACATCTTGTGACGTGGGACACGCGATGGGAGCGTGAAGGGCGGATAGCCCCAGTTCTTCACCCGATAGGGGGCACCAGAAGAACCGGAGCAGATGCTGTCTTGAGACGAACAAGAAAGACCGGCAACAATATGACAATTATCTCAGCGCGGCCCCAGTGACACGCCGGCGAGATCTCAGGTCGAGCGCCGCGCCACCCACCCCCACCACGTCCCCAAACGCCCCAACCCGCGGGCTAGACTGACCCCGCCCGAGGCGCCGGCGAGTGGAGCATCTGTGACGGCCATCGACCCGACCGAGTCGGTCGGCGCCGTGCACCCTGCCAGCGCACCCGCAGCATCGGATGCTCCCGTCGTCGTGACGCGGTCCTGGCGCACCACCGTCTCCGCCTACGTCGCCCTCACCAAGCCGCGCATCATCGAACTGCTGCTCGTCACCACCGTTCCGGCCATGCTGCTGGCGGCCCAGGGGCTGCCGCCGCTGCGGATCGTGCTGGGAACCCTCATCGGCGGCACGCTGGCCGCCGCCGGGGCCAACACCATGAACTCCTACATCGACCGCGACATCGACGCGGTCATGCACCGCACCGGCGCCCGGCCGCTCGCCACCGGCAGCATCCCGCCGCGCAACGCCATGGTCTTCGGCTGGCTGCTCTCCCTGGCCGCAGTCGTGGTCCTGGGGGCCACCACCAACTGGGTCGCCGCCGCTCTGGGCGCCCTGGCCATCGCGCTGTACGTCGTCGGCTACACCCTGGTCCTGAAACGCCGCACGCCGCAGAACATCGTGTGGGGCGGCGCCGCGGGCTGCATGCCCGTGCTGATCGGCTGGTCCGCGGTCACCGGCTCCCTGGCGTGGCCGCCGGTCGTGCTCTTCTTCATCGTCTTCTTCTGGACGCCACCGCACTACTGGCCCCTGTCGCTGCGCTACAAGTCCGACTACGCCGCCGCCAATGTGCCCATGCTCCCCGTCGTCTCCGACGCCCAGGACGTGGCCCGCAAGATCGTCCTCTACTCGTGGGTGATGGTCGCCACCTCACTGGTGCTGATCCCCGTCGCCCACATGGGCTGGCTGTACGCGATCACCGCCGTCGTCCTCGGCGCCGGCTTCCTGTGGGAGGCCTACGCCCTGCAGCGCCGCGTCGGCACCCCCCGGCTGAACCCCATGCGGTTGTTCCACGGCTCCATCACCTACCTGTCACTGCTCTTCCTCGCGGTCGCCGTCGACGCGTTCCTCGGCTAGCCGTCGCGAACCCCGGCCCCGCCTCCCGCGTACGCTGGACCCCGTGACCACGACGGCTGCCGCGACCACCCCGCGCACCGCTTCAGCCGCCCCTCCATGGCTCGTGTGGATCTTCCGGGTCAACCTCATCGTCCAGGTCGGCATCGTCGTCACCGGCGGCCTGGTGCGGCTGACCGGATCCGGACTCGGCTGCCCCACCTGGCCCGAGTGCGTGGACGGCTCGGTCCTGCCCACCGCGCGGCAGGAGGAGGCCTGGCACAAGTACGTCGAGTTCGGCAACCGCACCCTCACCTCAGTGCTCGGCATCGCCGCCCTCGCCGCGCTCGTCGGGGCGTTCGTCTGGTGGCGCGGCCAGCGCTCCCGCGGGCGGCCGGCTCGCACGCCTATCCTGCTGCTGTCCGCCGTCCCCCTGCTCGGCACCGTCGCGCAGGCCGTGCTGGGCGGCATCACCGTGCTGACCGGGCTGAACCCCGCCATCGTCGCAGCCCACTTCCTGGTGTCCATCGCGATTATCGGCGGGTGTGTGGTCCTCGTCGACCGCGCCCAGGACCCCGGCGATCGCCCGGTCACCCCGTTGGTGCGGCCCGAGGTGATCTGGCTGGCGAACACCCTGGTCGTCGTCGGCGCTGTCGTCGTGGTCCTCGGCACGGTCGTGACCGGCAGCGGACCCAACTCCGGGGACTTCGACGTCGCCCACCGCCTGCCCGTGGACATGCGCACCGCCGCCTGGGTCCATGCCGACGTGGTCTACCTGTTCGTCGGACTCGTCGTGGCGATGATCGTGGCGCTGCGACTGGTCTCCGGACCGGCCCTGGCGTGGCACCGGCTGTGGCTGCTGGTCGCCGCCTGCCTGGCCAATGCCCTCGTCGGCTACACCCAACTGTTCACGGGCCTGCCGTGGGCCGTGGTCGCCACCCACATGCTGCTCGCGTGCCTGGTGTGGGTGTCCGTGCTGCGCCTGCGGCTGGCGCTGCGCACGCGCGGGGTCGTCTCCGACGCGGTCGACCTGCGCGCCGCGTGACGGGCGAGGCGACGTGGCACCGATGACTCAGCCCAGGAGCCGCGTCCGCAGAGCGGCGACCTCGTCCTGCGACACCCCCAGGCCCTGGCTCACGTAGGCGTCCCATGAGCCGTGCGCGGACAGGACCTCGTCCCGGCTCGCCTCCAGGTACTGCGGGAACACCGAGACCGCGCGCTCCATACCGGTGACGTCCATCCCCTGCGCGGCCAGCTTGTCGCGGTACGGGGCGAACAGCGCCAGCACCTCGGGTCCGCTGCGCAGGTAGTCGGCCATGACGTCCGCCCACGGCACGCCGACGGCGGTCAGTGTCACCGCCACCACCCAACCCGTGCGGTCCTTGCCGGCGGTGCAGTGCACCAGTGTGGCGCCTTCGTCGGCCGTGGCCAGGTGCCGCAGCACGGTTCCGGTGGCCGTGCGGGCGCTGTCGAGGGTGACGAAGGAGCGGTAGCCGGACTCGAAGATCTCATGCAGCCGGTCGGGGTCCAAGGCGCTGTGGTCGCCGTTGAGGGCGGCCTTCGCGATCGCCCCCAGGGACGCCGCCCCCGCATCGGGTTCGTCGGCCAGGACGTCCGCCTCGAGAAGTGTCATTCCGGCCGCCAGGGCGACGGGTTGCCGCTCCCGCTCCTCACGGGTACGCAGGTCGATGGCATGGCGCACCCCCGCCGCCTCCAGGGCGGCCGTATGCGTCGCGTCGCGGGGGAGCGCTGACCGCAGCAGGACCCCGGACCGCAGCAAGCGGCCGTCCTCGGTGCGCAGGCCGCCCACGTCACGGCCGTTGGGCAGCGTCATCACGACGTCCAGCGGAACGTGCGGTGCACGACGAAGCCGCCCGCCAGAGCCCAGACCACGAGGATGGCCATACTCGTGACCACTACACCGAGGTCGCCGGTCGCCATGGCGGCGCGCAGGCCGTCCGCCAATGCCGCCGACGGCAGGCACGACACGAGCGTCGCCAACGGTTCGGGGAACCGGCTCGCGGGCACGATCACCCCGCCCCCGAGCAACAGCAGCAGATAGATGGCGTTGGCCAGCGCCAGGGTCGCCTCGGCGCGCAGCACCCCGGCCAGCGCGAAGCCCCACGCGGCGAATGCCGCGGTCCCCAGGATGACCACGGGGACGGCGCCCCAGGTCATCGGGTCCGGCGACCATCCCAGGATCAGGCCGAGGATCGCGATGACGGCCAGCTGGATGACCTGGACGCCCAGCACGGCCAGCACCTTCGCGCTCAGCAGTCCCACGCGCGACAGGGGAGTGGTGCCCAGGAACTTGATCGCCTCACCGCGCCGGTCGAACCCCGTCGAGATGGCCAGCGCGGTGAACGCGCTGGACATGACCGCCAGCGCCATGATGCTCGGCACCAGCAGGTCCAGCTTCGCGGTGCGGCCCACCACGCCCAGGGATACGACGTCGGTGAGGCTCAGAGCCAGCAACAGGACGACGGGGATGATCAGAGTGAGCAGGATCTGCTCGCCGTTGCCCATCAGCAGGCGCCACTCCAGCGCCGCCTGGGAGCGGATCACGGCCGCCGTGGGCGCGGCGCGGCCGACCGGGGCCAGACTCATCGGGCCACCTCGCCGTCGTCTGTTGGGGTGTCGACCCCGGGCTGCTTCGCCTCAGCCGTGATGTCCAGGAAGACCTGCTCGAGGTCGCGCTGCTGCAGCGTCAACGCCGACGCCATCACACCGCGCTCGGCGCACCATGCGGTGACGGCGGCCATCGTGGCGGGCTCGATGCGTTCGCCGGTGAGGCGGTACGAGCCGGGCGGCTCCTCGCGCAACTCGAAGCCCGACGGTAGCGCGCGCAGGAGAGCCTGGCGGTCCAGGTGCGGCGACGCGATGAAGCGCAGGGTCTGGCCGTCGGGGTCGGCGGTGAGGTCGGCGACGGTGCCGCTGGCGACGCACCGCCCCGCGCTGATGATCACGAGGTGGTCGGACAACTGCTCGGCCTCTGCCATCGCGTGAGTGGACAGCAGGACGGTGGCGCCGGCGTCGCGCGCGTCCGTGACCAACTGCCAGACCTCGCGTTTGGTGGCCGGGTCGAGCCCCGCCGTGGGCTCGTCGAGCATCAGGAGCCGGGGCCGTCCCACCATCGCGCAGGCCAACTTGACGCGCTGCTGCTCGCCCCCGCTCATCCGGCGGAACGTCGTCCGGCCCAGCCCGGTCAGACTCAGGCGCTCCAACAACTCGGGCACGTCCCACGGCTCGGCGTAGAACCGGGCGACATGGCTGACGGCCTGGCTCGCGGTGGCCCCCGCCGACACCCCGCCGCGCTGCAGCATGACCCCGACCTCGGCGCGTTGGTGGGCGGTGCGGCGCCACGGGTCGCGGCCGAGGACCCGAACCTCCCCGGAGTCGGCGCGCTGCAGTCCCGCGCAGATCTCGATGGCGGTGGTCTTGCCCGCCCCGTTGGGCCCCAGCAGGCCGGTGATGCGCCCCTCGGGCACCGTGCACGTCAGTCCCGCCAGCGCCCGGGTGTCCCCGAAGCTCTTGGCGACGTCGGTGAGCACGATCGCGCCAGGGGGAGGGGTCACCCACCAAGTGTAGGCGCGGCCGGGCAGGCGCCCGAGTGTGGCGGAGGTCGCAGTCACGCCCGGGTTACGACTGCATCTCGCCTGTTTCCCGCGCCCGCCAGGGGGGACGACGCGGATTGAGCCCGGCATTCGGGCCGCAGCACAACTGAGAGAGGAACCATGGCAACCACCACCCCCCCCGTCCCCAGCGACATCGAGAGCGGA
This sequence comes from Actinomycetota bacterium, assembly GCA_029978705.1. Taxonomy (GTDB): domain Bacteria; phylum Actinomycetota; class Actinomycetes; order S36-B12; genus CAIWTL01. The sequence goes on from JAPOIY010000012.1 coordinate 32,678, forward strand.
CGGCACTCGGGGACGGTGGCAGCGCCGACCGCGGGCACCGCGCCCGCCGCGCCGACCTTCGCCGGCCTGTTCGGCCGCTTCCTGACCGGCTACGCCGCCGTCGCCCCCGTCAGCCCCAGCCTGCGCTGACCCCCCGCGCACGCCCCCGACTGCAGACCTGCCCCGTACGGGGCAGGTCTGCAGTCATGTAGCGGGAGTTCTGTGGGTTGCGGGGAGTTCTGCGGTGACCGACCGAAACCGGCACTCAGTCGGAGTCCTCGGTGCCGATCGCTGCCGCGGACTTACCGGGGGGCTGCCACGACGTTGCGAGCACCCGCTGGACCATCGGAACGAACGTCTCGATCGGCTCGCTGTCGTAGTCCGGGTCGAACGACACTTCGTCGTACCGGGCGCAGAACTCCGCGGTCTGATCGAAGTAGGGACTGTTGCGGAACTCGTCGCGGACATCGGGATCCAGGCCCACGTTCGCGGCGTAGAAGTGGGTCTGGAACACCGGATGGTGCTTGAGCATCCAGTAGTTGCCTTCGCTGATGAACGGATGCAGGATCCCGGCGATCACCTCGCCGTGGTTGATGGGCCCCAGCGCCTCGCCCACGTCATGCAGCAGCGTCACCACCACATACTCTTCGTCGCGCCCGTCGCGTAGCGCCCGCGTCGCGGCCTGCAGGGAGTGGGTCTTGCGGTCCACGGGATACGCCTCATCTCCGCCCAGGCTGTCCAGCAGTCCCAACAGCAGGTTCGGCAGGTTCGCGAGATTGGTCTCGTGGACCTCCTGCAACACCGCGAAGTCGTCCGGCGTCATGTCGTCCATCCGGTGGAAGTACATGTGCCCCGGCGCGGCGTGCGGGTGGGGCAGATCGTTGAGAAGTTCGTGGTCGGCGGGGTTGTCCAGGGAGGGGCTGTCGCTCACGGCTCCACCTTAGGTGTTGCCGGCGCCGGTCGTAGTCGCCGGGACTGTCGGACCCTCGTGGTCGGATGAGACATGGCAGTGGAGGTGGAGTTCGGGATCCCGGGGTGGCCCGGGCGGCCTCCTCGCCGGCAGGAGCGGGTGGGGTGGTCGGCGGCAGACAGTGCGGTGGTGGCCGCGTTCGGGCAACGGGTGTGGCGGGAGGCGCGACCGGCGTGGACCCAGTCCGGCTGGTGGGCCGCCGATCTGCGCCCGGAGGTGCGCGAGATGACGTTGCTGACGCCGGGTCCTGACCTGCAGCAGCGACTGGTGGACTTGGTTGCCGCGGACCGGGCTCGTGGTTACCGGCTGGGGGAGTGCCCGCACCCGCACTATGCGCCCAACATCCAGGAACGGGTGGGAGTGCCGGGTTCGCCGTGTGCGTGCCAGGTGGTGCTGGTGGCCGCCTGGGCGGCGGTGGCGTCCTGGACCGCAGCAGAGGCCGACCAGATGGTGGTGGAGGTGGCCGGTGCCACCTCGGTGGAACAGGTCCTGGTAGCGGAGCGGCCCGAGCTGGGAGTGGTGTGCGACCCGGCGGTCGAGGAGTTGGCTCCCGCGCTGCGGGTGTCCCCGGCGGGGGCCCGCTACCGGTTGGACGGACTGCGCCGCATCGCGGGCCTTCCGCGGTTGCAGGCGGCGGTGCGCTGCGGCTCGGTGTGGGCCTGGCAGGCGCATGTGGTGGCCACCGATCTGCGTCACCTGCCCCACTCCGATCAGGTGCGTGTGGTCGACCAGTTGCTGGACCGGGTCGAGCGGCGCCGTGACCAGGGGCTGCGGGAGTGGACTCTGACCGACCTGCGTGTCCAGGCCAAACGCATCGCGGCGCGTCTAGATCTGGACCTGACCGCCCGCCGCCGGGACTGCCACGCCCGTCGTGGGGTGCGGCTGCGTCTGCATGGTCAGGGGTTCGCCACCGTGGCCGCGGACCTGACCGACGACATTGCCACCCGCATCTTCAACCGCCTCACGGCGGTCGCGGCCGGGGTTGCTGCCGACAGCGACGATCCCGACGACGTCGGGGTGCCGCGCACCCTGGAGCAGCGTCGTGCCGACGTGTTCACCGACCTGCTGCTCGGCGACACGGGCGGAGTGGCCAGCCGCCCGGGCGGTAGCCACGAGTGCTCACGTCCGGGCATGCCGGGTGGTGGGGAGGTGGCGGTGGTCGTCGACGTAGCCACGCTGCTGACCCTGGGCGAGACTCCCGCCGAGATCCCCGGCTGCGGCCCCGTGCCCGCTCAGATCGCCCGGCAGTTGGCAGCGGACCTGCCGTGGCGGGCGTGGCTGACCCGTACCTCGGCCGCTGGCACCCAGGTCGTGGCCACCAGCCCCACCACGTACCGGCCTCCGGCGGGTCTGGCTCGGCTGATCCGCGCCCGGGAACCCCACTGCCGTATGCCCGGGTGCCGTACCCGCGCTGTTGACCTGGACCACGTCACCCCCTTCCCCCGCGGCCTCACCACCGAAGCGAACCTCGGACCCCTCTGTCGCCGCCACCACGTCCTGAAGACCCACTTGCGGTGGCGCGCAAAGATCACTACCGACAGTCACGACCCCCCAGTGCCGGAGCCCGACCCCCTCACGTGGACCTGGACCACCCCCGCTGGCATCACGTACACCGACCAGCCCGCACCACCCCTCGATTGTGCACCGCCCCCGATTTAGGCAACAATGGCGTTGTGAAAATCGCCGACCCCGCTCCGGTCACCACCAGTGCCCGGATGCGCGTGGCCCGTTCCCTGTTGGTGGACGGCCCGGCGACCGCGCCGCAACTGGCTGAGCGTCTCGGGATGACCCCGGCCGGGGTGCGGCGCCACCTGGACTCCCTGGAAGCGGAGGGGCTCCTCACCGCCGGGGAGCGCCCCGCGTTCGGGCCAGCCCCCACCCGCGGCCGGGGTCGCCCGCCCAAGGTCTACTCCGTCACCGAAGCCGGTCGCGACACCTTCGACAACTCCTACGACGATCTGGCGATGGCCGCCCTCCGGTTCCTGCAGGACACCGGCGGCCCCGACGCCGTCGCGGCGTTCGCCCAACGCCGGGCCGAGGACCTCGAACGCCACTACCTGCCGCTCTTGGCGACCGCAAGCGACCCCCGGGAGCGCGCCGGCATCCTCGCCGAGGCCATGTCCGCCGACGGCTACGCCGCCGCGGCCAGCGACGCACCCGGAGGCATCCCCGCCCTGCAGATCTGCCAGCACAACTGTCCGGTCGCCCACGTCGCCGCACAGTTCCCCGTCCTCTGTGAAACCGAAACCGAAGCCATGGCCCGACTCGTCGGAGCCAACGTCACTCGACTGGCCACCATCGCCCACGGCGACGGTGTCTGCACCGCCGTGGTGTCCACCCCAGACACCGCCGAGGAGAGGAACCCCCGATGACCTCAACCAACGATCAGCTCGACGGCCTGGGCAACTACGAGTACGGCTGGGCCGACCCCGACTCCGCCGGCGCCTCGGCGCGGCGTGGCCTCAACGAGGACGTTGTCCGCGACATCTCCGCGAAGAAGAACGAACCCGAGTGGATGCTCGAGCAGCGCCTCAAGGGCCTGCGGCTGTTCGACAAACAACCCATGCCCAGCTGGGGTGCCGACCTGTCGGGCATCGACTTCGACAACATCAAGTACTTCGTTCGGTCCACCGAGAAGCAGGCCACCTCGTGGGAGGAACTACCCGAGGACATCAAGAACACGTACGACAGACTCGGCATCCCCGAGGCGGAGAAGCAGCGCCTGATCGCGGGCGTCGCCGCGCAGTACGAGTGCCTCGCCGGGGACTCCCGGGTGTGGACGGTGGATCGCGGCTTCGTCCCGATCAAGGAGATCTGCCCCGGCGACCGCGTGTTCGCTTTCGACGAGGAGTCGGCTCAGTTCCTCTGCGCGCCGGTGCGGGCCACCGCGCAGACCGGTGTCCGCCAGACCTACCGGATCACGGTCGGGACCCGCCAGATCCGCGCGACGGACAACCACCCGCTGCTGGTCCTCGCGGACTCCTCCGACCCGCTCGGTTCCCGCCAGGTGTGGAAGACCGTGGGCGATCTGCGCCCCGGCGACCTGGTCGCCGTCCCCCGGTCGCTGCCGGACGCGGGCACCAGCCGGGACTTCCCGGCCGGGTTCGGGCCGCGCCGCAGCACCTCCGATCTGCTGTGGCTGCTGGGCCTCCTGGTCGGCGCCGGCACGGTGGCGACGTCCGGCGGTACGCCGCATGTCGAGATCGGCGTCGCCGGCTCCGACCGCGAGCTGCGCGCCGAGATCGCACGCGTGCTGGCGGAGCAGTTCGGGCTGTCGACGACGGGAACGGGCACCGACCGGATCGCTGTCACCTCACCGGAACTGGGTGACTGGCTGCTCGACGCGGGCATCGGCGGCCCCTCGTCCGCCCCGCGCATCCCGACCTGGATCCACTCGCTTCCCGTCGCTCAGCGCCTGTCCTTCCTCGGCGGGTACATCGACGCGGCCGGCCACATCGGGCCCGACGCGAGCAACGCGGTGCACCTGACCAGCGGCAACGAGAGCCTCCTGGAGGATGCTGCGGCGCTGGCGTGGCTCAGTGGGCTGCGGGCGAGCCGGTTGTCCGAGTTCGCCTCCCTGGATCCCGCCGACCCCGACCGTCTCGTGCCGGAGTACCGCATCACCGTCGCCGGGGCGCTGGACCAGCTGGACTGCCGCAACCCGCGGCGCACCCAGCGGTTCGGGCCGCGTACCCCGCACACCCCCGCCACCGAACAGGTGGAGTTCCGGCGTGTCACCGGGATCGAGCCGCATGAGGTGGAACCCGTCTACGACATCGAGGTCGACGGCCCGCACAACTTCGTCGCCGAAGGCATGGTGGTCCACAACTCCGAGGTGGTCTACCACAAGATCCGCGAGGACCTGGAGGAACAGGGCGTCCTGTTCCTGGACACCGACACCGCCCTGAAGGAGCACGAGGACCTGTTCCGGGAGTACTTCGGGACCGTCATCCCCTCCGGCGACAACAAGTTCTCCGCGCTCAACACCGCGGTATGGTCCGGTGGCTCGTTCATCTACGTGCCGAAGAACGTGCACGTCGAGATCCCGCTGCAGGCCTACTTCCGCATCAACACCGAGAACATGGGCCAGTTCGAACGCACATTGATCGTCGTCGACGAAGGCTCCTACGTGCACTACGTCGAGGGCTGCACGGCGCCGATCTACTCCAGCGACTCGCTGCACTCCGCGGTCGTCGAGATCATCGTCAAGGACAACGCGCGCTGCCGTTACACGACCATCCAGAACTGGTCCACCAACGTCTACAACCTGGTGACCAAGCGGGCCCAGGCGCGCAGGGGCGCCACGATGGAGTGGGTGGACGGCAACCTCGGCTCCAAGGTCACGATGAAGTACCCAGCCGTCTGGCTCATGGGGGAGCACGCGAAGGGGGAGACCCTCTCCGTCGCCTTCGCGGGCCCCAACCAGCACCAGGACGCCGGAGCGAAGATGGTGCATGCCGCGCCGAACACGTCGTCGTCGGTGATCTCCAAGTCGGTGGCGCGCGGCGGTGGCCGCTCCTCGTATCGCGGTCTGGTTCAGGTCATGCCCAACGCGTCCGGATCCGCGAGCACGGTGCGGTGTGACGCCCTCCTCGTCGACGACGAGAGCCGGTCCGACACCTACCCGTACAACGACATCCGCAACGACGACGTGTCGATGGGACACGAGGCCACCGTCAGCAAGGTCAGCGAGGACCAGCTGTTCTACCTGCAGTCCCGCGGCATCCCCGAGGACGAGGCCATGGCCATGATCGTGCGCGGCTTCATCGAGCCCATCGCCCGCGAACTGCCCATGGAGTACGCCCTGGAGCTGAACCGCCTCATCGAACTCCAGATGGAAGGAGCCGTGGGATGACCGCGGTCAGCGACCACCTGAACGACATCGCCGCCAGTTTCGACGAGAACGCCTTCCCGGTCCCCACCGGCCGCGAGGAATCGTGGCGTTTCACCCCGATGCGCCGCCTGCGGGGGCTGCACGTCGGCGCCGAGTCCCGCGGCGGGGTCACCTACCGCAGCGACAGCGGTGCGGAGTTCGTGCAGCGCGTGCCGCGAGGCGACGCCGCGCTCGCGCCAGCCGCTGCGCCCACCGACCGCGTGTCGGCCATCGCGTGGACGGCCTTCGACGAGGCCGCCGTCATCACGGTCCCGGACGGCGCGGTCGTGGATGAGCCGATCCGCGTCACTGTCGCCGCCGCCGGCCAGCCTCACGCCTTCGGCCAGATCGTCGTGAACCTCGGCGCCCACTCCCGCAGCACCGTCGTCATCGACCACACCGGCTCCGGCGCATACGCCGGCGATGTCACCGTTCGTGCCGGCGACGGCGCTGAGGCCACGGTCGCCGTGCTGCAGCAGATGGCCGACGACGCGGTGCTCGTGGGCCACGTGCGCGCGGTGGTGGGGCGCGACGCCGTGGTGCGCTGCGTGGCCGTCACCCTCAGCGGCGACGTGGTCCGCCTGTCCAGCAGCGTGCAGTACGACGCCCCCGGCGGGGACGCTCAGATGCTGGGCGCCTTCTTCGCCGGGGCCGGGCAGCATCAGGAGCACCGGCTCTTCGTCGACCACAGTGCCCCCAACTGCCGCAGCGACGTCACGTACAAGGGAGCGCTGGCGGGCGCCAAAGCCCACACCGTGTGGATCGGCGACGTCCTCATCCGCGCCAGCGCCACCGGCACCGAGACCTACGAGACCAACCGCAACCTGGTGCTGACCGAAGGCGCCCGGGCCGACTCCGTGCCCAACCTCGAGATCGAGACCGGCGAGGTCGCCGGCGCGGGTCACGCCGCCGCTACCGGGCGTTTCGACGACGAGCAACTGTTCTACCTGCAGTCCCGCGGCATCCCCGCCGACGAGGCCCGCCGTCTCGTCGTGCGAGGCTTCTTCGCCGACATCGTGCGCCGCATCGGCGTGCCCGAGGTGGAGGACGCCCTCATGGCCAGCGTCGACGCCGAACTGACCGGCACCCTGCCCGGGGGTGGAGTGTGAGCGAACCCTTCGTGCCGGTGTGCCCCCTGGCCGAACTGTCCGACCTCAGTGCCCGGGCGGTGCGTGTCGACGGCGAACCCGTCTGCGTCGTGCGGGTCGGGGACGCCGTGTACGCCGTACGCGACGTGTGCACCCACGCCGAAGTGGCCCTCAGCGACGGCACCGTCGAGTCCGACGGCACCATCTCGTGCTGGCTGCACGGCTCCCGCTTCGACCTGAGCACCGGTGAGCCCGACGAGCCGCCCGCGTGGGAGCCCGTCGCCACCTACGCCACCCGCATCACCGACGCCGACGGTGTGCCCACCGTCGAAGTCAGCCGCCGATCCAACCAGGAGACAGGAACATCAGCATGAGCACCCTCGAAGTCCGCGACCTGCATGTGAGCGTCGACGCCGACGGCGAGGATCGCGAGATCCTCAAGGGCGTCAACCTGACCGTCGAGTCCGGCCAGACCCACGCCCTCATGGGGCCCAACGGCTCCGGAAAGTCGACGCTGGCCTACGCCATCGCCGGCCACCCGAAGTACCGCATCACCGCGGGCACCGTGACGCTCGACGGCGAGGACGTCCTGGGCATGTCGCCCGACGAGCGGGCCCGGGCCGGGCTCTTCCTGGCCATGCAGTACCCCGTGGAGGTACCCGGCGTCTCGATGTCCAACTTCCTGCGCACGTCCGTCACCGCCGTGCGCGGCGAGGCCCCCAAGCTGCGGCTGTGGCTGAAGGAGATGAAGGAAGCCATGGCGCAACTGCAGATGGACCCGAAATTCGCCGAACGCAACGTCAACGAGGGGTTCTCCGGCGGGGAGCGCAAACGCGCCGAGATCCTGCAGATGGAACTGCTCCAGCCCAAGATGGCGATCCTCGACGAGACCGACTCCGGGTTGGACGTCGACGCCCTGCGCACGGTGTCCGCCGGCATCAACCGCGTGAAGGACACCGGCGAGACCGGCATCGTGCTCATCACCCACTTCACCCGGATCCTGCAGTACGTGAAACCCGACTTCGTGCACGTGTTCATGGACGGGCGCATCGTCGCCAACGGCGGTCCCGAACTCGCGGAGCAGATCGAGGCCGAGGGGTACGAGCAGTTCGCATCCGTCGGGACCGGTTCCTGATGACACTCGACGTCGGCGCGATCCGCTCCGACTTCCCGATCCTGTCCCGCACCGTGCGGGACGGCAAACGCCTCGTCTACCTCGACTCCGGGGCGACGTCCCACAAACCCCGCCAGGTACTGGACGCCGAGCGGCGGTTCCTCGAGACCAGCAACGCGGCCGCCCACCGCGGCGCCCACCAACTCGCCGAGGAGGCCACTGAGGCCTACGAGCAAGCCCGTGCCGCCATCGCCGAGTTCGTCGGCGCGGCGCCCGGCGAGATCGTCTTCACCAAGAACGCGACCGAGGCGATCAACCTCGTCGCCTACTCCTTCCTCAACGCGACCCTCAAGGCCGCCCGCGACGCGCCTCTGCCGCCCGGCGCCGACCGGTTCGTGCTCGCCGAGGGCGACGAGATCCTCATCACCGAGATGGAGCACCACGCCAACCTCGTGCCGTGGCAGGAACTGTGCGCCAAGACCGGAGCCGTCCTGAAGTGGATCGGCCTCACCGACGACGGACGCCTCGACCTCGCGGCTCTCGACGTGCTGCTCACCGACCGCACCCGCCTGGTGTCCTTCGTGCACCAGTCCAACATCCTCGGCACCATCAACCCCGTCGAGGTCATCACCCAGCGGGCCCACGCCATGGGGGCGCTGGTCCTCCTCGACGCCTGCCAGTCGGTGCCCCACATGCCCGTGGACGTGCGCGCGCTGGGCGTCGACTTCATGGCCTGGAGCGGGCACAAGATGCTCGGGCCGACCGGCATCGGCTGTCTGTGGGGGCGCGCCGACCTGCTGGCCGACATGCCGCCCTTCATCAGCGGCGGCTCCATGATCGAAACGGTGACCATGGAGCGCAGCACCTTCGCCGACCCGCCCCAGCGCTTCGAGGCCGGGGTGCCCATGATCTCCCAGGCGGTCGGTCTGCACGCCGCCGCCGATTACCTGTCCGACCTCGGCATGGACCGGGTGCAGGAGCACGAGCACGCCCTCACCGGCCAAGCGCTCGCCGGCCTGGAGAGCCTCGCGGGGGTCCGCATCATCGGACCGCGCGACAACACCGATCGGGGAGGTGCGGTGTCCTTCGTCGTCGACGGCATCCACCCCCACGACCTCGGGCAGGTCCTCGACGACGACGGCGTTGCGGTGCGCGTCGGCCACCACTGCGCATGGCCCACCTGCCGCCGCTACGACGTGCCCGCCACCACCCGGGCCACCTTCCACGTCTACAACGACAAGGACGACGTCGACGCCCTGGTGGAGGGCGTGCTGCGGGCCCAACGGTTCTTCGGGGTCATCTGATGGATGTCGAGTCGATGTACCAGGAAGTGATCCTGGACCACTACCGCAACCCCCACGGCCGAGGCCTGCGCGACCCGTTCGACGCCGAGGTGTTCCACGTGAACCCCACCTGCGGCGACGAGATCACGCTGCGGGTCACCCTCGGGGACGGTGACGTCATCGAAGACGTGTCCTACTGGAACCAGGGCTGCTCCATCAGTCAGGCCAGCGCCTCCGTTCTCTTCGACGAGGTGGTGGGCAAGACCGTGCCGGAAGCACTCGCCACCCTCGACGCCTTCGTCGAGCTCATGCACACCAAGGGCCAGGCTGAACCCGACGAGGACATCCTGGGGGACCTCGTGGCCTTCAGTGGAGTCGCCAAGTACCCGGCCCGCGTCAAGTGCGCCCTACTGTCCTGGATGGCCATGCGGGACGCCGTCGAGAACGCCCAGAAGGAGGAACCCGGCCATGAGTGAGACGACTGTGGCAAGCGACGAAGACGTCATGGAGGCCATGCGTGACGTGGTCGACCCGGAACTGGGGATCAACGTCGTGGACCTGGGCCTGGTGTACGGCGTCACCGTCGACCCCGACAACAAGGCGATCATCGACATGACGCTGACCTCCGCGGCGTGTCCCCTGACCGACGTCCTGGAGGATCAGACCCGCGCCGCCCTCGACGGCATCGTCGATGAGCACGTCATCAACTGGGTGTGGATGCCGCCGTGGGGCCTGGACAAGATCACCGACGACGGCCGCGAGATGCTGCGCGCCCTCGGCTTCAACGTCTGAGGGCGCCGGGTAACCACAGCTGACCTTTTCAGGTCATCATGGAGGCACGCGCCGCCACCGGCGCCCTGACCCGAGGATGCAGCATGACCGAGTCGAGGTCCTGGCCCGGCCGCCTGCTGGCCCTGGTCGCCGTCGTCGGGCTCTGCGCGACTGTCCTGGGCTTCCGCGCGCCGGCGGCGCAGGCGGAACCCGCAGCCCCCGTCATCGTCGGTGGTCACGACGTCCCCACCGGTTCCTGGCCCGCCGTGGTAGCTATCGGCTACGCGGGCCGCTCCGCCTACAGCGGGTTCTTCTGCGGGGGCACCCTGATCGCCCCGACCTGGGTCCTGACCGCGGCCCACTGCGTCGAGGACGAGCGCCCGTCCGACCTCGTGGTCCATGTGGGCAAGACCGAACTGAACGCCCCTGAGGGGAGGGCGGTCCCCCTCGTGCGCATCGTCCGCTCCGAGTGGGACAAGAGTTCCGACCACAACGACGTGGCCCTGCTGCAGTTGGCCCAAGCCGTCCCCGAGGCCCCGATGGCCCTCGCGTCCTCCTCCACCGTTTACGCCCGCGGCACTCGCGCGACCGTCCTGGGATGGGGGAGCAGTCGCAGCGACGGCCGGGGCTTCCGCAACCACCTGCAGTCGGTGGTGTTGTCCATGGTGAGCCCCTCGCGCTGCCGGTGGAGCTGGTCGCAGATCTCCACCCGCCTGCAGGTCTGCACCGGCATGCCGGCCGGATCCATCCGCGTGGACTCCTGCAGCGGGGACAGCGGGGGGCCGGTCGTGGTCTACGGAGCGGCGGGGGAGCCGCTCCTGGCCGCGGTCATCAGCTATGGGGCGCGCCGGTGCGCGCTGCGCGGGGTTCCCGGGGTGAACACCAAGACCGTTCCCTACCGGCCGTGGATCTGGTCGGTCCTGACCGGCGCTGCCTGACGGCCACTCAGGCGAACGTGTTGCACTGACGCGCGTCCCCGGACTGGAAGCCGCGGGAGAACCACTCCTGCCGCTGCTGGGCGGACCCGTGGGTGAAGCTCTCCGGACTCGACCGCGGGTCGATGCGGTCGTCGCCCACCGCGGCAGCCGCCTCGAGGGCCTGGTTCAACTCCTGTTGGGTGATCTGGACGTTGCCGCGGTCGTTCGCCTGCCGCGCCCAGACCCCCGCGTAGCAGTCCGCCTGCAACTCCAACAGGACGCTGTACCGGTTGCGGTTCCGCGGGTCCTGGCCCTGCAACTGCCGCACCCGGCGTTCCTGACCTGTGATGTTCTGGACGTGATGGCCGACCTCGTGCGCGATCACGTACGCCTCGGCGTTGCGGCCGTTGGCGCCGAGCCGACGCAGGAGTTGCTGCATGAACCCGAGGTCGACGTAGACCTTGTTGTCGCCGGGGCAGTAGAACGGACCGGTCTGGCTGGACGCGGGACCGCAGGCGGTGCGCACGCCGCGTTCGAAGAACACGATCGTGGGCCTGCGGTATCCCTGCACCTGGCTGCCCCAGATCTCGTTCGTCTCGTTGAAGATCTTCGTGATGAAGCAGTCCTCGTACTGATCGATCGCCCCGGCCTGGTTGCAGCGGGTCGCGATGTCGCTGCCGGTACCCATCCCGGCCTGATTGGGGACGGGCACGTACTGGGTCTGCGACTCGCTGCCGACCACGTTGACGCCGAAGATCACCGCGATGATGAGGCCGACGATCCCCAGGCCGCCACCGACCGTGGCCCCGCGGCCCATACCGCCGCCACCCCCTCCCCGGCCGCCCCGCAGGTCCTGGACCTGAGAGGCGTCGACCTTGCCGTCGTCGAACTTCACCCCGACCTCCGATCGTCGCGATGATCACCCTAACGACGCCCGCACGGGGAAGCAGGAGATCCCGCCTAGACTGGAGGTCCTGTGATCACCGTTGACGACCTCGAACTGCGCGCCGGCTCCCGGCTGCTGCTGGGCGACTCGTCCTTTCGGGTCGGCTCAGGCGACAAGGTGGGCCTGGTCGGGCGCAACGGCGCCGGCAAGACCACGCTGACCCGGGTCCTGGCGGGGGAGGGGGTCCCCGCTGGGGGGCGGGTGTCCAGCTCCGGTGACGTCGGCTACCTGCCCCAGGACCCCCGCTCCGGTGATCCCGGGCAACTCGCCCGCGACCGCATCCTGTCGGCCCGCGGCATCCACGAGGCCCGCAGCAGGATGGCGACGGCGGCGCAGCGGATGGCCAGTGCCGACGACGCCACCCGCGACCGGGCGATGCGCCGTTACGCCAACGCGGAGGCCGAGTTCCTGCGCCTCGGCGGCTACAGCGCGACCGCGGAGGCGGAGGCCATCGCGGGCAACCTCGGGCTGCCCGACCGGGTCCTCGACCAGGAGGTCGGCACCCTGTCCGGGGGGCAGCGGCGCCGCGTGGAACTGGCCCGGATCCTGTTCTCCGGCGCTCCCACCCTGCTGCTGGACGAGCCGACCAACCACCTGGACGCCGACTCGGTCACGTGGCTGCGTGGCTTCCTCGGATCCTTCCGCGGCTCCCTGGTGATCATCAGCCACGACGTGGAACTCCTCGCCGCCAGCGTCAACCGGGTGTTCCACCTCGACGCCACCCGCGCGGAGTTGGAGATCTACAACATGGGATGGCCGGCGTACCTCCGGCAGCGTGAGGTCGACGAGCGGCGCCGCCGGCGGGAGAAGGCGAACGCGGAGAAACAGGCCCACGCCCTGCGGGACCAGGCCGAACGGATGCGCTACAAGGCGACCAAGGCGAAACAGGCGCAAGTGATGTTGCGCCGGGCCGACCACCTGCTGTCCGGGGTCGACGAACGGCAGGCGGACCGCGTAGCGCGGCTCCGGCTGCCGAAGCCGGTGCCCTGCGGCCGGGTCCCCCTGACGGCCAGCGAGCTCAGCAAGTACTACGGCTCGCAGGAGGTCTTCACCGACGTCGACTTGGCCATCGACCGCGGGTCGCGGGTCGTGGTGCTGGGACTCAACGGCGCCGGCAAGACGACCTTGTTGCGACTGCTCGCCGGACAGGACGCCCCGGACACCGGCAGCGTCGCCGCGGGACACGGACTGAGGCTGGGGTACTACGCGCAGGAACACGAACAACTCGACACCGACGCAACCGTCCTGGCCAACATGCTGGCGGCCGGTGCGGACATCGACGCACAGCAGGCCCGCGATGTGCTCGGCTCGTTCCTGTTCTCCGGCGACGACGTGCACAAGCCCGCCGGTGTCCTGTCCGGGGGGGAGAAGACCCGCCTGGCGCTGGCGATGCTGGTGGTGTCGGGCGCCAACGTCCTGCTGCTCGACGAGCCCACCAACAACCTGGACCCCGCCAGCCGCGAGGAGATCCTCGGCGCCCTGCGCGACTACGAAGGGGCGGTCGTCCTGGTGAGCCATGATGAGGGGGCCGTCGCGGCGCTGGACCCGGACCGCGTCCTGTTGCTGCCCGACGGGGTGGAGGACCACTGGAACGCCGATTACCGCGATCTGGTCGCCCTGGCCTGACTCGAATCGCTCCTATCCCATGAGCAGTAGGGATAACTACCGGAAGCGGTAAGGGTCTTTCGGCGCGTCTTTGCGTGAGTAGGTGCAATTGCCTGCGATTTCGACAACTATGGGCCCATGTCGGGCGGGAGGCACCCGGGCCCGGCATTGGAGGTCTTCAGTGGCTCAGTACGCCAAAGGCAAGCGCATCACCGGCACCGAACGCGACAAGTTGGGACGGTCCCTGCGGAAGCAGTACGAATCAGGGGCGAGCATTCGATCGCTCGCCGCCGAGACGGGACGGTCCTACGGGTTCATCCACCGCGTGCTCCTCGACGAGGGCGTGACCCTGCGCGGCCGCGGTGGCGCGACCCGCGGGCCGGCCAAGAAGGGCGTCAAGAGCAAGAAGTAGGCGTTCGCCGGCAGCGGACCCCGGAAGCGGGGCCGCGCCCGCAGCCTTACCCTTCCTGAAGGACCCGGACCCGGGTCGGGACGACAGGAGCAGGTATGGCGCACGGCGGTCCCTCCGGCGGCGCCGGGGGCCGGGTCACGGCCTTCCGCTCCTTCTCCCGGGACCGCTCCGTTCTGGACGAACACCTGCAGCCCGGCATCGGCCGGCGCATCCTGCGCTACGCACGGCCCTTTCGGCCGCTGGTGATCCTGTTCCTCATCACGTTGGTCATCGACGCCCTGCTCACGGTCGTGCAGCCCCTGCTGTTTCGGCGCATCGTCGACAGTGGCATCACCCCCGGCAACGCCACGGTGGTCACCGTGACGGCCTTGATCGTCGCGGTCGTGGCCGTCATCGACGCGGGGATCGGCCTGTGGTCGCGGTACCTGTCCGCCCGCATCGGAGAAGGCCTGATCTTCCACCTCCGCTCCGAGGTGTTCGACCACGTCCAGCGCCAGTCCATCGCGTTCTTCACCCGGGCCCAGACCGGGGCCCTCGTGTCGCGGCTGAACACCGACGTCATCGGGGCGCAGCAGGCGTTCACATCGACTCTGAGCGGGGTCGTCGGCAACCTCATCACGGTCGTGACGGTCCTGGTCACCATGTTCTGGCTGTCCTGGCAGATCACGCTCATGGCGCTCGTGCTCCTGCCGATCTTCCTGCTGCCGGCGCGCTGGATGGGCCGTCGCCTGCAGGCGTTGACCCGCCAGCAGATGCAGTGGAACGCCGACCTCAGCATCCAGATGACGGAGCGGTTCAACGTGGCCGGCGCCCTGCTGGTGAAACTGTTCGGGCGCCCCGCCGAGGAGCAGGCGGCGTACGACGAGCGCGCGGCGGGGGTGCGCGACATCGGCGTCAAGATCGCTCTCGCCAACCGGTACTTCTTCACGGCCCTCACCCTGGTCGCCGCACTCGCGACCGCGATCGCCTACGGAGTCGGTGGCAACCTCGTGATCACGGGAGCGTTGACCCTCGGCACGCTGCTGGCCCTCGTCGGGCTGCTGGCGCAGCTCTACGGACCGCTGACCGCCCTGTCCAACGTCCGCGTCGACGTCATGACGGCGCTGGTGAGTTTCGACCGGGTCTTCGAGGTGCTCGACCTGCAGCCGATGGTGCAGGACCGGCCCGGGGCGGTGACACTGCCCCGCGGCTCGGCGCCGGACGTGCGGTTCGAGTCAGTGGGATTCACCTATCCCGGGGCGGATGAGGTCTCGCTGGCGTCGCTGGAGTCCGTCGCCCGTCCCGGCGTGCGTCCCAGCCACAGCGGGCCCACCCTCACCGATGTGAGCTTCACCGTGCCCCCGGGGAGCACGGTGGCGCTGGTCGGCCCG
Organism: Actinomycetota bacterium; assembly: GCA_029978705.1. Taxonomy (GTDB): domain Bacteria; phylum Actinomycetota; class Actinomycetes; order S36-B12; genus CAIWTL01. The sequence continues at coordinate 48,006 of JAPOIY010000012.1, forward strand.
TCGGGCGCGGGCAAGACCACGATCACCGCTCTCACCTCCCGGCTGTACGACCCGACATCGGGCAGCGTCAGCATCGCCGGGCACGACCTGCGAGACGTCACGCAGCAGTCCCTGCACGCGGTGGTCGGGGTCGTCACCCAGGACGCCCACATGTTCCACGACACGATCCGCGCGAACCTCGCCTACGCCAGCCCGGGGGCCAGCGACGACGAGATCCTCGCAGCGTGTGACGCCGCCCGCATCGGCGACCTCGTCCGGGGGTTGCCGCAGGGCCTCGACACGGTTGTGGGGGACCGGGGGCACCGCCTGTCGGGCGGCGAGAAGCAGCGCCTCGCGATCGCCCGGCTGCTGCTCAAGAGGCCCGATGTCGTGATTCTCGACGAGGCCACCGCCCACCTCGACAGCGAGAGCGAGGCGGCGGTGCAGCGCGCCCTCGCCACCGCCCTCGAGGGGCGCACGGCCCTGGTGATCGCCCACCGCCTGAGCACGATCCGCGAGGCCGACCTCATCCTCGTCATCGACGAAGGGCGGGTCGCCGAGTCCGGGACCCACGACGAGCTGCTGGCGCGCGACGGCCTCTACGCCGACCTGTACCGCACCCAGTTCCACGCCACCCCCGCGGTGTGAGGCGGATCCGGCCGATCGGCCCGGTCCGGTGCCCGCTGGCGCGTAGGTTGGCCCGGGAATCCGCACACCCGGGGAGGACCGGACCATGAGCATCAGCGAGCCGCTGCCCGAGCTGGTGGATGTCGCCATCGTCGGAGGCGGAGTGGCGGGGCTGTATGCCGGCTACTCCCTGCTCACCCGCGGGGCCGGGGTGCCCGGGGGTGGGCCCGGATCCCCCCGCGTCGCGATCCTGGAGGCCGACCATCGGACCGGGGGGCGGCTGAGCACGGTCACGCCTCCGGATGCGCCCCATCTGCATGCGGAGATCGGGGGGATGAGGTTCACGTCCACGCAGACGCTGGTGGTGGACCTCATCGACCACCTGGGTCTGGGCCACCGGCCCTTCCCCCTGGGCGACATGAGTGACAGCCACGACCTGCACTATCTGCGCGGTCGGCACTTCAGCCTCGCCGAACTGCAGGCCGGCTCCGACCGCGTTCCCTACGCCCTCACCCCCGAGGAGCGGGGCCTGTCGGTCCCCCAGTTGCTCGGTAGGGTCCTGAACCGCCTCGTGCCCGAGGGCGGGGCTCTGTCCGAGGAGGAGCGGCTGCGCCGGGAGCGGGAGCAACGCATCGACGGAGTCCCGATCACGGAGGTCTCCCTGCCCGCCTACATCGCCGACGTGCTGTCTCCCGGCGCCTTCGACCTCGTGATGGACGGGCTGGGCTACTCGTGCAGCCGCGATCCGGAGGTCGGTCTGATCAACCTCCTGCACACCGATCTCGCCGGGGGGGAACACCGCACGCTGAACGGCGGCATGCAGACGCTGGTCGACACCCTGGCCGAGCGGTACGCGGCCCGAGGGGGCCACACCAGCCTGGACACCAGGGTGCGGGGTGTCGCCCGCGGGCCCGACGGCACCCTGATCGTCACCGCGGACCGGGACGGCCAGCCGACGACCATCGCCGCACGCCACGTGGTCCTGGCGCTGCCACGGCGCCCGCTGGAACTGCTGGACCTCGCTGCCGGCGTCTTGGGGGAGTCGACGCTGGCCGACGATCTCGATGCCGTCGTACCGATCCCCGCCGGCAAGCTGTACCTCACCTTCGCTGAGCCCTGGTGGGAGGAGATCGGCCTGCGGCGCGGGAAATCGGTCACGGATCTGCCGATGCGCCAGTGCCTGTACTTCGGGGTCGAGGACGAGGCGCCCGGTGGCGTCCCGGGGAACCGGACCGGGTTGCTGGTCGCCAGCTACACCGACGGGCCCGCCTCCCGGTACTGGGAGGACCACGAGAATGTGGGGGAGGAGATCTTCCACGGATCGCGGCCCAGCCCGGCGGATCTGACCGCACCCCAGTTCATGGTCGACGATGCCCTCGCGCAGTTGGCGGAGGTGCACGGCGTGCCGGTCCCGGCCCCCGTGTGGGCCGCCCACAAGAACTGGACCCGGGACCCGTTCGGGGCCGGCTGGCACTACTGGCGCACCGGCTACCGGTCCACCGACGTCATCCCGCGGATGCGCCAACCACTGCCCGGAACGTCCCTGGCCGTATGCGGTGAGGCGTTCTCAGCCAACCAGGGATGGATCCTGGGGGCGTTGACCTCCACCGAACGGGTGCTGCGCGACCTGTTGGGTCAGCCGCCTGCCCCGTGGATGTCCCCGGAGCTCGCCCTGGGTCCCTGAGAGTCGCACGCACCGAGCTGGCGCAGGATCTCCGGCAGTCCGCTGCGCGGGGAGTGCTCCACCCGGATCCGCTCGATCCGGCCGTCCGCGGCGACCCGCGCCTGGAACGGCTCGGGGGGCAGGTGCACCCTACGACCCGTCGCGGGAATGTCGATGTCCCGCTGCGGCAGCAGCAGGCGGCCGGTGTGGGTGCCGGCGACGTGGAAGACTCCCGCAGCGACCGTCGTGTCCCCGGTCAGGTCGGTGATGCCGTGGGTGAGATCCGGGAAGGCCGCGCCGATGAGCTGCAGCGCCGCCAGCCACCGATCGGCCCCGATGACGCCGGACAGGCTGCTGACGTGCTCGAAGCCCGGGGCCAGCAAGCGCGCCGCCCCCGTGACGTCACCGGAATCGATCCGGTCGAACAGCGTGGTCACGGTCTCCGGTGCGTTCATGTCGCCCCCGTCGCAGTCTGGCGCCGTGGGTCGGGCAACCGCAGGGCAACGAGGAGGCCGGCCAGGGCCATCACGGCGGCCACCAGGAACGCCGTCCGGGTCGCGGTCACGAAACTGCCCCGGATCTGGGTGACCAGCGGGCCGTAGCGCACGTCCGCGGCCAGATGCGCCAGCACCTGGTTCCGCGTCCCCGTACTGTCCATCCCGGGGCCGGTGCTGAAGTGGGCCATCTGTTCGACCGCACCGCGCTGCTGCGCCGTCAGCTCCGGGTACCCGGCCAGATCGGCCGAGACCCCACCCGCCGACATGCCCGTCACGATGCCGATCATCAGTGCCGACGCCAGGGCCCCCGCCCCCAGGCGTACCGTCGACGCGACCCCCCCCGACAGCGACGTCAGGTCTCCGGGGACATCCCCGAACATCACGTTGGTCAGCGCGGAGAACGTGAGCCCGTAGCTGATCCCGTACAGCAGCAGGACGGGAGTCAGTAGCCACGGGGACTCCGGCATCTGGATGAGCGGGAGCAGCGCCAACAGCAGGATCGGCTGCGCGGCCAGCCCGACCACCGCGGCGCGGCGGTGGCCGACGCGTCGGATCACCGCGGCTGCGCCGATCCCCCCGGTCACCATGCCCACGCCGAGCGTCATGAGGATCAGACCGGACTCCATGGGGTCGGCGCCCAGGATGAACTGCGTGAAGATCGGCACGATCAGCACCACCCCGTACAGGGCCATGGACATGCCGGCACTGGCCAGCACACCCTCGCGGAAGGTGGTGACCTGCATCAGACGGGCGTCGACCAACACGGGCGCGCCGGTGCCGGACCGATGGCGTTCGACCAGAACGAAGCCGACCAGGGCGGCGATCCCTACCGGTAGCAGGATCCCCACCGGCGACAGCCCGGTGTCCGTCATCCACCAGCCCTGCGAGGGGCCTTCCTGCAGGCCGAACACGACCCCCCCCATGCCCAGCATGAGCAGCAGGGTCCCCGGCACGTCGACCCGCACCGTGCCGGTGCGCACCCGGGTCTCCGGCATCAGGGCGAGCAGGCCGCCGGCGGCGATCAGGGCGAGCGGGATGTTCAGGAAGAACGGGGCCCGCCACGACAGCGCCTGCGCCAGCGCTCCTCCCACCAGCGGCCCGATCGCGACCCCCGACCCCGACGCTGTCGCCCACAGCGAGAACGCGACCACGCGGTCCTGGCCGCCCGGGAAGAGGGCGTTGAGCAGCCCCACCGTCGCCGGCGCGAAGGCGCCCAGCACCAGGCCCTGCAGCGCCCGGCCCGCCAGCAGTACCCCGAGGGAGTCGGCCATCCCGGTGACGAGGCTCCCGGCGGCGAAACCCAGCAGGGCCAGGACGGCCATGCGGCGGCGCCCGACCGCGTCGGCCAGACGGCCCATGAGGATGAAGGTGGCGGCAGCCGTGACGGTGAACACGGTGACCGTCAGGGCAGCCGCGCTGACGTCGGCACCCAGGTCGACGACGATGTCGGGAAGCACGACCGCAGTGATGGTCTGGTCCATGACCACGATCAGCAGCCCCAGCAGCAGGAACGCGAACGCCGCCCATCGGCGCCGCCGCGAGCCGGGGGGCTGGTCCGCCATGGTCAGTCGGCGACGAGGAACGTGGGGACGGCGGACGCGCCCGAGGCCACGTTCGTGGCGCCTCGGTGGGCCAGCCGGGTCAGCACTCCGCGCACCCCTCCGTCGAACAGGAAGGGATCCGTGCTCGCGTGGAAACCGACCGGATCACGGGGGGCGGCGAGTGTCGGATAGGGCTCGTCGAAGGTGCGCGGCTCTGCCCGTTGTGCCACCCACTCGCCGGCCAGCGCCTCCTCGATGGCGCTGTCCCAGTCGCCCTCGTCGTACTGCCAGCCCAGGTGGATGCCGTGACCGCCGAAGTCGTGGTTCGGTTTGAGGACCAACTCGTCGCGGTGGGCCCGCACGTAGGAGAGCAGGTCGACGTCGGTGCCGTCCGGCCCGGTGACCACACCTGGCACCAGCAGCCGTGTCCAGGGGATGCTGCGCCGGCAGGCGGCTGCCTCGTCCGCCGTCAGTCCGGGGTCCAGCCGCGGGTCGGTCACGAAGGCAAACAGTGCCTTGCGGTCCAGCGTCGACTGCGGGATGGGGTCGATGAAGCAGGCGGCGTCGGCCCGGGCCGCCGCGACCAGCGCGGCGCACTCGTCGGCGCGTCCGATCATGTCGGCCACGACCAGGCGACGGTAGACCAGGTCCACGTCTCCGGAGGCGTGGCGCAACCGGCCGTCGCGGAACTCCAGCTCCCGGGGGTCGGCGAGGAACGCCGGTACGCCGGCCTCCGTCAACCACTGCACCAGCAGGCGGAACTCGCCCAGGAGGGGAGGGTCGTCCATCCAGTCCACGATGGCGACGGTCGGGAGCCCGGTACCGCCCCAGCGGGTCCAGGCGTCCAGCAGCGATGTGACCGCCGCCTGGCGCAGGTCGAGGGGCCGGATCCCGAAGGTCCGGCTCATCTGCGCGAAGATCGGCGTCGCGGCGAACAGGTGCATGAGTTCGTGGGAGAACTCGACGCCGCCGGGTACGGCGCCGTTGAGTTCGAAGAACCGCCAGCCCGTGGGCAGTTCGACGGCATCCAACCGCACCGACATGTCCCCGCGCGACAGCCGCACCGGCAGGTGCAGGAGTTCCCGCTCCTGCTCGGTGAACCGGCCGAGCGCGGGCAGCCACCGGTCGGGGTCGGCCAGGATCGCCGCCTCCGCGCGGTCGAGGGCCGACATCACCAGGTGGGACTCCCGCTCCAGGTCAGCGAACACCGACTCGCTGAGGAACCGGGGGCGGTACACCGAGCAGAAGGGCCGTCCCCGGTAGGTCAGACCCGTCGCCGAGAGCGCGTCCGCGAAGGCGGCAGCCTGCTCCTCGGCGTCGGGGGCCTCGGCCAGGCGGCGGTTCCACTGCTCGGTCAGCGCACCGGCCGCATCGGTTCGCTTCGGTGCCACGGGTCCTCCCAGGGTCGGCGTCCCCGATGGTAGTGGCCCGGGGTCAGGGGCCGCTGGCGACCGGCACGTCATCCGGCTCGGGCGTGGCGGCGTCCTCCTTCGCCTCCCGGCGCAGGAAGAACCACCACCCGCCGATCGTGATGACGGCGAACAGCAGCCACTGGCCCGCGTAGGACACATTGCGGGAGTCCGTGGGCTGGGGCGGGGGGACCGGGGCCAGCGCCGGGTCGCGCTGGGCGATGACGAACCAGTCGGCGGTGGTGGATCCCGCCGTGTCGTCGAGTTCGGCCACGGTGACCCGCGACACCTGCGCGGCCGGCAGATCGGGCCCGGCGCGCAACGGGCCGGGCTCGGTGCGGCGGGCGTACCCGGTGACGGTGACCGGGCCGGTGGGGGGTGCGGGTGGCTGCTGCTGCAGTCCCTGCGCGAGATCGGCGGGGGTCCACCCGCGCACCACCCACAGGTCGGGGCCGGTGTCGGTCCGCAGCAGCGACAGCACCCAGAAGCCGTTGGCCCCGTCCTGCGGCTGGTTGCGGACCAGGTACTGCCGATCCGGGTCGTACGTGCCGGCGGCTGTCACCGCCTGCCAGTCGGCCGGCGCGGTCACGGCGGCGGCGGCAACGGGGGTCTGGGCCAGGGCCGTGGCGATGGTGGTGAACTCGGCCCGCTTCTGCTCCGCGCGGTGCCACTGCCACAGACTCAGCAGGCCGAACGCGAGGATGGCCAGGACCGCAGCGGCCGTGAACGCCTGCCAGCGTCGGGTCCGCAGCAGGTTCAGCACGCCCTCAGCGTACGGCGGCCCGTCAGGTGCCGATGCCGGGACGGGGACCCTCGAGGGCGGCCAGGTCCGGCGGGGGAACGTGGTTCGGGCCGGTCTCCATGTCGCTCTCGCGGCCGGCGTTGGCCGCCACCACCGCGATGTACGGCAGCACGACGGCTGCCGCCAGCAGGGCCCAGCGCACCCAGCCCTGGGTGACGATGATGCCGAGGAAACAGGCAGTGCGGATGGTCATCGACATGAGGTACCGCTTGGCCCGGGCCCGCTGCTCCTGACTCAGGGGCGTCCGGGCGGACGTGACACTGTGCACCTCCGCCTCCTCGCGGCGGATGATCCGGGGCGCGTCTCCGGCTGGTGTGGGCAACGACATCAGTGGGCCTCACTCGCGGTCGACAGGTTGAAATCCGCCACGGCCAGAGCGGGCATCCTGGTGCGGTTGAAGTAGTCGCCCATCTCCCGCGCCAGGGTCCGTTCGGGTTCGCTTGCCCCCACGATACGGCCGAGGAGCGAAACCGGCGATTCGTTGAAGCGGAAGTTGCCCGCGGCGCCCACGACCTCGCCGTCGCGCACGACGTACACCCCGTCGCGGGTCAGACCCGTGAGCAGCAGGGTCTGGGGGTCGACCACGCGGTTGTACCAGAGACACGTGACCAGCAGACCGGATTCGGTCCGCGCCACGAGGTCGGCGGTCGACCCCTGGCCGTGGCCCACCTGCAGCGTCAGGTTGTCCACGGCGGGGGTCGCCGCGGTGCCGAGCGCGGCCGCACTGTGGCGGGTGGTGATGAGGTGCCGCAGGCGCCCGTCGGCGATCCAGTCGGTCGGGCCCACGGGCAGGCCGTTGTCGAACACCGAGGCGGTGTCCGAGGACGCCGCCACCACCTCGAACGGCGCACAGCGCATGCCCGGCTCGGGGTCCGCGGGGTCGCTGGCCAGCCGTACCCCGGCACCGAGGAACTCGCCGAGTCGCGGGCCGGCGGGCCCGGAGAACACACTGCGGCCGTCGAGGGCCGCCCGCGCATCCGCCGCGAAGTACAGGTCCACCATCAGGTCGGCGGTGGCACTCGGAGTGAGGATCACGGTCTGTCGCCCCGGCCCGACCGCCACCGGACGGGCCTGATGGGCCAGACCCGCGCGCAGCCGGGCGGTCACGGCCGCCACGTCCACCGTGAGCCCCGGGTCGGCGTCGCCCTCCCAGGCAGACCGGGTGCGGTCGCCTGACTTCAGGGTGAACTCGGCGCGTCCCTGGACCTGCTCGTGCCGCAGCCGGGTTCCCGCGGTGGTGGCCAGGTATGTCGTGGTCACGTCGTGTTCGGCGTAGCCGGAGTGTTCCTCCGCGGTGGCGGCCGAGAACTGCGTACCCAGCCCCCGCGCCAGGGGGGCGAGCACGTCGGGCGACGTGAGTCCCGGGGCCGCGGACCAGTCCGGGGACTCGGCGGCCTGCGGCAGCGGCGCCCGGTCGGCGGCTGGTTCGGCGTCGGCCGCGGCGCGGCGGGCCCGGGCCACGAGGTCGGCCACGTCTTCGACGGCCTGGATCTGGCCGGAGACCGTCGCGGACCCGCGGTCCAGGGCGACGACCGTGACCTGAGTACCGGCACTCATCCCGTTGGTGGTCGTGGTGTTGGCAGCCCACCGCAGGTTCACCACGGACTCGTGGCTGACGATCACGGCCACTTCGGCACCGCCGGCCTGCGCCAGCGCCCGCTCGGCGATCTCCTGGGGCGCGATCACCGGCCCGCCTCCCGTGCGCTGTTCAGGACGTTGACGTCGGCGAAGACCCCCGGCACGCAGCCGTGCGACACCGCCGCCACCTGGCCGGGCTGGCCCTTGCCGCAGTTGATCGCCCCGGCCAGGTGGTAGGTGTCGGGACCGCCCAGTGCGGTCAGGGAGTTCCAGAAGGTGGGCGTGCTGCCCTGGTAGACGACGTCGCGCAGCGGTCCCACCGTCTCCCCGTCGCGGATCCGCTCGAAGCGCTGCCCCGTGAACTGGAAGTTGTAGCGCTGCATGTCGATCGACCAGGAGCCGTCCCCGACAACGAGGATCCCGTCCGCGACGCCGCCGATCAGGTCCGCCAGGGACCCGCCCTGCGGGTCGGGGAGCAGGCTCACATTCGGCATGCGCTGCAGCGGGACGTGGTCGCCCGCGTCGGCGTAGGAGCAGCCGTTGCTGCGGGGTCGGCCCAGTTCGGCGGCCATCGCGCGGTCGAGCTGCACGTCGACCAGGGTGCCGTCGCGGATGAGGTCCCACTCGCCGGCGGCGACCCCCTCGTCGTCCCAGGCCACCGAGGCCAGGCCGGAGGGAGTCGTCCGGTCGGCGCGGATGTTCATCAGAGGGGAGCCGTAGCGCAGCGAGCCGACGTCGTGCGGCCGCACGAAGCTGGTGCCCGCGTAATTGGCCTCGTAGCCCTTGATGCGGTCGTACTCGGTGGGGTGGGCGACCGACTCGTGGATCGTCAGCCACAGGTTCGACGGGTGCAGCACGAGCGTGTACCGGCCGGGCTCGACCGACGGGGCCGCCACCTTGGCGGCCAGATGCTCCGGTATCTGCTCCCACTCGGCGTCCCAGTCGTAGCCGTCGGGGCCGGTGAGGTACTCCCAGCCGCGGCCCACGGGAGGCGCGATGGAACGCATCGTGTCGAAACCGCCCGCATCGGTGTGGATGGCGGTGAACTCCGCGTGGGTGCGCACGCGGACCTGGTGCAGCCGGGCGCCGGCGGCGTCCCAGTACCAGGTCTCCTCCCGCACCGCGACCGCGTCACCCTCCGCGTGCTGCACCGCCGGATGGCGCATCAGCCGGGCGCAGCCGGCGGCCAGGAACTCCGCCCGCTCCCGCGCAGGCACGGTGAAGGGGTCGAGTCGGAACGGCGACGCCCAGTCCCCCTCATGCGGGGGTTCCGCGGCCAGCCGGACCGGCTGCGTGACCGTGGGCCGGGTGACGGCCGCCATCCGCAGCGCCGCGTGTGCCGCCCCGACGGCGGCGCTCGGCTCCAGGACGTCGGTGGCCGCGAATCCCCACGCCCCGTCGTGGACGACCCGCACGCCGAGGGCGAACGACTCGGTGTCGGCGTCGGCCAGGGCATCACCGTCGCGGTGGGTGTGCAGCGCGGTGCGGGTGCGCACGAGCCGGACGTCGGCGTGCTCGCTGCCGGCCACGGCCGCCAGGGCCGCGCGCGCCAGCCCGTCCACCATGCCGTCATCCTGCCAGCCCGGATACGTCACGATGGGGACATGGGCACTCTGATCGTCATGCGTCACGCCAAGTCCGACTGGCCCCCCGGGGTCCCCGACGAGGACCGTCCCCTGTCCGCGCGGGGACGCCGCGACGCCCCCGTCGCGGGGCAGTGGCTACGGGACCACCTTCCGCAGCCACCGGCGGGGGCCGTCGTCTCCCCGGCGGAACGCACCCGGCAGACGTGGGACCTGGCCGGCGCTGCTTTCGGTGACGCCGTCCCTGTGACGTACGACCCCCGGATCTACGCGGCCTCCTGGACCACGCTGCTGGAGGTGGTCCGCGACAGTGACGGCGACACCGTGGTGCTCGTCGGGCACAACCCCGGGTGCGAGGAGCTGAGTGCGCAGCTCGCCGGGCCCGGCAGCGACCGCGCCGCCCTCGCAGCGATGGGGGTGAAGTACCCGACGGCCGGGATCGCGGTCCTGGCCGTGCCCGGATCCTGGCGGGACCTGGCGGCCGGGTCAGCCGTCCTGCGGGCCTTCGCCGTGCCGCGGGGATGACAGCGCGTCGGCGGCCTCGATCTCCTCGCGGGGCATGCCCATCAGGAACAGCACGGAGTCGAGGAACGGCACGGTCACAGACGTGTCGGCAGCGTCCCGGACCACGGGCTTGGCGTTGAACGCCACCCCCAGACCCGCTGCCGCCATCATGTCCAGGTCGTTGGCGCCGTCGCCGATCGCGACGGTCCGGCTCAGGGGCACCCCCATCTCGCGGGCGAACTCCCGCAGCGCCGCCGCCTTGCCGGCACGGTCGACCACGGGCCCGACCAGGCGCCCGGTGAGACGGCCGGACTCGACCTCCAGGTGGTTGGCGCGGACCAGTTCCACCCCCAGCTCGGCGGCGATCGGCTCCACGACTTCCGCGAACCCGCCGCTGACCAGGGCCACGTCGTGGCCCAGGCGGGTCAGCGTGCGGCACAGCGTTCGCGCCCCCGGCGTCAGTCGCACCTGAGCGCGCACGTCGGCGATCACGGACTCCGGGGCCCCTGCCAGCAGCGCCACCCGCTCGGTCAGCGACGCGGCGAAGTCGATCTCGCCGCGCATGGCGCGGTCGGTGATCTCCGCGACCCGGTCGAGGTTGCCCGTGTGGGCGGCCAGGAGTTCGATCACCTCGTCCTGGATGAGGGTGGAGTCGACGTCCAGGACGACGAGCCGCCGCCCGAAGCGGTCCAGTCCCACGGGTTGCAGGGAGACGTCGACGCCCTCTGTGCGGGCGGCGGTGGTGACCGCCGTGCGCAGCGCCTCCGGGTCCCGGCAGCCGACCACGAACTCGACGGCGGTCACCGGGTACGGCGCGATGCGGTCGATGCGTTCGATGTTGCCCCCGGCAGCTGCGACGGCCCGCGCCACCGCGGCCACCTGACCGGGGGCCAGGGGTGCGGCCAGGATCGTGATGCGGTGCCGCCGCCCCCTGTGACGCTCATCGCTGCCGTCGGACACGCTGACGTCGATGTCGAGGTCCAGGTCCGCCGCCACGGCCTGCAGCCGCCGCGACAGGAGGGCCACGTCGTCGGGGGGAAGGCGCAGCAGGACCATCTGCACCAGCCGGTCCTGCAGCACCGACTGGCCCACGTCGACCACCTCGCCGCTGAGGGACTCGAAGACCTGCGCGCTCAGCCCCGGCCGGTCGCGGCCGCTCACGGTGATCAGCAGGCTGGTGTGGTCGCTCATCGCGAGGACACGCTACCGGGTCAGCAACTGAACGCGACGCTCGCGGCGCGGCGCGCCAAGGGACGCAGTTCCCGCACCAGCGCGGGTACGGATCTGGCCTGGCGGGCACACAGGTCGTCGGCGATGCACGTCAGCCACCACACCCGCAGCGCCGTGCCGCTGACCTCGACGGCCCGCGGGTCCACGCCCGGCGCCGGCAGCGGGTCGGCCATCTCCCGCAGCAGCGCCACCTGCGCCAGGGCCGCGTCGTCGGGTTCCAGGCCCGGCAGCGCTGCGGTCACGTCGGCCATCGCGGTGCGCATGAGGCTGCGGGCCTCCGCCAGGGTGCCCAGTGCGTCGCCGGGCACGGGAGCGCCGGGCAGCACCTGCCAGGTGGTCGCGGTCACCGGGACGAGAGCCGAACAGTGGGGGGAGGTGACCAGGGCCGCGCCGGCGGCCAGAGCCGCCCGGGTGGTCGGGGGCGGGCCGGGCAGCCCGGCCGGGTCGCCAGGCTCGGTGAGGCGCACCGCCACCTGCGTCACTCCGTCGCGGCGCAGCCGCCCGATGGCGGGCAGCCAGGTCTCCCGGTTCCCGTCCGGGAACCCGACGGAGCCGGTCAGCTGGTCGGCGCCGGTGTCGCCGGGCACCCGGCCCGCCAAGACCGCGTTCAACCACCACGCCGTCTGCCCGGCGGCCGCCGCCCGGCGGATCCGTTCCGCGCAGCTCACCTCTGTCACGGGCGTCCACCTTAGTCACCGGTAGGCTGGCTCACCGTGACGACAGTGGTACGCACTGCCGCGGCCACCGTCCGCCGCGGGGACCGCGACATCGTGGCCGACGTGACCTGGACGGTGGACACCGACCAACGCTGGGTGGTGCTCGGCCCCAATGGCGCCGGCAAGACGTCGCTGCTCGACCTGCTGGCCACCTCGTCGCACCCGACCAGCGGCACCGTGGAGATCCTCGGCGAGCCGATGGGGCTCACCGACATCTTCGCCCTCCGTCCGGCGATCGGAGTGGTGTCCGGCCGCACGGCCTCCCTCATCCCCGAGCGGGAACTGGTCAGCGACGTCGTGATGACGGCGGGATGGTCGGTGGCGGGCCGGTTCCGCGAGGAGTACGCGTCGATGGACGTCGACCGGGCCGCCCACCTGCTCGACATCATGGGGATCGAGCAGTTGGCGCAGCGCCGGTTCGGCACCCTCTCCGACGGCGAACAGAAACGGGCGCTCGTCGCCCGCGCGCTGTTCCCCGACCCGGAGATGCTGCTGCTGGACGAGCCCGCGGCCGGGCTGGACCTCGGGTCCCGCGAGAGTCTTGTGGAGCGGCTCGGCGACCTGGCTGCCGACCCGGCTGCCCCCGTCCAGGTGATGATCACCCACCACGTGGAGGAGATTCCCCCCGGCTACACCCACGCCCTGCTGATGCGGGACGGCCGGGTGCTCGAGCAGGGACAGATCGACCAAGTGCTGACCGACGAGAACCTCACCCGCACGTTCGACGTCCCGCTGTCCGTGCGGCGGGTGTTCAATCGCTACTGGGCCTTCGCGACCTGAGGGCCGATGCGACCCGACGACGGTGTCATCCGGCTGACCGGTCCCGATGACCGGCTGCGCGACTACACGGACCTGACCGACGTGGCCCTGCGCCGGGTGCGCGAACCCGAGCAGGGCCTGTTCATGGCGGAGAGTCTGCCCGTGATCGACCGCGCGCTGGCGGCCGGGTACCGGCCCCGCTCGGTACTGACGGCCGAGCGGTGGCTGCCCGACGTCGTGGCGGTCCTGGCCGACCACGGCCGCGCCGGGACCGAGGTGTTCGTAGCCCCCGACGACGTCATCGCCTCGACGACGGGTTTCCGGATGCACCGCGGTCCGATGGCGGCGATGGCCCGCCGGCCGCTGCCGCCGGTGGGGCCGACGGTCGCCGGCGCCCGGCTGGTGCTGGTACTCGACGGGCTGGTGGACCACACCAACGTCGGTGCCGCGTTCCGCTCGGCAGCCGCGCTCGGCGTGGGCGCGGTCCTCGTCACGGCCACGTGCGCCGACCCCCTGTACCGGCGCAGTGTGCGCGTCTCGATGGGGACCGTCTTCTCCGTTCCGTGGACCCGCACAGACACATGGGACACCGATCTGCCGGGATTCCGGACGGTCGCGCTGACTCCGGCTGCCGACGCGACCGCCATCGGCGCCGTGCCGCGGGACCGCCCGTTGGCGCTGATCGTGGGGACCGAAGGCCCCGGGCTGCCGGCCGAGATGCAGCGGCGTGCCGAGGTGCGGGCCCGGATCCCGATGTCCGGCGGGGTGGACTCCCTGAACGTCGCGGCCGCCGTCGCCGTCGCGGTCTACGCGCTGGCGTCGGCCTGAACGGGGTCTCTGCTGCGTGCCCATGGGATCGGCACCCTCGCGTTCCGGGGTCACCGCGGCACCGACTCCGGGTATTCCTCGCCAAGCCGCCCGCGGCACGCCAGGATGGGACGGCACGGTGAGGAGGCGACATGTCGGCCGACATGACCGAGACCCAGGGGTCGTGGCTCACGCCCGACGAGATGCAGCAGGCACGCGACCGGGTGCCGGTCGTGTACGTCGACGCGGTGCCCGTGCGGGTGGACGACCGCGGGCTGGTGACCGAGATCGGGCTGCTCCTCGCGGCTACCGACGACGGCATGCTGCGGCGGATGTTCGTGTCCGGTCGGGGGCGGAAGGGCGAGCGGATCCGCGACGCCCTCATGCGGCACCTGGAGAAGGACCTGGGTCCCCTGGCGCTGCCCCGCATCCCCGCGACACCGCAGCCGTTCACCGTCGTCGAGTACTTCCCCGACCCGGGCGTCACCGGCTTCGTGGACGAACGCCAGCACGCCGTGTCGCTGGCCTATGTCGTGCCCGTGGCCGGGGAGTGTCGGCCGTCCCAGCAGGCGCTGGAGATCGCCTGGCTGACCCCCCTGGAGGCGTTCAGCCCCGACGTCCTGGTCGAACTGAGCGGCGGCCGGGACCGGCTGCTGCGGATGGCCATGGCCCACTGCGGGGTGCTGCCGTGACCGCTCCCGCGGTCTACGTGATGTCCCTGGAGCCGGAGAGCGGCAAATCGCTGGTGAGCTTCGGGGTGATGGAGGCGGCCGCGGCGGCCACCGGCCGGATCGGCTACTTCCGTCCCGTCGTGGCGGCAGGCCCCCCGGACCGCATCGTCGAGAGCATGCGCGCCCGCTTCCGGCTGGCGCAGACCTACGACCAGTCCTACGGCGTCACCACCGACCGCACCCGCGGGGTGGGCGAGGCCGTCGACCCGGAACTCGTGCACACGGTGCTGGCCGCCTACGAACAGTTGTCGGAGCAGTGCGACGCGGTGGTGATCGAGGGCACCGACTACAGCGGGGCGTCCGCCGCGTTCGAGTTCGCCCTGAACTCCGACATCGCCGCCCACCTGGGCGCGACCTGCATCATCGTCATGCGCGCGCACGCCCACCGCCCCGACCAACTCTCGGGCGCCATCGACGCGGTGCGCACCAGCCTCCGGGACCGGCACATCCCCATCGCCGGTTTCGTCATCAACCGCGTGCCGGCCGACGAGCTGGACGTCTTCCGGGCCGCCACGTCGGGTATCACCGAGTCGGTGTGGGTGATCCCGGAGGCCCCGGACCTGGCGCGCCGCACGATGCAGGACATCGCCACGGCGCTGGACGCGACGGTCCTGGCCGGCGACGAGGAGGCCATGGGTCGCGATGTGCACCACATCGTCGTCGGTGCCATGACGTTGCCGCACCTCCTGGAGCGTCTGGAGCCGCAGTCGCTGCTGGTGACACCCGGCGACCGCGCCGACGTGATCGTGCTGGCCCAGGCGGCGCGCTACAGCGCCACCGTGCCCCCGATCGCCGGACTGCTGCTGACCGGCGGCTACCGGCCGGACCCGGCCATCACGCGGTTCAGTGCAGGCCTGGGGGAGCGGTCCCTGCCGATCCTGCTGACCGAGAGGGGCACGTACGAGACCGTGGACGCGGTGGGGCGCACTCACAGCACTCTCGAATCCGGCGACGAGCGACGCCTGGCGGCCGCGGTCCGCCTGTTCGAGGACAATGTCGACTTCCAGGACCTCGTGGCCAGCGTGCTGGGGTCGCAGTCCGCGGTCGTGACCCCGGTCATGTTCGAGCGGCGCCTCGTGGCCCGCGCGCGGGAGAGCCGGCGGCGGATCGTGCTGCCCGAGGGAGGCGACGACCGCATCCTCCTGGCGGCCGACCAGATCCTGCGCCGCGACGCCGCGGAAATCACGCTGCTCGGCGACCCGGAACTCCTGGCCGCCCGCAGCGGGGCGCTGGGCATCGACCTGACCGCGGCGCAGATCGTCGACCCCCGCTCCGACCCGCGGCGCGCCGAGTTCGCCGACATCATCCACGAGATCCGGGGCAGCCGGGGCATGAGCCACGAGACCGCCTTCGACCTGGCGGCCGACGAGTCCTGGTTCGGCACGCTGATGGTGCACACCGGGGCGGTCGACGGCATGGTCAGTGGGGCGGCCCACACCACCGCCGACACCATCCGTCCCGCGCTGCAGATCATCCGGACCGCACCCGGCATCTCCGTGGTGTCCAGCGTGTTCCTGATGGCGATGGCCGACCGCGTCCTGGTCTACGGCGACTGTGCCGTGGTCCCGGATCCGACGGCCGAACAACTGGCCGATATCGCGCTGTCGTCCGCTGCCACCGCCGCCGCGTTCGGGATCGACCCGTACGTCGCGATGCTGTCGTACGCGACGGGATCGTCCGGCGCCGGAGCGGACGTCGACAAGGTCGCCCGCGCCACCGAGCTGGTACGGCTGCGGGCGCCTGCGCTGCCCGTCGAGGGGCCCATCCAGTTCGATGCGGCCGTCGCGCCCGACGTGGCCGCCGCGAAACTGCCCGGGTCCCCGGTGGCGGGCCACGCCACCGTGCTGGTCTTCCCCGACCTGAACACCGGCAACAACACCTACAAGGCGGTGCAGCGGTCCGCCGGGGCTACGGCGATCGGCCCCATCCTGCAGGGGCTGCGGTTGCCGGTGAACGACCTCAGCCGCGGGGCCACCGTGCGGGACATCGTCAACACCGTCGTCATCACCGCCATCCAGGCGCAGGCTGCGCGGGAGGACTGACATGCAGGTCCTCGTCGTCAACGCCGGATCCTCGTCGCTGAAGTACGCCGTGGTGGACGCCGGCAGCGGGCAGCGCCTGATCAGCGGGCTCGTGGAGCGGATCGGCGAGGAGGGCGCTGCCGCCGGCGACCACCGCAGCGCGTTCGCGTTCGTGCGAGCCGCGGTACAGGAGTCGGGTGCTCAGCCGCGGGTCGTCGGGCACCGCGTCGTGCACGGGGGAGAGCGGTTCACGGCACCCACCGTCATCACCGACGACGTCGTGGCGGGCATCGCGGACTGCATCCCCCTCGCCCCGCTGCACAACCCGGCTGCCCTCGCGGGTATCGCGGCGGCGCGCGAGGAGTACCCGGACCTGCCACAGGTGGCGGTGTTCGACACGGCCTTCCACGCGACGATGCCGCCGGACGCCTACACGTACGCCCTCGACCGGGACGTGGCGCAGCGCTACCGGCTGCGTCGCTACGGCTTCCACGGCACCTCGCACCGCTACGTCAGCCGGAAGGCCGCCGACCTGCTCGGCGCGTCCCCGGTGGCGGTGGACGTCATCTCGCTGCACCTGGGCAACGGGGCCAGCGCGTGTGCGGTCCGCGGCGGCCGCAGCGTGGACACGTCCATGGGGGTCACGCCGCTGGCGGGCCTGGTGATGGGCACCCGCAGCGGCGACATCGACCCGGCGATCCCCGTCCTGCTGCAGCAGGACGGATGGAGCGCGTTCGAGGTCGACACCCTGCTCAACCGCTCCTCCGGGCTGTTGGGCATCGGCGGTGCCAACGACATGCGCGAGATCCATCAGCGGGCCGCGGCCGGTGATGGATCCGCCGACCTGGCCCGGCGCGTGTTCGCCCACCGCATCCGGCACTACCTCGGGGCGTACCTGGCGGTGCTCGGCGGGGCCGACGCGATCGTGTTCACCGCCGGGATCGGTGAGCACGACGCGTGGACACGGGAAGCGGTGTGCGCCGGACTGGCCCGGCTCGGCGTCGTCCTCGATCCCGCCGCCAACAGCGCCACCGGCTCCGACGCCCGCGTGATCAGCGCGCCGGACTCGCCGACCACTGTCTTCGTCATCCCCACCGACGAGGAGTGGGCCATCGCGGCGGAGTCCGCCGAGGTGACGGCGGACTGAGGCCGCTCAGAGCGCGGTTACCATGGCCGGGTGCCGCGCTCCTACGTCGTGCAGACCCTCGGCTGCCAGATGAACGTGCACGACTCCGAACACATGGCCGGTCTGCTCGAAGATGCCGGCTTCGTCGCTGCCGACTCGGCAGCCGACGCCGACGTCGTGGTCATCAACACGTGCGCGGTCCGGGAGAACGCCGACAACCGGCTGTACGGCAATCTCGGGCAGCTCGCGCCGCGCAAACGGGCCAACCCCGACATGCGGATCGCCGTCGCCGGCTGCCTGGCGCAGAAGGACCGCGCCGGGATCCTGGAGCGGGCCCCGTGGGTCGACGTCGTGCTCGGCACGCACAACATCGGCTCGCTGCCCGCCCTGCTCGACCGCGTCGACCGCACGGCCGAGCCACAGGTCGAGATCGTGGAGAGCCTTCAGGCGTTCCCGTCCGACCTGCCGGTGCAGCGGGCGTCGGCCCATTCCGCGTGGGTGGCCATCAGCGTCGGCTGCAACAACACCTGCACGTTCTGCATCGTGCCGTCGCTGCGGGGCCGCGAACGTGACCGTGCGCCCGGCGACATCGTGCGCGAGGTGGCCGCGCTCGCCGAGCAGGGCGTCCGCGAGATCACGCTGCTCGGCCAGAACGTCAACGCCTACGGCGTCGAGTTCGGCAACCGGGACGGCTTCGCGGACCTGTTGCGGGAGGTCGGGGCCGTGCCGGGGATCCGGCGGGTGCGCTTCACCAGCCCCCACCCCCGGGATTTCACCGCCTCGGTCATCGCCGCCATGGCCGAGACCCCGACGGTGATGCCGTCGCTGCACATGCCGCTGCAGAGCGGCTCCGACGCCGTACTGCGGCGGATGCGCCGCTCCTACCGGCGCGACCGTTTCCTCGACATCCTGACCGCGGTACGTGAACGCATCCCCGCCGCCGCCATCACCACCGACATCATCGTGGGGTTCCCCGGAGAGACCGACGAGGACTTCGCCGCCACCGTGGACGTTGTGCGCCGGGCCCGCTTCAGTGGGGCCTTCACCTTCCAGTACTCCCCCCGCCCCGGCACCCCGGCCGCCGACTACGACGACCAGGTGCCCCCCGACGTGGTGGGGCAGCGGTACCGCGCGCTGGTGACGGCGGTGGAAGAGGTCGCGTGGGCGGAGAACCGCGCCTGGGAGGGGTGTGAGATCGAGGTGATGGTCTCCGACGGCTCGGGCCGCAAGGACGGTGCCACTCGCCGGATCACCGGCCGCGCGCGGGACAACCGCCTGGTCCATGTCGCGGTGGCCGACGGCGACCACCTGCACCCCGGTGACCTGCTCACCACCCGGGTGACGTACGCGGCCCCGCATCACCTATTGGCCGACGCCGGCTACACCGTCGTCGACCCGACCGAGCCGGCCGCGTGCTCCTCCGGCCCCGTGACGCTCGGCCTGCCGGTGCTGCGGTGACTCGGCTCGTCGTGCTGCCCGCGGCGCCCGTCCTCTTGCCGGACCGGGCCCAGGAGACGCCCGCGGCGCTGCAGCCGGTGCTGGCGGCCTGCGACGCCGTCCTCACCGCAGCGCTCGGTGCGGACGCAGACGTGGCGGTCGTGGCGGCGCCCGACCATCTGCGCGACCTGACGGGCGAGCAGACCGACGCTACCGACCCGTTCGGTCGGCAGGTTGTCACCAGCCTGCTCGACCGGGCGGGCCACCGTGGGGTGCGCCGCCCCGTCGCCCCCGACCAGGTGCGCGGGTGTGGCGCCCCCGTGGTCCTGTTCGCGGCGGACGGGTCGGCCTCGGTGGGGGAGAAGTCGCCGCGACCCGGAGAAGCGGGGGCGGAGGTCGACGCCCGGCTGCGGGAGTGTCTGGCGGCGGGCGACCTGGCACCGCTCACGGACCTGGACGACACGGCGGCTGCGGCTGTGGGATGTGTGACGGCGCCCGTGTGGCGGGCGCTCGGTGCCTTCGGGGCGGTACGGGCGGTGGTCCTGCACGAGTTCGCGCCCTTCGGTGTCACCTACTTCGTCGCCGAATTGCAGACGGCGGGCCACCCCTCCGGGTAGCCCGCCGTCGTCAGGAACTCAGGCGTCAGTGGCCTTGCCGGCCGCGTCAGCCGCAGTCTCCGCGCCACCGTCGTCGTTCAGATTCTTGGCCGCCGTGACCGCCGAATCGGTCAGCTCCGACATCTTGTCGGTCATCCCGGACAGGCTCCCGCCGGTCTTGTCGTTCACGAAGTCGCCGGCGGACTTCACCGCCCCCGACACCTTGTGGCCGTGGTCATCGGCCAGGCCGCCCACAGTGCCCTTGGTCTTGTCGGCCACAGTCTGCGCGGTCTCCTTGGCCTGGTCGGCCATGTTCGCTGCGGTGTCCTTGGCCTGGTCGGCCAACGTCGCCGCTGTTTCCTTGGCCTTGTCGAACATCTCGCTCATGAAGGTTGACCTCCCGGTCGTCGTGGATCCGCCCTGACGGTAGTGGAATGCTCGTCGCGTGTCCCCTCGCCATGCCGCAGCGGACCCACGGATTGTCGCGATCGTGGGCCCCACCGCCGCGGGTAAGACCGAGTGGGGGCTCGCCGTTGCCCGCCGCCTCGGCGGGGAGATCGTGAACGCGGACGCGTTCCAGTTCTACCGGGGGATGGACATCGGCACGGCCAAGCCGTCGCCCGCGCAGCGGGCGGACGTGCCGCACCACCTCGTGGACGTGCTCGACCCGGCCGAACCCGCCACCGTCGCGTGGTTCCAGGACGCTGCCCGCGCCGCAGTCGGGGACATCGTGTCCCGCGGGCGGGTGCCCGTCGTCGTGGGCGGCTCATCGCTGTACGTGCGAGCGCTGTGCGACGAACTGGACATCCCCCCGAACGACCCGGAGGTGCGACGCGGGCTGCAGGAACGGGCGGAGCGCCTCGGTGGGGCCGCGCTGCACGACGAACTGCAGCGCCGCGACCCGGAGGCCGCCCGGCACATCGACCCGCGCAACGTACGCCGTGTCGTGCGTGCCCTCGAGGTGGTGGAGTTGCGCGGATCGTTCACCGCACGGCTGCCGGAACCCGTCGCCTGGATGCCGACCCTGTGGCTGGCACCGCACTGGGACCGCGCTGACCTCGACGCCCGTATCGAACGGCGGACGCACGCCATGTGGGAGGCGGGGTTCCCCGAGGAGGTGGCGCGTCTGGCCGCGGGCGGCCTGGAGCATGCGCCCACCGCGGCGCGGGCCGTGGGCTACCCCCAGGCGCTGGCCCAGTTGCGCGGGGAACTGACGCAGGAGGATGCCATCGCCGCCACCTCGGCTGCGACCCGTCGCCTGGCGCGTCGCCAGGAACGCACCTTCCGGGCCGACTCCCGGGTGCACTGGCTGGATCCGGCAGGGGACCCCGCCGTTCCGGCCACAGCCTTCCTCACGTGACGCGGCGGTAGTACTCGGTGCCCAGCAGCATCCGGAACACCGGCCGGGGCAGCCGCAGCAGGGCGTCGAGGGTGCGTACGTCGGCGCCGGTGGCCTGGCTGGCGTGGGCCCGCAGCGCAGCCCTCTTGAAGTCCGCGTAGTCGCGCACGTCCACCCGGTGGGTGATCTCGTCGCTCGGGGTGAACGCCTCCTCGTACGCCTGCCGGTCGAAGTCCGGCGGCAGCGTCAGGACAGCGTCGGCGATGCGGACGCCGGTGGCGAAGGGCCAGCGCGGCGCCGTGGCCTCGAACAGCGTCGCGCCCGGTGTCAGCGCAGCGGCGGCCCGGGCGCAGCGGTGGACCTGGCGGTGGTCGGGATGGCCGTAGCCCCCGGAGGCGTCGTAGCCGATGAGCGCGGCCGCCCGTTCCTCCCGCACGATCCGCGCCAGTTGCTCGGCGACCTTCGCCACGGGTACCTGACTGAAGGAAGGTTCCCCGCCGGGGTGCGCGGTGCCGGTGAGCCCGCTGTCCGGGTAGCCCAGGACCTCCAGTCGCTGCACGCCGAGGATCCGGGCCGACCGCTCGAGTTCGGCCAGCCGCACGCTGCCGAGAGCACCGGTCATCCCGGGATCGGCGAGACCCGCCTCGCCGGCGGTCGCCGTGACGAGCACGACCCGCATCCCCTCCGCGTCGGCGCGGGCCATCGTTCCCGCGGTCAGCAGCGCCTCGTCGTCGGGATGGGCGTGGAAGAAGACGAGAGTGCGGCTCCCCCGCCGATGATGTCGCATGCACAGGGACGCTGCACCCTTGTAGCCTCGGGTGGCGCCCCGGTGGCGCCGCGGGCCGGAGGTGACCTCATGCGGGTGGCGCACATCAGCGACTGTTACCTGCCGCGGCTCGGCGGCATCGAGGTCCAGGTCACCGAACTCACCCGCCGCCAGGCGGCCGCCGGCGACTCCGTGGACGTCATCACCGCCACCCCCGGGCACGAGGTGCGGTCGGGCCTGCAGGTGCTCGACGGCGTGCGCGTGCACCGCGTGACCGCGCGGCTGCCGTTCGAACTCCCGGTTCATCCCCGCACCCGCGCCCACGTCGCACCCCTGCTGCGGGAGATCGACCCCGAGGTCGTGCACGTCCATCTGGGCGTGGTGTCGCCGTTCGCGTGGGGGGGCATCCGCGCCGCCGTCGAGGTCGGCCTGCCGGTGCTGGTCACGGTGCACAGCGTGTGGGGGGCGGCCGCCCGCAGCGGCTACGGACTGGTGGACCGACTGGCGCAGTGGACGACGCGTGGCGTGCAGCCCGCCGCCGTGAGCCGGATCGCTGCCGCGCGCATCGCCGAGGCGCTGCCCCGCGGCGTCGATGTCCTCGTGACCCCCAACGGGGTCGACGAGCAGGACTGGAACGCGGCCGGTCGTCGGGCCCACGACCCGGCGACGGTCCGGTTCGTGACCGCCATGCGCCTGGCCCCGCGCAAACGCGCCGCGCCCCTGCTGACCATGTTCGCCTCCGCCCGCGACCAGGTGGCGGCCGCCGACCCCGACGTGACGGTGCATCTGGACATCGCCGGCGACGGGCCGCAGCGCGAACGGCTCGAGAAACACGTGCACGACCACGGCCTGACCGACAGCGTGACTTTCCTGGGGCGCCTCACCCGACCGGAACTGCGCGAGCGGTACCTCGCCGACGACGTCTTCGTGCAGCCCTCGGTCAAGGAGAGCTTCGGTTTGGCGGCGTTGGAGGCCCGCTGCACCGGGCTGCCGGTGATCGCCCGGTCGCAGACCGGTCTGACCGAGTTCGTGACCGACGACGTGGAGGGCCTCCTCGCGGGCGACGACGCGGACATGGCGCGGGACATGGCGCGCCTCGCCCTCGACCGCGATCTGCGCGAACGCATCACCACCCACAACACCGACGTCCCGCCGCTGCAGACCTGGCCCTCGGTCCTGGGCATCGTGGCCGACGCTTACCGCGTCGCGGCCGCGGGAGCCGCGGCCCTACCCTGAACACATGTCCGCACAGGTGGCGTTCCGCAAAGGGCACGGGACCGGCAACGACTTCGTCGTGCTCCCGGATCCCGACGACCGGATCGTGATGACCCCTGCCCTGGCCCGCGCCCTGTGCGACCGTCGGTTCGGGATCGGCGGCGACGGAGTCATCCGCGTGGTCGCGTCGCCCGAACCCGGTGCGCGGTGGTTCATGGACTACTGGAACAGCGACGGCAGCATCGGCGTCATGTGCGGCAACGGGGCGCGGGTGTTCGCCCGTCACCTCGTCGAGTCCGGGCTGGAGGAAGAGGGCGACTTCCCCGTCCTGACCCGCGGGGGACTGCGGCAGGTGCGGGCTGGCGCCTCCGGCGACGTGAGCGTCTCCATGGGGCCGGTCACGGGAAGCGACGAGCCGGACGTCTCGGTGCGCCTCGCCGGTACTGAATACCCCGCGACTGCCGCGTTCGTTCCCAACCCCCACGCCGTGGTCTTCCTGCCCACCCTCGCCGGCCTCGGCGACATCACGGGAGCCGTGGCCGGTCCGGAGACCGTGTACCCCGACGCCGCCAACATCGAGTTCGTGGAGGTCCTGGCGCCCGACCGGGTGCGGATGCGGGTCTTCGAACGCGGGTCCGGCGAGACGCAGTCGTGCGGCACCGGGGCGTGCGCCGTGGCTTGGAGCCACGCACGGGTCAACGGACTTTCCGGCTCCGACGTGACCGTGCTCGTCCCCGGCGGTGAGGTGACCGTGACCCTCGGACCCGACGTGACCCTGACGGGCCCGGCGGAGTTCGTCGCCGCCGGCGTCGTGTCCCCCGGCTGGTGGGAGCGGCATTCGTGACGGAGCCCACCGACGGATCCCTGCAGGTCGAGGAGCGTGAGGCGCTGCGCCGGGTGGCGGGGCTGTCCACCGAGCTGACCGACATCACCGAGGTCGAGTACCGGCAGATCCGGCTGGAGCGTGTCGTGCTCATCGGGGTGTGGACCTCCGGGTCGGCGGCCGCCGCTGACCTGTCGCTCGCCGAACTCGCCCGGCTCGCCGAGACCGCGGGGGCGGTCGTGATGGACGCCCTCGTGCAGCGGCGCAACAAGCCGGACCCGGGCACGTTCGTCGGGTCCGGGAAGGCGCGGGAACTGGCGGAGGTGATCGCGGCCGTTGAGGCCGACACCCTGATCTGCGACGGCGAACTCACGCCGGGCCAGCTGAGCCAGCTGGAACGCATCGTCAAGGTCAAGGTGGTCGACCGCACGTGGCTGATCCTCGACATCTTCGCTCAGCACGCCCGCAGTCGGGAGGGTAAGGCGCAGGTCGAACTGGCGCAGCTGGAGTACATGCTGCCGCGCCTGCGCGGATGGGGTGAGGCGATGAGCCGCCAGGCCGCCACGGGAGGCGGCGGCATCGGCGCCCTGCGCGGGCCCGGCGAGACCAAACTGGAGGTGGACCGGCGCCGCATCCGCACCCAGATCGCGCGGCTGCGCCGGCAACTGCGCACGATGGGCCGGTCCCGTATGGTGCAGCGCGCCGAACGCCAGCGCACCGGCACCCCGGCCGTGGCCATCGTCGGGTACACGAACGCGGGCAAGTCGTCGCTGCTGAACCGGCTCACCGACGCCGGGGTGCTGGTGCGGGACGAGCTGTTCGCCACCCTCGACCCCACCGTGCGCCGCGCGCGCACCCCCTCGGGGCGCGACTACACCCTGGCCGACACCGTCGGCTTCGTCCGACACCTGCCACACCAGCTCGTCGAGGCCTTCCGCTCCACGCTGGAGGAGGTGCACCAAGCCGACCTGCTCGTGCACGTGGTCGACGGCAGCGACCCCGACCCGATGGGGCAGATCGCCGCGGTCCGGGAGGTGCTGGCCGAGATCGGGGCCGGCGACATCCCCGAACTCATCGCCGTCAACAAGTGTGAGATCACCCCTGCCGCCGCGCTCGCCGAGATCCGCCACAGGGCCCCGGGAGCGCTGGCCGTGTCGGCGATGACGGGTGCGGGACTGCCGGAGTTGCGGGCGGCCATCGACGAGGCGTTGCCCCGGCCCGAGGTGGCCGTGGAGGTGCTCATCCCGTTCGCGCGGGGGGACCTGGTGTCCGACATCCACGAACACGGCCAGATCGAGGCCAGCAGCTACACCGACGACGGCACCCGCATCTCCGCTCTCGTGCCCGGATGGCTGGCCGCGCGGCTTGTGGAATTCGGCACCTGAGTTCCCCGGCCGTGGTGGTGTCGGGGGAACGGGGGTCCGGCCGCGTAGCGTGAGCCCGTGACCGACTCCACCGACGACCTGGCGCGCGTCGTCGCCGCGCTGCACGGGGAGGAGCGACCGTCCCAGCGTGAGATGGTCGACCAGATCACCGGAGCGCACGGCGGCGTCGTGTTGATCCAGGCGGGCACGGGAACCGGCAAGTCGGTCGGCTACCTCGTGCCGGCGGTGCAGGCGGTGCGGGAGCGGGGCGACACCGTCGTCATCGCCACGGCCACGCTGGCGCTGCAGCGGCAGCTCGTCAGTCGCGATCTGCCGGCCGTCCTGGCCGCGCTGCCCGACGGGGCCCCGGTCTCGTTCGCCGTGCTCAAGGGGCGTGGCAACTACGTCTGCCGGGCGCGCCTGGCCGGTACTGCCGACGAGGGCGAGACCCTCGACATCGACGTGGGCGGGGGCCGGATGGAGCAGCAGGCGGCCGCGGTCCGGGAGTGGGCCGAGGACACCGCCACGGGCGACCGTGACGACTACGACGGCGAGGTCGACGACCGGGTCTGGCGCTCGTTGTCGGCGACCGGCCGGGAGTGTGTCGGGGCTGCGCGGTGCGAGTTCGGGGAGGAGTGTTTTGCGGAGCTCGCCCGGGCGCGGGCGGTTGTCGCGGACATCGTGGTGACCAACCATGCCCTGCTCGCGTTGGATGCGATGGATGACACCCCGGTCGTGCCGGAGCACGAGATGGTGGTCGTGGACGAGGCCCACGAGTTCGCCTCGCGGGCGACGTCGGCCGCCACCGGCGAACTGTCGGTCCGTGCGGTGGAGCGGGCGGTGGCCGCCGCCCGCCCTCTCGTGGGTGACACCACCGGAGAACGGCTCGACGAGGCTGCGGCGGGTCTTGCGGACGTTCTGTCCGGTATCGGGGAGCAGCAGCGTCCCGCGCCGGCGGCCTGCGTGCCGGCGCTGGCCGCGCTGCGGGACGCATGCCATCTGGCGATCACCGAGATCGGGCAGGCGGACGATGTCGACGCCGCCCGCCGGCACCGCGCCCAGGGCGCCCTGGAGGAGGTGCACGAGGTCGCGGGCCGGCTCATCACGGGCGCCGATGCGGACGTGACCTGGTTCAGTCCCTTCCCGGCGCCGTCGCTGCACGTGGCGCCCCTGTCGGTGTCGGGGGTCCTCGGGGACTACCTGGCGCGGCCCGAGACGGCCGTGTTGACCAGCGCGACCCTGGCTGTCGGTGGCGACTTCGACGCGGTGGCCGGCGACCTCGGTCTGACCGGGTGGAACGGCGTCGACGTGGGTTCGCCCTTCGACTATGCCGGGCAGGGCATCCTCTACGTCGCCGCCGACCTGCCGCGTCCCGGGCGCGACGGGCCCGCTCCGGAGGTCATCGACCGGATCCGCACCCTCGTGGCGGCCTCCGGCGGACGGGCGATGGTCCTGCTGTCGTCATGGCGCGCGGTCGACGCGGTGGGCGCCAACCTGACCGCGGAGCGGTTGCTGCCCGGCGTCACGGTGCACCAGCAGCGGCGGGGGGAGCCGGTGTCGCGCCTGGTGGACCAGTTCAGCGCCGACGAGACGTCCATCCTGGTCGGCACGATGTCGCTGTTCCAGGGGGTGGACGTCCCCGGGCCGTCGTGCCAACTGGTGATCATCGACCGGATCCCGTTCCCCCGCCCGGACGACCCGGTGCTGGCGGCGCGGTCCGACCGCGTGGAGCAGGCCGGCGGCAACGGTTTCCTGGCTGTCTCTGTGCCGCGCGCGGGGCTGCTCCTCGCACAGGGCTCCGGGCGTCTGATCCGGTCGCCCGGTGACCGGGGGGTGGTGGCGGTACTCGACTCGCGGCTGGCCACCGCGCGCTATGCGGGCTACCTGCGGCGGTCCCTCCCGCCGCTGTGGCCGACCACCGACCAGGCTGTCGTGGTCGGCGCGCTGGAGCGGCTGGCGGCCGCTAGAGCCGCCGCATCACGCTGACGACCTTGCCGAGGATCTGGGCGTCGTCGCCCGGAATGGGCTCGTACGCGGGGTTCTGGGGCAGCAGCCAGACGTGGCCATCGCGGCGGCTCAGGGTCTTCACCGTCGCCTCGTCGCCCAGCAGGGCCGCGACGATCTCGCCGGGGTCGGCGCTGGGCTGGCTGCGCACGACCACGTAGTCCCCGTCGCAGATGGCGGCGTCGACCATGGAGTCGCCGACCACCTTCAACAGGAACAGCTGGCCGTGGCCCACGAGGTCGCGGGGCAGCGGCATGACCGTCTCCACCTGCTCGTCGGCCAGGATCGGACCGCCGGCGGCGATCCGGCCCACCACGGGGACCATCGCGACATCCATCGCGGTGTGCAGTTCGGGGGAGGAGGTGGGGTCGGGCAGCGACGCGGGGGAGTCCGTGACGATCAGCGCGCGGGGCCGGTTCGGGTCCTTGCGCAGGTAGCCCTTCTCCTGCAGGACGGCCAGTTGGTGGGCCACGCTGGACGTACTGGCCAGCCCCACGGATTCGCAGATCTCCCGGACGGTCGGCGGGTAGCCGCGCTCCTCGATGGCCGCACGGATGACGTCGAGCACCTTGCGCTGCCGGGCGGTCAACAGGGCGGTGGGGGCCGCGGAGTCGCCCGTGCCCGCGGGATCCTTGGTCGCACCGGCGGTGTCGCGTGTCCTACGTCGTGTCGAGTTCGTCATGGCCGCATCTCCTCCTCCGGCGATCCCCTCGGCGGGGGTCCCCCTGGCGGGGGTCGCTGGTACGACCGTAGAGCCTGGACCGACCCCAATCAAACATATGTTCGAAAAACTCTGGACGCGTGTCGGACCCTCCTGTTATCACTGGTACCACGACAAACGTCGAACACACGTTCGATGGGGAAGTGGATGGAGGACGACATGAGCCAGTGGGTGGCGCCGGTGAACGGCGGGATGTTCGATCTGGGTGTCGACCGGGGTGCGGCGCACGTACGGGCGGCGGTCGCCCCGGTCATGGGCCGTACGCGGGTGCGCTGGAGCCGACTCCTCGGCGCGGCGGTGGTGCTGGCGGCCGTGGGTCTGGCGCTGGTGGCCTTGGCGGGCGGGGGGCGCGAACCGGCCCCGGCCGGGTCGCCTCCCGTCGCGCGGGGGGGGGGGGCGGGGGGGGGGGCGGGGGGCGGGGGGCGGCCGGGGCGCCCCCCCCGCCCGCCGCGGCCCATTGCTGCAAAATTCTTAGCTGCACCAACC
>JAPOIY010000110.1 GCA_029978705.1 Actinomycetota bacterium
AGGGATGCGGCGCGCAACGGCGTGGACCCGGCGCTGGTCGCGGCGGTTATCTGGCGCGAGAGCGATTTCGATGCCGATGCCACCTCGCCCAAAGGCGCCGTCGGGCTGATGCAGGTTATGCCCGCGACGGCATCGTTCATCGCGGGCCAGGACGATCCGCCGCCCGGAAGCCCGGAGGGGCTGACAGATCCGGAGGTCAACATCAGCTATGGGTCGTGGTACCTGCGCCACCTGCTGGACCTGCACGATGGCTCAGTGCCCGCAGCGCTTGCGGCCTACAACGCGGGCCCGGACAACCTGCGCCGTTGGCGCGATGCGGCCGCCGCGCGCGGCGCGGACCTGCGGGTGCCCGAGGACATCCCCTTTGATGAGACGCGGGGGTACGTGCGCGATGTAATCGACGCCTGGCCGCGCTACCGCGAGGCCTATGGCGACCGCCTGGGCCGGGCGCAGGACGAAGGGTAGGGTGGCGGCGTTACCACCCGCACCACGCACAACCCCGCAGGCACTGCTGAAGCGGGTGCGGGCCCTCCGTGGCGACGCGGCGGACGCAGGGCGTGTGGTGAGCTCGTGTCCCACACTGGCGCGGGGCTGAGTCCGCCAGATGGTCGCCGGCGAGCAGGTGCCCCGGCTGCACGACCTTCGCGCTAAGGCCATCGCGTGGATGCTGTCGGCAGGGGTGACCGTGATGGCCACTGCGCGTCACGCCGACTACGACCCGCAGGTGCTGCCCCACTGGGCCGCGACGAGGCTCACCGAAGTGTCGGGTGTGCCCATTGCACTGGAGAACGCATGGTCCCCGGGATAGTCCACGTCGGCGCGTGCGAAGGGCTCGCCTGGCCCAACTAGCGCGGCTTCGTCGGCCGGGGTGGCACGAGGATCGGTACGGGTAGCCCGCGCCACGGCAGTCCCGCTGCCAGCAAGACGACGGCATTGGCTGCTCGCTGAACCCGCGGGTAAGCGCCGTTGCTGTACATCGCCCTACGACCCGTCATTTTTCGCAGCGGCTTCGCGCTGGGCGCCGAGGACGGGAAGGCCGATGCCGATTCCCAAGGCGATGATCGCGGTAAGCGGAATGATGAAGAGTCCCATGATGCTTGTCCCCCCATGCAGTGACGTATGACCTACGGCGTGGATAGTGCACTCCTGGGGCTTACGGCGTAAGGGGGACCGGTCAGCGAATTTGCCGTGCCCTAACCCAGTGGGCCAGATAGGACAGAGTGAGACAGATGCAGATTGGGCATCCTGCCACTGTTTACCCTGCATATAGACCACTGTAAGGCAGATGGACAGATTTCTGGGGGCATGGGGGGCGGCCGCTGCCTGGGGAGAGAGCGTCGGAAGACGCGCCGGGTTATGCGCCCGGGCGAAGAGAGCTCGCCGTGTGCGACAGGGGCCGGGTCTTTCTGTAGACGCCGTGACCCTTGCCGCCCGACTCGGCCACGCGGATCCGGCGTTTACCGCGCGGACCTATCTCCACCGCGACGACGACCGGGCGCGGGCACTCGCGGACCTCGCAGACACGCTGCGCTTGCGCGACCTGTAGCACCTACCCGAACCGGAGCAGGCAGAACAACGGGGGCAGAGCGCCGATGCGCGCCACCCCCGTTGCCCTGTGACTACCTACTTGACGACCACCGTCCGGGCGTAGACCTGCTCGTCGTTCGCCGACCACGTGAGCCGCCACTTGCCTTTCTCGGTAAGCCAGGTGCGGCATTGGATCACGCCGGGGGAGTCCCAATCACAAGCGCCCTTCATTGACTTCTTGGTGCCGGA
>JAPOIY010000145.1 GCA_029978705.1 Actinomycetota bacterium
ATCGGAGACGCCGCGGGCCGCCACCGGGAGCTGATACCCGACGGCCGCCTGTGCAGCGCGAACCGCGACAAGTTCGCGGCTTTCGATACGCCGGGTCCATGGAACGTCACGCAGCTGACGCCCGCCGCCGACGGCAAGTACACCCTCACGTGGACGTCGACGGCACCCCACGCAACCCAGTACTACCGCGTGTACCTGACCAACGCGTCCTTTGACCCCGCGACGCCCCTTGGCTGGGGGGACCTCGACCTGGTCCACGACTCGGGCCCGATGGCGGCAAGTGCCACCACGACTCTGAGGGTCGAACTTCCCGAACGCTCGGGCCGGCAGATGCTCTACACGGTGTGGCAGCGCTCTGACTCGCCTGAGGCGTTCTACTCGTGCAGCGACGTTCAGATCATGGGCGGCTCTGATGTCGAACCCCTTCCTGAGCCGAGCCCCGAACCGGAGCCTGCCCCCGAACCGGAGCCTGCGCCCGGGCCTCAGCCGGAGCCCACGCCCGAACCGGACCCCGCCCCCGACCCTGCGCCGGGGGAGGCAATCGCGGTCACCCGGACCCTGACCTCCTCATGGGGAACGGGCTTCTGCGAGGACGTGACCGCCCGGAACGCCAGCAACGAGGCCCTCCACTGGTCGGTACCGGTAACGCTGAGCGGAACACTCAGCTCGGTCTGGAATGCACGCGTCGGGGGCGGCCTCACCACCGGGGTCCTTCAGTTCTCCGGGGAGTCGTGGAATCACCACCTGCCGGCGGGCGCGAGCGTGACCTTCGGCTACTGCGCCACAGGTACGCCGGCTCCCACTGAGACCGTTCCCGCACCCGAGCCCGCGCCGAAGCCGGCGCCAGAGCCCTCCCCCTCTCCCGAGGTGACCGTCACGACCAAGATCACCTCCGACTGGGGAAGTGGTTTCTGCGCCGATGCCACCGTGCGCACCACCTCGACCGAGCCGGTCACCTGGACCGCAGATCTCGATGTGGGCGGGACCATCAGCAGCATTTGGAACGCGGCGGCCGACGGGACCACAGGGACCGTGGCGGTCACCGGCGCCGCGTGGAACGCCGATGTGACAGCGGAAACGCCGGCCACTTTCGGCTACTGCGCGTCCCGGTAGTGCAGCGCCCCACCCCCTGGGCCCGCAGCCCAGGGGGTGGGA
>JAPOIY010000025.1 GCA_029978705.1 Actinomycetota bacterium
ATTCCCGCCGGGAATACGGATGTGGTGAAGTTGTATGTGGGCGGGGACGCCGCTCCTGGCGACAGTGACTCAGGTCGCGGCACGATGGTGACCTCTCCGCGGCGAGCGTTGTACGAGGTCAACACCAGTTCGAACATCTTCATCTCGTATGCGGAGGCGCCGGGCGGGTCCACGATCGATTCCTGGTTCGTGGGCCAGTACTTCACCCCCCAGACGTGGTATCGGGCGGGCCAGGACCTCGACAACAGCGTCAATTCGTCGTCACATGACGCGGGTATAGACGCTCAGTGGACCTTCCCCACCGCAGCGGGTAGTTACAGCCGCCAACTGGTCACCCAGGTCGGATTCCAGAACACCGGGATCTCCGCGGGCTTCTCGACAACTCCGATCAACTCGGCGCAGACCAGTAACCTGCAGATCCAGTTGGTGAACACGCTGTTCTCCGCGGCCACGGGCCTGGGCTTTTCCTACAGCCTTCCCGCCGGCTTGACGATCGCGGGAACCGCCACCAACACCTGCGGCGGCACGTTGACAGCACCTGACGGCGGCACGACCGTCACCGTCTCCGGCGCCTCGGTCGATGCCGCGGCGAACTGCACCGTGACCGTGCCGGTCAGGGGTGCGGTCGGCTCCTACACAGTGCGGGTCCAAGACTTCACAGTCACTGGAGCCTTGACCAAGGGTTTCGACGTGTCCACCCTCGTGATCGCCGACCCCAGCCCATCACCGAGCCCGTCACCGACGGAAACCACCACACCCACACCGACTCCCACACCGACACCGACACCGACGCCGACACCGACACCGACACCCACGCCGACGCCGACGCCGACGCCGACGCCGAAGGTGAAGACGACGCTGACGGTCAACGCCAAGCCGGGCCGGGCGAAGCTGACCGTGGGGCAGCCCTCCTCGGTGGTCAAGCGCGTCACGAGCAACGGCAAGAAAGCCATCAGAGCCAAATGCACGGTGGGCGGCAAGAAGGTCAAGCGGGTGTGCGACATCCGGATCACCCGCAACCGCGTCATCGTCACCCCCCGGTGCAACGACAACGTCAAGGTCACCGTCACCGTGGTTGCCAAGAAGTCCGGAGCCACCCGCAAGACCTGGACCCGCACATGGAAGGTGGACAACACGCCCTTCGCCAGTTGCACCCACCCCGGCACCGGTTAGCCACAAGCGTCCGCCACAGCCATCACTTCACCCGAAGGGACCGCCGACCCAGCCTCGACGGCGATGAGCGACCTCCACGGACGCTGGTGGTCAGATCGACATCGTCCGCTGTCCAGGACCCGCGTACCGTCACCGCCCAGGGTTGGCCATGCGGGAGCAACCCGCGGGCCCCAGCTGAGACCAGGCACCGCGCTTGAACTCTCTCGGCAGTCCGAAAGCACCGACCGTCGGGACTCGTCCACCGAGCTCACCGATGACTGTCTGGGAGCCTCAGCCGGTGACCCTCTCGGCTGGAAGGCGCCCCGCCCGCGCAATGACTGGTTGTGGCCCCTGATAGGGGAGTCGGGCGTGGGGAGCGCACGGACGTCAAGCCCCTTGAAAGGCTCCCGTAGTTGGGTGGAGTCGGACTGAGCAGGTACTGGGTCGATAATCGCCGGTGAACGGGATTCACGCCGATAAGAAGTGCGTGCAAAAGGAAGAACCGCAACCACCACGGAAAGGCCCGCGGCTGACGGCCAATTCCTCATTCGTTGCGTTAGTAACGGATCCCACTCCAGCTAAAGACCCTGAACCACGCCTGGTCTTTCCCGCAAATGAAATT
Organism: Actinomycetota bacterium; assembly: GCA_029978705.1. GTDB lineage: Bacteria > Actinomycetota > Actinomycetes > S36-B12 > CAIWTL01. The sequence continues at coordinate 1,775 of JAPOIY010000025.1, forward strand.
CGGGATCAGGGAAATGAAGAGGCATATAGACCTACAGGCATACTCAAGACATAGAAACGAGAGGAGTACTGATGTCGCTGGCAAGGAGCGGACGGGCGCTGGTCATTCCGGAGCGAAGTGACGGCAATTATGAGGTTAGTCCGACACTGCCGGCGGAATTGATGGGAGCTTTATGCGAAGGCCGCGTGGTGACTCTCTTCGCCCGCTACAGCGGCAATGGCGGCAAGGATGCGCGCAAAGCGTGCATCCTGGATGCGGGCCAGTTGGTCGATGACCTCGCCACGTTCGGGTTGGATGTACGTCATCTCATGCCCCCGCAGGTGGACATGGATGCCTGGCTGAAAGCTGCCCCCGCCCAGCAGTCCAGCGACGCGACCACGTCGCGCCCCTTCTCGAACCGTTTCGTCGATGTGTGGCTGTGCCCCCAAATCCTGCTGGTCTTGTCCACGGGAACCGGCAGCAAACTCGCCGCCGAGGACCTGCAGCAGCCGTTCACCAGCTACCTCACCGACACGGTCAGACGGCTCAAGCCGGTACTGCTGTATGGGAAACGGTGGGACCGATTGGGACGACGCTCCTGGGCGTTGGGGGGAGCGATCGACGCTATGAAGGCGAATCGCCCGGCATTCGTCGGAGACGAGACAGGGATCAAGATCCTGGACGACATGGCCGAGTTCTTCGCCTTCTTGTCCAGCAACCGTGCCGAAGGCTTCGCCGCGGCGATTCCGCTGCAGACGCGCCGAGGCATGCGCAGCCGAACCGGTACGCAAATGGTGGACGGACGCGTCGCCTACGCACTGCCCGCAGCCCTACCACCCGGACTGGCTCGCCTGCGACTCGTCGGTGGTGGAGTCGGCGGCAGCGGTGAAGTGATCATGTGCCTGGAACACCCCGACTGCCTGCCCGCTGCGGAGCACGTCTCGGTGGGGTATCCGCAGGTCCTGGATCCGGTCACGGGACGAGTGCAAGACCAGGTCGCCAACGTGCGGTGGGCACTGGAACGGCTCGCCGATCCCACCTGGACCTTGGACCAGATCGGTCAGGGGTTGATCGCCCGTCGATTCAGTCACACGAAGATCCGCGAACTGTGGGGCCTCGCGGCCACCGCTCGACCGCAGCCCAAGCAGATGGCCCAGAAGAAGTACCGGCGGCCCGCACAAAACGTCGTCGGGCCGATTATCAGCAATCTCGACGTGTATGAGACCGGAGTGCTGACGCGCACTCTGGGCGTGACCGGCATGCCACCGGTGATCGTGACCAACGTCCTACCGGTCGACGGGCGTCCGTGGGCGTCCCCGGAGGTATTCGCCAAGATCCGCGCGCGCCTGGCTGACACCAAGACCCGCTGGGCATCGCGCCAGACGCTGCCGCTGGCTGGGCTGTCACTGCGCGTGGATGGTCGCGACTGCTTTCTGCGCACCTACAGCGGGGCCACCCGGAAGGGATACGGGTCGAACGGGGAGCCGCGGTACACCATCAATGACGCCGAGTCGGGGCACACCGCCGGGTTCGGTGTGCTGCTCAGCCACCGTGATCTGGCGCACCTGGTTGCTGAAGCCCTGGACGCCGCGGTGGCCAGCGGTGCCCCGCTTCCTCCACTTCAGGTCAGCGGTGATCACGGCCGCATGATCGAACAGACCGAGCAGGCGCTCAGCGGGCTTCGCGCCCAAGTGCGCGATGCCCGGAGCCGGGCGGATCTGTTGTACGAGCGGGTCAACGATGCACATCTGAACGGTGCCATGCTGCACCGGATCCAAACCGACTACAACGACCTGGTCCAGTGCGTGGTGCCGAGCCTGGAACGCGACGTGGCCCGTCACGAGGAACGCCTCCAGCAGATGATCGCCGACCACCAGCAGAGCGCGGGAACGCCGATGGAACGACTCAGTGCATTGGTGCGCTGCCTCGCCGACCCCCTCACCGCCCATGACCGGATCGAAGTCCAGGCCCTGATCAGCCGCCTCGATCTCACGCTGGAGAGATTCTCCCAAGCGAACTGCAACGGATGGATCGCCTACGCAGGCATCGAACTGGCGCTGCGCGACGACGAGGGTCACCTCCACGCCGTGCGCCACCAGGGACGTTTGCTCATCAACGGCGCCAAGACCTTCCACCAGATGGTGCAACGCACCCGCGACCGACTGCGGTTCGGCCGGCGAGAACCGGCCACAGACATCGCTCGTCGTTATCGAGGACCCATCGCTGAGGCGCTCGGGTTGCGCGGCACCGAGAAGTTGATCCTGGCCATCGAGGATCCACGGCTGGCTCGGCTGGCGTTCCTCCTGCACGAGCAGCGACACCACGGGCTTACCGCTGCCGACGCGAGGTCGGCGGTGGCCGCTGAGACCGGCGAAGCCCCGGCCCTGCTCGCCCGGCTAGATGTAACCGGCCACCACGTTCATGACAGGCGGCTGATGGGCGGTCCGCCGATGCTGTGGTGGTGTCGGTGATTGTTGTAGAAGTCGAGCCACGGGTCTAGCGCTCGTGCTCGCTGCTGATTGCTGGTGAAGGGTTGGCGGTAGGCCCACTCGGTTTGCAGGGTGCGGTTGAGGCGCTCGACTTTGCCGTTCTGCCAGGGACAGTGGGGTTTGATGAAGATCTGGCGCGCGCCGATCGCGGCGACAGCATCGATGAATGCTGCGGAGTTGCGGTAGGCGAAGGCGTTGTCGGTCATGACTTCGCGGATCGGGATGCCGTGGCCGGCGAACCAGGTGGCAGCGCGCAGCAGGAACGCCGCGCAGGTTGTGCCCTTCTCATCGGGCAGGATTTCTGCATAGGCCAGACGGGTGTGGTCATCGACCATGGCGTGGACGTAGTCGAATCCGATCCGGTGCTTCTTGTCGCGTTGATGCCCGCTGGCTGCGCGGCCGTGGACGCGCCAGCCGCCGCCGTCGGGGATGCGGCCGATCTTCTTGACGTCGATGTGCACCAGCTCTCCGGGGGTCTGCCGTTCGTAGCGGTGCGTGGTGGCACGGCTGGACCGGATCACCTCGCCGGTGATCGGGTCACACGCCGCCAGGGGTGGCACGCCGTGACGAGCCAGGACACGTGACACCGTCCGCGGAGCGACCCCGGCCCGCCGTGCGATCTCGTCACGACCCACGCGCAGTTCGCTGCGCAGCCGCATGATGCGACCCGCCACAGCGTCACTGGTGCGATTGGCGACCCGGTGGGGGCGAGACGACCGGTCGGTCAGGCCCGCCCATCCATCACGGTCAAACCGACGAACCCAGCGGTGCGCGCACTGCCGCGACACCCCCATCTCCTTGGCCACATGCGACACCGGTCGCCCGTGGAATCGAATCCGTTCCACGAGGAGTCGACGACCATGAACCGTCAAACGAGCGTTAGCGTGAACCACAGAGGACCTCCTGGGCAGTAGTGCGTAGACACCACTCACCGCACTGGAGGTCCTCCCTCATATCAAGACGCCGCGCCGTCACCAACGTCCTGGCCGGTTACAGCTAGATGGGCTGTACGCGCCTGACGGGGTGGCCCGAAGCCGCTGGTGGCGGCAACGCCTGACCTGGCGTGATCGACCTCCGGTGCCGTGTCGGCATTGCGGACATCCCGCAGTGTTCGGCACTCTCCTGGCCGAGATCGACACCGGGGTATGCCCGGCGTGCCGCCGCGACGCCGCCGGAGTGGCATGGGACGTGTCGTACGACCAGCATCTCGTCGAACAAACGGCGACCGGGCCGCGCACCGTGACTGGCGAGCCACCGGTGTGGCGTCGGCCCCGATACCGCACCTACACCGCGTGGCCGTCACGGTAAGCCCCCGCCGCCCACGCGCCTCCTCCAGCCCGAGTCCGGCTCGATAGCGCGACTGGGCGAGCGGCCCGTCGCCTGCTCGGATGACGTCGTCCTAGTGGGTGGGATCCGTTCGTCGTGTTGGTTCGATTTGACGGCCGGGCTCGCGGGAGACCAGCGGGTGATCGACTCCGAAGATCGCCGCCACCGCGGCGGCGTTTTCGATCAGGGTCGCGCCGGTATAGATGCTGGTGGTGTCGCTGGGCTGCCGGTGGCCCAGATGCCGCGCCGCGACCGCGTGACCGGCGACGCGGTCCAGCATCGTTCCGGTGGTGTGGCGGAAGTCGTGCCAACGCAAGAAGAAGTCGTCGGCCCACGGCAAGTACCGCTTGACCCGCTCACGAAGATTGTCCAACGACCGGCAGGTCACCGGCCGGGTGGTGCGCGCCACGAAGTAGCCGTCGTCATCGAACTCGTCGACCGGGGCGCGATACAGCAGCGGATCGATGGCGGTGACACACGGGATACCCGCGCGGCGCTGCGCCTCGGGTGCCTCGGCCGGTGCTGCTCTGCGCGGACCGCGATCCATCACATGCCGATGCAGCGCGGCCATCAAGGTCGGTGTGACGGGGACGACGTGCTCAGGACCGTCGCCCTTCTGTTCTTTCACCCTCACGGTGCACTCCGTGGCATTCACGAAGCCGTAGCGGCTGTTGAGGACCCCGCCGCGCCGCGCCGCCGTCTCCGCGATGTAGACGACGATCAGACCGTCGCCGTCGGGGTCTTGTCCGGTTGTGATGGCGGTCTGGTAGATCTCCTCCGCCTGGGGAGCGGACAACGCTCGCGGCTCGCGCTCCTTTCGCTTGGGTTTACGCAGGCGTTCCCTGGCGGGGTTGCGGGTGGCGAATCCGTCGGCGATGGCGCGGTCGTACAGCCACCGGATCGCTCCCACGTAGTTCTCCGACGCGCCGCGCCCGTCGTGGCCCCCCGGTGTGCGGCCGCGGTGCACCCGGCGTCGGTCGCGGTCACGGTTGACGGCGAACGCGCGCACGCGAGCCCAGTACTGGCATTGCTGGAGGTCGGCCAGCGACAATGCCGAGAACCCCAGGGTCCCGCGGCCGGTCCACCGCGAGGCGCACGCCCCGCCGCGGCCGGTGCACGACTCATGGTGCGGCTGCACCGCCACCTGGTCGCACGGTCGTCCGTGGTGCGCGCCGTCGGCGTCGACGTCGCACCCGCACGCGCACGGGCAGCCGCCGAGGTCATCACACGCCGGGCAGTCGCACTCGCAGACTTTGTGGTCGCCGTCGGCGAGCAATCGCAGCCCGGCGGTGTAGGTGTCGCCGGAGCCCGGGCTGCTTTGCCGAAGTGCGGACAGTTGCTGATCGATGTAATCCGCCAGTATCGGGCCGTGCCCCGCCTGTAAGGAGTGCTGCTGCAGGTCGTCGATGGACAACCCGACCGCCGTCAGCAACGCCTGCGCGGCCTGCAGCGCCGCGGTTTGAGGGTCAAGAGGCTGGGTGGTCATGCGATTCTCCCTGTTCGATGGGTGTCCAACGCCACCACGTCGGCGGCGTGGATCGTGGGGGCTGCGGCAGCGGCGATGAGCGGGGCGAACACCGCGTCCAGACAGGAAGCCGCGATCACCGCCCACGTGCCGTCGGGGCCGGGGGCCACGATGATGTCGCTGGGGGCGTCGATCCCAGCGCGGCGCCGCTGCGTGGCGGGCACACACAAACGCGTCCCGGTCATCCGTGCCGTCCCGGCGCGCGACGCGTCTGAGGCAGCCGGGCTCAGCAGCAGCATCCCCGGGTGAACCGTGACGGTGAACACCGCGCCTCCCGCCGCAGCGATCTCCGGCACGGCGATCCGGCCCTTGTCGTCGCTGCGGCGCATCAGCCACGACGCGTGCGCCGCCTGCGGCGGGTGAACCACGGTGGCGCTGGCGGCGGCGTGCAGTTGGTGCAGCGGCGCGGGGCCGCTGGCGTGGCGGGCGGGGGACGCCGCAGGGTCGAGGGCGTCGCGGTTGTACCGCAGCGGCGGCGGCGCCGTGATCGGTGACACCGAGGAGCCCGTTGATGCCTGCTGGGGTTCGTGATCGGGCGCCGCGGTCGTGGGGGTTCCCCGGCGGGCGCGCGCGGCTCCCGGCAGGCGTGGGGGGCGTGAGTTCGGCACGTCACCATTCATCGGCGGTGCCGTCTTTTCGTTTGCGGTTGCCGGTGGTGGCGCTGGCGGCGCACCGTCCGTGCCTGCGGAATCCCGCCGGTCACCGGGCGGTTCGGGCGCCAGCGGCGAGGGGGGATCACCCGCGGCGGGGCGGGGGGTGGTTAAGTGGGCGAAAAGGTGGGTGGGATCCCACATCGTTGTGTCCGAGGGGGGATTTGAACCCCCACCCTCTTATACGAGGACTAGCACCTCAAGCTAGCGCGTCTGCCTATTCCGCCACCCGGACGTGACGCGGATCAGGATAGCAAGGCCCGCGCAGTGCCCCCCGCCGCCCGGCCCCACCCGACGGCCGCCGTGGGCGGGAGCCGGGTTAACCGATCGAGCACAGTCGTCGGGCGGCATCAGATGGCCGTCACCCCACGTTCCAGGGCAGGATGGGGCCATGTCGCAGCAGCAGAGCCTGAAAGCCGTGGAGGACGACGCTCTCGACATCCTGCGCCAACTGCTGCGCATCGACACCACCAACACCGGAGACCCCCGCACGACCGTCGGTGAGGCCGTGGCGGCCGAGTACGCCGAGGCCGTCCTGCGCGACGTCGGGTACGAGCCGGAACGCTTCGAGACCACGTCGGGCTCCCGGCAGGGCGTGTACCTGCGCATCCCCGGCAGCGACCCCGACCGCGGAGCCCTGCTCCTGCACGGCCACCTCGACGTGGTCCCCGCCATCGCCGACGAATGGTCGGTGCCCCCCTTCGAGGGCATCGAGGCCGATGGCATGATCTGGGGTCGCGGTGCCATCGACATGAAGGACATGGACGCCATGCTGCTGGCGCTGGTGCGGCACTGGGCGCGCACCGGGTGGGTGCCACCGCGCGACATCGTCCTCATCCTCACCCCCGACGAGGAAGCGGGCATGCGTCACGGCGCGCACTGGATCGTGACGAACCGCCCCGACATGCTGGCCGGCGTGACCGAAGCCGTCGGTGAGGTCGGCGGGTTCTCCATCACCGCGCCCGACCAGCGCCGGCTCTACCTGATCCAGACCGGCGAGAAGGGCCTGGCGTGGCTGCGCCTCCGCGCCGCCGGGACCGTCGGTCACGGGTCGATGCTCAACGACGACAATGCCGTCACCACGCTGGCCGCCGCGATGGCCCGGGTGGGGGAGTACCGCTTCCCCGTCCGCATGACCCCGACCATGGCTGCCTGCGCCGACGAACTCGCCGCCGCCCTGGGGGTGGAGTTCGACCCCCGCGACCCCGAGCCGTTCCTCGCCGCCGTCGGCCCGATGGCCCGCGCCCTCGGCGCGACCCTGGCCAACACCGCCAACCCCACCATGCTGACCGCCGGCTACAAGGCCAACGTGATCCCCGACGTCGCGGAGGGGACGATCGACGGGCGGTTCCTGCCCGGCTACGAAGACGAACTGCTCGCCACCCTCGACGACCTGCTCGGTCCCGGCATCACGCGGGAGTTCGTCAACCACGACATCGCCGTCGAGACCACCTTCGACTGGGACACGATCACCGCCATGGCGGCCGCCCTGTCCGAACTGGATCCGGGAGCCCGAGCCATCCCCTACCTGATGAGCGGTGGAACGGACGCCAAGGCGTGGAGCACGCTGGGGATCCGGTGTTACGGGTTCGTCCCTCTACGCCTCCCGCCGGACCTCGACTTTCCCGCTCTGTTCCACGGCATCGACGAGCGGGTCCCCGTGGAGTCGGTGCGCTTCGGGGTGCGCGCGCTGCAGCGGTTCCTGGAACTCGCCTGACGGCGCGCCGTCCCCGGGTCGGTCACCCTGCGGTCGATACAGTCGTGCTGAACCGTGGGTCGCACCGGATCCGCGGCTGCGCGAACAAGGAGTGTGCATGAGCCAGGGAGCACCCGTCAGCCGTCCGGGCGGCGTCACCCTCGTGGTGGTGCTGATGTGGATCGCCGGCATCCTCGAGATGATCGGCGGTCTGGTCTACCTCTGGTTGTCCTTCAACCCCAGCCAGGTCCCCTCGGTCCTGACCGGCCAGCAGGGACTGGCGCTGGTGGACGCCTCGGCGAACAGCGGCAACAGCCTCACGAGCATCCTGCTGATCCTCGGGATCTTCGGCATCGTGTTGGGCCTCATCACGGTCCTGCTGGCCTCGGCGCTGAAGAACGGCAGCAACGGGGTCCGGATCTTCATGACGATCATCATCGTGTTCCAGATCCTGGCCGACGCCTACGACATGGTGACGCTGCACGGCAACGCCATCTGGATGAACCTGCTGGGGATCCTGGTCTGGCTCATCGCACTGGGGCTGCTGTGGTCCTCCCGCGCGAGCGCTTTCTTCCACCAGCGCTGAACCGGCCCGGGTGGGATCAGCGGGCGAGCTGGTTCCACCCGTGCTCGGGGTAGCCGAGCTCCGGCGCGGAGATGTCGTCCAGCGCCGTGCGGATCTCCGCCGGCAGTTCCAGGTCCTCCGACTCCATCGCGCCGCGCAACTGCTGTACGGTCCGGGCCCCGACCACGGGGGCCGTCACGCCCGGACGGTCGCGGACCCACGCCAGCGCCACCTCCAGCGGCGCCACGTCCAGGCCCTCCGCAGCGGTGTGTACGGCGTCGACGATGCGGCGCGACCGCTCGTCCAGGTATTCCGCCACGAAGGACGAGAAGTGCGGGGAGGCGGCACGAGAGTCGCTGGGCGTTCCGTACCGGTACTTGCCCGTCAACACGCCCCGCCCGAGCGGCGACCAGGGCGTGATGCCCACGCCGAGCGCCTCGGCGGCCGGCACCACCTCCCGCTCGATCCCGCGCTGCACCAGCGAGTACTCCATCTGGGCCGCGGCCAGCAGCGACCGGCTGGGGACCGCGGACTGCCACGTGGCCGCCTGCGCCAACTGCCACCCCGAGTAGTTCGACACCCCCACGTACCGCACCTTGCCGGAGTGCACCGCGTCGTCCGCGGCGGCCAGGGTCTCGTCCAGGGGTGTGTGCGGGTCCCACGCGTGCAGATACCAGACATCGATGTAGTCGGTGCCCAGTCGACGCAGCGACCCGTCCAGCGACGACAACAGATGGCCGCGCGAGGCGTCGAACCGGCGCTTCGTACGCGGCCGGCTCACCGCCTTGGTGGCGATGACCGTGCGGTCGCGCGTGTTCGTCTCGGCGAGCAGCATGCCGATGATCTCTTCGCTGGAACCGTCGGCATAGACGTCGGCGGTGTCGATGAACGTGCCGCCGCCGTCGAGGAAGGTCTTCCACTGGTCGCGGGCCTCGTGCTCGTCGGTGTCCCGCCCCCACGTCATCGTGCCGAGGGCGAGCCGGGAGACCCACAGACCGGTCGCTCCGAGTGCTCGCTGCCGCATGGAGCGACGGTAACCCGAACCGGTGGCCCGGCAGAAGCGCCGCGCCGGGGTGCCTCGTTCCCCGCGCCCGGAGCCGGGAGTACGCTCACACGGGCGCCTCGGCGGCGCCTGGGGAGGCGACCATGCGACTGGGCCTGAATCTCGGCTACTGGGGGATGGGCAACGACGCCGAGAATCTGGCTCTCGCGCGGGTGGCCGACGAACTCGGCTACTCCGTGGTGTGGGTGGCGGAGGCCTACGGGTCGGACGCACCGTCGGTCCTGAGCTGGATCGCCGCCCAGACGACGCAGATCGACATCGGCTCCGCGGTCTTCCAGATTCCCGGCCGCACTCCCGCCAACACGGCCATGACCGCCGCGACCCTCGACACCCTGTCCGGGGGCCGATTCCGGCTGGGGCTCGGGGTCTCGGGCCCGCAGGTGTCGGAGGGCTGGCACGGGGTGCGGTTCGCCAAACCGCTGACGCGCACCCGCGAATACACCGAGATCGTCAAGAAGGCGCTGCGCCGGGAACGGCTCACCTACGACGGCGAGTTCTTCACCCTGCCGCTGCCCGACGGCCCCGGCAAGGCCCTGACCCTGACCGTGCACCCGGTGCGGGAACACATCCCCATGTACCTGGCGGCGATCGGGCCCAAGAACCTGGAACTGGCCGGCGAACTGTTCGACGGCTGGCTGGCGATCTTCTACTCCCCGGAGTTCGCCCCGGAGCTGCTCGCGAGCATCGAGGCGGGCCGGCAGAAGGTGGGCCGCACGCTGGCCGGTTTCGATGTCGTGCCCACCGTGCCGGTGGTGATCGGGGACGATCTCGCCTCTTGCGCGGAGCCGCTGCGGGCCTACGCGTCGCTGTACATCGGGGGTATGGGCAGCCGCGAACAGAACTTCTACAACCGGCTGGCGGTCCGGATGGGCTACGACCAGGCGGCGCAGGAGGTCCAGGACCGTTACCTGGAACGCGACTACGCGGGCGCCGGGGCCGCGGTGCCGATGGACTTCATCGACAACACGTCACTGATCGGGCCTCCGGAACGGATCCGGGATCGTCTCGCGGCGTATGCCGAGTCGGGCGTCACGACGTTGACGATCGCCTCCTACGCGGGGTCACTGGAGGAACGGGTCGCGACAATCCGGACCATGGCGGAACTTCTAGAGCAGTCGGGAGTCGGAGAATGATCTCGTGGTTCGAGGCGGTCGTCCTCGGTCTGGTGCAGGGCTTGACCGAGTTCCTGCCCATCTCGTCCAGTGCCCACCTGCTGATCATCTCCCAGTTGTTCGGCTGGGATGACCCGGGCGCGGCGTTCACCGCGGTGACGCAGATCGGCACCGAGCTGGCGGTCATCATCTTCTTCCGCCGGGAGATCTGGCGCATCATCAGCACCTGGGTCCGGTCCCTGTACACGCCGGCGCTGCGCTCCGACATCGACGCCCGGATGGGTTGGTACGTCATCATCGGCACGATCCCGATCGCCGTCCTGGGGGTTCTGTTCCAGGACCAGATCGAGACCGTCGCCCGCAACCTGTGGCTGGTGTCCTTCACGCTCATCTTCTTCGGCATCGTGCTGGGGATCGCCGACAAGGTGGGCCGCAAGACCGAGCAGATCGAGGACCTCAACTTCCGCGACGGCATCCTGTACGGCATCGGGCAGGCCTTCGCCCTCATCCCGGGAGTCTCCCGGTCCGGAGCCACCATCTCCACCGGCCTGTTCCTGGGCTACACGCGCGAAGCCGCCACCCGCTACGCGTTCCTCCTCGCCATCCCGGCGGTGATGGCGTCGGGCCTGTTCGAGGCCACGAAGATCGGCCAAGGGCCGACGCCGGCCTGGGGCCCGACGATCCTGGCGACGGTGATCGCGTTCGTCGTGGGCTATCTGGTGATCGCGTGGCTGCTGCGCTACATCGCCACGAATTCGTACATGCCGTTCGTCGTGTACCGGATCGTGCTGGGGGTCCTGGTCATCGTGCTGTGCAGCGTCGGGGTCCTGGACGCCACCCCGCTGACGTAGCCGGGTCAGTTCCGCGTCACGGTCACGTGGCCCCCGCGGGCGTCCGCCAGCAGCGAGCCGTACCCCCGGGCTCCGGACACCGCGATGTAGATCCGCGGCTGCGGTTGTCCCTCGATGCGGTCCACGGACACGATGCTGATCGTCTCGTCCTCCAGGTCCAGGTCCGCCAGGGCCCTCTCCTGCAGCCCGGGGATGACACTCCAGTCCACGGCGCCGAGCCGGAAGGTGGTGCGGTCGAGGCGGTCGATGTCGTACTGGCTGACCGAGACGGGCTCGGTGTCCCAGCGCCCATAGGCGTAGGAGTACTCGTCGAGGTTCTGGGGATGCTGCGGGTCGCGCACCTCCGCCCGGAACCCGTAGTCGTACAGGGTCACCCGTCTCACCACGATGTCCTCGCCGAGCTCCCGGCGCAGCAGCACGGGCACGGCCACGGGGTCCGCGAGTCCGTCGAACACCGGCGTGGCCGTCGGGTTGGGGCTGGTGGCGCCGCCGGAGCAGCCGGCCACCAGCGCCAGCGACAGCGCCCCCACCGCTGCTCCCAGACGTCGTCGCATGGTCACCAGTGTGCGCCCCTCGGCCCGGTCGGGGTCAGAGCCACCCGCTCTTCTTGAACTGTCGGTAGAGGAAGACGCAGATGGTGGCCATGACCAGCAGGACCAGCGGATAGCCGAAACTGGAGTGCAGTTCCGGCATGTCGTCGAAGTTCATGCCGTAGATGCCGGCGATCGCCGTGGGCACGGCGATGATCGCCGCCCACGCCGAGATCTTGCGCATGTCCTTGTTCTGCTGGAGGTCCTGTTGCGAGGTGGCGGCCATGAGCATGGTCATCAGCAGTTGGTCGTTGGACTCGACGATGTCGCTGGCGCGCAGCACGTGGTCCCCGACGTCGCGGAAGTAGGGCGCCAGCTCGGTGGGCACGTCGGGGTGCTGCTCGGCCACCAGCACGCGCGCTTCGGCCAGGAGCGGCGAGATGGCCCTCTTGACCTCGAGGTTCTCGCGTTTGAGGTTGTAGACGTCGCCAGCGCTGTCGGAGGCCGTCATCCGGAACACCTGGTCCTCCAGGTCCACCAGGTCATCCGACAGGTGCTGCACGATGTCGAGGTAGCCGTCGACCACGGTGTCGGAGATGGCATAGAGGACGCTCATGGGCCCGTACCGGGTGAGTTCCTGCGCGGCGCGCAGCCGCGCCCGCGAGGAGCTGGGGGTGGCGTCGCCGGTGCGCACGGACACGACGTAGCCGGGCCCCAGGAAGACCGCCACCTGGCCGGTCTCCACCGCTGAAGTCTCGTCGGTATAGCGCAACTCCTTGAGGACGACGAAGGCGCACTCGCCCTCCGACTCGATCTTGGGGCGCTGGCGCGGGTTCAGGGCGTCCTCGACCTGCAACACGGGCAGGTCGAACAGCTTCTCGACGAGGTCCATCTCGCGGCGGCTGGGATGCGCCATCTTGACCCACAGGAAGGTGCTCTCGTCGCGGTCCTGCTGCACATCGCGGACCGCGTCATGCAGGGCCTGCGACAGCTCCCACGGCGGCGTGTCCGGCGACGTGATGGCCGGGTCGACGGGGAGCTCCGCCCCTTTCCCGAACCGGAGCACCTCTGTGATCACGACTGCATTGTGACGAACCCATAGGCTGTTCGCGTGACAACGGTGCTGCTCCTCCGGCATGGCCGGACGACTGCCAATGCCGACGGCGTGCTGGCGGGGTGGACGCCGGGGGTCGAACTGGACGCGACCGGGCGTGACCAGGCGAAGGCGGTCGCCGCCCGACTGGCCGAGGTGCGCTACAGCGCCATCATCACCAGCCCGCTGGAACGGTGCCGGCAGACCGCGGAGATCGTGGCCCGGCGCCGCCGCACCGACATGCCGGTGCACACCGAGGTCGACCTGGCCGAGGTCAGGTACGGCGACTGGACCGGACAGAGTCTCGAGGTGCTGGCCAAGGAGCCGCTGTGGGACGTGGTGCAGCACCATCCCAGCGGGGTCACCTTCCCCGGAGGCGAGTCGCTGGGGGTGGTGCAGGCCCGCGCCATCCACGCCATCCGGCGCTGGAACCGGAAACTGGGCGACGGCGCCACCTACGTGGCGGTGACCCACGGGGACGTGATCAAGGCGATCGTGGCGGACGCCCTCGGCATGCACCTGGACCTGTTCCAGCGCATCCAGGTCGACCCGTGCTCGGTCTCCGTCGTCCGCTACACGCCGGCCCGCACGTTCGTCGCCCGGCTCAACGACATCGGGGGAGACCTGTCGGTGTACTCCCCGGACCGGCGCCGGCGCCGACGCCGCCCGTCCGACGGGGCCGTGGGCGGCGAGACGGGGTCCTGATCCCGGGGTCGCCGGGTAGGGTGGCGGGATGCGTCAGGTGTACGTGCACGACTCGCCGGACCGGTGTGTCATCGGCACCGTGGGGGAGCCGGGTCAGCGCACCTTCTTCCTCCAGGTGCGCAGCGGACAGCGGGTCAATGCAGTGGTGCTGGAGAAGGAGCAGGCCCGCATCCTCGCCGAGAGGATCGGCTCCCTGCTCTCCGAGACCGACGCCCCGCCCGGCTCGGCGCCCCGGGACGATGCGCCCCTCGACACCCCGATCGAGGAGGACTTCCGGGCCGCGTCCCTGGGGCTGGGCTGGAACACGGAGACCGAGCGCGTGATCATCGAGGCGCACGCGGGCACAGGCGAGGACGTCGACGTGCCGGACCTGGAGGACGACTCCCCGGGTCCCGACACCGTCCGCATCCGGCTCACCGCGGAGGAGGCGCGGGCCTTCGCCGCCCGGGCCGAGGCCGTCATCTCCTCCGGCCGGCCGCCGTGCCCCCTGTGCAACTTTCCGCTCGACCCCGCCGGCCACATCTGTCCCCGCGCCAACGGGTACCGGCGCTGAGGTGTCCGACTGGACCGTGCTCGGGCAGGTGTCCGACGCCTCCAACGCCACGCTGGTGGTCGAGGCGGGCGACCACCGCCTGGTCTACAAGCCCGTACGCGGCGAACGCCCACTGTGGGACTTCCCCGACGGCACGCTGGCCCGCCGCGAGGTAGCCGCCTACGAGATCTCCCGGCACCTCGGGTGGGACGTTGTGCCGCCCACCCGATGGGTCGAGGACGGACCCTACGGCCCGGGCAGCGTGCAGGACTGGGTGGGCGACGATGTGGCCGCGGTCTCGGTCTTCCGGGAGGGCGCGGTCCCCGAGGGGTGGCTGCCCGTGCTGCAGGCTGTCGACGACGCCGACCGTCCGCTGGTGGTCGCACACGCCGACACCCCCCGCCTACGCCTGATCACCGTGTTCGACCTCGTGGTGAACAACGCCGACCGCAAGGGCGGCCATCTGCTGGGGGACGGGGACGCGGCGTGGGGTATCGACCACGGGCTGAGTTTCCACGCCGAACCCAAACTGCGGTCGGTGCTGTGGGGTTTCGTGGGCCGCCCCATCGACGACGGTGTCCTGGCCGATCTCGCCGACCGGCGCGACGATCTGCCCGACCTCCTCGTCGGCCTGAGCGGCGCGGAGGGGGCCGCGCTGCGGGCGCGGGTGGACCGGGTCCTGGCCGATGGGGTGTTCCCGCCGCCCCGCGGCGGTCCGGTGATCCCGTGGCCGCCCATCTGAGGGGCGCGCCGCTAGGGTGTGGCCCATGCAGTCGTGGTCCGAGCACCCGGTGCCCGAGATCCCCGGTGCACCCCCTCCGCTCCGCCTGTGGGACACCGCCACCCGGGAACTGCGTCCTGTCGCCCCCGGCGCGCCGGCCACGCTGTATGTCTGCGGCATCACGCCCTACGACGCGACCCACCTGGGCCACGCCGCGACCTACGTCGCCTTCGACCTGGTCAACCGGGTGTGGCGCGACGCCGGCCATGAGGTCCAGTACGTCCAGAACGTGACCGACGTCGACGATCCGCTGCTGGAGCGGGCGGTGGCCTCCGGACAGGACTGGCGCGCCCTGGCGGACGCGGAGACCGAGGCCTTCCGCTCCGACATGCGCGCCCTGCGCGTGCTGCCGCCCGACGACTACATCGGGGCTGTGGAGTCCATCCCCGCCATCGTGGAGACCATCACCGAACTGCAGGAGCGCGGCGCCGTCTACGAACTGGACGGCGACCTGTACTTCCCGGTGGGTGCGGATCCGGCGTTCGGCTCGGTGGCCGGACTTGACCGCCCCGCGATGACCGAACTCGCCACGGAACGCGGCGGGGACCCCGAGCGCCCCGGCAAGAGGGATCCCCTCGACCCGCTGCTGTGGCAGGCCGCCCGGCCCGAGGAGCCGTCCTGGCACACCGATCTGGGCGACGGTCGCCCCGGGTGGCACGTCGAATGCACCTCGATCGCGGAGGAGTACCTGGGCCTGCCGTTCGACGTGCAGGGCGGGGGATCGGACCTCGCCTTCCCCCACCATGAGATGTGCGCCGCCATCGGGCGCGTCAACTCCGGCGACCCCCTCTTCGCCCGCCACTACGTGCACGCCGGCATGGTCGGTTACGACGGCCACAAGATGAGCAAGTCGCGGGGGAACCTGGTCCTGGTCCGCGCGCTGCGCGACGCCGGGGTGGACCCCATGGCCATCCGCCTGGCTCTCCTGGCCCACCACTACCGATCGGACTGGGAGTGGACGGACGCCGACCTCACCCGCGCCGGGGAGCGGCTGGATCGGTGGCGCCGGGCCGTGGCCGCACCGACTGCCCCGTCGGCCGACCGCGTGGTGACCGCTCTCCGTGAGGCCATCTCGGATGACCTGAACACGCCCCGCGCGCTGGCCGCCGTCGACGACTGGGCGTCCGGCCGCGGCTCGGACCCGGAGGCCGGCACGCAGGTGGCGCTAGCGGTCGACGCCTTGCTGGGTGTAGACCTCACCACCTGACGGCCCTCTGCCGCCCCCGATCCGAGCCGCCCCCGTGGGCCAGCCGGGGGCGGTCGCGGTGGTCAGTCCGACTTCTCGTCGTGGCCGCCGAACTCCTTGCGCATGGCCGACTGCACCTGGTTGGCGAACTTCGCGTTGCCCTGCGAGTCGAAGCGGGAGAACAGCGCCGACGTCAGCACCGGGGTGGGCACGCCTACGTCGATGGCCGCCTGGCTGGTCCAGCGGCCCTCGCCGGAGTCCGAGACCCGCCCGCTGAACTCCTCCAGGTCGGGCGACTTCTCCAGCGCCGCCGCCGTGAGGTCCAGCAGCCATGAGCCGATCACCGAGCCGCGGCGCCACAACTCCGCCACATCCGTCGTGTTGATGTTGTACATGTAGTACTCGGGGTCCTCCAGGGGAGCCGTCTCGGCGTCCTGGTCCCGCGACTTCTCGCCGGCGTCGGCGTTGTGCAGGATGTTGAGGCCTTCGGCGTAGGCCGCCATGATCCCGTACTCGATGCCGTTGTGCACCATCTTCACGAAGTGCCCGGCTCCGCTCGGGCCGCAGTGCAGCCAGCCGCGCTCCGCCGGCGACGGCTCGCCGGAGCGGCCGGGGGTCCGCTCGACGTCCCCCAGCCCGGGGGCGATGGAGTCCCAGATCGGGGTCAGCCGGTCCACGGCCTTGTCGTCCCCGCCGATCATGAGGCAGTAGCCGCGGTCCAGGCCCCACACGCCGCCGCTGGTGCCGCAGTCCAGGTAGTGGATGCCGCGCTCGGCGAAGTGCTTCGAGCGGCGGATGTCGTCGTGGTAGCGCGAGTTGCCGCCGTCGATCATGGTGTCGTCGGCCTCGAGCAGAGCGCCGAGCTCCTCGGTGACCTTCTCCGTGATCTCGCCGGCGGGGACCATCACCCACGCGTTGCGCGGCTTGTCGAGTTTCGCGACGAAGTCCTCGAGCGAGTCGGCACCGATCGCGCCTTCCTTGACCAGTTCGGCCACGGCCTCGGGATTGTTGTCGAAGACGACGCACTCGTGGCCGTCCCGCTTGAGGCGGCGCACGAGGTTGGCCCCCATCCGTCCCAGTCCCACCATTCCCAGCTGCATGGGCTTATCGGTCGGCACGATCGTCTCCTTCCGCCCGGGTGTCCTCGGGCAAACCGCTGCGTTTGCTGGAACGCTAGTGCAAGAGTGTGGGGCGACGCGCAGGGACGGGTCGCCCGGAAAGGAAATGACGTGAGCAACAGCTGGGACACGCTGACCGAACTGTCCGGCACGGTGGGCGCCGGCACCATCCGCGACCTGCTCGAGAAGGACCCCTCCCGCGCCACGCGCATGGTGGTCGAGGGCGCCGGGGTCACGCTGGACTACTCCCGGCAGCGGGTCGACCAGGACGTCATGGACGCTCTGCTGGCCCTGGCCGAGGAGCGTGGGGTGCTGCAGCGCCGCGATGAGATGTTCGCCGGCGACCGCATCAACGTGACCGAGGACCGCTCGGTGCTGCACGTGGCCCTGCGGATGCCCAAGGGGGAGAAGCTCATCGTCGACGGCACCGATGTGGTCGCGGAGGTCCACGCCGTCCTCGACCGCATGAAGGCGTTCGCGGACAAGGTACGCAGCGGCGAGTGGGTCGGCCACACCGGCAAGCGCATCAAGAACGTCGTCAACATCGGGATCGGTGGATCCGACCTGGGGCCGGTGATGGCCTACCAGGCGCTGCGCGACTACTCCGACCGCAACCTGACTTTCCGGTTCGTATCCAACGTGGACGGCACCGACATCGTCGAGGCGACCCGCGATCTGGACCCCGCCGAGACCCTGTTCATCGTGTCCAGCAAGACGTTCACGACGCTGGAGACGATGACGAACGCCGGCGCCGCCCGTGACTGGCTGCTGGAAGGTCTGGGCCAGGACGCCGACGTCGCCAAACACTTCGTGGCCGTGTCCACGAACGCCACCGAGGTGGCGGCCTTCGGCATCGACACCGCGAACATGTTCGAGTTCTGGAACTGGGTGGGCGGGCGCTACTCGATGGACTCCGCCATCGGGCTGTCCACCATGATCGCCATCGGTCCGAAGAACTTCGACGACATGCTGGCCGGCTTCCACGCCATGGACGAGCACTTCCGCACCGCACCCCCCGCGGCGAACCTCCCGCTGATCAACGGGTTGCTCAGTGTGTGGAACCGCAACTTCCTCGACTGCCCGACCGTGGCCGTGCTGCCGTACGAGCAGTACCTGTCCCGGTTCCCCGCCTACCTGCAGCAGTTGACCATGGAGTCCAACGGCAAGCGGGTCCGTCTGGACGGCACTCCCGTGGACTGCGAGACGGGACCGATCTACTGGGGTGAGCCGGGCACCAACGGCCAGCACTCCTTCTATCAGCTCATCCACCAGGGCACGAGCACCATCCCGTGTGACGTGCTGTTCTTCGCCGAGACCCTCAACCCCGTCGGAGACCAGCACGACATGCTCATCGCCAGCGCGCTGGCCCAGGCCGCGGTGTTCGCCCTGGGGCGCACCGAGGAGGAGGTCGCCGCGGACGGCGCACCTGCTGAGCTGGTGCCTCACAAGGTGATGCCGGGCAACCGTCCCTGCTCGGTGTTCATGGCCAAGAAACTGACGCCGTACGCGCTGGGCACGCTGGTGGCCCTCTACGAGCACACGGTCTTCACCGCCGGCGCCATCTGGGGCATCGACTCGTTCGACCAGTGGGGCGTCGAGTTGGGCAAGGTCATGGCCGCCAATCTGATTCCACAGTTGCGCGACGGCGTGGCCGGGGCGCCCACCCAGGACGCGGCCACGACGGCGACGGTGGCCCGCTACCGGGCGGCCGCCGGCCGCTGACGGTCGGATTCGGCCCCCTGCCCGGGTCGGCCCTATCCTGTAGCGCATGCCCCAACAGCCCTTCCTGGACGCCATGCGGGAACGTGTCCTGGTCGCCGACGGCGCCATGGGCACCATGCTGCAGGCGGCCGACCTGAGCCTCGCCGACTTCCAGAACCTGGACGGCTGCAACGAGATCCTGAACGTCACGCGGCCGGACGTGGTCGCAGGGGTGCACCGCGCCTACTTCGACGTCGGAGTCGACTGTGTCGAGACCAACACGTTCGGCGCGAACTACGCCAACCTGGGCGAGTACGGCATCGTCGAGCGCATCTACGAGCTGGCCGAGGCGGGCGCGCGTATCGCCCGGGAGGTCGCGGACTCCTACGACGACGGCCGGGACCGGTACGTGCTGGGCTCCGTGGGACCCGGCACGAAACTGCCCTCCCTGGGGCACACGGACTTCCGCACGCTGCGGGACGCCTACCAGGAGGAGGCGCGCGGACTGATCGACGGCGGCGCCGACGCGATTCTCATTGAGACCGCGCAGGACCTCCTGCAGGCCAAGGCAGCCGTCGTGGGCGCCCAGCGGGCCATGGCGGACACGGGGCGCGATGTCCCGATCCTGGCTCAGGTGACCGTCGAGACCACCGGCACGATGCTGCTGGGCACCGAGATCGGCGCCGCCCTGACCGCCCTGCGCACCCTCGGGGTCGCGGGCATCGGACTGAACTGCGCCACCGGCCCGGCGGAGATGTCCGAACACCTGCGCTACCTCGCCCAGCACGCGGACGTGGCCATCACGTGTATGCCCAACGCGGGGCTGCCGCAGCTGACCTCCGACGGAGCCTTCTATCCCCTCACCGCCGACGAGCTGGCGGACGCCCATGACAGGTTCACCACCGACTACGGCCTGAACCTGGTGGGCGGGTGCTGCGGCACCACGCCGGAGCACCTGCGCGCCGTCGTCGAACGGGTCGGCGGCCGCCCGGTCACCCCGCGCGAGCCGGAGGTCGAGCCCGCCATCGCGTCGCTGTACCAGGCGGTGCCGTTCAACCAGGACACCACGTTCCTGTCGATCGGCGAACGCACCAACGCCAACGGCTCCAAGGCCTTCCGCGAGGCCATGCTGGCCGGCGACTGGGAGAAGTGCGTCGACATCGCCCGCGCGCAGATCGCCGACGGCGCCCACACGCTCGACCTGTGCGTCGACTACGTGGGACGCGACGGCACCGGCGACATGCGCACGATGGCCGGCATGCTGGCAACCGCCTCGACCCTGCCCCTGGTGCTGGACTCGACCGAGCCGCAGGTCATCGAGGCCGGACTGGAGATGCTCGGCGGCAGGTCCCTCATCAACTCGGTGAACTTCGAGGACGGAGACGGCCCGGGTTCGCGGTTCCAGCAGATCATGCCCATCGTCAAGGAGCATGGGGCCGCGGTCGTCGCCCTCACCATCGACGAGGAGGGGCAGGCGCGGACCGCCGAGTGGAAGGTGCGCGTCGCCGACCGTCTCATCGGCGAACTCGTGGACACGTGGGGCATGGACCCGGCCGACATCGTCATCGACACCTTGACGTTCCCCATCGCCACCGGCCAGGACGAGACCCGCCGCGACGCCATCGAGACGATCGAGGCCATCCGCGAGGTCAACCGCCGTCATCCGCGGGTCCAGACGACGCTGGGCGTGTCGAACGTGTCCTTCGGGCTGTCACCGGCGGCCCGGCAGGTGCTGAACTCGGTGTTCCTGCACGAGTGCACCGAGGCCGGGCTGACGTCCGCGATCGTGCATGCCTCCAAGATCCTGCCGATGACCCGCATCCCGGACGAGCAGCGTGATGCGGCGCTCGACCTGATCTACGACCGGCGCCGCTACGACGACGCCGGGGAGATCACCTTCGACCCGGTACAGAACTACCTGTCGGTCTTCGAGGGGGTCGCGGCGACCGGTGGTCCCGACCGCGCGGAGATCCTCGCCGCCCTGCCGCTGGATGAGCGGCTGGAGCGGCGCATCATCGACGCCGAGAAGAACGGCCTCGATGCGGATCTGGACGAGGCGCTGACGACCCGTACCGCCATCGAGATCATCAACGACAACCTGCTCGCCGGCATGCGTACGGTGGGGGAGCTGTTCGGCTCCGGCCAGATGCAGTTGCCGTTCGTCCTGGCCAGCGCCGAGGTGATGAAGGCTGCGGTGGCCCACCTGGAGCCGCACATGGACAAGACCGACGATGCGGGCAAGGGCACCATCGTGCTGGCCACCGTCAAGGGCGACGTGCATGACATCGGCAAGAACCTCGTCGACATCATCCTGACCAACAACGGCTATCAGGTCGTCAACATCGGGATCAAACAGCCCATCACCACCATCATCGAGGCCGCCGAACGCCACGACGCCGACGCCATCGGCATGTCGGGGCTGCTGGTGAAGTCCACGGTGATCATGAAGGAGAACCTCGAGGAGATGAACCAGCGCGGCGTCGCAGCGCGCTGGCCCGTCCTGCTCGGGGGCGCCGCCCTGACCCGGGCCTACGTGGAGCAGGATCTGGGGGAGATGTACGAGGGCGACGTGCGCTACGCACGCGACGCCTTCGAGGGTCTCGCCCTGATGGACACCCTCATGGCCATCCGACGCGGGGAGCCAGACGCCGAACTGCCCGCCCCTCGCAAGCGCCGCGTGCCGCGCAAGGACGGCCCCGGCGCCAGCGATCAGCCGGTGGACCTTCCCGAACGCTCCGACGTGGCGGTGGACAACCCGGTGCCCACGCCTCCGTTCTGGGGCACACGCGTGGTGCGTGGCATCGCGATGGCGGACATCGTCGCCTACCTCGACGAGCGGGCGACGTTCGTCGGCCAGTGGGGCCTGAAGCCACTGAAGGGCAGCAAGCAGACGTTCGCCGATCTCGCCGAGGAAGAAGGTCGCCCGCGGTTGCGGATGTGGTTGGACCGCATCAAGACCGAGGGTCTCTTGGAGCCTGCCGTGGTCTATGGCTACTTCCCCGCCAACAGCGACGGGGACGACCTGGTGGTCTACGACCCCGACGACCACGACCGGGAGGTCGCCCGCTTCCCGCTGCCGCGGCAGCGCCGGGGACGTCACCTGTGCCTGGCCGACTTCTTCCGCCCGGTGGGGTCGGGGGAGAAGGACGTGATCGCGTTCCAGGTCGTGACGATGGGCGAAGTCGCCTCGGAGTCCACCGCGCGGCTGTTCGAGGCCGACAACTACCGCGAGTACCTCGAGTTGCACGGCCTGAGCGTGCAACTCACCGAGGCGCTGGCCGAGCTGTGGCACGCCCGCGTTCGCGGTGAGTGGGGCTTCGCCAACGGCGACCACGACGAGATGACGACCCTCATCCACAAGCAGGGATACCGCGGCTCGCGCTACTCCTTCGGCTACCCCGCATGCCCGGACGTGGAACAGCAACGCGATCTCGTCCGGCTGCTGCAACCGGAGCGGATCGGCGTCAGGTTGTCGGAGGAGGACCAGCTCCACCCCGAGCAGTCGACGTCGGCCCTGATCGTGCACCACCCCGAAGCCAAGTACTTCAACGCGACCTGACGTCGCCGATCCGCCAGGATGGGCGGATGCCGCCGTTCCAGGCCGTCCTGTTCGACATGGACGGCACCCTCGTGGACACCGAACCCAAGTGGCAGGCGGCCGAGGCCGACATCATGGCGTCCTTCGGTGCCCCGTGGACCGACGCGGACCAGGCCCACTGCCTGGGAGGATCCACCGAACGGGTGGCGCGCTACATGATCTCGCTGATCGAGGCCGCCGGTGCCCGTCCGCCGACACCGGACGACCTCATCGAGATGTTCCTGGACGTGATGCTGCAGCAACTGCGGGATGAGCCGCCGGCCCTGCAGCCCGGCGCGGCCAGACTGCTGCACGACGTGCGGGCCGCCGGAATCCCGAGCGCCCTCGTCTCGTCGTCGTCACGTCCCCTGATGGACGCGGTGCTGGCCGCCATCGGATCCCACTGGTTCGACCTCACGGTCAGCGCCGACGACGTGACCCGCCACAAACCCGACCCGCTGCCGTACCTACAGGCGGCTCAGGTCCTCGCGGTCGACCCCGACTGGTGCCTGGCCATCGAGGACTCACCCACGGGGGCGGCCAGCGCCAATGCGGCGGGCGCGTTCGTGGTGGCCGTCGAGCATCTGGCGGTCATCGACCCCGAGCCGCGCCGCCGGGTGGTCGCGACTCTGTCCGGCATCGGGCTGGCGGAATTGGGGCAGATGTTCATCCCACCGTCACTGCGCAGCGGGTAGCAGCGGGACGAGGGCGTCCCAGCGCTGCGTCTGGCACCCGTCGGTGCGGGAGAAGGTCGCGTTCACCGGCTTGCCCTGCCAGGTGCCCGTGACGGTCGCGGTCTGCGGCCCGCCGAACACCTGCGCGCACACCCGGTCGGTGGGTACCGGGGCGAACGGGTCGGCGCCGGTGAGCGCCGCGCAGGCGGCGCTGGGATCGGGATGGCTACCGCCGGGCGGGTCGCACGTCAGGGTCCACTCCACGGGGGTGCCGCCCTTGCCCGGGTCGACCGAGATCGTCAATGAGGTGCCGGCAGACGGGGCGGGTGCAGCAGGGGTGGAGGAGCAGGCGGCGGTGCCGGCCAGGACCAGCAACAACACCAGGGCGAGTCTCACGCCTTCACGCTAGACGTGACCGGCGCCGGCGGCAATGGCGGCGGGGTGCCGCCGTACTCGGGGCACAGGGACTGGAAGGAGCACCACGAGCACAGTTTGGAGGGCCGGGCCGGCCACTGGCCGTCCCGCGTAGCAGCGGCGATGGTCTCCCACAGCGCCTGCACCTTGCGTTCCGTGGCCACCAGTTCGGCCTCCGTCGGGTCGATGCTGATGCGTTCGCCGCTACCGAGGTACAGCAACTGCAGCCGCGCCGGGAGCTGCCCGCTGCGCCGCCACAGGACCAGACCGTAGAACCGCATCTGGAACAGGGCCTTGGCTTCCCAGCCCGCCCCCGGGGCCCGGCCGGTCTTGTAGTCCACGACCCGCACCGCGCCGTTGGGGGCGCGGTCCACCCGGTCGATGATGCCGCGCAGGACGAGGCCCGAGGGCAGTTCACAGGTGACGCTCACCTCCCGCTCGGCCGGCTCGAGGCGCGTGGGGTCTTCGAGTGCGAAGTAGCGGTCGACGAAGGACCGGGCCTCGCCGAGGAACGCCGTCACGGCAGCGGGATCGGGGGCGGCCAGCGCCTCGTCGTCCAACCACCGCTGCCACGCGTCCTCCGGCCCGAACAGCAGCGGCGCGAGGTGAGGCTGCTCCCGGGTCAGTTCCTCCCACTGCTGCGGGATGAAGCCCGCCGCCACGTCGGGGGTGCGTTGCGCGGCGGGGACGTCGAACAGTCGCTCCAGCACGGCGTGGACCAGGGTGCCGCGGGCGGCCGCGACCCCCGGGGGTTCCGGCAGGCGGTCGATGCTGCGCAGCCGGTACAGCAGGGGGCAGGTCAGGAAGTCCGAGGCGCGCGACGGCGACAGGGACGCGGCCGGCCGCTCCCCACCCCGGTCCCGCAGGTCCACGACCTCCGCGGGGGGCACGCCGGGCGTTGTGGTCATGCCTCACCGTACGTCGCCGGTCCGACACGGCCCGCGCGGCACGCGGGAGGCCGGTGCGCCCGTAGCATGACGCCGTGAGCATCGCCATGTCCGAGAGCACCTCGGGTTGGCACTTCCGGTTCGCCGGGGTCCCGGTGTCCGTGCCCTGGAACGCCCTCATCGGCATCGCCGTGATCGCGCTGCTGTGGTATCCGGAGTTCGCGGGGTCGACCGGCATCGGCGGCACCGCGGCCCAGTGGGTCCTGGCCGCCGGGTTCGCGGTGCTGCTCATGCTGTCGATCCTGGTCCACGAGCTGGCGCATGCCTATGCCGCGCGGGCGTTCCAGTACCCCGTCTCGGGGATCACGCTGTGGGCCATGGGGGGCGTCACGAGCTACCGCACCACCACCCGGCACGGGCCGCTGCGAGAGGCGGTCATCGCCCTCGCCGGGCCGGCGGCCACGCTCGCGATCGCCTACGTCGCCTGGGTGGCGGCCGGTGCCGTGCCGGGAGGCGTCGTGCACGACCTCCTGGCCGCCCTCGCCTCCGCCAACTTCCTGGTGGGTTTCTTCAACCTGCTGCCCGGCGCCCCCCTCGACGGCGGAGCGGTCGTGCGGGCGGTCGTGTGGGCCGTCACCGGCTCCCCGGTCACGGGACAGGTCGTGGCCGCGTGGGTGGGCCGCGCCCTCGCCGTCCTCATCGTCGTCTCCCCGTTTCTCCTGGCCTGGCAGGTCGGGGGTACCCCCTCCCTGATGCTGATCACCGTCGCCGTGGTGCTCGCCTGGGTGTTGTGGAGCGGGGCGTCGGCGTCCTTGCGCCAGGCCGCGGCGAGCCGCACGCTGGCCAACGTGCGGGCAGCGGACCTGGCCCGCGAGGTGGTCGCGGTCCCCGGGTCCCTCACCGTGGCTGCCCTGTTGCCGGGCCTGTCGCCGGAGGTCTGCCTGGTCGTCGCCGACGAGACCGGCCGGCCCCGCGGCGTGGTGCAGGCGGCGGCGGCCCACGCGGTGCCCGAGGCCGAACGGGACCGGGTCACGGCCCTGGCCGTTGCCGCCTCCGTCCCCCGGGACGCCCCCGCCCTCTCCCCGGACGCCCCCGCCTCCGACGTCGTGGCAGCGTGCCAGGCGACGGGATCCCGGTTCGTGTTCGTCACGAGTACCCCGCCGCGCATCATCGACACCGATGCGGCCTTCGTGGTGGAGGGTCCATGACCACTGCCTTCGCCGTGGGCGACCTGGTGCAACTGACCGACAACAAGGGTCGTCACCACACCCTGACGCTGACGCCGGGGGCGGTGTTCCACAGCCACAAGGGGGGGCTGGCCCACGACGACCTCATCGGCCGCGACGAGGGGATCGTCGTCACCAGCACCGGGGGGATGCCGTACCTGGTCCTGCGGCCCATCCTCGAGGACTACGTCCTGTCCATGGGCCGCGGGGCCGCCATCATCTACCCCAAAGACGCCTTCGCGATCGTCGGCCTGGCCGGGATCGGCCCGGGCAGCCACGTCGTGGAGGCGGGAGCGGGGTCGGGCGCCCTCACGTGTTTCCTGCTGACGGCGGTCGGTCCCACCGGCTCGGTGCTGTCCTACGAACTGCGCCCCGAGTTCGCCGATATCGCCCGGCGCAATGTCGTCCGCTGGTTCGGCGCCGAGCCGGACACCTGGCGCCTCGAGGTCGGGGACCTCGCCGACGCCGCGTCGGGCGCCGCCGATGCGCTCGTGCTGGACATGCTGGCCCCCTGGGACTGCCTCGATGCGGCCGCCCGCCTGCTGCGCCCGGGCGGTCGCCTGATCGGGTACGTCGCCACGACCACACAGCTGTCGCGGCTGGCCGAGTCGCTGCGCGCCGACGCCCGCTGGACGGAGCCGCGGGCCACCGAGTCGCTGGTGCGCACATGGCACCTCGAAGGGCTCGCCGTGCGGCCCGACCACCGGATGATCGCGCACACCGCCTTCCTGCTGGTGACACGCCGGCTGGCCGACGGGCAGGCCCCGCCGGTGCGCCGCCGCCGCCCCGCGCCGGGAGCGTACGGGCCGGACTACACCGGCCCTCGGCCGCCGGACCTCGCCGGTGTTGCGCTTCCCGAACCGGAGTCGCAGGATCGATAACGGGTTGGGGGCGGCTTTTCGGCGAAAGAGTGGCGATCGCGCCCCCCGTGGGTAAGGTGCCCAGAACAGGAGGTGGTCGACATGGCCGACAGTCCTTCCTTCGGGTACGACCCCGACCAGGCGGATGCCGCTGTCACCCGCCGGTTCGCGGAGTTGCGCCGGGAGTTGGCCGCCTGCCAGTCGCAGAACCAGCGCATGGCGGCGACGCTGCGTGAGGCGCGTGACCAGATCGTGGCCCTGAAGGCTGAGGTGGACCGGCTCGCCGAGCCGCCCTCCGGCTACGGGGTGTTCCTGCAGGCCAACGACGACGACTCCCTGGACGTCCTGGCGTCCGGCCGCAAGATGCGCGTCGTGGCCAGCCCCAGCGTGGCCGTCGATGAGTTGCGGCCCGGCCAGGAGCTGATGCTCAACGAGTCCCTCAACGTCGTGGGCGCCCGCGAGTACGAGCGGGCCGGCGACATCGTGATGTTCAAGGAGAAGCTCGACGAGGATCGCGCCCTCGTCATCGGGCACACCGATGACGAACGCGTCGTCCGCCTGGCAGAGCCACTGCGCGACCGGCGCCTGCGCGCCGGCGATTCGCTGCTGCTCGACCCCCGCAGCGGGTTCGTCTTCGAGCGGATCCCGAAGGCCGAGGTCGAGGAGCTCGTCCTCGAGGAGGTGCCGGACATCGACTACGGCGACATCGGTGGCCTCGCCAGCCAGATCGAGATGATCCGCGATGCCGTGGAGTTGCCGTTCTTGCACCAGGACCTCTTCGCCGAACACAAATTGGCCGCCCCCAAGGGCATCCTGCTGTACGGCCCACCCGGTTGCGGTAAGACCCTGATCGCGAAGGCCGTGGCCAACTCCCTGGCCAAGAAGGTCGCCGAGGTGGAGGGCCGCGACGACGCCCGGTCGTTCTTCCTCAACATCAAGGGCCCCGAACTGCTCAACAAGTACGTGGGGGAGACCGAACGGCACATTCGGCTGGTGTTCCAGCGGGCGCGCGAGAAGGCCAGCGAGGGGATGCCCGTCATCGTCTTCTTCGACGAGATGGACTCGCTGTTCCGCACTCGCGGCAGCGGCGTCTCGAGCGATGTCGAGAACACGATCGTGCCGCAGTTGCTCAGTGAGATCGACGGCGTGGAGGGCCTGGAGAACGTCATCGTCATCGGTGCCTCCAACCGAGAGGACATGATCGACCCCGCGATCCTGCGGCCCGGCCGACTCGACGTGAAGATCAAGATCGAGCGCCCCGACGCCCAGGCTGCTGCGGACATCTTCGCGAAGTACCTCACCGACGACCTGCCCCTGAACGTCGACGACCTCGCCGAGAACAGCGGGTCGGCGGCCCAGACGTGTGCCGCGATGATCCGGGCGGCGGTGGAGCGGATGTACTCCGAGGCCGACGACAACCGGTTCCTCGAGGTGACCTACGCCAACGGAGACAAGGAGGTCCTGTACTTCAAGGACTTCAACTCCGGCGCGATGATCGAGAACATCGTCGCCCGGGCGAAGAAGAGCGCCATCAAGGACTTCCTCGACACCGGCCAGAAGGGGCTGCGGGTGCAGCACCTGCTGGCGGCCTGTGTGGACGAGTTCCGCGAGAACGAGGACCTGCCCAACACCACCAACCCCGACGACTGGGCCCGGATCTCGGGCAAGAAGGGGGAGCGGATCGTGTTCATCCGCACTCTCGTGCGGGGCAAGACCGGCGACGACCAGGGTCGTTCGATCGAATCCGTCGCCAACACCGGCCAGTACCTCTGAGGGTGTTGCGACATATCGGACACCGCCGGGTGTCCCTGGGCGCGCCTCCCGTAATACCGCGCATGTGAAGTGCGCCGTCGCTAGCGTGGTCCCACACGGCTAAGGAGGCGGCCATGCAGGGTCCCGTTGATTCAGCGAGTGCGTCGGGCGACAGCACCGAGGTGGCCCCGGTCCACACCGGCAGAGTCGTCTACATCGCCGTCATCGCCGCCCTGGGCGGCTTCCTGTTCGGCTACGACAGTTCCGTCATCAACGGTGCGAACAAGGCCGTTTTCTACCAGTTCCAGGTGACGGACACGTTCCTGCAGGGCTTCGCCGTGGCGATCGCGCTGCTCGGTTCCGCGGTCGGTGCGTTTGTGGGTGGCCGGCTCACGGACAAGTACGGCCGCAAGAAGGTCATGGTCACCGCCGCCATCCTGTTCCTGATCGCCGGCATCGGGCAGGCCTTCCCGATCGGGCTGTGGGACTTCATGCTGTGGCGCATCGTGGGCGGTTTCGCGATCGGCCTCGCGGCCGTGGTGTCTCCCATGTACATCTCCGAGGTCGCCCCCGCCCACCTGCGTGGGCGCCTCACCTCGCTGTTCCAGCTGGCGATCGTGTTCGGGATCTTCGCCACGCAGCTGGTCAACCAGGTCATCATCGGGCTGGTGCCCGACCAGCCCGGCGCCCCGGTCCTGAACCCGCAGGTTCCCCCCGTGGAGGCGAACAACGAACTGGCGCTGGGCCTGGAGGCCTGGCAGTGGATGTTCCTGTGCATGGTCGTCCCGGCCGTCGTCTACTGGGTGCTGTCGCTGTCCCTGCCCGAGTCGCCGCGTTACCTCGTGGCCAAGGGCAAGTCCGACGAGGCCAAGCAGGTGCTCGAACAGATCTACGTGGACGACGTGACGCCGCGGCTGGACTCCATCGAGGACTCGCTGAAGGGCGAGCACAAGATGAACATGGCCGACATCAAGGGCCCGGCCCTTGGGCTGCTTCCCATCGTGTGGGTGGGCATCATCCTCGCGGTGCTGCAGCAGTTCGTCGGCATCAATGCGGTGTTCTACTACTCCAACCTCATCTGGAGCGCCGTCGGCTTCGACGAGAGCCGCGCCTTCCTGACGTCGACGATCATCTCGGCTGTCAACGTGATCTTCACGTTCGTGGCGATCGCCCTCATCGACCGGATGGGCCGCAAACCGCTGCTGCTGATCGGCTCCGCCGGCATGTTCGTGACGCTGGGGATCCTCACGATCGTCTTCCAGACCGCTCCCAAGTGCACCCAGGCTCTGATCGACTCCGGAGGCCAGGCGGGATGTACCGGCGTCTCCGAGCTCAATACCCCGATCCTGTCGTCCAGCAGCGGCTGGATCGCCGTGATCATGCTCAACCTGTATGTGGCGTTCTTCGCGGCGACGTGGGGGCCCATCGTCTGGGTCCTCCTCGGCGAGATGTTCCCGAACAAGATCCGCGCAGCCGCGATGTCGATCGGCGTCATGGCCAACTGGGTCGCCAACTTCATCGTGTCCGAGACCTTCCCGACCCTGGTCGGCATCTCCCTCGGGCTGGCGTACGGACTGTTCACCCTCGGCGCGCTCGTGTCGTTCCTCTATGTACTGAAGTACGTCAAGGAGACCAAGGGCGTGCAGTTGGAGGACATGGGCTCTCTCGAGGGCGTGGAGCTGTCCAAGTCCTGAGCCGTACCGCGCGCCGGGTTCCCGCGCAGCCCGGGTCGTTCTAGGCTGCTCTGGTGACCGTCCACCGCGTGATGGGGATCGAGACCGAGTACGGCATCTCGGTCCCGGGCAAGCCGCATGTCAACGCGATGCTGGCGTCGTCGCAGATCGTCAACGCCTACGCGCACGACACCCTGGGCGAGCGTCGCGTGCGCGCGCGCTGGGACTACGACGAGGAGAACCCGCTGCGCGACGCGCGCGGATTCGACCTCTCCCGCGCGGAGGCGGACCCGACACAGCTCACCGACGAGGACCTGGGACTGGCGAACGTCATCCTCACCAACGGAGCCCGGCTGTACGTCGACCATGCCCACCCGGAGTACTCCACCCCCGAGGTGACCAACCCGTTCGACGCCGTGCTGTGGGATACGGCCGGACAGCGCATCATGGCCCGGGCCGCGCAACTGGCCGCGGCCGCCCCCGGCGGGCTGCCACTGCAGTTGTACAAGAACAACACCGACAACAAGGGGGCCTCCTACGGCACCCACGAGAACTACCTGATGTCCCGGGCCACCCGGTTCCCCGACATCGTCACCGGCCTCACCCCCTTCTTCGTGTCCCGGCAGGTCTTCACGGGTGCGGGCCGGGTGGGCCTCGGACAGGACGGGAGCCGCACGGGGTTCCAGATCAGCCAACGGGCGGACTTCTTCGAGGTCGAGGTGGGCCTGGAGACCACCATCAAACGCCCGATCATCAACACCCGCGACGAGCCCCACGCGGATCCGGAGATCTACCGCCGCCTGCACGTGATCGTCGGCGATGCCAACCTGTCCGAGACCGCCACATATCTGAAGGTGGGGACCACGGCCCTCGTCCTGTCCGCCCTGGAGGCGGGGGCCGTGCCGAGCACCCTCATGCCGCGCAAGCCTGTCGCGGAACTGCATGCGGTGTCCCACGACCCCGACCTGCGGCACCGCATCGAACTGCAGGACGGACGGCGGCTGACGGCCGTGGACCTGCAGTGGGAGTTCCACGAGGTCGCCGCCAAACACGTGGCCGACACGCAGGGCGCCTCGGTGGACGACCAGACCCAAGATGTGCTCGACCTGTGGGCGGAGACCCTCGAAGCCCTCGGCACCGACCCGGAGTCGCTGTCCGACCGGATCGACTGGATCGCCAAGAAGGTGCTCCTCGACGGCTACCGCCGGCGCGACGGACTGGAGTGGGGCGCCCCCCGCCTCGAGCTGGTGGACCTGCAGTACAGCGACGTGCGCCCCGACAAGGGCCTGGCCAACCGGCTGGCCGAGCGGGGGCGCTTGCGCCGGATCACCACGGATGAGCAGGTGGCCCACGCCATCGGCCACCCACCCGAGGACACCCGCGCCTGGTTCCGGGGGGAGTGCCTGCGCCGCTACGGAGACGACGTGGCCGCGGCCTCCTGGGACTCGGTCATCTTCGACCTGCCGGACCGGTCCGCGCTGCAGCGGGTGCCCACGCTGGACCCGCTGCGCGGCACGCGGCAACACGTCGGTGGGGTCCTGGACCGGGCCGGGTCGGCTGCGGACCTGGTGCGGATGCTGACCGGCGACTGAGCGCTGCGGGCGGCAAACCCGTGCGGCGACCGATTCCCGGTACTAGGGTCGCAAGCACGGCAACCGCCCCGAGCCCGAGGAGGGACCGTGCCGACTCAGGAACGCCCCCAGCCCAGCCGACGCCGTGACGACGAGTCCGAGGAGCCGGTCGGGCCGTCCCCGGACGCCGCGGAACGCAAAGAGGCCATCGACGACGACGTGGACGCCATCCTCGACGAGATCGACGACGTGCTCGAAGAGAACGCCGAGGAGTTCGTGCGAGGGTTCGTCCAGAAGGGCGGCGAGTAGTGGACCACGCGCTACCGGGAGCGTTCCGGCGCCCCGATGACCCCTCGTTCGCGGCATTCCTGGCCCAGCAGGCCCCGGAACTCGTGACCCCCGAGGTTCCGGCGGGAACCACTGATGCCGGAGGAGCTGCCGACCTGGCCCCCCACGGCACCACCATCGTCGCCGTCACGTTCGCCGACGGTGTGGTGATCGCGGGGGACCGCCGCGCCACGATGGGCAACGTCATTGCCCAGCGCGACATCGAGAAGGTCTTCCCGGCCGACGACTACACCGGTGTGGGGATCGCGGGCAGCGCCGGCATCGCCGTCGAGTTGGTGCGCCTGTACCAGGTTGAGTTGGAGCACTACGAGAAGATCGAGGGCACGCCGCTGTCCATGGAGGGCAAGGCCAACCGGCTCGCGACGCTGCTGCGGGGGAACCTCGGGCTGGCCCTGCAGGGGCTGGCCGCGGTGCCCATGCTGGCCGGGTACGACACGGCCAAGGACCGCGGCCGGATCTTCTCCTACGACGTGACCGGCGGCCGGTACGAGGAGCACGACTTCCACGCCATCGGGTCCGGTTCCTACTTCGCCCGCGGCTCCATGAAGAAGCTCTTCGCTCCCGACCACGACCGGGCGGCTGCGGTCGCAACGGTCCTGCAGGCGCTGTACGACGCCGCCGACGACGACTCGGCGACCGGCGGCCCGGATCTGTCGCGCGGCATCTTCCCGGTCGTGGCGGTCATCACCGCCGACGGGTTCGAACGGGTCGACGAGGATGAGATGAGCCGGGCGGTCGAGGCCATGGTGGCGGAACGCCGCACCCGGCCGGATGGCCCCCTCGCCGCGCTGGGGAGGGACGCCTGATGTCGATGCCGTTCTATGTCTCGCCCGAGCAGATCATCAAGGACAAGGCCGACTTCGCCCGCAAGGGGATCGCCCGGGGCCGCAGTGTGGTGGTCATGGAGTACGACGGCGGCATCCTCTTCGTCGCCGAGAACCCCTCACGGGCCCTGCACAAGGTGTCCGAGATCTACGACCGCATCGGCTTCGCCGCGGTCGGCAAGTACAACGAGTTCGAGTCGCTGCGCGTCGCCGGGATCCGCTTGGCGGACATGCGCGGTTTCTCCTACGACCGCTCGGATGTGTCGGCGCGCAGTCTGGCCAACGCCTACGCCACCACCCTCGGCACGATCTTCACCGAGACCCAGAAGCCCTATGAGGTCGAGATCGTGGTCGCCGAGGTCGGGGACGACCGCGACGACGACCAGATGTACCGGCTGCGGTTCGACGGTTCGGTGGCCGACGAGAAGGGCTTCGTCGCCATGGGCGGCTCGTCGGAGGACCTGACCGAGACCCTCGCCAGCGACTGGCGGGTCGGGCTGAGCCTCGCCGAGGCGCTGCAGGTCAGTGTGGCCGGCCTGCAGAGTGCCGGCGGTGAGGGCCACCGGCTGGCCCCCGACCAACTCGAGGTGGCGATCCTCGACCGCGCCCGGCCGCGGCGCAAGTTCCGCCGGCTGACCGTCGAGCAACTGAGGGAGATGCTCCCCGACGCCGCCCCCGACCACCCGGACCCCGAGGCAACGGTCGACGTCGGCATCCCACCGAGCGGTGCGGAGCGGGATATCGACCCCGACGAGGGCGCCGGCAAGGGGGCCTAGGCATGGACCGGCGCATCTACGGCATCGAGACCGAGTACGGCGTCACGTGCACGTTCAACGGTCAGCGGCGACTCAGTCCCGATGAGGTGGCGCGCTATCTGTTCCGCCGGGTCGTGTCGTGGGGGCGGTCCAGCAACGTCTTCTTGCGCAACGGCTCGCGGCTGTACCTGGACGTGGGCAGCCACCCCGAGTACGCCACGGCGGAGTGCGACGACATCCGCGAACTCGTCATCCAGGACCGGGCGGGGGAGCGCATCCTCGAAGGCCTGCTCGTCGACGCGGAACGCCGTCTGCGCGAGGAGGGCATCGCCGGCGACATCTACCTGTTCAAGAACAACACCGACTCCGCGGGCAACTCCTACGGCTGCCACGAGAACTACCTCGTCGCGCGGGTGGGGGAGTTCGGGCGCCTCGCGGACTCCCTGCTGCCCTTCCTGATCTCCCGGCAGATCGTCACCGGCGCGGGCAAGGTGCTGCAGACCCCTCGTGGGGCGGTGTACTGCGTCAGTCAGCGCGCGGAGCACGTGTGGGAGGGCATCTCCAGCGCCACCACGCGCTCCCGCCCGATCATCAACCCCCGCGACGAGCCACACGCCGACGCCGAACGGTTCCGCCGCCTGCACATCATCGTCGGCGACTCGAACATGAGCGAGACCACGACGATGCTGAAGGTGGCCAGTACCGACCTCGTGCTGCGCATGCTCGAGGAGGGCGGCACCGTCCGCGACATGACGCTGGAGAACCCCATCCGGGCCATCCGCGAGATCAGCCACGACACCACCGGCAAAGCCTGTGTGCGCTTGGCCAACGGGCGGGAACTGTCCGCCCTGGACATCCAGTGGGAGTACTTCACCCGCGTGCTCGCCTTCGCCGAACGCACCGGCATCGCCGAGCAGCCCCTCTACGCGCGCTCCCTGGACCTGTGGCGGCGCGCGCTGATGGCCGTGGAGTCCCAGAACTACGACCTCGTCAAGGGCGAGATCGACTGGATGATCAAGTGGAACCTGCTGGAGAGGTACATGGCCCGCAACGCGGTGAGCCTGTCCTCCCCCAAGGTGGCCATGATCGACCTCGCCTACCACGACATCTCCCGGACCCGCGGGCTGTACTACAAGCTCGCGGAGCGTGGCGGGGGGGCGCGCGTGGCATCCGACGTCGAGGTCTTCGAGGCCAAGTCGGTGCCGCCGCAGACGACACGGGCCCGGCTGCGGGGCGACTTCATCCGCCGCGCCCAGGAGCGCCGGCGGGACTACACGGTGGACTGGGTCCACCTGAAACTCAACGACCAGGCCCAGCGCACGGTGCTGTGCAAGGACCCGTTCCGCTCGGTGGACGAGCGGGTGGAACGGCTGATCGAAGGGATGTAGCGGTGCTCGGAGGAATCGAGTTCGGCGGGACGAAGACGGTCTGCGTTGTCGGCGAGCGGGGCGGCGTCACCGACGAGATCCGGTTCCCGACCGGCGACGACCCGGCCGCCAACCTGG
>JAPOIY010000011.1 GCA_029978705.1 Actinomycetota bacterium
ACGGCCGCAACTCGCACGCGCACAGTTCACTCCTCATGACTCGACCACCGACATCCGCCCCGAACGGTTATAACTGCTGCCGCCCCGGTGTCGGGGGCGGCACCCCGCCTTCGACCTCTCACCATCGGACTCTGGTTCCCCATTCGTGACCCCTCCGCCCGATAGCCGGACACTGCTGGCCTCCGGCCCCGGTCCGCTACCGTGCGTGCGTGTCCCCCGCAGCCCGTGCCCCCATCGTGGACCTGCTGCACAACCGGTCGTTCGGCAAACTCTTCGCCACCCGCCTCACCGGCTCCCTCGGGGACGGGATCCTGCAGGCCGCCCTCGCCGCTTTCGTCGTCTTCTCCCCGGAACGTCAGGCGACTCCCTTGGCGATCGCCGCCTCGTTCGGGATCCTGCTGCTGCCGTACTCCTTCATCGGACCCTTCGCCGGCGTGTTCCTGGACCGCTGGCGTCGCCGCCAGGTCCTGCTCTACGGCAACCTCCTGCGCGGGCTCACCACGTTGGTCCTCGTCGGAGTTGTCCTGGCGGGCCACGCGGGCCTGGACCTCGGCCTCATCGTCCTGGTCACGCTGGGGATCGGGCGCTTCATCCTGTCCGGGTTGTCCGCGGCCCTGCCGCACGTCGTGCCGCCCCGTGAACTGGTCACCGCCAACTCCCTGGCCCCCACCATGGGCACCGTCGTGTACGGCGTGGGCGCCATGATCGGCTTCGGCGTCCGCCAACTGACGGGAGGCGGCGACCAAGGCGTGCGCTGGGTGCTGGTCTGCGCGGCCGCCGTCTACGTCGGAGCCGGCCTGATCCCCCTGCTGCTGCGGGCCGACCAACTGGGTCCCGATGGCGACCGACCGGGACAGACGGTGGGCGACGTGGCCCGCGGGTTCGTGGAGGGTCTGCGCGTCCTGGGCGCGGATGCCCCGTCGTGGCGCGGCGTGGTCGTGGTCCTGGCGCACCGGCTGGCGTTCGGTGCGCTGACAGTCGTGCTCCTGCTGCTCCTGCGCAACACCCTCAACCCCCCCTCGGACCCCGACGGCGCCCTGCGTGGCTTCTCGCTCGTGGCGGCGACGGTCACCGTGGGCGCACTCCTCGCCGCCGTCGTGACGCCCAGCATCACACGGCGCATCGGCA
Source organism: Actinomycetota bacterium (assembly GCA_029978705.1). Classification (GTDB taxonomy): domain Bacteria; phylum Actinomycetota; class Actinomycetes; order S36-B12; genus CAIWTL01. Next base: position 1,129 of record JAPOIY010000011.1, read on the forward strand.
CCATTCGCTGGACCACGCTGACGCTGGTCGTCGCCGCCATCGCCGCGCCCGCCAGCCTCCTGCCGGTGGCGCTGCCCGCCCTGGTCGCCGGCGGCCTGGTGATCGGGCTCTCCCAGCAGGCCGCCAAGATCGGCACGGACAGCACGCTGCAGCGGCGTCTCGACGACGATTACCTGGGCCGGGTGTTCTCCCTGTACGACGTGGGGGTGAACGTCGCGCTCGTCATCGGCGCCCTCCTCGCGGCCGTCACGGCCCCGCTCAGCGGCGTCTCGGTCGTGGGCTTCCTGGCCCTCGGCGTCTTCTACCTGGCGGTGGCCGCCTGGTACGCAAGGACGCGCGACCCCGGTGATCATCTCGCGCAACTCGCTGCTCCGCCGCCCGGGTGAGCGCTAGGCTCCCAGGCCATGTCCGCTGACGGTAACGCCGACTCCCCGCGCGACCCGCTCGAGGAAGCCCTCCAGCCGTACTACTACCAGGGCAACGTCAACGGCCCGATCGTCGTGAAGGACTGGGCGGGTGGGATCGCCGAGACCGACGCCAAACTGCCTTCCGTCCGGGTCGGGCGACGGTGGTTCCCATTGCTGTGGCTGGTACCGGTCGGTGTGGTCGCGGTCGTCGTACTCATCGCCGTCGCCCAACAGTTGCGCACCTACGAGTGGATGCAGACCTTCCTGACGCAGTACCCGGGTACTTCCCCGGACTACATCCCGCCCGTGACCGACGGGTTCCCCGCATGGCTGCGCTGGCAGCACTTCTTCAACATCGTGTTCATGATGTTCATCATCCGAGCCGGGATCCAGATCCTGGCCGACCATCCGCGGCTCTACCTGAACTCCGGCAGCGAGCCGGGCACCGAGTGGTTCCGCATCACCGGACCGGTGCCGCCCGACCGCATGGACCAGAACGATCCCCGCCGAGTGTGGACGGCGAAGGACGACTCGGTGGCGGTGCCCTCGTGGCTCGGCATCCCCGGATTCCGCCACTCGGTGGGACTCGCGCGCTGGTGGCACTTCAGTTTCGACCTGTTGTGGCTGGTCAACGGGATCATCTTCTACATCCTGCTGGTCGCCACCGGCCAGTGGCAGCGGCTCATCCCCCGCTCGTGGGACGTCATCCCCAACGCCGTCTCGACCGGCGTGCAGTACCTGTCGTTGGACCTCCCCGCCAACGAGGGCTGGTCGATGTTCAACGGCATGCAGCTGATCGCCTACTTCATGACCGTCTTCATCGCCGCTCCCCTCGCCTTCCTGACCGGGCTGTTGCAGGCGCCCGCGGTGGCGGCCAAGTTCGGGACGGGGACCGGCCCGTTGAACCGGCAGGTCGCGCGCACGATCCACTTCCTGATCCTGTGCTACATGATCACGTTCATCGCCATCCACACCCTCATGGTGTGGATCACCGGGCTACTCGGGAACGTCAACCACATCACGCTGGGCACCGACACGGATTCCTGGTGGGGCCTGTTCTGGTACGCGGTCATGATGGCGATCGTGGTCGTGCTGTGGGTGTTCGCCTCACCGTTCACCCGCAAACACCCCCGCCGGGTGCAGCGGACGGGGGCCGCGCTGGTGGGACGGATCAAACTGCTCATGGAGTGGTGGAACCCCAAGGCCACCTACCGGGAGAAAGACATCTCGCCGTACCTCTGGCCCAACGGCGAGATCCCGCAGTCCGACGAGTACGAACGGCTCAAGGCGGGTGGCTTCGCCGACTACCGGCTGCGCATCGACGGTCTGGTCGGGAACCCGAAGGAGTACTCGCTCGAGGAGTTGCAGGCGCTCGGGAAGCAGGAGCAGATCACCCAGCACTTCTGCATCCAGGGGTGGTCCGGCGTCGCCAAGTGGGGCGGGGTCCCGTTGCGGCTGTTGTGCGACGAGGTCCAGCCGAACGCCGCCGCCCAGTGGGTCGTGTTCTACTCGTTCTCCGACGGCCCCGAGGGCGGCCGCTACTACGACTGCCATCCGATCGCGAACATGTACCACGACCTCACGATCCTGGCGTACGAGATGAACGGGGAACCGTTGAGCGAGACCCACGGCGCTCCGTTGCGCCTGCGTGACGAGGTGGAACTGGGGTTCAAACAGGTCAAGTGGGTCGAGGCGATCGAGTTCGTCGAGAGTTTCGAACACCTCGGGGCCGGCCAGGGCGGCTACAACGAGGATCAGGAGTTCTACGGCTACCGGATGCCCATCTGAGCCTCAGCGCAACAGGAACAGCACCTCCAGGGCGAGCAGGGCGTCGCGGTGGTCCCCCCGGCCCATGGCGACCGGACGCTCCTCACCGGCCCGGTGGACCGACCAGTCCCCCCCGTCGCAGAAGACAGTCACCAAAGCCGGCTCGTCCGGCAGCATCAGCGTCCCCCGCGCCGCCACACCTTCGGTCGGCGGAGACATCTCGACCCGGGCGTGGGGGGAGACGGACTGCGCGAGGTTCTGCAGGTAGTCGCGGTAGGCGTGGCAGCAGCCCCCGGCCGCCGACGGGGTCGGGACGGCTCTGACGATCGTGGTAACGCTCACGGCAACCTCCTTCACAGGGACACCCGCGGTGGTACCCGCGGGCGGGCGCACCAACCCCGACGGTGCCGTGGCGAGGATCATCCGTGGCGGTCGTTGACTTCAGGACTGGGCGCCCCACCAGCGCAGCAACTCCTGCTCCGCAGCTGCCCGGCTCAGCGGGCCCTGCTCCAGTCGCACCTCCAGGAGGTACTGGTAGGCCCGTCCGACATCACGTCCCGGAGGGATGTCCAGCAGCGCCATGATCTCGTTGCCGTCCAGGTCGGGCCGGATGGCCGCCAATTCCTCCTCGGCGGCCAGGCGGTCGATCCTGTCCTCCAACGAGTCGTACGCCCGCTGCAGGGCACGAGCCCGTCGCTGGTTACGCGTCGTGCAATCGGCGCGGGTGAGCCGGTGCAACCGCGGCAGCAGAGGGCCGGCGTCACGTACGTAACGGCGGACCGCCGCATCGGTCCACTCCCCGGTCCCGTAGCCGTGGAACCGCAGGTGCAGTTCCACCAGCCGCGCGACGTCCTCGACCTCGGCCTTGCTGAAGTGCAGCGCCTTCATCCGCTTGGCCGTCATCCGGGCTCCCACCACCTCGTGGTGGTGGAAGGACACACCGCCGCCCTTCTCGTAGCGGCGGGTGCGGGGTTTGCCCACGTCGTGCAGCAGGGCCGCCAGGCGCAGCAGGAGGTCGGGGCCGTCATCCTCCAGCGCGATCGCCTGCTCCAGGACTGTGAGGCTGTGCTCGTACACGTCCTTGTGGCGATGGTGCTCGTCGATCTCCAACCGCAGCGCCGGCAACTCGGGGAGCACCAGATCGGCCAGCCCGGAGTCGACCAGCACGGCGAGGCCCTGGCGGGGGTAGGGAGCCATCACGAGGCGGACCAGCTCGTCCCGGACCCGTTCCGGGGAGACGATCGCCAGCCGATCGGCCAGGGTGCACATGGCGGCGTACGTCTGAGGCTCGATGCTGGCGTCCAACTGCGCGACGAACCGGGCGGCCCGCATCATCCGCAGCGGATCCTCGGTGAAGGACACCTCGGGGGGGCCCGGGGTCCGCAGTCGGCGCGCTGCCAGGTCGACGAGGCCCCGGTGCTCGTCCACGAACTCGGCGGACGGCAACCGGACGGCCATGGCGTTGATGGTGAAGTCGCGGCGCACCAGATCGTCGGACAGACTCGTGCCGAACGTGACCTCCGGCTTGCGGGTCAGACCGTCGTAGCTGTCGGCACGATAGGTGGTGACCTCCCATGAGCGGCCGGCCCGGCGGGCCCCGACGGTGCCCCACTCGATGCCGATGTCCCACACGGAGTCGGCCCACTCGGCCAGCAGTTGCCGCGTCACCGCCGGCGGGGCATCGGTGGTGAGGTCCAAGTCGAGGTCGGCACGATCGAGGGTGTTGAGCACCGCGTCCCGCACACACCCCCCGACGGCGGCCAGTTCGAAGCCCGCTTCCGCGAACCGCCGACCAAGACCCCTCGCATCCGGAACGGCGGCCAAGAGGGTGTGCACCGCCCGCTGCTGCACCTCGAGCAGGGGCGCGGGCAGGGTCATCCGGTCACGGTACCGGGCCGGATTCACCCGCGGTGGCCCCGGTGGGAGCGGACGCGAAGAGGGAGGGGTCCAGGTTGATGACACGCACCAGCCCCAGCGCGCGCAGCACCCGCGCATCCCGCTCGGTCAGCATGTACTCACGCCGGTACAACCGCCGCAGTCGGCGTCTCCGGCGCCGGCCGCGGCCCCGGTCGGCACGTTCGAACCGGACCGTCTGTTTGCGCCGCGCCGGCGCCAACCGTCCCCCGTAGCCCTCCCGGTTCTCCCACTTGGCCAACCAGTCCCGGAAGCCCCCCGCATCGAAGTGCAGCACGCGCAGACTGGGCGCCGCGGCGGAGCGGACCGCACCCTGGGACGGGGGCGGTCCGTGCACCCGCATGGTCCGCACCGCGCCAACGCGCACGATCGCCTTGCCTCTGCGGTGCCCACGCAGATAGACCTTGCCGCGGAACGGCCGGCGCACCCCGAGTCGCCGGGCAGTGGCGTACCTGCGCGGCAGGTGCTCCTTGAACAGGTGCACCTCGCGGAACGGGTCCGTCATGCCGGGCCGAGGCGGGACCGCCTCGAGGGGCGGCAGTTGGAGATGGTCGATGGCAGGACCCAGTTCCCGTTCCAGGGCGCCCCGGACACCGCCAGGGGCCCAGATCAGCTCGTCGGTGTCGATGTGCGCCAACCAGTCCGCAGTCAGACCGGCGTCCCGCAGCAGGTAGGCGAGCACGGCGGCTTGCTTGTCGGGCACGAGCCGGGCGGGCTCGGTCGAGCCGGGAAACGGGTGCTGTCGCCAGAAATCGTCGTCGCAGCGGTAGCACGTGACACCGGGCTGGCGCTCCAGAATGGCGGCGGCCGGGTCGGTCGGGTCGTCGAAGAAGAGGTACATGTGGTCGATGCCGGAGTTGCGGTGGTAGGCGACCCACTCCTGCAGGCGGGCCAGCGGTGCCCGAACCAGGGACGCGGTCACCACCTTCATGCCGCCATTGTTCCCCGTCCCCGGGGGCTGACACACCCGGGATCCCGTCGCGCTGCCCCTCCTCCGGAGGGCGCGTACGCGCGGCGAGTGGTTATCGTGGTGCCATGTCGGAGCGCTCGCGCCCCGCCGGGCCACCCCGCCCCAGACACCGGCTCAATCGCCGGGTCCGCACGGTCGTGGAGGTGAGCGCCGGCGGTCTCGTCGTCGACCGGCTCCCGTCGGCGACCGACGGTCTGTTGATCTCCCGTTATGACCGCCGGGGCCGCCTGATCTGGTCCTTTCCCAAAGGGCACCTGGAGGCCGGCGAGACGTCCGAGCAGGCCGCCATCCGCGAAGTCGGGGAGGAGACGGGCATCCGGGCCCGGGTGGTGGAACCCCTCGGAGAGATCGACTTCTGGTTCATGGCCGACGGAAGGCGCATCCACAAGACAGTTCATCATTTCCTCATGGTCTGCGAGGGTGGGGACCTGTGCGCAGACGATCCGGAGGTGGAGTCGGTCGAATGGGTGCCACTGTCCGGGGTCGCGGGCCGCTTGGCCTACTCCGACGAACGCGCCCTGCTCCGCAAAGCGCTCGCCAGCCTGTCGGATCCATCTTGATGCTGCGAGCGGCGGTCGCCGTGGCGGTCGCCCTCCTGCCCCTCGCGGCTGCCCCGGCCGCCGCCGAAGAGGCGCCCGTCGGAGTGCTGATCGAGTCCGTGTCCCCGGCGATCCCGACGGCCAAGGACACACTGACCCTCACCGGCCGCATCGCCAACACCGGGACTGCGGACATCATCCTGCCGCGCGTACAGCTGCGGCTGTTCCCCACCCAACTGTCCTCGCGGGAGGAGGTGAGCGCGGTCCTGGCGGGCGTGGACGGCCTCGTCGGCGAACCGGTCCCTGACACCGTGGTCGAGCTGGGGGACGCCCTGGCACCGGGTCAGCAGGCGGAGTTCACGCTGCGCGTACCCGTCGCCGACCTGCCGCTGCCGACGGACCTGGCCGGCGTCTACGCCCTCCACGTGGAGGCGCTCGCAGGGGACCTGAGCATCGGCCAGGCCGGCACGACGTTCCCGTGGTTTCCTCCCGACGCCCAGATCCGGCCGTCCCGCGTGGCGTGGCTGTGGCCGATCACCCAGCGGCCCGCCGTCGCCGGCGACGACCTCGTGCTGGATCCCGCCCTCCCCGGGGAATTCACCGCGGGGGGCCGGCTGGGGCGGCTCGTGGCGACGGGGCGCCGGTACGACGTGTCGTGGCTCATCGACACCTCCACGTGGCAGACCGCTCGCTCCTTGGCCGACGGGTACCGCCTCCCGACCGGCGACGGGGAGCGCCCGGGGGACCAGACCGACGCCGCCCGCCAGTTCGCCACGGCGGTCGAGCAGATCCTCGGGTCGGGTCCCACGAGTACGACCCAGTTCGCCCATGCCGATGCCGACGCGCTGCAAAGGGAGGGGCTGGGTCGTTTCGTGACACGGTCCACCGCGTTGCCCCGGCTCCTCACCGATCAGGTCGCCGCCGATCCCCTCGAGGTGTTCGATGCCCCCAGCGGGAGCAGTGACACGACCACCTTGGCCACCGTCGTGGACAGTGGGGTACGTGACCTGCTGCTGGCCGACCGGGTCTTTCCCCCCGATCCGCCGCTGCCGTACACCGCCTCCGGAGTGACGCCGGTGACGGTCGGGAGCACGCGGGCGACGGGGCTCCTGACGGACCAGGAGCTGTCCCGCGTGCTGCAGCGTCCCCTCACGACGGCCGCCGACCGCTCCCGTGCCAAGCAGGAGTTCCTGTCCCAGACGGCCCTCATCACCCTGGAACTGCCGATGGAGCCGCGCTCCATCGTGGTGGCGCCACCGTCTCTGTGGGATCCTCCCCCGGCCTGGCTCGACCGGCTGATGCATGCCGTCTCCCGGGCCCCGTGGCTCCGGCTGACACCGTTGGCAGCGGTCACCCGGGCGACTGCGGCGCCCCGCCTCGACACCGGGTACAGCGAACTCGCCCGCCGCCGGGAACTTCCCCGCGACTATGTGCGCCGTATCGGGGAACTCGACGACGAGTTGAACCGTTTGGCCACGATCGTCGTCGATCCCGCCGGCTACGGGGAGACCTACTCGCTGGCGCTGCTCCGTGCGACTTCCGCCCTGTGGCGCAACGACCCGGCCGCGCGCGAGGCCTTCCTTACGGCGGTCGCCGCGCAGATCGAGGAGCAACGGCACAAGGTGCGGGTCGTGTCCAGCGGCACCGTGACCCTGGCCGGCGACACCGGCTCCGTACCGCTGACCATCGCCAACGACCTGGACCGTCCTGTGACCGTCGGCGTTGAACTGGCGACGGACAACCCCGTGATGCTGGAGTACACCCCCCACGAACCCCTGCGGATCGACGCCCAGGAGAAGGCGGGCATCGAGATCCCGGTCCGAGTGGTCGGCAGTCAGCCCGTCCCGGTAGCCGTCGTCCTGACCGACAGTGAGGGCCGCGTCTACGACCGCTCCGCCCAGATCGAACTGCGCTCCACCGCCAGCAGCCGGGTGGCCACCGCGGTCGCAGTTGTGGGCGGGGTGGCCCTGGTCATCCTCGTGGCACTCAATCTGATCCGCCGGCGGCACCGCAGCCAGCACGAAGCGCCCCCCGCCGAGGACCACGCGCATGTCTGACTTCGACTCCCGTCGCCCCCCCACCGACGACCCGCAGCCCGCTGACCGCTACGACGAGGCCGAAGCGGATCTCGCGGTACGGGCACCCGCCGGTCTCCTGCGCAACAGCGCCGTGATGGCCACCGGCTCGATGGTCTCCCGCATCACCGGGGTGCTGCGCAACGTGGCCCTCACCGCGGCCCTCGGCCTCACGATCACCGGCGACGCCTTCGCGCTGGGTAACTCGTTGCCGGACATCGTCTACGTCCTGATCATCGGGGGGGCCCTCAACGCGATCTTCGTCCCGCAGCTCGTCCGCCGGATGGCAGACGACGGGGATGGCGGAAAGGCCTACACGGACTCGCTCATCTCGGTGACGTCCGTGGTCCTGGTGCTGGTCACCGTCGGCGCGGTCCTGCTCGCCCCGCTCATCGTGGGGCTGTACGCGACCGACGAGTACTCCGCGGAGCAGTTCGATCTCGCGGTGGCCTTCGCCCGCTACTGCCTTCCGCAGATCTTCTTCTTCGGCCTGTACACGATCATCAGCCAGGTGCTGAACGCCCGTGGGCGTTTCGGCATGCCGATGTTCGCGCCCATCTTCAACAACCTCGTGGCCATCGCTACCTACGTCGGCTTCGTCGTGATCTTCGGAACAGCCCTCGCCGACGGAAACCTGAGTGGCGCGGAAACCGCGTGGCTCGGGATCGGCACCACCCTCGGGATCGCCGCCCAAGCCCTCATCCTCATCCCCGTCATGCGCCGTTCGGGCTACCGGTTCTCGTTCAGCCGCAGCTGGCGTGGCGTGGGTCTGGGCAAGGCCGGTCGGCTGGCCGGGTGGACGATCGGCCTGGTGGGCGTGACCCAGGCGGCCTTCGTGGTGATCTCCCGTCTGGCGACGCAGGCCAACGTCAACGCGGCCGCCGCCGGAACACCCGCCGCGGGCCTCTTCACCTACACCAACGCCTACCTCGTCTTCATGATCCCGCACGGCATCGTGACGGTCTCGATCGTGACCGCCCAACTGCCCGGTCTGTCGCGGCTCGTGCATGAAGGGAAGCGGCGCGTCGCGGGAACCGAGATCGGGCACACGATGCGGCTCGTCGCAGTTGTGATCACCCCCATCGCCGCTGCCATCCTGCTCGGGGCCCAGCCGCTCGCAGCGCTGCTGTTCAACTACGGTGCCGCGAGCGCCGCCCAAGCCCAGAACCTGGCCTTCGTCATCCAGATCTTCATGCTGGGGCTGCTGCCGTTCACGCTGTACTACGTGCTGCAGCGCGGCTGGTACGCGGACGAGGACACCCGCACCCCGTTCCTCTTCGCCGTCGTCATGAACGGTGTGCTCGTGGTGCTCGCACTCCTGCTGTTCTCCCGTGCCGGGCCGGGTGCACCCCAGGTGGAGGCCCTCGCGAAGGCCTACTCCCTCGCCGCCCTGGTGACGTTTGTGACGGCGTGGCCCACGCTGCGCAGGTCGTACGGATATCTCGGCTCCGGCCTGACCGCTTGGACCCTCGCGCGCGTCGTGGCCGCAGTCATGGTGGCGATGCTCGTCACCTCCGCACTCCCGTCCTTCAACACGTTCCAGAGCGGCTCCGGAAAAGCAGCCGCGCTGGCCGACCTCATCTCCGCCTCCGTGGGCGTGGCGGTGATCTACGTACTGCTCACCTGGCTCTTGCGGGTCACCGAGGTCTCGGAACTGCTCGGGTGGGCCAGTGGTGCGGCCCGACGCCTCGTGCGCCGCGGCGGGTGAGACCGCTCAAGGTCAAGGCGACACCGGCCGACAGTCCAGACATGGCACGACCTTCCCTGCGGGCAGATGACGGCGGGATCGTCGTGGGCTGGTTGCTCAAGATCACCCTGGTGCTGCTGCTCATCGGGGTCGTCGCCTACGACGTCGTGTCGGTCTCCTACTCGCGGGTGTCCGCGTCCGACGATGCCCGTTACATCGCGCTGGGGGCCTCCGAGGCGATGGTCCTGCAGCGCGCCGACGAGGCGGAAGCCGTCTCCATGGCACGGGAGCGCGCGGACACCCGGGGGGTGGTCCTGCGCGACAAGGACATCCGCATCGCCGACGACGGGGCAGTCACGGTGCGCGTCTCCCGTACCGCCGACACGCTCGTGGCCTACCACCTCAGCGCCCTCGACCAGTTCACCCGCGTCGACGAGACCTACACCACCTCGGCCCTCCGGTGAGCCGCGGCGCCTCCTCGCGGGGAACGCCGATCGCCCCCCTGGTGCCGTAACCTCGGACTCGTGGCAGTGCGCACCGACACCGGACTCTCCGGGCTTCCGATCGGACGGTACGTGCTCGAGGACCTCGTGGCCGAGCACGGCGGCACCGCCCTGTGGCGTGCCATCGACCCGGCCCTCCAGCGGCCCGTGGGAGCCCGGCTCATCCCGCTCGACGATCCCCGGATCGACGACCTGCGCAGCGCTGCCCAGCGCGCCGCCCGGGTACACGACCGGCGCGTCGTGCGTGTCCTGGACGTCGTGGAGGAGGACGGCTACCTCGCCGTCATCTCCGAGTGGGTGACCGGACAGCCCTGGTCGGACCTCCTGACCGACCGGTGGAGTCCCGCGGAGGCCACCCTGGTCGCACTCGAGGTCGGGCGGGCCCTGGAGTCCGCCCACCAGGCCGGCGCCTACCACGGCCGGCTGCGGCCAGACTCCGTCATGATCACCGACTCGCGTGAGGTGCGGCTGCGAGGTCTGGGGGTGCAGGCCGCGCTGTGGGGCATCGACCCGCCCAACGACCCCGTCGCCGCCGACGTGCACGGCCTCGGTGCGCTGCTCTACGCCGGGCTGACCGGGCGGTGGCCCGGCCCCGGAGCCGGCCCGACCGACGGCCTGCCGGCTGCGGTCACGGCGGGCGGCCGGACCGCGCTTCCCGGCACGGTGGTTCCCGACATCCCCGGTGCGCTTGACGACATCGTCGCCCGTAGCGTCCAGACGGCCGCGGCACCGCCCGACGACCCCCGCTACACCGATGTCACGCAGTGCGTGGACGCACTCGATCGGGCGCATCACGAGATGGCGGCCGGCGACCGCGGGACCGGGTACGCCGAAGGGACCGACTCCGCCACCGACCGCCTGGTGGGCCGACTGGGCACCGTGACCATCATCGGTCTCGCGGTGGCGGGCATCCTGCTGCTGGGGTGGCAGTTGCTCGCGAACCGGTTCACCCAGTCGGATCTCTCCGACCCGGCGCCTCTGGTAAACACCCTGCCACCGGTGGACACCCCGCTGCCGGAAGCGCCCTTCTCCATCGTCAAGGCCTTCGACTTCGATCCCTACGGGGACGGCGCCGAAGGCAGCGACACTGCGGCTCAAGCAGTCGACCACAACCGGGACACCGCCTGGTACACCGAGACGTACGCCAGCGCGGACCTCAACGGGAAGGGAGGGGTCGGGCTCGTGGCGGACCTCGGAGCGGTGCGCCCCGTACGCGCCATCGACCTCAAACTCGTGGGCTACGGCAACGACTTCGAGATCCTGACCGCGAAGGACCGGCCCAAGTCGATGAAGGACTTCCGCAAGGTCGTCGAGGTGACCGCGGCCGGTGACGCGATCATGGTGCGCACCCCCAAGGCCCGCAACGCCCGCTTCGTGATGGTGTGGCTCAAGCAGGTGCCCTTCAACGGGGCCGCATACGTGGGGGGCATCCGGGAGATGAAGGTCGTCGGCTGACCCCGCACGCTGGCCGGAGCGCGGTGCGGCGGAGGGTAGATTCACTCCTTGTGTCAACCTACGCAGCCTCCTCGGACGAGGAGCTGTTGGCGGCGCATGTAGCGGGGGACAGCACCGCCTTCGGGGAGCTCGCCCGCCGCCACTCCGACCGCCTGTGGGCGGTCGCCCTGCGCACCACCCGCAACCCCGACGACGCAGCCGACGCCGTGCAGGACGCCCTGCTGTCGGCCTTCCGTCGTGCCCACACCTTCCGGGGAACCGCCAAGGTGAGCACCTGGCTGCACCGCATCGTCGTCAACGCCAGCCTCGACCGACTGCGGTCCGCCAAGGTCCGCCGCACCCAGCCCCTGCCGGAGGAGTCCGGCGACATCAGCCTGTCCGACGTGCGCGACCCGATCGCGGAGCACACCACCCGGATCACCGTCCTGGCCGCCCTCGACGCCCTTCCCACCGACCAGCGCCTCGCCATCACCCTGGTCGACCTGGAAGGGTGGTCGGTCGACGAGGCCGCCGAGATCCTCGAATGCCCCCCGGGCACGGTCAAGAGCCGCTGCCACCGGGGACGTGCCCGTCTTTACGCAGTTCTTCGGAACCCCGAACCCGAAGCCGGCGTCAGACCTCCGGGAGGTGAGGGGTGAGACCCGTCGATGACGGCTTCTCGGAAGAGGCCGAACAGCACGTGCGCGACCTGCTGGCGGCGCAGCCGCAGCCGCCCATGCCGGACCATGTCCGCGCCCGGATCCAGAGCGCGATCGCCGCGGAGCCGCGCCCCGAGTCAGACCGGGCCGCCGGTGGAGGTCGGGGCCGCTGGATCGGTTTCGCCGTGGCCGCCGCCGTCGTGATCCTTGCCGGCTTCCTGGTCGTCCCGGTCCTCCGCAAGGCCGAAGGACCCACCCTGCCGTTGGATGGCACCACCGCCCAGACCGCCTGCCCCGTGCAGCCCCTCACCTACGACAGCAAGACGCGGTACCAAGAAGCCGGCCTGCCCACTCAGGCGCGCTCCCTCATCCCACCGGGCTGCGGTTCCGGTGGAGCTCCCGCGGCGCCTGCGCTCGCGGCACGGCCGGCCGCGATGGCCCCTCGCCTCGCGGCGCGGGTCGTCGCCTGCGTCGTGCGGGTAGCCCGCTCCGCCCACGTGATGGTGGTGGACCGGGGCTACTACGACAACCGGCCCGCCGTCGTCGCCGTCGTGGAACCGCCGCTGCGCGCCCTGGCGATCACCTGCCGCAAGCAAAGTCCGCGGCTCCTGGAGGACGTGGCACTGCAGTAGCCCCGGAATCAACCCGCCCCGCGGGTCGTTGGGACCGGCGACTAGGCTGCGCCGCGGGAAGGACCACCAGTGACCGATATTCGAAACGTCATCATCGTCGGCTCCGGGCCGGCCGGGTACACCGCGGCCATCTACGCCAGCCGAGGCAACTTGCATCCCCTGCAGTTCGAGGGTTCCGTCACCGCCGGGGGCGCCCTGATGAACACCACCGAGGTGGAGAACTTCCCGGGCTTCCCCGAAGGCATCATGGGCCCCGACCTGATGATGAACATGAAGGCCCAAGCGGAACGGTTCGGAGCCGAGATCCTCACTGACGACGTGGTGGAGATGAGCGTCGACGGGCCGGTCAAGACCGTCGTCGCCGGCAGCGGGCGGGAGTACCGGGCGAAGTCCCTCATCCTCGCCATGGGCTCCGGCTACCGCGAACTGGGACTGCCCGACGAGAAGCGCCTGTCCGGACACGGTGTCTCGTGGTGCGCCACGTGCGACGGTTTCTTCTTCCGCGGCCAGGACGTGGCCGTCGTCGGGGGCGGCGACTCCGCCATGGAGGAGGCCACCTTCTTGAGCCGTTTCGCGGACAAGGTCACGGTGATCCACCGCCGGGGCGAACTGCGGGCCTCTGCCACGATGGCCGAGCGGGCCATGTCCAACCCCAAGATCGAGTTCATGTGGGACAGCGCTGTCACCGGCATCCACGGCGAAGACAAACTGACGGGTCTGACGGTCGAGAACCTCCCGACGGGAACGACCACCGAACTGCCGGTCACCGGGCTGTTCGTCGCGGTCGGCCATGACCCCCGCTCCGAGCTGGTGAAGGGTCAGGTGGACCTCGATGATGCGGGCTACGTGGTGGTGCGCCACCCCCACACCGCCACGAACGTGGCCGGCGTCTTCGCGTGCGGGGATCTCGTCGATCACACCTATCGCCAGGCGATCACGGCCGCGGGCACCGGGTGTGCTGCCGCACTGGACGCGGAGAGGTATCTGGAGTCCGTCAGCGAGTGACGCTGCCGAACCGGCCACCGGCTGGCATAGGGTGGCGGCAGTCAACCAGGGAGGCACAGTGGGTGCGAACACCAAGGACGTGACCGACGCGACGTTCACCGCGGACGTCCTGCAGTCGGACAAACCCGTCGTCGTCGATTTCTGGGCGGAGTGGTGTGGGCCCTGTCGGATGGTGTCGCCCATCCTGGACGAGATCGCCGCCGAGAACGCCGACAAGATCAGCGTCGTGAAGTTGAACGTGGACCAGAACCCGCAGACCGCCGCGAGTTACGGCATCGTCAGCATCCCCACCATGAACGTCTACCAGGGCGGTCAAGTGGTGAAGCAGATCGTGGGCGCCAAGCCCAAGCAGGCGCTGTTGAAGGACCTCGCCGAGTTCCTGTGACCACTGGCTTCCGACTGGGCGACCGCGGTCCCGCGGTCGCCGAAGTCCGGGCCCGGCTCGCCCGCCTGGGGCTGCTGCCCGGATCGCAGTACCTCGCGTCGCATGCCGACGAGGACCCGCTGCGCAGCGGCCCTCTCGTGGAGGTGGCCGAACCCGCCGAGTGGGAGACCACCGCTCTGGTGAGTGCGGAGTTCGACGAGGCCGTCGAAACCGCCGTTCGTGAGTTCCAGCGGCAGCGCGGTATCACGGTCGACGGGATCGTCGGGCCGGAGACGTTCCGGCGCCTGGAGGAGGCCCGCTGGCGGCTGGGGGACCGCATCCTGTCCTACGCCGCCGCCCACCAGACGATCGGGGAGGATGTGCTCGCACTGCAGCAGCGGCTCAATGCCCTGGGGTTCCCGTGTGGTCGGGAGGACGGCCACCTCGGGCCGCAGACGGACGCGGCGATCCGGGAGTTCCAGCGCAACACCGGGATCCGGGCGGACGGGGTGTGCGGGCCGGCGACCTTCCGGGCCCTCGGCCAGTTGCGGCGCACCGTCGGTCACCAGTCCGGCCAGGCCGTGCGGGAGAAGTACTCCATGAATGAGATCCGCACCGGGGTACGGGGCAAGGTGGTGATCCTCGACCCCGGCACGGGGGAGCACGAGTCGGGCGTTGCGGCCGCGGTGGCCTCGGGAATCGAGGGGCGCCTGCTCGCCCTCGGCACCCAGGTCCTGGTGACGCGTGCCCTGACCGTACCGACGGCGCCGCAGACAGAGGCCGAGCGCGCCCGGTTCGCCAACCACGTGGGCGCCGACCTCGTCCTGCACATCACCGTCGCAGACGACACGCAGCGGTCCGCCGGCGTCGCCACCTATTACTTCGGGCACGACGACGGCGGATCCCATTCACTGCCCGGACAGTTGGCTGCCACGCTCATCCTGGACGGCATGGTGGACCGGACGGACATGCCGAACCGCGCGCGACACGGCCGCACCTGGGACCTCCTGCGACTCACCCGGATGCCGTGTGTCCGCATCGAGGTCGGCAACATGGCCGTCCCGTCCGACGCCGCGCGGCTGGCCGACCCGGTCTTCACCGACACGGTGTCGCGGTCCATCGCCGACTCGGTGGAGCGCTTCTTCAGCCCCCAGCACGTTCTCTGAGAAGCCGCTGCCGCTGCTCCGACAGGGAGGCGCGGTAGGCAGACGCCGGATGGGGGCGCAGCAGGCCCCACCAGAAGCCGGCAACGGCGCCGACGGCGAACGCCACCACGAGCACTCGGCCGGGTCGGCTTTGGATTCCTGGCCTCACTCAGGCATCGTAGAACGAGCGCCGCCGCCCGAGTCGTCCCGAGGAGCCCCCGTGCCGCCCGAACTGCCCCCACGTCCCGGCTCCCGCCTGGACCCGTGGATCGGTTCGTACGCCGACCGGGCCGTCGGGATGAAGGCGTCGGAGATCCGGGCGCTGTTCGCCGTCGCCTCCCGACCGGAGGTCGTCTCCCTGGCGGGGGGCATGCCCTACGTGGATGCTCTGCCCCTGGACACCCTCGCGGACACCGCGGCGCGGCTGATCCGGGACCGCGGCGCCTCGGCTCTGCAGTACGGGTCCGGGCAGGGCGACGTGATCCTGCGGGAGCAGATCCTGGACGTCATGTCGGACGTGGGGGTCATCGCCCACCCCGACGACGTGATCGTCACGACCGGCTCCCAGATGGCGCTCGACCTGGTGGTGCGGGTCTTCTGCAATCCGGGCGACGTCGTGCTGGTGGAGTCCCCCAGCTACGTGGGCGCGCTCGGCATCTTCCAGGCCTACGAGTGCGACGTCGTGCACGTCCCGATGGATGAGCACGGGCTCGTGCCCGAGGCCCTCAGCGAGACCATCGACCGGGTGCGCGCCGACGGGCGCACCATCAAGATGATCTACACGATCCCGTCGTTCCACAACCCGGCCGGGATCAGTCAGCCGGCCGAGCGCCGGAAGGAGATCCTGGAGGTGGCCCTCCGGGAGGACCTGCTCGTCCTCGAGGACGATCCGTACGCCCTGCTGGGCTTCGAGGGCCACATCCCCCGGGCCATCCGCGCTGAAGACGCCGAGCAGGTCGTCTACCTGGGCTCGTTCTCCAAGACCCTGGCATCCGGACTGCGGGTCGGCTGGGCCGTCGCACCGCACGGCGTGCGGGAGAAGCTGGTCCTGGCGGCAGAGGCGGCGGTGCTGTGCCCGTCCAACTTCACCCAGGGCGTCGTGTCGGAGTTCCTGGCAACGCAACCGTGGCGCGACCAGGTGGCGGTGTTCCGCGACCTCTACCGCGAGCGCCGTGACGCCCTGCTCGACAGCCTCGCCACGCACATGCCTCCGGGTACGCACTGGACCCACCCGGAGGGTGGCTTCTACTCGTGGCTGACTCTGCCCGAAGGCCTGGACGCCACGGCGATGCTGCCCCGCGCCGTGAACGCCTTGGTCGCCTACGTACCCGGCACCGGTTTCTACGTGGACGGCCAGGGACGGCGCAACCTCCGCCTCTCGTACTGCTATCCCGAGCCGGAGAGGATCCGCGAGGGGGTTCGCCGGCTCGCCGGCGTCATCGACGAGGAACTCGATATCAGCGCGACCTTCGGGACCGCGGCCACCCTGCATCAGCCCGGGGGGAACACCGCGCCGGGCCCCGACCTGGCCTGAGAGGTAGCGATGACCGACCCCATCCCCACCGTGTTGGTGCTGTGCGGGGGACTTTCCCCTGAGCGGGACGTGTCCATCCGCTCGGGTCGCCGGGTCGCCGAGGCCTTGCGGATCCAGGGTCTGGCGGTCACCACGGCGGACGTGGACTCTCACCTGTTGGCCACCCTGACCGATGCCCGCCCGGACTGTGTCGTCCCTCTGCTGCACGGCGCCGCGGGCGAGGACGGTGCCCTGGCCGACGTCCTGGCCTCGTTCCGGATTCCCTTCGTGGGGTCCCCGGCCGACGCGGCCCGGTTCTCCTTCGACAAGAGCATCGGCAAGGCGGCCGCCCGCTCATGGGGGGTCCCGACGCCGCCGGCTGTCGCGCTCCCCCACTCCATGTTCCGGGAGTTGGGCGCCAAGACCCTGCTGGACCGCCTCGTGGCGGAGTTGGGGCTTCCTCTGGTCGTGAAACCGACCCGTGGCGGCTCCGCCCTCGGTGCTTCCATCGTCACCGAACCCGAGCAGTTGCCCGCCGCCATGGTGGGGGCTTTCGCCTACGGGGACGTGGCCCTGATCGAGCACTGCGTCGCCGGCACGGAGATCGCCATCTCCATCTACGAGAGCGGCGGTGAGCCCATCGCCCTGCCCGCGGTGGAGATCGTGCCCGATGGCGTCCTCTACGACTACGACGCGCGGTACACCGCGGGACTCACTGAGTTCTTCTGCCCGGCCCGGATCACGACGGAGACCGCGGCGGCGGCCGCGGACATCGCCTTGACCGTGCACCGGCGCATGGGGCTGCGGGACTATTCGCGGGTCGATCTCATGGTCGACGGTGCCGGCCAGCCCCAGTTCCTGGAGGTGGACGTGGCTCCCGGGATGACCGAGACGTCGCTGTTCCCCCTGGCCCTCGATGCCGCCGCCAAGGACCTGGGAACGGTTTTCGCGGGCCTCGTCCGGGCCGCCATCGACCGTCAGTTGGCGGACAGGATCTGATCGACGATACGGGCCAGGTCCGTGACGTCCGCGAACTCGATCACCAGCCGGCCCTTCCGGGCGCCTTCGATCCGGACCCGGGTCTCCAGATGCTCACCGACCCGGTCGGCCGCCTCCCGATACTCCACTGGCGTCCGTTTACCGGACGGGTTCCGCTTCCTCGGGGTCTGGCCGGCCTGATCGATCACCACCAGTTCCTCGACGGCCCGCACGCTGAGCCCTTCGCTCACCACCCGTGCGGCCAGATTCTCCATCCGGTCCGGGTCCCCCACCCCGAGGATCGCGCGGGCGTGGCCGGCGCTGAGCACCCCGGCGGCCACCCGCCGCTGCACTGCGGGCGGCAATTTCAGCAGCCGGAGGGTGTTCGCCACCTGGGGTCGCGAGCGCCCCACCCGCTGAGCCAGCTCCTCCTGGGTGCAGGCGAAGTCCGACATCAGCTGTGCGTAGGCCGCTGCTTCCTCCAGCGGGTTCAACTGGACCCGGTGCAGGTTCTCCAGGAGGGCGTCCCGCAACATCGCGTCGTCGTCGGTCCTCCGCACCAGGGCGGGGATCCGCTCGATACCGGCCAGCCGGGCGGCCCGCAGCCGGCGTTCCCCCGCGACCAGTTCGTAGCCGGCGCCAGCGGGGCGAACGACGATCGGCTGGAGGAGGCCCACCGTGGTGATGCTGGTGACCAGCTCGGTGATGGCGTCGTCGTCGAAGACCTGCCGGGGCTGACGGGGATTCGGGACCACCTCGCCGATCGGGATCTCGCGGTACTGCAGCTGCGCGGCCGGGTCCTCGGACGTAGGCACGTCGTAGGCCGTGGGCGCGGTTGGCTCCCGCAGGTCGATCACGCGGTCCGTGGCGGTGTCCGGGTCAGCGTCGGTGTGAGCCGCAGCGCCGACGCCACCACTGGGGATCAGGGCCCCCAGGCCACGGCCGAGTCCTCGTCGTTGGGTCACGGTGTCCTCCTTGGGGAAACAGATGTGGACGTTGGCGTTCCGGGCACAAGGGCACAGGTGGCCCGAAATGTCGGGAATGTCGGGGATGTCGGCTCGTGGGGGGGGGAGGAATCAGACATCCGCGGTCTCCGCCCGGGGGGTATCCCCCTGTGGAGAACCTGGGGACAGCGGGGTCTGGTCCTCGCGGCCCGGGTCATCGGTCAGGTCGATGGCCCCACCGGCGAACTCGCGGGCGGCGGCCAGGTACGCGCGCGCGCCCGGGGATGCGGGGTCGTACTGCAGCACCGTCTGACCGTAGGAGGGGGCCTCGCTCACCCGCACGGTCCGGGGGATGGCGGTGTCGAGCACCCGTTCGGGGAAATGGCTGCGCACCTCGTCCGCCACCTGCGGGGCGAGTTTGGTGCGCCCGTCGTACATGGTGAGCAGGATGCCGGTGATACGCAGTCCTGGATTGAGGTGCTCCTGGATGAGAGCCACGGTCCCCATCAGGTGGCTGAGTCCTTCCAGCGCGTAGTACTCGGTCTGCAGGGGGATGAGGACCTCGTCGGCGGCGACGAGGGCATTGAGGGTGAGCAGGCCGAGGCTGGGCGGGCAGTCGATGATGACGTAGTCGAGGCGGCCGTGGCGCTTCTCGTGGGTGGCGAGGTACTCGCGCAGCGCCTTGCGCAGCCGCCCCTCCCGCGCCACCTGGCTCACCAACTCGATCTCCGCCCCCGCCAGGTCCACCGACGCGGAGATCCCCCACAGCAGCGGGATGCCGGGGACCTCCTGCACCGCCCCGTCCAACGGCTCCCCGCCCACCAGGACGTCGTACACGCCCGGAGTACCGGGCTCGTGCGGGAGGTCGAGGGCGGTGGAGGCATTGCCTTGGGGGTCCATGTCGACCACCAGGACGCGGCTGCCCTGCAATGCCAGTCCCGCCGCGAGATTGACCGCTGTCGTGGTCTTGCCGACCCCCCCTTTCTGATTGGCGACCGCCACCAGTCGGGGGTGCTCCGGTGCCGGCAGTGGGGGTTGGTCGCGCAGCCCCAACATCCGCACCATGCGCTCCCGGGCCACGGTCGCGGGGTCCGGAGGGGGCGGCGCTGTTTCACGTGGAACATCACCCGCCTGCGATCCCGTGGTGGCGAGCACGGGAGCCACACAGGCGCCGAGGGGCGGCACGACTTCCCAGGACATGCGACCTCCACCCGGACGAACGATTCGCTCCCAGCCTAGGTCGGGGGACGGCGATACCGGACGACCGTCGTCGGCGGGTCGGCAACCGCCGCGCCCACGGTCAGGATCTCGCCGGGTTCCAGGCCGGCACGGGCCGCGATCGTCGCCGCTTGCGCCACTTCCTCGGTCGCGCTGCGGCCCTTCATGGCCAGGACACTGTGCGTCGTGAGGGGTGCCAGCCAGGGCAGCAACCGCGGCAGGGGAGCGACCGCCCGGGCGGTGCTGATCTCCCAGGTCCGGTCCCGTACGTCCTCGGCCCGGGTGCGCAGTACCTCCACCCGATCCGTGAGGTCGAGTTCCGTCACCAGTTCGGTCAGGAAGGTGGCCCGCCGCTGCAGCGACTCCACGAGGGTCACCGTCAGGTCGGGGCGAGTCAGCGCCCAGACCACTCCCGGCAGCCCGGCACCCGAGCCCACATCCACCACCCGGGCTCCGTGCGGGATCAGGCCCGGCTCCCCGGCCACCACGGCGCAGTTGAGGATGTGGCGGTCCCACAGGCGTGGGGCCTCGCGCGGCCCGATCAGCCCGCGGTCGATGCCCGGGCCGGCGAGAAACTGCTCCAGGTGCCTGAATGTTTCACGTGGAACGTCGGTCACGCGGGAGTGATGACAACGTACCGCTGGGGTTCGGTGCCCTCGGACTCGCTGGTCAGACCGGCCGCCGCGACCTCGTCATGCACGACCTTGCGTTCGAAGGGGGTCATCGCCGACATCCGGACCGGCGCACCGGTCTCCTTGGCCTCGGCGATGGCCTGCTGTGCCACGCGCTGCAGCTCGGCCCGGCGGGTGGCACGGTGTCCCGCGATATCCAGCATCAGCCGGGAGCGGTGCCCCGTCTCGCGGCTCACCGCCAAGCGGGTCAGATCCTGCAGTGCCGTCAGCACCGAGCCGTCCGGGCCCACGAGGTGTTCCAGGTCGCCCTTGTCGACCTCGATGACGGCCACGGCCGGGCGGCCGTTCGCGACGCTGATGTCGATGTCCCCGTCGATGTCGATGATGTCGAGGAGGCCCTCCAGGTAGTCCGCGGCGACGTCGCCCTCGTCTGCCAGGGTGGGGCCCTCCTCCGACTCGCCGCCTGTCTCCACCGCGACCACGGATTCCGTGGCGGGTTCGCCTGCGGCGCTGTCGATCCCGACCTCTTCGCTAGTTTCTACTACGGTTTCGGTATCCTCGGCACTCATTGTTCGCTCTCCTGTCCGGGGGAGTCGGTTCCACCGCGCCGACGCTGGCTGCGGCTCTGCTTCTTGGGTTGCACCCGTTTGGGCGGGGGTGTCGCGGCTGGCTTGAGCGCCTCCTCGACGGAGGGAACGTCGCCGCGTTTGACCGCCTTGCGGGCTTCCTTCTCGGCCTGCCGTTGGAGATAGGCGTCATGCGCCGGGGTGTTCGGCTGCGGGTTGTTGCGGATGACCCAGAACTGCTGCCCCATCGACCACAGGTTGGTGGTGAACCAGTAGATCAGCACACCCACGGGGAAGTTGATGCCACCGATCGCGAACATCAGGGGGAAGACGTACAGCAGGATCTTCTGCTGCCGCACGATCGGGTTGTCCCCCGCCGTGTTCTTGACGATGAGTTGGCGCTGGGTGGTGAACGTCGTCGCCGTCATCAGCAGGATCAGGATGACGGTGAGGATCCGGGTGTTGAGGGGGCTGGGGGTCTCGTCCGCGTGCACGAACGTGGCATACAGCGGCACGCCAAAGATCTCGGCGTTGTGCGCCAGGGGCAGCAGATCGGTGTACTGCGGCCACGCGAACACCCCGGGCGCGGTGTAGTTCGGGTCGGCCGGGTTGTACATCGCGATGCCCTGCAGCACATTGAACAGGGCGAAGAAGATCGGCATCTGCAGCAGGATCGGCAGACACGAGGAGAGGGGATTGGTACCGGACTCCCGGTACAGCTTCATCATCTCCTGGCTCTGGCGCTCCCGGTCGCCGGCGTATTTCTTCTGGATCTCCTTGATCTGCGGCTGGATCAGCTGCATGTTGCGCTGCGCCTTGATCTGCTTCACGAAGAGCGGGATCAAGAGGATGCGGATGACGACGACGAGGCCGACGATCGACAGGGCCCAGGCCCAGCCGCTTCCTTCGCCCAGCACCGCGCCGAAGACCGAGTGGAACTGAACGAGAATCCACGAGACGGCGGTCTTCAGCCAGTCCAGAACGAACACGGGCGGAACTCCAAGGTCGGGTGAGGTCCAGTGTGACTGCTGCCCCGGAACGGACCGTACTCGGGGTCAAACAGCCGCGCCTCAGTGGCCGGGGGACTCCGATCGTCCCTGACCCACCGCCACCGGGTCAATTCCCTCGGCGTCCGCGTCGTCCGGCTGTCGGCCGGCCCACCAGGCCACCACCCACCCGGACACGGCGAAGAGGGCCGCCAACCAGAGGATGGGTTCCTGCGGGATCGGGTACAGCGCCGTCACGAGGGCGATGACCCCGATGACCACTGCGACGAACCAGCGGGAGCGCCACCAGTGGTCCACCGGCGCCGTGCCGCCCCGGAATGAGTAGTGGGTGGTGAAGACACCGCGGTAGGCGAGGACCGCTGCCGCCAGCACCACGATCACGACCAGGCCCCCCACCAGCGCGCTCAGTGCCGGGCTGGCGAACCCGATGTAGCCGGCCACGGTCCCGAAGCCGAACGACGGGAGGGTCACGTACCCCCCGCTGAACGACAACAGCGCCGCCAGCCCGAGGAGCATCACCACCGCGAGGATGATGGTGCCCGGCACGATGGACTGACCCTCGGCCCGGATCTGCCGCAAAGCGGGATTGCTCGCCGCCAGGACGAAGACGACGAGGAGGAACAGCCACGTGCTCGTCGGCTGGGTGACCGACATCAGGGGAGCGGCCACGGTTCCCGGGGTGCCGGCGCCGAAGCCCGCCAACAGCACCAGCACGAACAGGACGAGGAGGATGACGGTCCCGGTGCTCACGAGCCCGCGTAGGCTTCCGCCCCGCGCGGCGGCAGCGACCGCCGCGACCACCAGCACGAGGGCAAGGTCGCGCGGGCTGATCAGGGGCATCGGCGCCACGATGCTGCTCCCCCAGCGGATCACTGCGGAGCCGAGCACGATTCCTACGAGAAGAACGGACGTGAGCCGCCAGGCCTGGGCCACCCAGTGCCCGGCGGGGGAGGCGAGTTCGGCTGGCCCGATGAGAGAGGCCAACATCCCCGCCAGCACCGCGACCGTCATGGCAATCACCGTGGTCAGCGTCCACCCGTTGGGGCCGAAGGTCGCCCCCGCGATCGCCACCACGGGCAGGCCGGCGAGCATCGTGCGCATCCACGGCCGCGGCACGGTGATCTTCCCCGTCAGTCCCAGCAGGGCGACAAGTCCCGCGATGATCGCGAACACTGCGGCAGCCACGGTCATCACCACCCTTCGCAGTAGTCGGTCATCGGTTCTCCCGAGAAACGTGCGTTCAGCCAGTTCAGGAACGGTCCCCGTGCCGTGTACTGCACCGAGCGGTGCACGTCGTTGGGGTAGGCCTCATAGTGGACCTTGTCGCCGAGCGCGCATCCCTGGACGGCCATCGCCCGCGTCAACTGCGGCACCACCCCGACGTCCAGGTCACCCTGCTGGATGAGGATGGGGATGGCGCTGTGGTGGACGAGCGGCTGTTCCATCGCCGGGATCTTGGCCAGGTCGATCGGCACCTTCGAGTTGAAGTAGTCGTGGAACGGCTTGTCGAGGAAGTCCAACTGGGCTCCCTGGCACAGTTTCGCGGCTTGCGGGATGAGTTTCGCCCCATCCGCGGTGTACCAGTCCTGGGCGTTGGAGATGTCCGGGTAGGTCTCGTTCCACGACGTGCTGAGGTCGGTGATGTATCCGCTGCGCGGGGTGGGGCCGTCGCCGCCCGTCGATCCCAGGAGGGCGTTGATGGCCGCCGGGATCGGGGGCACGCCACCGGGGGCCTGCGCCACGGATCCCCGGATCGACAACTCGGGGGCGTACTCGGCGGCCATGTCGGCCGTGGTCAGCGCGACGTAGCCCCCCTCACTGTGCCCGAGTACCCCCAGATTGAGACTGTCGAGCCGCTGGGGCCGCAGGGTCAGCGCCGCCCGCAGGCTGTCCAACACGTCGTAGGACTGTTTGCGCAGGAGGTAGGTCGCATTGCCCGGTGCCCCCATGCCCTCGTAGTCGGTGGCCACCACGGCGTAGCCGGCCGACACCATCGGTCCGATCAGGGTGCGCCAGTACTCGTTGCCCGCGGTCTTGTCCTCGAACGGTGCCTGGGACATCCCGCACTCGACCCCGATGCCCGTGGTGCCGTGCGCGAAGGCCATCAGCGGGAAGCGGTTGCCCTGTGTGGGGGGCGTGGTGGGCTCGACGTACAGGGCGGAGACGGCCACCGGGTCTCCGGTGTTGTCCCGGCTCAGGTACAGCAGCCGCCAGGCCGCAGTTCCCTCCGGGGCGTCGTCGATGGACTCGGAGCGCAGCACGGTGCCCGCCGGCTGTTGGGGCAGCGGATCGGGCGGGGTGTAGAACGAGCTGGGTTTGATCCCCTTGGAGGCGTCGAAGGGAGGTGCGGTCGCCGCGTCGGTATTGCCCCCCGCCAGCGGCTGGCTGGGGGACATCGCCGTGACGTTGAGCCACACGGCGGCGAGCAGGGTGACGACGACCACCACGAGTACGGTGGTGACCTTTTGCTGTCCGTTCACCCTCCGTATGGTTGCCACTTCCGGCGGGCGACGCGCGGTGAATCGGTCAGGTTGTCCGGTTCGTTCCCGAGGGGGGCCGCGCCGAGCCGTCCGGGTTCACCGGGGAGCGCCACTCCCCCCGCAGCGGCACCTGGTCGATGCCGCCCTTGTTCCAGGGGTTGCAGCGGGCGACCCGGGCAGTGGTCAGCACCGTTCCCTTGAAGGCGCCGTGACGTTCGATCGCGTGCCGGCCGTACTCCGAACAACACGGATAGAGGCGGCAGGACGGCGGCAGGAGGGGCGAGAGGAGCTTCTGATACCCGCGGATCAGACCGAGCAGGACGAAGCGGACGGGCCATCCCAGCCACCACAACAAGGTGGCCAACGGACTCCGCTCAGGGGGCGGCACGCGTGGCCCTTTCCAGGATCCGGGCGACGGCACCGGCGACGGCCTCCGGGTCCCGACCGGCAGCCGGTAACGCCCGCAGGACCAGTACGGACCCAGCGGGCAGGCCGCGCAGGCCCGGTGCCGCCGCGTGGCGCATGATGCGGCTCACCCGATGTCGCCGGACCGAGTCTCCGACCTGCTTGGAGACGATGAGTCCGAGCCGGGGTGGATCGGCCGCATCTGCGTCGACCAGCAGGTGGCCGATGACGGGCCCGCTGGGGATCCGCCGCCCGGCTCGCACCGCAGCTGCGAACATCCGGCTGTCGGTGAGCCGATGCCGCCGGGGCAGCATACGCTCAGTCAGGCGGTCAGTTTGGCGCGGCCGCGGGAACGGCGGGCGTTCACGATCGACCGGCCCGCGCGGGTCCGCATCCGCAAGCGGAAGCCGTGCTTCTTCGCTCGCCGCCGGTTGTTCGGCTGGAACGTGCGCTTCGACATCGGTTTCTCCTGGGGAAGTTCGGCTGGTCGGGCACCACCCGCCAGGGACGCCGAGAGGCGGCTGGCCGGTGGGCAACCCCTCTACGGTACGGAGCGGCGTGGCGGCGGTCAAACCTGTGTGGCCCGCCTCCGGGAATGTGGCACGATACGAGAGGCCAGTACCCGAACGGCTGTACGACACGCCGTCGGGAACGAGAAGTTACGGGAATTGTTCAGATTCACCTTGACGGCTTCGGGGACGGTGCGACTAAGGTCACACCGGCACTGGGAGGGGACCACCGGGCGGGGTGCGCAACGGGGTCGAGAACATGTCCACAGCCTGTGCATAACGTTGTGAATCGTTATGTCGGCTGCTGGAAGATCACCGGGACGATGGCAGTGAGGGGCTCACAGGATGACGGATCTGAACGCGATCTGGCCGGCGGTACTCAGCGAGGTCGCGGACGGGGAGGTCACTCCGCATCAGCGGGCGATCCTGGAACTGACCTGCCCGGTCGGCATAGTGGGCCACACCGTGGTGGTCGCCGTCCCCAATGACTTCACCAAGGACGCGGTCGAGACCCGCCACCGGATTCCCATGGCCGACTGCCTGGGCCGCCACATGGGCCAGCGGGTACAGCTGGCCCTGACCGTCGACCCGGCGCTGGCGCCCGGACCGGACGAGGCCACCACGGATGTGGTCGCCGACGCCACCTACGCGCCCGCCACCGAACGACCTGTGCCCGAAGCGCGCCCGACCTCGACGGTGAGTCCGCTGGTGCCGACCCACGCCGACCGCACCTACACCGACCCGATCCGCCCCGGAAGCGGTGGGCCCGGCACCCCTCGTCTCGAGGAGAGCCGCCTCAATCCCCGCTACACGTTCGACACCTTCGTCATCGGCTCCAGCAACCGCTTCGCGCATGCGGCTGCGGTGGCCGCCGCCGAACAACCTGCTCGCGCCTACAACCCGCTGGTCATCTACGGCGAGAGTGGTCTGGGCAAGACCCACCTCCTGCACGCCATCGGCCACTACACCAAGGAGATGTACTCGGGCACGCGGGTGCGCTACGTCTCCAGCGAGGAGTTCACGAACGAGTTCATCAACTCGATCCGGGACGACAAGGCCGCCGTGTTCCAGCGGCGTTACCGCGACGTCGACCTTCTCCTGGTGGACGACATCCAGTTCCTCAGCGGCAAGGTGCAGACGCAGGAGGAGTTCTTCCACACCTTCAACACCCTGCACAACAACAGCAAACAGATCGTCGTCACCTGCGACATCCATCCCCGCCAACTGCCGGACTTCGAGGACCGGATGCGATCCCGTTTCGAGTGGGGTCTCATCACCGACGTCCAGCCGCCGGACCTCGAGACCCGCATCGCGATCCTCCGCAAGAAGACCAACCAGGAGGGCATGAACGTGCCCGACGACGTCCTCGAGTACATCGCCGACCGGATCTCCAGCAACATCCGGGAACTCGAAGGATCCCTCATCCGCGTGACCGCATTCGCCAGCCTCAACAGCGTTCCCGTCGACCGGGATCTTGCTCAGGAGGTACTCAAGGACCTCATCACCGATCAGGCGAGGCCGGAGGTCTCCGCGGGCCTGATCATGGCCGAGAGTGCCCAGTACTACGGCTTCACCATCGACGACCTGTGCGGCACGTCGCGCAGCCGCACTCTCGTTGTGGCCCGCCAGGTCGCCATGTACCTCTGCCGGGAACTGACGGACCTGTCCTTCCCCAAAGTCGGCCAGGCCTTCGGGGGGCGAGACCACACCACTGTCATGCACGCCGAGCGCAAGATCCGCAAGGAGATCGCGCAGCGCCGCAGCCTGTACAACCAGGTGGCCGATCTGACGTCCCGTATCAAGGCCGAGGCACGCGCCAACCGCTCCTTCTGACCATGCAACTCCTGCGCTCCTTACATCTGGGAAACACTCTCGATGTTTCGCCGACACCTACGCCGGATAGAAGAGGTGACGTGAACCTTCCTCGCGTTTCCGCCGTCGTCGCCGTCGCCGCTGCCGTCGCCATGGCGGCCGAGGGTCTCCTCCTGCGGGAGTGGGACCAGCGCGTGGACGACCTCTACCGCTGACTCCGGCTCGACCGTCACCGGTCCCCTAATGACACCCGTGCAACATGTGCACCGGCTGTTCACGCCCTGCGGATCGACATCTGTGTGATTCGGGACGATGACGCGTAAGTGGTGTTCCGTCCGCCCGTCGTCCACCGGTGTCCACAGTTTCCGGGGCGGCACCCACACCCCCTCTGGATCACGCCACGCCTGCTCCGCGCTCCCGGTGGCGACTGTCCACACTGTCCCCAGTTCCTATGACGATGACGGAACCTCTCCATCCATGATCTGAAGCCCACCATCAGGTGTGGGGACAACGGCGCGGCCCGTGGATCGTGCCGCCAGGCGGCGACGGTATGTAAGGATTGGCCACTGGCACGCGGGGGCGGGCCATCTGGGAGGGCGTAATGAAGATCAGGGTCGAGCAGGAGGAGTTCGCCGAGGCTGTCGCGTGGGCGGCCCGCACTCTTCCCAGCCGTCCGACGACACCGGTTCTCACCGGGGTGCGGCTGAGTGGTGACGGCGATGCGATCCAGCTCGCTGCGTTCGACCTCGAGGTTTCGGCCAAGGCTGACGTCCCCGCCGTCATCGATGAACCTGGCACAGCTGTGGTGAACGGCCGACTCCTCGCCGAGATCGCCAAGGCGTTGCCCGCCCAACCCGTCGAACTCGGGCTGGAAGGCAATCGTGTCAGTGTTCGCTGTGGCCGCTCCACCTTCGGATTGCCCACCATGGCGGTCGAGGACTACCCGGCCCTCCCGGAACTCCCCCCGCACGCGGGGCAGGTCAGTGCATCGGACTTCGCTGCAGCTGTGGCCCAGGTCGCCATCGCCGCCTCCCGCGACGACACGCTGCCGGTGCTCACCGGGATCAGGGTGGAGCTGACGGCCACCTCCATGCGGATGGCGGCGACGGACCGGTACCGGTTGGCAGTGCGCGACATCCCCTGGCAGCCCGCCGCTGGGGGCGAGCACTTCGCCCTCGTGAAGGCCCGGCAACTGCATGAGCTCGGCCGTTCTCTGGGACACGCGGACGCGGTCCAGATCGCCCTGGGGGAGGGGGATGACGGCCGGATCGGTTTCGGACTGGGCGATCGAGAGTTGGTCACCCGCCTGCTCGCCGGCGACTTCCCCCGGTACGAACAACTGCTGCCCTCGGAGTCCCACACGGTGGCCACCGTGGCCACGGCCGCCCTGACGGAAGCCGCCAAGCGCGTGAAGCTGGTGGCCGCCGAACGTACCACCCCCATCCGGCTGCAGTTCAGCGACGGTGAGGTGCTGCTGCGGGCCGGTGCCTATGACGACGCGAACGCCAGCGAGTCGCTGGAGTGCGAGATGTCCGGGGACCCGATCGAGATCGCGTTCAACCCCGACTATCTGCTCGATGGCCTCACGGCGGTCGGCACCGACCAGACGACGTTGTCCTTCACCACCGCGAACAAGCCGGCCGTCCTCAGCCCGGCGGGGGACGACACCTCCTACCAGTACCTGCTCATGCCGGTGCGTCTCAGCAACTGATCGACCGAGCAGCCGAACGGTGTGGGTCTCCCGGCTCGAGCTGCGGGACTTCCGCTCCTATGAGAGTTGCGAACTCGACCTGTCGGCTGGGCCGGTCGTACTCGTCGGCCCCAACGGCCGGGGCAAGACCAACCTCGTGGAAGGCATCATCTACAGCTCGGCCCTCGACAGCCACCGCGTCCACGGTGACGCCCCTCTGGTGCGAACGGGCGCCGATCATGCCGTCATCCGCACGACTGTGGCGACCGGGGAACGGTCCACCACCGTCGAGATCCAACTGAATCCCGGGCGCGCGAACCGGATTCAGGTCAACGGCCAGGCAGTGGGCCGCACCCGGGACGTGGTGGGCATCGTCCGCAGTTGCGTCTTCGCACCGGAACACCTCCGGCTGGTCAAGGGGGAGCCGGCCGACCGGCGCCGGTTCCTCGACAGCGTGATGGTGCAGGTCGCCCCGCGCTATCTGGGGGTGCGCAGCGACTTCGAGCGAGCGCTGAAACAACGCAATGCGGCGCTGCGCTCCCTCGTGGCCGCTCCGACCCGCGAGGCGGAGGCTGTGCTGGCAGCCTGGGACGAGAGGTATGCGCCGATCGCCGCCGAACTCGCGTGGGGTCGCTACAACGCCGTCCAGCAGCTGTCCGACGTGGTGGTCGACGCATACCGACGGATCAGTCCGCAGGACGACGAGGTGACCATCTCCTACGAGTCCGCGGTCCCCGCCTGGCACAGCCGCGAGGAACTCGCGTCGGCGCTGTCCGAAGCGCTGCGGGAGCGGCACCGGGACGAGATCCGGCGGGGGGGCACGTTGATCGGACCCCACCGCGACGACATCGGTATCAACCTCAACGGACCGCCGGCCCGCACCCACGCCAGCCACGGTGAGGCGTGGTCCCTGGCCCTCGCGCTCCAGTTGGCGTCGTTCGACGTGCTGAACCGGATCGGCGACGACCCGCCCGTCCTGATCCTCGACGATGTGTTCGCCGAGCTCGACGAGGTGCGGCGGGAGCGGCTGCTGGACGCCGTGACCGGAGCGGAGCAGATCCTGGTGACGGCGGCGGTGGCCGCCGACGTGCCCGCGCAACTCCACGCGCGGTCGCTGCAGGTCACCAGGGTCGACGGCGTCACCCACATCGAGTGACCGGGTGATGTGCGCCGATTACGGCGCGAAAAGAGACCCTCTCGACTTACCGTGCGGATAGCACGTCAGAGGAGGCGGTCATGCGGCGGTTCACAGCAGTCTTCACCGGGGGAATCGTGGTGGTGGCGGGCCTCGCGGCGGTGGGCCCGGTCGCGCCGGCCTCAGCCGGGACGGTCTCCGCGTGCGTCAAGAAGAAGACCGGTGAGATGCGCATGCTCACCGGCACCAAGAAACGTAAGTGTGCCAAGGGTTGGAAGAAGGTCACCTGGAACCAGGAGGGCCCGCAGGGGAGTACCGGCTCGCCGGGATCGACCGGACCCCAGGGACCGCAGGGGAGTACCGGTGCCACGGGGCCCAAGTTGGTGGTCAAGGACGGCACCGGAGCCACTCTGGGTTCCCTGGTGTCGATATTCCCCGGCGATGCCGCCTTCTTCGTGCTGGTCCTGGTCGGCGACCGGATCTACTCGTACCAGCCGAATGGCCGGGTGGCGGCCATGGGTTCGCCGGTGTTCTTGGATTCTTCCTGTGCGTCCACTCCCTATGTGACGGCCGCGAATGCGGACGAGGAAGCCGGTTTGGTGGCTCTGGCCGGGACGCAGTTCCGGCTCACCTTCCGCCCCACCGCGCCGACGCCAGGGAATATCAGCACCTACTCGTTCACCAACGTGACGCTGACGCCACCGGGGACCATCTATGAGTGGAACGCCTCCGGCGCCTGCGTGCTCGATACCTCGGCTCCCAGTGCTCTGGTGAAACTGGCCACGGAGGCCACCGGACCCTCGGACAAGCCCGGGCCGCTGACCCTCGCGGAGGGGTGACGGCCCTCGCTCGTAGGGTGGTGGGGTGACCGAGGATCCCGCGCTCGCCGCCCTGGGGCGGGTGCGGGCCGCGGCCCAGCAGGCCGGTCGGCGGCGCCGGCCCGTGACCCCGCCGACGATGTCGAGTGCCGGGCCGGACGAGAGGGACCCCCAGCTGCTGGGGGGCATGCTCAGCCAGTGGATCGACGGCAACGACTTCGCGACGGCCCTCGCCGTGGCCGGGGTGGCCCAGCGGTGGCAGCAGATCGTCGGCGAGCAGGTGGCGCGCCATGTGAGTGTCGGTGCCTTCACGCCGCTGGAGCGCGGGGGGGAACTGGTCATCGAGGCGGACTCGCAGGAGTGGGAGATGCAGGTGCGGTACCTCACCGACCGCATCTCCCGGCGTATCGACGACGAGATCGGCCCGGGCATCGTGACCCGGCTCGTGGTGCGGGGGCCGGGCCGACGCGTCTCCGGCGGCTGGACGGTGCGTACCGGCCGGCGCAGTCCCCGCCTTCCCCCGCCCGTTCCCCCGGAGGACACCCTCCCGCTGGAGTGATTTGCGGCCCGCCACCCCTGGTTCAGTGGGGGGGATCGCACCCCGGGGTCGGGGCCGGGAAATCGGCCTTCTCGGCCCTGCGTGTGCAAGGAGTCGTCCGGGAACAGGGTAGAATCGGGGTCTACAACCGTTCGGTTGTCCTCCCCACCTGACTGCGGGGCCCTGCCACGAAGGAGTGTGCGTGTCGTACGACGCCAGCGCCATCACCGTCCTCGAGGGCCTCGAAGCCGTCCGCAAGCGTCCCGGCATGTACATCGGTTCCACCGGAGAGCGGGGTCTGCACCACTTGGTCTACGAGGTCGTGGACAACGCTGTCGACGAGGCGATGGCCGGGTTCTGCGACACCATCGAGGTGGTGCTGCTCGCCGATGGGGGTGTGCGGGTCACCGACAACGGGCGCGGTATCCCCGTGGACATCCAGGAGAGCGAAGGCCGTCCGGCCGTGGAGGTCGTCCTGACCGTCCTGCACGCGGGCGGGAAGTTCGGCGGCGGCGGGTACTCGGTGTCCGGCGGGCTGCACGGCGTCGGGGTCTCGGTCGTGAACGCCCTGTCGTCCCGGTTGGCGGTCATGGTTCGCCGTGACGGGGCCACGTGGAGCCAGTCGTACCTCGTCGGGGCGCCCGAGGCGGATCTGGTCCGCGGCGAGGAGACCACGGAGACCGGCACCACGATCACCTTCTGGGCCGACGACGCGATCTTCGAGACCACCCACTACGACTTCGAGACCCTGTCGCGTCGGTTCCAGGAGATGGCATTCCTCAACAAGGGCCTGACCATCACCCTGCGGGACGAGCGCGACCCGACCCCCGACGAGCCCGGCCTGTCCGACGAGGACGTGGAGGACCAACTCGAGCGCGAGGTGACCTACCACTACGCCGGTGGTATCGCCGACTTCGTGCGTCACCTCAACTCCAGCAAGGGGGCCGCGAACCCGAGCGTCGTGCACTTCGAGGACGAGGCGGGCGACCGCCGGATGACCGCGGAGGTGGCCCTGCAGTGGAACCAGGGGTTCAGCGAGTCGGTGTACACCTTCGCCAACACCATCAACACCGTCGGCGGGGGAACCCACGAAGAGGGATTCCGCGCGGCCCTCACCACGTTGATGAACAAGTTCGCCCGGGACTGGGGGATCCTCAAGGACAAGCAGCCCAACCTGTCGGGTGAGGACATCCGCGAAGGGCTGACCGCCATCGTCTCGGTCAAACTGGCCGAACCCCAGTTCGAGGGCCAGACGAAGGGGAAGCTCGGCAACACCGAGGCCAAGACCTTCGTGCAGAAGATGGTCAACGACCACCTGGGGGCCTGGTTCGAAGCCAATCCCGGCGAGGGCAAGATGATCGCCCGCAAGTCCGTCGACGCGGCGTCGGCCCGCTTGGCGGCCCGCAAGGCCCGCGATCTGGCCCGTAACCGTAAGGGTCTGCTCGGCGGCGCCGGGCTGCCCGGCAAGCTGATCGACTGTTCCGGCCGCGATCCCGAGGACAACGAGTTGTTCATCGTCGAGGGGGACTCGGCCGGCGGTAGCGCCCGGAGCGGTCGCGACCCCAAGACCCAGGCGATCCTGCCCATCCGAGGCAAGATCCTCAATGTCGAGAAGGCGACCCCGGACCGCGCGCTGGGCAACAACGAGGTCCAGGCCATCATCTCCGCCCTGGGCACCGGGGTGGGCGAGGAGTTCGACGTCGCCAAGCTGCGCTATCACAAACTGGTCCTGATGGCCGACGCGGACATCGACGGGCAGCACATCCGCACCCTGCTGCTGACCTTCCTCTACCGCTACATGAAACCGCTGGTCGAAGACGGCCACATCTACCTGGCCCAGCCGCCGCTGTACAAGATCGAGTGGTCCAACGGCGTCGCCGAGTACGCCTACTCCGACCGGGAGCGCGACGCCCTCATCGAGGCGGGCACTGCCGAAGGCCGGCGCATGAAGAAGGGCGAAGAGGTCCAGCGGTACAAGGGTCTGGGCGAGATGAACGCCAGCGAGTTGTGGGAGACCACGATGGACCCCAGCCGCCGCATCATGCTCCAGGTCACTCTGGACGACGCGGCGCAGGCCGACGACATGTTCAGTGTGCTGAGGGGGGAGGACGTCGAGTCCCGCCGTTCCTTCATCCAGCGCAACGCCCGCGATGTCCGCTTCCTGGACATCTGACCGATGACCGCCGACCACCATCGCGAGGTGACCCGTGCCTGACGACGAGATCTCCATCATCGAGCCGCGCATCGAGCCGGTCGACCTGCAGACTGAGATGCAGCGCTCCTATCTCGACTACGCGATGTCGGTCATCGTGTCCCGGGCGCTGCCGGATGTGCGGGACGGCCTGAAGCCGGTGCACCGCCGCGTGATCTACGCGATGTATGACGGCGGGTACCGCCCGGACCGGGCGACCAGCAAGTGTGCCCGCGTGGTCGGCGACGTCATGGGTAACTACCACCCGCATGGCGACAGCGCGATCTACGACACCCTCGTCCGCTTGGCCCAGCCGTGGAGCCTGCGGTACCCCCTGGTCATCGGGCAGGGAAACTTCGGGTCCCCGGGCAACGACCCGGCGGCGGCCATGCGTTACACCGAGTGCAAGATGGCGCCGCTGGCCATGGAGGTTGTGCGCGACATCGACGAGGAGACCGTCGACTTCATCCCCAACTACGACGGCAAGACAGCCGAGCCGGTGGTCCTGCCGGCGCGCTTCCCGAACCTGCTGGTCAACGGGTCAGCGGGGATCGCCGTCGGCATGGCCACGAACATCCCGCCGCACAACCTGCGCGAGGTCGCCGACGGCGCGCTGTGGGCGCTCACCCACCCCGAGGCCGAGCGCGAGGAGCTGCTCGAGGCTCTGATCGAACGCATCAAGGGACCCGACTTCCCCACCGGCGGTCTGATCGCCGGCCGACGCGGCATCGACGAGGCGTACCGGACCGGACGGGGCTCGGTGGTCATGCGCGCCGTCGTCGAGGTCGAAGAGGAGCGCAACGGCAAGCAGTTGCTGGTCGTCACCGAGCTCCCGTACCAGGTGAACCCCGACAACCTGCTGGCCAAGATCGCGGAACTGGTGCGGGACGGCAAGATCGCCGGGATCGCCGACGTCCGGGACGACTCCTCGTCGCGCACCGGGATGCGGCTGGTCATCGAACTGAAGAAGGACGCCGTCGCCCAGGTGGTCCTCAACAACCTCTACAAACACACGCAGCTGCAGGACACCTTCGGGTGCAACATGCTCGCCCTCGTGGACGGGGTGCCCCGGACCCTCACCCTGGACCGGTTCATCAGGCACTGGATCAACCACCAGATCGAGGTCATCCAGCGGCGCACCCGCTACCGCCTGCGCAAGGCCGAGGAGCGGGCTCACATCCTGCGCGGGTACCTCAAAGCTCTGGACGCGATCGACGAGGTCGTCGCCCTCATCCGCCGCTCTCCCACGGTGGAGGACGCCCGCAGCGGTCTGATGGAACTGCTCGAGATCGACGAGATCCAGGCCACCGCCATCCTGGACATGCAGTTGCGGCGGTTGGCCGCCCTTGAACGGCAGAAGATCCTCGACGAGTACGAGGAGCTCATGGCCAAGATCGCGGACCTCACCGACATCCTCGAGCGGCCCGAGCGACAACGGGAGATCGTGGCCGACGAGTTGCGCGAGATCGTGGACCGCTACGGGGACGACCGCCGCACGCAGTTCGCCGCCTGGGACGGTGACATGGCGGATGAGGACTTCATCGCCGAGACCGACGTCGTAGTGACCATCACGCGCTCCGGCTACGCGAAACGCACCTCCCTTGACATGTACCGCTCCCAGCGCCGCGGCGGCAAGGGAGTGAAGGGCGCCCAGCTGCGGGCCGACGACGTCGTACAGCACCTGTTCGTCACCAGCACCCACCAGTGGATCCTGTTCTTCACCACCAAGGGGCGGGTCTACCGCGCCAAGGCGTACCAGTTGCCGGAGGCCGGCCGCGACGCCAAAGGCCAACACGTGGCCAACCTGCTGGCATTCCAGCCGGACGAGGGCATCGCCCAGGTGATGGCGTTGCGGACCTACGAGGACGCCCCCTACCTGGTCCTGGCCACCCGCTCCGGACGGGTCAAGAAGACCTCACTCACGGAGTACGAGTCCAATCGCACCGGCGGCATCAATGCGATCAACCTGGTGGGCGACGACGAGCTGATCTCCGCGGAACTGGTATCGGCTGACGATGACGTGCTCCTCGTCTCCCGCAAGGGCATGTCCGCCCGGTTCGCAGCCGATGACGCCACCCTGCGCCCCATGGGGCGCACCACGAGCGGCGTCGGGGGGATCCGGCTCGCGGCCGGGGACGAACTGCTGGCCATGCAGGTGGTCGGCGGCGACGCCTTCCTGGTGACCGTGACCGACGGCGGCTTCGCCAAACGCACCCCGGTCGCGGACTGGGCCCGTAAGGGCCGCAACATCAAGGGAGTCCGGGCGATGCGTCTGGTCAGCGAACGGGGCGGCCTCGTGGGAGCCCTGGTCTGCGGTCTCGGGGATGAGATCTTCGCCATTGCGGACACAGGTGTGGTCATCCGCTGCCCGGTGGGCGACGTGCGTGCTACGGGCCGTGACACCATGGGCGTTTCACTCATGGGACTTAATGAGGGACAATCGGTAGTCGCCGTTGCCCGTGCGATAGAGCGGGACGACGACGAGGTAGCCGGGATCGTGACCGAGGCGGAGTCCGTCGCGGGCGTCGACTCGGAGGAAACACCGCAGTCCGACACCGGGACGAGTACTCTCGCCGAGGTGGCGGACGCGCCCGACAGCACGGAGCAACCGTGATCGGGTTGAGTCAGGCCACAAGGAGGCCCGATGTCGAACGGGAGCAGTACCGGGGGGACCGCCACCCGACCGCGGGTCGTCGCGACCGCGGACACTACGGCCATGCCCGCAACGCCGATCGCCGGGGAACAGGAGGAGCGAATGTCCCGCGCTGATGCGCCCGCCCCCAAGGCTCGTGCCCGCCACGCCCACCTCTTCGTCACGCATGTGGACCCCTGGTCCGTGATGAAGAACGCCTTCATGCTGTCGATCGCCATCGGCATCGTGCTCGTGGTGGCCGTCACGGTCCTCTGGGCCATGTTGTCGCTCAGCGGCACCCTGGACGCCCTGACCCGCACGCTCAATGACATCGCGGGTGGGGGAGCCGGCAGCATCGACATCGCCGGGATCTTCTCGTTCTCCCGCGTCGTGGGAGCGGCTGCGCTGATGGCCGGTCTGGAGATCATCCTCCTCACCGCGCTGGCCACGTTGTTCGCCTTCCTCTACAACCTGTCCGTGGGGATCACCGGGGGCCTCCAGGTCACCCTGACCGACGACTCCTGACCGGCCCGCACGCCGGGTGACCCGATTTCGACCCCCCCCGACCGGCCGCTATCCTTGCGGGTGTTCGCGGGCCTATAGCTCAGCCTGGTTAGAGCGCTTCCCTGATAAGGAAGAGGTCGATGGTTCAAGTCCATCTAGGCCCACGCTGGCGGTGATGTGCTGTCCAGCACCCGTCAACACGAAGGGGTGGGAAGCATGAAGGCTTTCACCAAACTCCTGCTCGTCGGCGCTGCCGCCGGCGCCGGCTACATGGTCTACCGCCAGCGGATGGCCTCCCGCGCCGAGGACGACCTGTGGAGCGAGGCGACCAACGCCCCGGACCTCACGACCGCGTACCAACCGGTCTTCGACAGCGCCGCTCCCGAGACCGAGACGGCCCCCCCGGCTGCCAAGGTCGAGGAGAAGGCCCCCGACAGCCCGGCCGCCCCGACCGACGGTGACAAGGACGCTCCGGCGGCCAAGGATACCGGCGACAATATGCCCAAAGCGGCCAAGGACAAGGCCAACGGCTCCAAGTGACCACCCGAGCCCCCGGTGACGGGGGACCCGGGGGCGTAGCTCAACTGGCAGAGCACCGCCTTTGCAAGGCGGGGGTTGAGGGTTCAAGTCCCTTCGCCTCCACCCGGTCGGGGCGCGGGTCGTGTGGCAGGATCGACCCGTGACGACATTCGCAACACTGCACACCAACAAGGGCGACATCAAGGTCGAGCTGTTCGACAACCACGCCCCCAAGACCGTCCGCAACTTCACCGGCCTGGCCACCGGCGAGATCGAGTGGACCAACCCCGCCACGGGGAAGACCTCCACCGATCCGCTGTACGACGGCGTGATCTTCCATCGGGTCATCCCCGGCTTCATGATCCAGGGGGGCGATCCGCTCGGCACCGGCACGGGGGGTCCGGGGTACCGCTTCGCCGACGAGATCCACCCGGAGTTGTCGTTCGACCAGCCGTACCTGTTGGCGATGGCCAATGCGGGCCCCAACACCAACGGCTCGCAGTTCTTCATCACCACCGCCGAGACGCCGTGGCTCAACGCCAAGCACACGATCTTCGGCAAAGTGGTCGAGGGACAGGACGTCGTCGATGCGATCGAGGGGGTCCCCACGGGGGGGCAGGACCGCCCCCGGGAGGACGTCGTCATCAACTCGGTGACCGTCGAGCGGAGTGACTCCTGAGCGAGCCCACCGCTCCCCCCTCCTGCTACCGGCACCCGGACCGCGAGACCTACATCGCCTGCGCCCGCTGTCAGCGGCCGATCTGTCCGGACTGCATGGTGGACGCCAGCGTCGGGTTCCAGTGCCCGGACTGTGTGACGCAGGGCCGGGCGGAGCAGCGGTCCCCGCTCACCCCGATGGGCGGGCAGCCGGTCCGCAAGGCCACGGTCACCCAGGTGCTCATCGGCATCAATCTGGTCGCCTTCCTCCTGGAACTGGTGGCCGGAATGGATGCCGTGGTCAGCCAGTGGGGCATGTCGCCGCTCGCGGTGTCCCTGGGAGGTGAGTGGTGGCGGCTGCTCACCGCAGCCTTCCTGCACGGGGGAATCCTGCACATCGCCTTCAACATGTACGTGCTGTGGGTCATCGGCCCGCAACTGGAGTCCCTCTTCGGCCACGTCCGGTTCATCGTCCTGTACCTGCTGGCGGCTCTCGGGGGCAGTATCGCGTCCTACACCTTCGGCCCGGTGAACACGCTCAGTGTCGGCGCCAGCGGCGCGATCTTCGGGTTGATGGCGGCGCTGATTGTGGCCGGGCGGTCCATGCGGGCCGACGTCACCCAGATCGTGGTCCTGCTCCTCGTGAACGTGGTGATCGGTTTTGTCGCTCCCGGAATCGACTGGCGGGCACACCTGGGCGGCGCCGTGGTGGGCGCGGTCGTGGCCGCCATCATGGCGTACGCGCCCCGGCAGAGCCAAGTTCTGTGGCAGACCCTCGGGTGCCTGGCCGTGCTCGGGGTGCTCGTTGCCGCCCTCATGGTGCGGACCGCTGCGGTGTCGCCAGTGGCGCCGACCGCCCCGAGCGCCGAGTCTCACAGTCGTGTAATCACACCGGTGTAGGACTATCCACCGTCTGTGGATAGGTGTGGACAACCGTGTGACCCCGATCGCACTCGGATTACGCACAGTAGTCGCTACGGGGACTTTCCTTACGTTCGGTATGTCCGAATTTGTCCCACCTTGTGGACAACCAAAAGGACTACTACTAAATCCGTAGCCGACCGCCGCAGATGCCCCGATCCGCCTGTGGACAACCTGGGGACGGAGCGGTGATGACGGGGGCGGTCACCGCCACTTGGTGGCCAGGATGAAACCCCCGGCGATGAAGACGAACCCGATGGCCACGTTCCAGCCGGCCAACGGCCCCATGAGCGGGTTGTCGGGGGCGATGTACCAGATGACGATCCACAGCAGCCCGATGATGAACAGGGCCACCATCACCGGCGCGATCCACCGGGCCCCGTCGAGTTTGACCGGTACGCGACTCGCGGGGGTGTCGGAGTCGGACTTCTTCTGGGGCGGTGGGGTGTACGCGGACTTCTTGCGGCGACGCGATTCCGGCACGGCCCCTCCGATCGACTCTGGACCCCCCATCATGCCGCAAGCGCCGGGGCGAGTGAGCGGGACCCCGCTGTCTAGTCTGGGAGCGCCTAGGTCGGAAGGACATGTGATGACGGCGATCCTCGTGGTGGACAACTACGACTCCTTCGTGTTCAACCTCGTGCAGTACCTGCAGCAACTGGGCGCGGATGTGACCGTGCGCCGCAACGACGAGGTCGACCTGGCCACGGTCCCCGAGTACGACGGCGTCCTGCTCAGCCCCGGACCCGGCACGCCGGCAGACTCGGGGTGCTGCCCACGCATCATCGCGGAACATGGCTCCGAGGTGCCGATCTTGGGCGTCTGCCTGGGCCACCAGGCGCTGGCCGAGGTGTACGGAGCGGTGGTCGACCGGGCCCCGGAGTTGTTGCACGGCAAGACGTCGCTGGTGGTCCACGACGGCGCTGGCGTCTTCAGCGGGCTGCCCTCGCCGTTCGTGGCCACGCGGTACCACTCCCTGGCAGTCGTGTCCGACTCCGTGCCCGCCGACCTGGAGGTCACCGCCCGCACGCAGGAGTCCGGGGTGATCATGGGCCTGCGCCACCGCCGCTACCCCGTCGAGGGGGTGCAGTTCCACCCGGAGTCGGTGATGACCGAGCACGGCCACCGACTGCTCGCCAACTGGCTGGAGCAGTGCGGTGACCGCGCGGCAGTCGCGCGCAGTGCGGGGCTGCACCCGGTGGTACAGCAGGGCTGACCGTCAGGGGATGGGCGGGATCGATTCCCGGACCGAGGGCCGCGGCGGTCCCGACTGTCCCCCGCGATCCGGGTTCTGCTGGTTGCCGCTCGTGAGGGTCGGGGTCGGAGTCGGGGTCGGGGTACCGGTCGACACCGTGATCGTGACCGTGTCTCCCCGCGAGGCCTGCGAGCCGCCCGTGGGGGACTGCGCCAGCACGGTACCCACCGGGGAACTGTCCTCCTGTCCGATGACGGAGACGTCCAGTCCGGCGTTCGACAGCGCACTGCGCGCCTGCGCCTCGCTGCTGCCGACGACACTCGGTACGGTCACCAGGCCGTTGGAGACTGTGATGTTCACGGACGTGCCGACATCGACGTTCTTGCCCTGGTCCGGGGACTGGCTCAGTACGTACCCCTGCGGCTGATCGCTGTCCCGCGAATCGACGCTGCCGAGTTTCAGTTTGCTGAGTTCCAGCTGTTTGGCGGCGTTCTCCGGGCTGGTCATCCCGACGACGTTGGGGACCACCGTCTGCCCCGGACCTCCGGACACCGTCACGTCGACGCCTTGACCCTTCTCCAGCGCCTCACCGGCGGTCGGATCCTGCGAGAGGACCGTCCCCTCGGGTTTGTCGCTCGTCTCCGCGGTCTCGGTGCCCAGGCGCAGCCCCGCGGCATTGAGGGTGTTCTCGGCTTCCGTGAGCGTCTGACCCACCACCCGCGGCACCTGGACCTTCTCGGCCTCGGTCCCGCCGAACAGCGTGTTCGCGAGCGCGATGGCACCGACCGCGAGCAGTAGGACGGCCACGATGACCCCGACCCACACCCAGGGACTCTTCTTCTTCTTCTCGTCCTCCCCGGTGGGGGGAGGCGGGGGGGTGTCGGCCACCGCGGGCATCATCGCGGTCGCCTCGGGGGCGACCACGGCGGGGACGGGAGCGGTGACCGGGGCCCCGACGATGGCCCGGTCGACGTCGGCCTTGAACTCGGCAGCCGTCTGGTACCGCTGGTCGGGGCTCTTCGCCAGGGCGCGCAGCACGACGGCGTCCACCTGCGGGGTGACCTGGCTGTCCAACTGCGATGGGGGCACGGGCTGCTCGCTCACGTGCTGG
The DNA here is from genome assembly GCA_029978705.1 of Actinomycetota bacterium. Taxonomy (GTDB): domain Bacteria; phylum Actinomycetota; class Actinomycetes; order S36-B12; genus CAIWTL01. The sequence continues at coordinate 42,205 of JAPOIY010000011.1, forward strand.
TAGGCCACCGACACGGGCGACTCACCCACGAACGGCGGCCGGTCGGACAACAATTCGTACAGAACGCAGCCCGTGGAGTAGAGATCGGACCGAGCGTCCACGACCTCACCACGGGCCTGTTCCGGGGACAGGTACTGCGCAGTCCCCATGACCTGCGACGTCGCCGTCATGGTCTGGCCCTGCGCGGCCAGGGCCCGGGCGATCCCGAAGTCCATCACCTTGACCTCGCCGTTACGGGTCAGCATGACGTTGGCGGGCTTGATGTCCCGGTGCACGATGCCGTGCCGGTGGCTGTAGTCGAGGGCCGCCAGGATGCCGGACGTGATCTCCAGCGCGCGCTCCGGCAGGAGGCGCCGCCCGGACCCCAGCAGTTGGCGCAGAGTCATGCCGTCGACGTACTCCATGACGATGTAAGGCACCGTCACCGCGGTCGGCCCGGAGCCCAGGGTGTCCTCGCCGGTGTCGTAGACGGCCACGATGTTGGGGTGGTTGAGCGCAGCGGCACTGTGGGCTTCACGCCGGAACCGCTGGTGGAAGGCGGGGTCGCGGGCCAGTTCGGGGCGCAGGATCTTGACGGCGACCCGGCGACCGAGCCGCAGGTCGTAACCCTCGTGGACCTCGGCCATCCCGCCGCGCCCCAGAGTCTCACCGATCTCGTAGCGGTCACCCAGCATGGTGGGGCCGGCGTGGGGGGCAGCGGGAGGCGTCACCGGGTCCTGCGGCGTGGGTTCGGGAACGTCACCGAAACCGCCGACCTGGGTCGGATCGTCACTCATCGTCGGTCCTCCTAGACGCAGACCCTCACCATTCTCACCTACGGCGGGGGGTGAGCCCGCCAGGGACCCGTATCAGTTCAGGACCGCTTCCATCACCGCGCGTGCGATGGGTGCGGCCAGACTGCCGCCGCTGCCCCCTGCTCCCTGGAGCACGACAGCCACCGCCACCTGGGGGTTCTCGGCCGGGGCGAAGGACATGAACCACACGGTGTCGGGGCTGTTGCCGGTCTCCGCGGTGCCGGTCTTACCCGCCACCCGGACCCCGGGGATCGCGCCCCCGCTGGCGGTGCCCCTCTCGACGGTCTGCACCATCATCGACGTGAGTTCCGCCGCGTGCTGGGGGCTGAGCGCCTGCCCGAACGTCGACGGCGTCGTCGTGTCGAGGACCCGCAGATCGGGGCTGCTGATCTCCTTCACCAGGTTGGGCTCCATGACGCTGCCGCTGTGCGCGACGGCGGCAGCCACCTGGGCCATGTTCAGCGCGCTGGCGCGCACCTCGTACTGGCCGATCCCGGTCAAGGCGGTCTGGGCCGCGTCGGGATTGTCGGGGTAGCGGCCGGCCGCTGCCGGCATCGGAACGTCGAAACTGGTGCCGAAGCCGAACCGCTCCGCCTGTTCGCGGATGGCGTCGTCCCCCAACTGGTCGGCGAGCCACGCGAACGCCGTGTTGCAGGACACCACCAGCGCCTCCGTGAGGGTGACCTTCCCCTTGGGTCCGCACTCGGTGCGGGACGCGTTGTTCAACTCCACGTCGGTACCGGGCAGCGTGTAGGTACGGGGGCCTGGGATCACGGTCTGCGGCGTGAACCGGCCCGACTCCAGGGCGGCGGCGGCCACCACCACCTTGAACACCGACCCGGGCGGGTCGACCGCCGCCAGCGGGCGGTTCAGCAGGGGCTCCTCGGGATCCTCAGTCAGGACCCGGTAGTAGTCGCGGATCTGCTTGGACCGGTGACTGGACAGCTCGTTGGGATCGAACGACGGGGACTGGGCGAGCGCGAGGATCTCCCCGGTCTTGGGGTCCAGGGCGGCCACCGCTCCGGGGCGCCCAGCGAGACCGGAGAAGGCGGCCTGCTGGGCGGCGGCGTCCAGCGTCAAGGTGACCGCACCACCCTGGGGGTCCCGACCGGCGAACAGCTGCTGCAGGCGGTCGAAGAGCAGCCGGTCGTCGACGCCGGAGAGCACCTTGTTCTCCGCCTTCTCGATACCCGTGGCGCCGTACACCTGGGAGTAGAAGCCGGTGGCGGGGGCGTACAACTCCCCCTGGGGGTAGTTGCGGAGATACTTCAGCTCGCCCTCGGTCTCGACGCTCTCCGCGACAGCCTCGCGTCCGACCAGGATCGGGCCACGCTCGCGGGAGTACTCCTCCAGGACGGCGCGCGAGTTGCCCGCTGCCGAACGGTAGTCGTCGGCCTTGAACCACTGGATGTAGGTCAGGTTGGCCAGGAGCGCGATCAGGAGGACCGCCAGGACCCCCGAGAGGCGGATGATGCTCCGGGTCACAGCCGCACCACCTGGGTGAGGGCCTGGTCGGGAGAGGTGACGACGGGGTCCGGACGCCGGGTGATGTCACTGATCCGTAGCAGCAGAGCGATCATGATCCAGTTGGCGATCAGGGCGGACCCGCCGGCGGAGAGGAACGGGGTAGTCAACCCCGTGAGAGGTATCAGCTTCGTGATCCCGCCCGCGACGATGAACACCTGAAGGGCGAACACGAACGCCAACCCCGTCGCGAGGAGGCGCCCGAACACGTCACGGCAGGCGACCGCGGTCCGCAGTCCGCGCTGCACGAGGATGGCGTACAGCAGGAGGACAGCGAAGATCCCGGTCAGCCCCAGTTCCTCGCCGAAGGCCGCCAGGATGAAGTCGCTGCTGGCGAACGGGACGAGCTGGGGGTAGCCCTGACCCCAGCCGGTACCTAGCAGTCCGCCGTTGGCGAGCCCGTACAGCGACTGCACGATCTGGTAGCCCTGGTCGTTGGCGTAGGCGAAGGGGTCGAGCCAGATCTGGACGCGGGTGCGCACATGCCCGAAGAGGAAGTAGGCGAGAAAGCCGCCGACGAGCAGCAGCAGGGCGCCCAGGATCAGCCACCCTCGCCGCTGGGTGGCGACGTAGACCATCGCAACGAACATCCCGAAGAAGATGGCGGCTGTGCCCAGATCCGTCTCGAACGCCATGATGGCCAGTGCCAACAGCCACGCCGCGAGCAGCGGACCGAGGTCGCGTACGCGGGGCAATGAGATGCCGGCGATCTTGCTGCGCACGATGGCGAGGGAGTCGCGGTGGATGGTCAGGTAGCCCGCGAGGAAGATGGCCAAGGCGATCTTCGCCAGTTCCCCGGGCTGGAAACTGAACGGCCCGACACTGATCCACAGTCGGGCCCCGTTGATGGTCGTGCCGAGCCCTGGGACCAGCGGCAACAGCAGGAGCACGGCGCCGGCGACGAGGGACAGGTAGGTGTAGCGCTGCAGCTTGCGGTGGTCCCGCACGATCAGAAGGGTGAGGACCAGCAGCACCACGCCGAGCACGGTCCAGGTCAGCTGGCCGATGACCTCCGGCGTCGGCGCGGGCGAGCCGTTCTCGGCAGCCCGCCGGGACGCAGCCACGTCCAACCGGTAGATCATCACCAGGCCCAGATAGTTCAGGAGGTAGGCCGTCGGCAACATGACGGGTTCGGCGTAAGGGGCCAGGACCCGAACGGCGGCGTGGGCGACGAGAGCGGCGCCGGCCAGCACGGCCAGCGCTGTCCAGAAGCGGGGGGGCAGGCCGTCCTGCGTGGCCAGGCCCACGATGGCGAGGGCTACCGACCCGAGGAACCAGCCGAAGACGAGCAGCAGGAGTTCCTGGCCCCGACGGGTGGGCTGTTCGTTGCGCGCCGGGGCGGCGGCATCCGCGGCGGCGGGGGCACTCACGGACCGAACCCCTTGGCGGGCGGGGGGCACCCCGACTCGGCCGGGTCCACCTGGCAGGCGGCCGCGTCACTGCGCAGTTCCGCGACGATCTGGGTCGCGCCCTCCGGTGAGGTCGCGAAGATTCCGGACGCCACCCGCGTCTGCGCGTAACTGGGCAGGGCGGCTACCGCCAGGTCGGTCCGTTCCGACAGACGTTGCAGGGGGATCGGCCCGAGGCTGCCGGGCACCCCCCGGTACACCGCAACTGTCCCGTCGGCCGCCGCCACGTAGTACTGGTTGGCCAGCCATCCCGCTAACAGCGCCCCGACGGCGGCGAGGACGAGGATGAGGATCCCCACGACGGCGAACACCACGCGCCGGGTGCGTCGGCGTCCGGAGGACCTTGGCGGTGCGGTGACGGGAGCGGCCGCCGCGGGCTCGGGCAGTTCGTCCAGGGACGGTCGACTGCCACGGGGCTGCGGGTCGTCGGGATCGAGTTGTTCGTCCACCGGCCAGGGGACGTTCGGCAGCTTGGCGCGGTTGCCTCGTTCCCCGGCGGCTCCGACGACCACGGGGTCGGTCGACCCGGTCTGATCGGCGGATCGGATGTCGGCCACCACCACGGTGACATTGTCCGGAGCACCGGCTTCGAGGGCGAGGTCGACGAGCCGGGTGACCGCACCGGTCGGGTCAGCGTCCTGCCGCAGGACCTCAGCCAGGGTGGTGTCCGGCACGACCCCCGACAAGCCGTCGGTGCACAGCAGGTAGCGGTCCCCGGGCCGGGTCTCCCGCATCGACAGATCCGCCTCGACGACGTGGATACCGTCCACGGCCCGGTTGAGCAGGTTCCGGCGCGGGTGGCGGGTCGCCTCCTCCGGGGTGATCTCCCCGGCGTCGACGAGACTCTGGACGTACGTGTGGTCCTTGGTGATCTGGTCCAGGGTGCCGTCGCGCAGCAGGTAGGCCCGGGAGTCGCCGACGTGGACGACGGCCATCCGCTCGCCCAGCCAGACCAGGCCCGTCACCGTGGTACCCATCCCCTGGTTCGCCGGCTCGGCGGCGATGACGTCGCCGATCCGTTCGCTCAGCAGGTCGACCCCGCCGGCCAGGTACTCCAGGACCTCGTCGGAGGGAAGCTCCTCGTCGGCCAACTCGGCGAACGTGGCGACTGCCATGGCCGATGCCAGCTCGCCTGCGGCATGACCGCCCATACCGTCGGCCACCATGAGCATGGAGTTGTCCGCGTAACCGCTGTCCTCGTTGCCGGGCCGGCGCAGACCGACGTCGGAACGGGCGGCGTAGCGCAGCCGCACGCTGCGCGGGTCGCTCACTTGCGCACCTGCATGACGCTGCGCCCCACCCGCAGGGGGACGGACAGGGGCAGCACGGTGGGCCGGGTGATCCGGGTGCGATCCAGCCATGTGCCGTTGGTGGAGTTGAGGTCCTCCACGACCCACTCCCCGCCCGCGGAGTAGATCCGACAGTGGTGGGTGGAGGCGTAGTCGTCCTCCACCACCAGGGTGGAGTCGGCCGCCCGGCCGATGGTGATGGGGGTGGCGCCGAGGGGGACCACCGTGCCGGACAGCGGCCCTTCTGTCACGACGAGGCGGGTGCCCTTGCCGGACGTTCGGGCGCGCCGCGGCGGCGCCGGGGCCGCCTGCTGGTCGCCGGCGGCGACCGCGGCCGGTCGGGCTTCGCGGGGGGCGCGTAGGTCACGGCGCAGGACGCTGAGGGTGAACAGCACCCCGACCCACAGCAGCACCAGGAAACCGAGGCGCAGCAGGGTGAGGGCGAGTTCCGACATCACACGTCCCGGTAGGTGACGACGGTCGAACCGAGCTGGATGCGCGCGCCGTCGTGCAGCGGAGCCTCGGTCACGCGGCGTCCGTCCACGAGGGTGCCGTTGGTGGAGCCGAGGTCGCGGATGACGACGGGAAGGCCGAGAGTCACCTCGGCGTGGGCGCGGCTGACCCCGGAGTCCTCGACTTGGATGTCGGCGCCCTGACCGCGGCCGAGCCGCGTGTGGCTGCGGGTCAGCGGGTAGGACGTGCCGCCGATGACCAGACGGGGGTGTCCGGTCACCTCACCGGCGGGCACCGGGGCAGCTTCCCGTTGCGAACCCGGGCTGCTGGGTTGCGCCTGGCTGCGGATGGTGAACATCCCGGTGCTGAACTCGGGGTTCTCGGTGAACCGCACGTCGACCGGGCCGAGGAAGGTGTACCGCTGTTCGGTCGCGTACTGCCGGGCGACATCGGCCAGCTCGGCCCGCATCTGGTCGGCGAAGACATCCAGCCGCTCGATGTCGCTGGGGGCGAGGTCGATGGTGAACACGTTGGGCACGACGGTGCGGCCCCGGCTGACCACAGCCGCGCGGGTATCCATCTCCTTCTGGATGCGGGCGGCGAGCTCGACCGGCTCCACGTTGTCCCGGAAGGCTTTGGCGAATGTGCCGTTGACCATCTGGTCCAGGCGCTGTTCGAAGTTGTCGAGCAACCCCACGACTCACCTCCGGTCGATCGTCACACCTCGGTCGATGCTATCGGCGCTGCCGGGACCCGGGGGACGGTAACCACGCAACTACCGGGCACAGTTGCTCCCGCCGGTTACAGTCACCCGTGTGTGGTCGACCGGGCAGACGGATCTCCTCGTGTGCGGTGACAGCCGCCGGATCCTCCCGGAACTGCCCGGGAGCACCTTCCGGATGGCGTACCTCGACCCCCCCTTCAACACGGGCCGCACGCAGACGCGGCAGTCCAGAACCGTGCGCCAGGACGCCGCCGGCGCGCGGGTGGGGTTCCACGGGCGCACGTACAGCGAGGTGCGGGGACAGCTGGTCTCCTATGACGACCGGTTCGCCGACTACTGGGGGTTTCTGGAGCCCGTCCTGATCGAGGCGCGCCGGCTGTTGGCAGACGACGGGACCCTCTACCTGCACCTGGACTACCGGGAGGCGCACTACGCGAAGGTGCTGCTGGACTCCCTGTTCGGTCGGGACGCATTCATCAACGAGATCATCTGGGCCTATGACTACGGGGCCCGCACCCGCCGACGCTGGCCCACGAAACACGACACGATCCTGATGTACGCGAAGGACCCGCAGTCCTACCACTTCGACAGCACCGAGGTGGACCGCGAGCCCTACATGGCCCCTGGGCTGGTCACGCCGGAGAAGGCGGAACGCGGGAAACTTCCCACGGACGTGTGGTGGCACACCATCGTGTCGCCGACCGGGCGGGAGAAGACGGGGTACCCCACCCAGAAACCGGAGGGCATCCTGCGGCGCATGATCGCGGCGTCGACCCGGCCGGGCGACGTGGTGCTCGACCCCTTCGCGGGCAGCGGCACCACCGGCGCGGTGGCGTTCGCCCTGGACCGCCGGTACGTGCTGATCGACCGCAACCCCGACGCCGTCACCGTCGCCGCCTCCCGGCTGGCGAGCCTCGGCGCGACCCCCACCGTGTGGGAGGACCCTCAGCCGGTCACCACGGCTTCCCGTCCGGGGTGAGCCCGGACGGGGGGGGGACACTCGCGGACAGCACGTCGGCGTACACGCTCACATGCACGTGGTCGAAGTGTGTGTTGGTGCAATCTCCGTTGTTGTAGCCGTCATTGCGCCAGTCCGCGATGGGGGCCCATTCGTCCTCATAGGACCGCTCCCCGGGGTTACGCAGGCTGTCCTGCCAGATTATGTAGTCGATGTTCAGCCGCTTGTGGTTCTCGAACAGGTACTTGGCCAGTTGGGACCCCACCCGCAGATCGGTCTCGCTGCGGGTACGGCTCCCCGAGGAGTCGGTGATGCATCCCTTCGGCATCATGAAGTCGATGGCCTGCGACCACACGGGCATGTGCCCGTTGTAGGTGCCCTGCGTCTTGATGTGCGGGAACCGGATGTAGGCGCAGCGAGACATCAACTGCGCGCTGGCGCTCATGTCCTCCCACGTGAACCCGGTGCTGTCCGAGAAGTACTTCTTGAACGAGTCGGGGACCATCGGGCAGCGGTCCAGGTCCACGTCCGGCGGCGCACACTGAGTGGCCCCCCCGTAGGTGACCGCGTCGCTCTTCTTGCTCAGCCGGGAGTCGCCCAGGACCCGCAACCAGCCGTCGGCCTTGACCCCCAGCGACTCCTTGACCGCCAGCGGGTCGGTGCCGATCGGCAGGAAGTCGCGGTTGAAGACGCGCGCCGCCTTGCGGGGGTTGACGCGGACCTTGAACTTGTCGTTGTTCAGATCCAGGTCCCCGCTCGCCATCTCCGCCAGCAGGAAGTTGATCTGCTTCTTGAAGTCCCACCGGTTCTGGCCCTTGTCCTCCGTCTGCGCCACGAAAGCGCCCCAGCGGTCCGACGGCCACTGCGCCACCCCGGTCCGGTCGGTGGACCGGCTGATGGCGTGCGGAGCCACCGCCGACACCTGGTCGAGGTAGCCGACGACACCGGCCGCCGCGGCGGGAGAGTAGTCGGCGTTGATCAGCCGCTTCCACACGTAGCGGGCCCGCGAGTTCGCTCCGGGCGAGACGGCCGTGGCCACGCACGTCGTCGGGGAGGTCCGTTTCTTCGCCGCCGTGACAGGACCTTCGGCGCGGGCGCCCGGCATGACCAGGGCGAGCATCACGACGGTGCTGACGAGAGCGGCGGCTACCTTGCGAGTCTTGCGATTCACGTGCGGAACCGTAGCGATCCGGGACACAACCGACACCCCGTTGCGCCCAGTTGTCCGATATCTGGCCTCGCCCCGAGGTAACGGGCCGGTAACGGTCCTTCGTGAAAGTGGCTGGATCGGGCGAAGATCACGAAGTGGTAACGGGTGCTGCACGTCTGTTCTTTCGGCACCCGGACACCCGGACTTCAGCGGTCGGCACGCGTCCGCCCACTCCGCATTGCTCCGATGGGCCAGGTGGCGCCACACTGGGAACGCGGGAAGGAGACTCCTATGCGGCACGCTCTCGCGGGGGTATGCACCCTGGCGGTCGCAGGAGCGCTGCTCGTCGGCGGTCCGGTGCCGTCGCAGGCGGCCGGGGAGACCGTGACCACGGTGACGCTGAACGCGGGGTCCGCCCCGGAAGGTGTCGCGGTGGCCGCCGACGGGACCGCCTACACCGCGAATCGCGACAGCAACACGTCGGCCCGCGTTCCGGTGGGTGCGGCTGCGGCGGACCGGTACTTCCCGACCCGCGGGCGGATGCCCTACTCGGTGACGGTGAACTCCTCCGGCCTGGTGTACGTGACCAATCGCGGAAGCGGGGACCTGACCCGCATCGACCCGTCCCGTCCGTTGGCAGTGCCGACCCTCATTCCCGTGGCGGTGGGCAGCGAACCATGGGGGATCACCACCACACCGGACGACACCGTCTTCGCCACCACGAACCAGACCGACATGGTCCTGCGGGTCAACCGCGGTTCCGCCGTGGTCAACGCCACGATCCCGCTACTGGCGGGCTCCGAGCCGAAGGACATTGAGTACTCGCCGGTGGAGAAACGCCTGTACGTCGCCGACAGCGGTAACCACACCGTGGCCCGCATCGACCCCGACACGGGAGCTGTGCAGTACATCCCGTTGGCCGTCACCTCAAGCCTGCGGGGGATCGCCGTCGCGACCGACGGCTACGTCTACGTCACCGACATCGGGAACGACCAGTTGTTCCGGATCGCGCCGGGTGCCGCGGTGGCCGAGTCGGTCGCGCTCTTCCCGCCCGCCTCGTTCCCCGCCGACGTGGCCGCCGACCCCGATGGGTCGGTCCTCGTGGCCCTCTCCACCCCGGCGCAGGTCCTGCGCTACCGCGGTACCACCCTCGAGGCGACGATCGATCTCGGTCTCGCTGACGGAGGACCCGACCGGGTCGCGGTCGGCAAGGACGGCGTTGCGTACACCGCCAACTTCGGGGGCGACAGTGTGAGTCGGATCGATCCCGGTCCCCGGCCTCTGCCCAGTCCGACCGTGACGCCCGACCCGACGGCGAGCCCGACGCCCGGCCCGACGCCCAGCCCGACCCCGAGCCCGACCGTCGGGCCGGCGGGCGTGGTCGCGACGACCTTCCGTGCCGCGAAGATCCACCGCAAGACCGCGGTGCTGCGGGGACGCGTCACCGCTGGGAAGTCCGCGACGAAGGTCCGGATGAGGATCGCGCGCAACGCGCAGCTGACGGCCAAACCCCGTGTCCTGTCGGTACGGACCATCAAGGCGGGTGCCACCCGGACGGTCCGGAAGGCCGTGACCGGGCTGAAGCGCCACAAGGCCTACTGGTACCGGGTCGAGGGTGTCGTGGGGTCCGCGGCTGCCACCGGCTCCATCAGGAAGTTCCACACGAAGTAGGCCACGTCAGTCCGGATCCAGTGGCTCAGCGCGCTTCTCCACCAGCAGGGTCTGGGTGAGGCGGCCCATCGGACCCGACTCCTGGTGCAACGCGGCGGAACTCATGCCCACGCCATCGCCGCCCACCGAGGTCTCTGCGGCCAGCCCGAACCACGGGCCGTGCGGCGCCTCGAACACCACCACCGACAGGTCCGTGTTGAGGTACGTCCACCGGTGGTAGTCGATGCGGGCTCCTACCCCGTTCGCTGTATCCGCGATGGCCATGACCTGCTGCAGTCCGGAGGGCTTCTCCCCCGCGACCACCGGGACCATCAGCCGCAGCCACGCCACCGTCGGTTGACCGGGCACCCCCAACGGTCCGACCAGCCGGAACTCGAGAGCGGAGACGAAGCCGCGCTGCCACCGCTCGGGGAGGACCGCGTCGGGTGTGGCCCTATCTCCCGTGGGAAACGCGACGGCCGGATCCGCCCGGTGCGCGACGGTGGGCGTGGGCTGGGTGGCCAGCCGCCACGCCCGGGCCCGTGCCACCGTGCGCCAGCCGCGGTCGGCAGTGGGTACCTCGAACGACGCCGTCAGCAGCGAGACCCTTCGGCCGGGCCGCGCCACCTCGGCCGCGACCCGGACCCGGTCGAGGGGAACGGGGCCCAGGATGTCGAGGTGCACGCGCGCGATGCGGGTGCCGGGGGGTGCGGGCAGACGTTCCATCGCGCGGGTCGTCAGGGCGGCCACGGGGCCGGCGTGCTGCATGTTGGGCCCCCACGCACTACCGGTCAGTTCCGAGGCGTCGAAGACCTCACCGCCGGCGGCCGCCTCGAGTGGGGTGTAGAGAGCGGCGGTCACGTTCCCACGATAGGCGCGCGGGATCGCCGTACCCTGAGCCGCGTGCGCACTGACGTCGTGATCCTGCCCGACGGCGACTGGCCGCAGCTGCGCAGCCGGTGGCGTGAGGCGGAGGCTCTCGGGTTCACGACGGGGTGGACGTACGACCACCTGTCGTGGCGGACGCTGCGCGACGGACCCTGGCTCGGCTCCGTCCCCCTGCTCGCCGCTGCGGCGGAAGCGACCGAACGCATGCGGTTGGGGACGCTGGTGACCAGTCCCAACTTCCGACATCCGGCGGTCCTCGCCAAGGACGCGATGACACTCGATCGCATCAGCGGTGGCCGTTTCACCCTGGGCATCGGGGCCGGGGGTACGGGGTACGACGCGGACGCGGTCGGTCTGCCGCCCCTCGCACCCGCGCAGCGGGCCACCCGCTTCGCGGAGTTTGCCGAAGCCTTGGACCTGCTGTTGCGCGAACCCGCTGCGGAGCACCGCGGGGAGTTCTTCACCGCGGTGGCCTCGCGCACCTATCCCGGCTGCGTGCAGCAGCCCCGGGTGCCCTTCACCGTCGCCGCGGCGGGCCCGAAGGCGATGCGGGTCGCCGCGGTCTGGGGGGACACCTGGGTGACGTACGGGCCTGCGGCCGGCGCGACGTCGGCCGACGAGTGGTTCACCGGCGTCGGGGAGCAGGTGGAGCGACTGGCGGAGGTGTGTCGCTCCGTCGGCAGAGAGCCGTCCTCGCTGCGCCGCCTGGCCCTCATCGGCCTCGAGGCCGGCTACCTGCAGGGCACCGTTGTGCGGTGGCGCGACACCGCCGCCCGGCTCGCCGACCTGGGGTTCACGGACGTCGCCGTGCACTGGCCACGCCCCGCCGACCCGGACCTGCCCGGCCCGCCACCGGACGTCTTCGCCACGATTTGCGAGACCCTCCCCTGAGCCGTCCGACCCTCCCCTGAGCCGTCCGCGGCCTCCCCGAAAGAGTCGCATGCGACTGCATGGCACAGGAGCGACCGTTGCAGCGGTCGCACCTAACTGCAGCGGTCGCTTCTGGGGGGAGTTCCCCCTCCCTGCGGCACCCTGCCTGGCACCCCTCGCGGTTGGTTGACCCGGGTGAACCAGGGGAGGGACACTCAGGTACTCGCCCCGAAAGGCCGATAGCGACTCATGCGGTCTCACCCCGTCACCCTCGCGCCCGTAGTGGCGGCGCTGGTGGTCGTCGGCAGTGCGGTCGGGGTCGGTCCCGCAGCAGCCGGGGCCACCGGCAGCCTCCGGGTGAAGATCGTCAAGGTGCCGGATACCAGTCCACGCGTGGTCGTCACCGGGCCGGGCGACTACAAGAAGTCCCTGCGTAAGAGCACCACCCTCCGTCGACTCGACCCCGGCAAGTACCGGATCAAGGCCAAGGACGTGACCCGGGACGGCGGTACCGTCTCGGCCGCGGTCTCCAAGACGAAGGTCAAGGTCCGGCAGGACGCGCGACGCAAGACGAAGGTCACGTACCGGTTCCACGAGACGCCCGACGACCCGGGGCCCAGCCCGACGGCCAGCCCCACGTCCAGCCCCAGTCCCACGGCCTCCCCACCACAGCCGGTGTCGGGACTCACCGCCACCGCCACATCCACGACGGTCACGTTGTCGTGGACCAACCCGGCGGCCGTCGGCCAGGTCGTCGTGCGGCGGGCGCAAGGGGAGACGCCCCCTGCCACTGCCCAGGATGGGACGGGGGTGACGGTCTCTGCTTCTGCAGCCACGAGTGCGCTCGATACCGGACTGGCGGAGGGAGCGCCCTACTCCTACGCCGTCTTCACGAGCAGCGGCGACCAGGTCTCCGCCGCGGAGACCGTCTCGACGCGCACGATCGCCCCCCAGGTGTTGGCGGTCGGTGACGTGGGGTGGTGCGGCGGCGGAACCGCCGACACAGCCGCCATCGTCGCAGCCAATCCCACGCTGGACCTCTGGGGTCTGGGGGACATGGCCTACCCCAGCGGGGCAGCCAGTGACTTCACCAACTGTTACGACCCCTACTACGGCGCCTTCAACAGTCGCATCCGAGCCGTTCCGGGGAACCACGAGTACGTGTCGGGAGCGACGCCCTTCTACAACTACTTCGGCTCCTCCAGCGGCACGCCGGCGACCCCCTGGTACTCCTTCGACAAGGGGGAGTGGCACGTCGTCATGCTGAACTCCAACTGCGCCAACGTCGGGGGATGCGACTCATCCTCACCGCAGTACGCATGGCTGCAGAGCGACCTCAACGCCACAAGCAAGCAGTGCGTCGCGGCGGTCTGGCACCACCCCCGGTACTCGAGCGGGCAGCACGGCAGCGACACGGCTCTCGACGCGTTCTGGGACCTGTTGGTCACAAAAGGGGCGGATGTGGTGCTGAGCGGTCACGACCACGTCTACGAGAGATTCCGCGCGGCGGGTCTGACCAGCGCAGACGCGACGACGGGGATGAGGCAATTCGTGGTGGGAACGGGAGGAGCCGCCCTGACCGCCTTCAGCACGGTCAGAGACCACTCGCAGAGCCGCATCGCCGGGTCGTACGGAGTGCTGCGCCTCGAGCTACGCAGCGACGGCTACTCGTGGGAGTTCCTCCCCACGCCGGTCGGCAGCGCGGCGACCGACTCGGGCTCGGACTCCTGCTGAGGGGTAGCGTTGCCAGATGTTTGAAGCAGCCGTTCTCGCCGTCAGTCTGGGGATGCCCACACAAGCCGCAGGGCAGACGTGGGAGCCCTGCGGCGGCGCCGAGTGCACATGGGTCCGGGTGCCGCGGGACTACGCGCGCCCGAACGGCCCGGTATTCCGACTCCGCGTCGCCAAGATGCCCGCGACCGGCAAGAAGAAGGGCAGCCTGCTGTTCAATCCGGGCGGTCCGGGTGGCGCCGGAGCGGGAAAGGTCGCCGACATGGCGGCGGAGTTGGGCCCGAAGATCCGCCGGTCCTTCGACGTGGTCTCGTGGGATCCCCGCGGGATCGGTGAGTCGCGGCCGGCCCTGCGGAACTGTGTCCAGCCCTGGCTGCCGCGCCCGGTGTCCGGGCCGGTGGACTGGGGGAAGGCCCGCGACGCCGGCTGGGAACAGCTGGCCACGGCCAATGCCAACTGCCAGAGACGCAACCCACGCGTCGTCCCCCACATGGGGACGGTCAACGTTGCCCGAGACCTGGATCGGATCAGGGCGGCGCTGGACGAGAAGAAGATCACCTATTGGGGCCTGAGCTACGGGACACGAATCGGGTACGTCTATGCCTTGCGTTACCCGCAGCGCGTCCGGGCCATGGTGCTGGACGGCAACATCGACCCGACGGGCGATTACCTCGGCCTGGCCGAGGGGGGAGTCGCGCCGGACGATGCCTTCACGGTCGTGGAGAAGCGGGACCCGTCACTGCACCAGCAGGTCATCGACACCAAGAACGACCTCGGCCGGGCTCCCATCCCGATGCCCGACGGCACCTCGTATACCCGGTGGTCCTACCTCGACGTCTTCTTCCCGACCCTGGGATCCAGCTACACCTGGGACTCGACGAAGGCGTACGACACGACTGTGGCCGAGGCCCAGACGGACCCGGAGAAGCGCTCCGCGCTCATCACCTTCGCCGACAACGGAAATGCAGGCGGCCCCTTCTCCGTGGTGAACTGCCTGGACTACCGGGACCGGCCGACCCGCTCCGCGCAGTTGAAGGCGATCCGGGCGAACGTAGCCGCCGCCCCGATCTACGGGGGCACGTTGACCACCGACTACTTGATTGGGTGCGCTGGGCTCGACGTGCGGCCGCAGCCCGTCCCGCAGGTGACGCGGGCAGACCGCCAGACCCTGCGCCACGTGCCGGTCGTAGTGGCCAACGCGACCCACGACGGCGCGACTCCCCTGGTCTGGGCCGACCGGATGCATGCCGCCTTCCCGAAGTCGGGATACGTGAAGTACCGGGGTGGTCAGCATGTGATCTGGCACCAGGTGGACAGCGCCTGCGTCAACCGGCCGATCGACGACTTCGTCCTTTCCCTGAAGCCGACCGGGACGCGCGTCTGTCCCTTTGTCCGGTAGCGCACGCCGACCCCCGCTCCTCGAGGAATCGCTGCGCTCGGGCCCCCTCAGCTGATAGGGGTGTCTGGAGATGGGCGATAAGTTGGCTCAGAACACCGCACCTTCAGGCGTGCGCTGGTGAAGATCTCGGGGCTGCGACCCCGCTTCGGACCTGTCCGCAGCCGCACTTCCACTGAGCGGAAATCTCTACTGGACTCCGGAACGCCTCGGCCACTTGACTGGGCAGATGGACGGACAGCCGCTGATCAGCAAGGAGATTGAGGACATCCACTCCTCAGCCACCCCCGGCGAGACACAACCTCGACTGGACTTCCCCCCCTATCGGAGTTCGCTGTTACGGCACCCCACAAAGGACCTGCGTCACGTCGATCCGGAGGGAGCGGAACTCTTCGCTCCGGTGTTCGGCCAGTCCGATGTGGACGTGCTGGAGGCGGATCTCACCATCCAAGCGGGGGGCGAGCCCATCGGGGAACGCATCACGGTACGCGGCCGGCTCATCGACGGTGACGGTCGCCCCGTGCGGGGTCAACTGATCGAGGTCTGGCAGGCCAACTCCGCCGGCCGCTATATCCACAAGCGGGACCAGCACCCAGCTCCGATCGATCCGAACTTCACCGGCGTAGGGCGGTGCCTCACCGACGACGACGGAAACTACCTGTTCACCACCATCAAGCCCGGCCCCTACCCCTGGCGCAACCACCACAACGCCTGGCGCCCCGCGCACATTCACTTCTCGCTCTTCGGCACCGACTTCACCCAGCGCATGATCACGCAGATGTACTTCCCCGGCGATCCGCTGTTCGCCCTGGATCCCATCTACCAGTCCATCACCGACCCAGCCGCTCGTGACCGGCTCATCGCCGGCTACGACCACGATGAGTCCCGGCATGAATGGTCGATGGGGTACCGATGGGACATCGTGCTCACCGGCAGTCATCGCACCCCCATGGAGACCGAGGAGGACGCATGAGCAGCGTGATGCCAACCCCGGGTCAGACCATCGGACCGTTCTTCCACTACGCACTGCCGTTCGAGTTCGATCGGGAGCTCGTCGCCCGGGAACAACCGGATGCGGTCCGTCTGCACGGGTATGTCCTCGACGGTGACGGTCACGGCATCCAGGACGCGATGATCGAGATCCGGCAGGCGGACGCCAGTGGCCACGTCCCTGAGGTCCCAGGATCGCTGCGTCGCGATGGCGCGTCATTCACGGGGTGGGGACGCAGTAGTACCGACCCCACCGGGCACTACTGGTTCTCGACTCTTGAGCCGGGGCAGACGGACCCCGACTCCGCGCCGTTCATCGCTGTCACGGTCTTCGCGCGCGGCCTACTGAATCGGCTGTTCACGAGGATCTATCTCCCCGATGATGAAGCGTCCCTGTCGATCGATCCGTTCCTCTCCGGTCTGGATGAACAGGAACGACAGGCGATGACTGCGATCCGGGAGCCGGACGGTCACCTCCGCTTCGACATCCGCCTGCAGGGACCGGATCAGAGCGTCTTCCTCACGTACCCCCGGCATGCGGGATAGTCCGGTGATTGGAGACTTTCACGATGGCGGCCTACTCCGCCCGGGGATCCAGCGGGCGGTGGGGCTCACCGACGATGCCGCATTGCTCAGGGCCATCGTGGACGTGGAGGCAGCCTGGCTGGCGGTCCTCGGTCACGATGCGGAGTTGCAGGTGCCTACCGATGTGGCAGCGCTGGCAGCTGCGGGCGAGCGGGTCGGCAATCCGGTGGTTCCGATCCTGGACGTGCTCCGATCCCAGACACACAGTCCGGTGCACCGCGGCCTGACCAGTCAGGACACCCTCGACACCGCACTGATGCTGATCGCAGTGAGGGCGCGACGCAGGATCCTCGCCGATGTCCGAGCTCTCACACTCGACCTCGCCCGGTTGGCCGACGGGCACCGCGACAGCCTCATGGTCGGGCGCACCCTTACCCAGACCGCTGTCCCCATCACCTTTGGTCTGAAGGTCGCACAGTGGTTGGCGGCGATCCTGGACGCCGCGGAGGCGATCGCCTCGGTCGATCTTCCCGTTCAGTGTGGCGGGGCGGCCGGAACCATGTCCCTGATCCAGGAGATGACGGACGCGGAGCAGGCACCCGCAGCATTGGCCGCGAACTTCGGCCTGTCCGATCCGGGGCTGCCTTGGCACACGCGGCGCCGCCCCGTCACCGCGATGGCCGACGCCCTGGCGACCTTGACCGATGCGCTGGGGACGATGGCCAGCGATATCGCGCTGCTGTCCCGACCGGAGATCGGCGAACTGAGCGAGGGCTCAGGAGGCGGCTCGTCCACGATGCCCCACAAGCACAACCCCGTCCTCAGCGTGCTGATCCGTTCGGCGTCGCTGCAGGTTCCGCCCCTCGCTGCCGGACTGCACACGGCCGCCAGTCAGATGATCGACGAACGTCCGGACGGTGCGTGGCATGCGCAGTGGCCGTTGTTCCGGGATGTGCTGACGCTCGCCGTGATCGCCGCGGGACAGTCACGTGACCTGATCGCGGGGCTGGTCGTCCACGAGGACGTGATGCGCCGGCGAGCCGACGGTGTCGCAAGCGACCTGCTCGCAGAGAAGTACGGTGCCGACGGCGTCCCCGCGGACGCCGACCCCACCAGGTACCTCGGACGAGCGGCGACGTTCACCGACACCGTGACCGCTCGGGTCGGTCGCCCACCCCGGCTGGCCTTCACCCCCCTCGCCGGCTCCTCACAGGACCCCTGTGTGCTCATCGTCGGAGCCGGGCTGGGCACCAGCGCGGCGCCCCTGTGGCGCGAAGTCGCCCACGGACTTACGGGTGTGCAGGTGGTGGCCGTGGACCTGCCGGGGCATGGCGCCAGCCCGCCGGCCGAGCGGCCGTTCAGTGTCGCGGAGTTGGCGGGGGAGGTGCGCGACGAGGCCGCCCGCCTGGCGACTCCCGGCCGACGCGTCTGGTTCGCCGGCGTGTCCCTGGCCGGTGCGGTCGCCCTCGAAATTGCCCTGCGACCCGGACCGATCGAGGGTGTGGTCAGTATCGCTTCGGCTTCCCGCCTCGGCGTCCCCGCCGGCTGGCGGGAGCGAGCCGCCCTGGTCCGTCGGGCCGGCACCTCGGCGACCGTGGCCGGTTCGGCGGAACGCTGGTTTGCGGCGGGATTCACCGAACGTCAGCCGCAGCTCGTCGGAGCCATGCTCGACGACCTGGTTGTGGTCGATGACGAGTCCTACGCGTTGTGCTGCGAAGCCCTGGCCGACTACGACCTGGCGCAGGAGTTGGGTGCTGCCGCTGTTCCGGTGCTGATGCTGCCGGGGGACATGGACGTGGTGGTGCCGGTCGCGGTGGCCGAGGCTGACGCCAATGGTGTCCCGGATGGTGCCGTGCGGGTGGCGAAGGGCGCCGGACATCAGCCTCCGGTGGAGGCCCCCACGGCCGTCATCGACTGCCTCCGCGAGTTCATGGGGGTGCGCGGTGACTGATCAGCATGAGGACGGGATGAGGGTCCGACGGGAAGTCCTCGGGGACGCACACGTCGATGCGGCACAGTCCCGCACCACGGCTTTCACGCAGGACTTCCAGGATCTCATCACCCGCTACGCCTGGGGCGAGATCTGGACGCGCCCGGGACTGGACCGCAGGATCCGCAGCGCGGTCACCCTGACGGCACTCATTGCCCAGGGGCACTGGGAGGAGTTGGCGATGCACGTTGCCGCCGCCCGCCGCAATGGGCTGACCCAGGACGAGATCTCGGAGGTGATCCTGCAGACCGCCATCTACTGCGGGGTGCCTGCCGCCCATCACGCCTATGCGATCGCCGAACCAGTCCTACGGCAACTTGACGAGAAGAAGCAGTCCTGAACGCCGGTCATCCGGCTGACAGGGCGCCATGAAGAAGGAGACCGAAGTGTCCGCAGTCAGTAGCTCCAGCACCCAGGTGGGGATCGTCGGGGGAGGTCCCGCAGGGCTCATGCTCTCCCACCTGCTCGACCGCGCCGGGATCGACAACATCGTGATCGACAACAGGACCCGCGGCGAGATCGAGAGCACCGTTCGCGCCGGCATCCTCGAGGTGGACAGCGTCAATCTGCTCGTCGACACCGGAGTCTCGGATCGGGTGTTCCGGGACGGTCACGCCCATGAAGGCATCGAGCTGCGCTTCGGCGGTGAAAATCACCGGATCGACTTCAAGAGCCTGGTCGGAGAGTCTGCGTGGCTGTACCCACAGACCGATGTGTTCATCGATCTGGCCGATTCGCGGGAACGCGACGGAGCCGACGTGCGCTTCGGCATCGGCGGTGTGCGGGTCTCCGACGCCACCGCCGACCGCCCGTCGATCACATATTCAGATGATCAGGGCGAGCACGAGATCCACTGCGACTACCTGGTCGGTGCCGATGGCTCACGCAGCATCTGCCGCCACGAGATGCCCGAGTCGCAGCGGCGGCACTTCTTCAAGGAGTATCCGTTCGCGTGGTTCGGCTTCCTCGTGGAAGCCCCTCCCAGCGCCCCGGAACTGGTCTACGTCCACTCCGACCGGGGCTTCGCGCTCATCAGCCAGCGCACCGACTCGTTGCAGCGGATGTACTTCCAGTGTGACCCGGACGAGGACGTCGCGAAGTGGTCGGATGACCGCATCTGGGAGGAGATGCAGGCGCGTGTCGCCGGGGCGGACGGCTTCTCCCTCAAGGAGGGCCCGATCTCGGATCAGGCCGTCCTGCGTTTCCGCAGCTTCGTGTGTGAGCCCATGCGCTACGGCTCCATGGTCCTCGCCGGCGATGCTGCCCACACTGTGCCGCCCACGGGGGCTAAGGGCCTGAACCTCGCCCTGGCGGACGTCAAGATCCTCGCCGAGGTGCTGGAGCGGTCGGTGGCTGCCGACGACAAGACGATCCTGGACGACTACGGCCCCCGAGCCCTGGACCGGGTATGGCGGGCCCAGCAGTTCTCCTACTGGATGACCACGATGCTGCACACCCTGCCCGAGGCTGACGACTACGACAACGCCCGGCAGGTCGCGGAACTGGCGTCAGTGGTGAGCAGCGTTCCCGGCTCCACCTATCTGGCGGAGGCGTACACGGGCTGGCCAGGTCGCGACTGACTTCCGCCCAGTGAAACCACCAGTGTCGTGCGGATGCGACTGTCTGTTGGAATGAGGGGGTGATTCCGCGACAAGAACCCACCCAGAACCACTACGGCCGGGACATCATCGAGTACCTGCCGTCGGCGTTCGTCGGCGGTCCGGTCCCCCTCGAGGAACATCATCGGCGTATCTGGGAACTGGCTCTACCGTACCTGAACGTCCGTGACAACAATGTCCACACCATCTACGCCTATGGGATCGCGCGCGCCTTGACGCAGTTGCATCCGGAGGCGGAGCCAGAGGTCGTGTTGCCGGCGGTGATCCTCCACGACACGGGATGGTCGACTGTTCCGGAGGATGAGATCCTCAGCGCCATCGCCCCGGACGCCGGACGCATGGAACTGGTCATCCAGCACGAGAAGGAGGGCGCCCGGATCGCGACCGAGATCCTGACCCAGGTCGGGCACGACCCCACGTTCATCGAGGAGATCGTGGCGATCGTGGATGGCCATGACAGCCGGAAGACGGCCCTGTCCCTCAACGATGCGCTGATGAAGGACGCCGACAAGTTGTGGCGCCTGACCCCGCACGGTGTGGACACGGTGATGAACTGGTTCGGCCTGACACGGGAACAGGCGCACCTGCTCATCGACAGCCGTCTTCATCCGTTTCTGCTCACGGATACCGGCAGGACGATGGCCGCTATGCTGGCGGCGATCACCTGGGTCGACACCACAGAGGAGCGCGTGACACTCGGGTAGGACGTGAGGTGACCTCGGATGGAGTCCGTGCGCGGTCGCAGCGTGACCTCCAAGGTGATGGCCATTCTCGCGGCCTTCGAGGGTAGTTCCTCAGCGCTGCGATTGACCCAGATCTCGGAGTCGGCGGGTATCCCGCTGCCCACCGCTCACAGGCTCGTCGGGGAACTCGTGGACTGGGGGGCGCTGGTGCGCGACGAGTACGGGCGCTACTGGGTCGGCATGAGGCTGTGGGAGATCTCCCAACAGGGCGGTCGCGGTCTGCGCGACGCGGCCAGGCCATACCTGAACGACCTGTTCTCCCTCACCGGGGAGACCGCTCACATCGCGGTGCGGGACGGCGGGGAGGTCCTCTACGTCGATCGCGTGTACAGCGCCAAACGTGTCCCACGTGCTTCGCGCGTGGGTGGACGTCTTCCGCTGCATGCCACCGCCGTCGGCAAGGTGCTCCTGGCCTACGAGGATGAGTGGGTGCAGGAGGGCTACGTGAACAGCCGGCTCGAAGCGCCCACACGGCGCACCAACACGAACCCCGGCCGGGTTCTCCAGGAGTTGCGAAGGATCCGGGAACAGGGGTACGCCACGACCTACGAAGAGGTCCGCGTGGGCTCGTGCTCGGTTGCCGTGCCCGTGTTCACGACCTCGGACAAGGTGGTTGCCGCGCTGGGTCTGGTGATGCTCTCCACGCAGGCCAGCCAGATGACCCGGTACCTTCCGCAGCTCCGCGGTAGCGCGAACCGCATCTCCGCCGCTGCTCGCCGGATTCCCGGCCTGTAGCCGGTCTCCGACCGATTGCTTTTCACTTCCATTCAACGGAAGTGAGATGTTGTGACCCCCTGTGCTGATGGACCAGTGTGGGCAGCACCAGAGAGCGAAGGGATGTCAGATGACGACCCAGCAGCGGTGCCCGGTGGACCACGGATACCAGCCGTTCGACATGACCGACCCGTTCCCGTCCTATGCCGCGCTGCGTGCTGAGGAGCCGGTCATGTACGACGAGCGGATCGACTACTGGGTGGTCACGCGGTACGACGACATCAAGCAGGTCTTCGACGACTGGGAGACCTTCAGCAGTGAGAACGCGCAAGCCCCGGTGAGGGAGCGCGGAGTCCAGGCCAAGAAGATCATGGAGGAGGGTGGGTTCACCGCATACTCCGGACTCTCCGCTCGTATCCCCCCGGATCACACCCGGATCCGGGCCATCGTCCAGCGGGCCTTCACCCCCCGTCGCTACAAGGCGCTGGAACCCACCATCCGCGAGAACGTGGTGCGTCTGACCGAAGCGATGATCGGCGGCGAGCAGCCGGGCGACGCCCTCGCCTCCATCGCGTACCACGTCCCCACCATCACCATCCTGACGCTGATCGGCGCGGACCTGGACATGGTGGACACCTACAAGCGATGGTCGGACTCCCGGGCGGCTATGACCTGGGGCGACCTCACCGACGAGGAGCAGATCCCCCACGCCCACAACCTGGTGGAGTACTGGCAGGAGTGCCAGCGACTGGTGGCGGAGGCGCACGAGACCAACCCCGACAGCCTCGTCGGCGACCTGGTCCGGGCGCAGTCGGAGGGCGCAGAGATCACCGACCACGAGATCGCCTCGGTCTGCTACAGCCTTCTCTTCGCCGGTCACGAGACGACCACAACCCTGATCGCCAACTCGCTGCGGGTGCTGCTGAGCCACCCCGAGGCGTGGCAGGCGCTGGCCGAAGACCCCTCACTGATCCCGGGTGCCATCGACGAGATCCTTCGCTACAGCCCCAGCATCGTGGCCTGGCGGCGCAAGGCCCTCGTCGACGCCCAGATCGGCGGAGTCGACATCCCGAAGGGCGCCAACATCCTGCTGGTGATGGGCTCAGCCAATCGCGACGAGAGCCGCTTCGAGGACCCCGACTCCTTCCAGATCAGCCGGCCGAACGCCCGAGAACACTTGGCCTTCGGATACGGAATCCACTATTGCCTCGGCAACATGCTGGCCAAGCTGCAGACCAAGGTCGCGCTGGAAGAGATCGGGCGGATCGCCCCGGACTTGGCGCTCGCTCCTGGCGCCGAGATCGACTTCGCCGACAATCTCTCATTCCGGGTGCCGCTCAGCGTGCCCGTCACGTGGAAGGAACGCGTCGATGCATGACACCCAGTACATCCAGTTCTTCGATGGTGGACACGCCGCCGACATCGAGATCCTCGGCGGCAAGTGCGCGTCGCTGGTGAACATGACGGGCGCTGCGATGCCTGTTCCCCCCGGGTTCGCCGTCACCACCAATGCCTTCCGGATGTTCATCCACGACTCCGGGTTGGATGCGACGATCCATCGACTGCTGGAGGGGTTGGACCCCGACGACGTCGACAGCGTGGACACCAGGTCGGCCGCGATCCGTGAGGAGATGATCCTGCGCCCGGTTCCCGACGAGCTGCGCGGTCAGTTCTACCTCGCCTACCACGACCTGATGGAGCGGTGCCAGGGCGAGGTGCCCGTCGCAGTGCGCTCCTCGGCCACAGCGGAAGACCTGCCTGAGGCCAGCTTCGCCGGCCAGCAGGACACCTATCTGTGGGTGACCGGCCTGGACGATGTGACTGACGCCGTCCGCCGGTGCTGGGCATCCCTCTACACGAGCCGCGCCATCACCTACCGGCTCAAGAACGGTATCCCCAACGAGGGGCTGGCCATGGCGGTCGCGGTCCAGAAGATGGTAAATGCGAAGGCCTCGGGCGTGGCGATCACCCTGAATCCCGGCACGGGCGACCGCTCGAAGATCACTATTGACGCCTCCTACGGCGTCGGGGAGATGGTCGTCTCCGGCCAAGTCACCCCCGACAACATCATGTTGGACAAGGTGATGCTGACCGTGGTCTCGGAGATCATTGGCGACAAGCACGCCGAGCTGGTGCCCGATACGGCCACCCATCGCCTCATCGAACGGGAGGTCGACGAGGAGCGCCGGGGCCGCCGTTGTCTGACCGATGACGAAGTCGTGGCCGTTGCCTCGATGGCGAAACGTGCCGAGCAGCACTACAAGAGTCCCCAGGACATCGAGTGGGCATTTGACGCCGATCTGCCCGAGGGCGAGAACCTGCTGCTGCTGCAGGCACGACCGGAGACCGTGCACTCCGTGAAGGTGCCCGAACTGAAGCCGGTCCCGGGAAGCGGTGGCTTCAGTTTCGGGAACCTCTCAGCACTAGCAGCAGCCGCTGGAGAAGCCCCCTTGCCAGGTCATCAACATGGCCACGACCACAAGTGAATAACCCCCCTCCCCCTGATATGGAGAAACTCAAGTGAGCGAACAAGTCATCATGAAGTCCTTCCCGAAGCCCTCGGAAGTGCCGGTCCCCGAGGGCGCCGAGGGATGGGAGGAGTTGTATCCGTACTTCCTGTCCTTCCGGAACCTGAGTGGCTCGGAGGACGAGAAGTTCTGGTTCTGCGACAGCCAGCACTGGCCGACGGTCTATAAGCCCTTCGAGACCATTGGCGGCGAGTTCGCGGTGAAGTGTCTGGGCCAGTACAACACTCGGCACCTGCTGATCCCGCCGGCCAACGGAATCGAGTTCAAGATCCATCTTGGATACCTGTACATGAGCCCGGTGCCCGTCCCCGAGGATCAGATCCCCGGTCGGGTGCCGGAGTTCGAACAGCGCGCCGGCCACTACTTCCAGAACTGGGACTCCCTGCTCGCGGGCTGGAAGGACAAGGTTCGCGGCACCATCCAGGAGATGGAGGAGCTGACGTTCGAACCGCTGCCCGACATGGTCCCGATCGAGGACATCATCGGTGGCGTCGCCAAGGACGGCTCCGAAGTTCTCATGGAGAACTACGATCGCCTGATCCAGCTGTGCTACCAGAACTGGCAGTACCACTTCGAGTTCCTCAATCTCGGGTACCTCGCCTACCTCGACTTCTTCACCTTCTGCAAGGAGGTCTTCCCCGGTATCCCTGATCAGGCGATCGCCAAGATGGTGCAGGGCGTCGACATGGAGTTGTTCCGGCCCGACGACGAGTTGAAGAAGCTGGCCCTGTGGGCCATCGAACTTCAGGTGCAGTCGGCGTTCGACAACACCGACGATGTCGAAGGAACGCTGGCGAAGGTGGCCGCGCTCCCCGGTGGACAGCAGTGGATCGAGGCCTACGAGGCCGCGCAGGACCCGTGGTTCAACTTCACCGTCGGCAACGGCTTCTACGGTCACGACAAGTACTGGATCGAGAACCAGGAGATCCCCCTCGGCTACATCAAGGACTACATCCGCCGGGCCGAGGAAGGTCACCAGATCATGCGTCCCGTCGAGGAACTGGTGGCTGAGCGCGATCGCATCACCGAGGAGTACCGCAGTCTGCTCGACGGCGAGGCTCAGGCCGTCTTCGACGCCAAGCGGGGCCTGGCCGCCACTGCCTACCCCTACGTGGAGAACCACAACTTCTACATCGAGCACTGGACCATGGGGGTCTTCTGGCGCAAGGTCCGCGAACTCGGTGCCGTCTTCGCCGACGCGGGCTTCTGGGAGAGCCCCGAGGACATGCTGTACCTGACACGCGGCGAGGTGCGTGACGCGCTGTTCGACTACGTGACCGGCTGGGCGGTCGGCACCGAGGCGACCGGCCCGCTCTACTGGCCGCAGGAGATCGAGCGGCGACGCAAGATCATCGATGCCCTCTCGACCCAGCGGCCCCAGCCGGCGCTCAACACGCCACCGGCGGAGATCACCGAGCCGTTCACGATGATGCTGTGGGGCATCACGACCGAGCAGGTGCAGCAGTGGCTGAACGCCGACGAAGGCGACGACTCCGGTGCCCTCGTCGGGATGGCGGCATCACCCGGGGTGGTCGAGGGCATCGCCCGTGTCGTCACCCACGCCGATCAACTGGGAGAGGTGCAGGAGGGCGAGATCCTCGTCGCCACGATCACAGCCCCATCGTGGGGTCCCATCTTCGGGAAGATCAAGGCCACCGTCACGGACATCGGCGGGATGATGAGCCACGCGGCCATCGTCTGTCGCGAATACGCCCTGCCGGCGGTCACGGGGACCGGCAAGGGATCGACGACGATCAAGACCGGTCAGCTGATCCGCGTCGACGGCACGACCGGTCGGGTCGAGATCCTGGAGGAAGCTGCGTGACCATTCGCGAAGCCGAGGGCGCCGACCGCACCGTACTTGTGACGGGTGCGGCCGGCGGCCTCGGCCGCGCGTTTGCCCTGGGTTTTGCGGCGCGCGGTTACCGGGTGGCGGTCGCCGACCGGGACCTGCCCGGTGTCGAGGAGACGGCCGCGGTGATCGCCGATCTCGGCACCGGCACCGAGCTGTGGGCTGGGGCGCTGGATGTCACCGATGCCCGGTCCGCCGATGCGGTCGCCGCCGAGGTGGCGACATTCGGGCGGGGCCGGATCGATGTGCTGGTCAACAACGCTGCCATGTACGGAAACGTGACCAGGAGTCCGCTGGAGCAGATAGACCCGGACGAGTGGGATGCGGTCATGGCGGTGAACCTGAAGGGTCCGTGGTTGATGACCAAGGCGTGCAGCGACTACCTGCCGCCGGGAGGCCGTGTCGTCAACCTCTCGTCGGCCACCGTCTATTCCGGCTCGGAGAACTGGGCGCACTACGTCGCCTCCAAGGGTGGCGTGATCGCGCTCACCCGGGTCATGGCCAAGGAGCTGGGTCGGCGTGAGATCACCGTCAACGCCATCGCACCCGGGTTCACCCTGACGGATGCCAGCCTCGACATCATGGGCGACCAGGCGGCCTCGTACGGGGTGGACCGAGGGGCGCTGCGCCGATCCAGTCAGCCCGACGACATCGTCGGGGCCGCGCTGTTCCTCTCCGGCCCCGACGCGCAGTACATCAGTGGACAGACCCTGGTCGTCGACGGCGGCCGCCAATTCATCTGACAGTCATCCGAACAGAGGAGTCGAAGACATGCCCCAAGTGACCTACACCGACAGCGAAGGTCAAACGCGCACTGTGTCGGCCAATGTGGGCGACTCGGTCATGGAGACCGCGGTCCGCAACGGCATTCCCGGCATCGTCGCGGAGTGTGGCGGGTCGCTGTCGTGCGCCACCTGCCACGTCGTCGTCGACGAGGCGGACTTCGCAGCACTGCCGCCCATGGACCCGATGGAGGACGAGATGCTCTACGGAACGGCCGAGGATCGCACCGATACCTCCCGACTGTGCTGCCAGATCTCCGTCACTGATGACATGGACCTGCGGGTCACCACTCCGGCGACCCAGGTCTGACATGTCTGCGGCAGGATTGCTCATCATCGGCTCATCGCAGGCCGGCGTGCAGTTGGCGGTGTCATTGCGCGCTTTGGGTTACCCCGACCCCATCACCCTTCTCGGTGACGAGAACCACCGTCCCTACCAGCGGCCGGCCCTGTCCAAGGAGTTCCTGCAGGATGTGATCAGCAAGGAGTCGATGATCTTCCGGACCCAGGAGTACTGGGACGACCACGACATCCGGGTGGTGAAGAACGAGCGGATCGTCCGCTTCGACACTCGCCCCGATGGGTCAGGTGTCGCCTACGCGCGGTCGGGGGAGACCTTCGAGTTCGACCGACTGGCGTTGGCCGTGGGAGCCAGGGCGCGGAAGCTCCAGGTACCGGGCGCTGACCTTCCCGGGGTCCTGTACCTGCGCAACGCCGATGACGCTCTCGAACTGAAGGCCCGCGTCCCAGCTGTGGAGAACGTCGTGGTCATCGGAGGGGGCTTCATCGGAATCGAGGCAGCGGCCAGCCTCACCAAACTGGGCAAGAACGTGACACTGCTCGAAGCCGGCCCCCGGCTTATCGGGCGTGCCGTCGGACCCGAGACATCCGACTTCCTGCTCAAGCACCACCTGGAGGCTGGGATCGACGTTCGCCTGGACGCGGAACTGACCCGCATCGTCGGTACCGGGGATCAGATCACAGGCGTGGAGGTCGGGAACGAGGTCATTCCAGCCGATCTTGTGCTGGTCGGCATCGGAGTCCTCCCCAACACCGAGTTGGCCGAACACCTCGGCCTCGACTGCGACAACGGCATCCGAGTGGACGGCCACGCGCTGTGCTCCGACGGAGTCACGGTCGCTGTCGGGGACTGCGCCAACCTGCCCAATCCCGTGCCCGGTTCACCCGCCGGTGACCGCGTGCGTTTCGAGAGCGTGAACAACGCGATCGAACAGGCCAAGGTGGCCGCGTATGCGATCACCGGTGATCCGGAGGAGTACGCGGGCATCCCCTGGTTCTGGTCGAACCAGGGCGCGTTGAAGCTGCAGATCGCCGGACTGTCCACCGGCTACGACCAGACGGTCGTGCGCGCCCACGAGCCGACCAAGTGGTCGGTGCTGTACTACCGCGACGGTCGGATCATCGCCGCAGACGCGGTCAACGCGCCGCTGGACTTCATGGCGGTCAAAGGCGCCCTGGCCAAGGGGCAGAACATCCCCGCCGACGCAGCGGCCGACACCACCACGATGCTCAAGACACTCACCACCGATATCTGAAGGAAGACCGATGCCCCAGCCCCTGCCCCCCCTGCCCATCGCCACCGATCTGCCTGTCGACACCTCCCCGATCTCGCTGACGCCGGCCTCCGGCGTCGACCTCGATCCCATCTGGCGCAGCGTCGAACGGGAGACCCGCACCCGCGAAAACGACATCCATCTTCCGATCTCGTTGGCCTACGCGGAGCGCCTGTGCTCGGTCTACCCCCAGGCGGATCCCCTGCTGGTGCGGGTGTCGGTCCTGCTGCACGACACCGGGTGGGGCCGGGTCGACGAGTCGCGGATTATTTCCGAGGGTTTCTCGGGGGACTGGCGCAAAGCAGCGATCCGCTTCGAACACGAGAAGCAGGGGTGCATCATCGCCCGTGAGGTGCTGCCCCCGCTGGGTTACAGCGAGCAGTTCGTGGATGACGTGTGCGACATCATCGATGGGCACGATACGCGGCGCGAGGCGTACTCGCTGGAGGACGCTCTCATGCGTGACGCCGACCGCCTGTGGCGGTTCGATCACGCGGGCATCGCTCTGGCTGCCGACTGGTTCGGGATGCACCCGGCGCCCTACGCCGATCGGCTCGCCGAGGAGATCATCCCGGAACTCCTGAGCCAGGCGGCCATCGAGATCGCGACGACGGAGCTGGCGCGCTCTAACGCTCTGCTCAAGACCG
Source organism: Actinomycetota bacterium (assembly GCA_029978705.1). GTDB lineage: Bacteria > Actinomycetota > Actinomycetes > S36-B12 > CAIWTL01. The sequence continues at coordinate 71,005 of JAPOIY010000011.1, forward strand.
AGGTGTTGCGTTGACCATGCTCGCCGACCCCAGGTCCGATCTGCAGTTACCGTGGACCCACGTGGACGATCTCTTCATCGACGGCGCCTGGGTACCTGCATCCAGCGCTGCACGCACCGACGTCGTGGATCCGGCCACGGAGGAGGTCTGGGGCTCCGTCCCCGATGCGAACGCCGTTGATGTCGCACAGGCGGTCTCAGCGGCTCGCCGGGCATTCGACTCGGGGGTGTGGTCGGGCCTGACGCCGTCGCAGCGCGCGGACTATCTCCTGCGGGTTGCTGATGAGGTGGAGAAGCGCTCTGCGCAGTTGTCCGCTACCAACACCCGTGAGAATGGCAGTCCGGTGCTGGAGACCGCGGGGGCGGCGGCCAATGCTGCGGGGATCTTCCGGTACTTTGCGTCTCTGGCCAGTCATCTGGAGGCGGAGGACATCCGCCCGGCCCCCAGCGGCGGGCATGAGACCGTGGTCGAGCGGGATCCGATCGGTGTCTGCGCGTTGATCGCGCCGTGGAACTTTCCCATCAATCTGGTCGTCATCAAGTTGGCGCCGGCCCTGCTGGCCGGTTGCACCGTGGTGATCAAGCCAGCCACCCCGACCCCGCTGTCGATCCGCTTCATCGTCGAAGCTGTGGCGGCCGCCGGAGTCCCGGGGGGTGTCGTCAATCTCATCACGGGAGACGCCGCCGCCGGCGAGGCTCTGGTCGGGGCCCTCGGTGTCGACAAGGTGGCATTCACCGGCTCGACCCCGGTCGGGCGCCGGATCGCGGCCGTCTGCGGTGAACTGCTGCGTCCGGTCACCCTGGAACTCGGGGGAAAGTCCTCGGCCATCGTGCTGGAGGACGCCGACCTCGATGCCATGGCTGCCGTGCTGATCCGGTCCTGCCTGCGGAACGCGGGGCAGACGTGCTACATCTCGACAAGGATCCTGGCCCCCACCTCACGTTACGACGAGGTCGTCGCGATGGTCGCCGAGACGGTGGCGGCGTCGCCTGTCGGGGACCCCTTCGACCCCGCGACCGTCTTCGGTCCGGTGGCGAACAAGCAGCAGTACGAGAAGGTGCTGCGGTATCTCCACTCAGCCGCTGACGAGGGCGCCCGTGCGGTCACGGGCGGGGGGCCGGCGGATCTGGGGCGCGGCTATTTCGTGACGCCGACGGTTCTGGCGGACGTGAGCCCGGCGATGACCGTGGCGCGAGAGGAGATCTTCGGGCCCGTGATCACCGTCATCCCCTACGAGACGGTGGAAGAGGCCGTGGGCATCGCCAACAGCACCGGCTTCGGACTGGGTGGGATCGTGTTCTCCGCGGACGCCGACCGCGCCTTCCAGGTCGCGGAACGGATCGACAGCGGCTCTGTGGGCATCAACTTCTTCGCCTCCAATCACAGTGCGCCCTTCGGGGGACGCCACGACTCCGGCTTGGGGGTCGAGTACGGCCTCGAAGGGCTGCACGCCTACATCACGTACAAGTCGATCCACCGGAGACCCGCTCATGGCTGACTCCTACCTGTACGCAGCGGCACGCACCCCGTTCGGACGCTTCGGGGGTGCTCTGGCCGGGGTACGCCCGGACGATCTGGCGGCTGTCGCCCTGTCCGGGCTTTTCGACCGGGTGCCGGACCTCGACCCCGCTGAGATCGGCGACATCGTGTGGGGGTGCGCCAACCAGGCGGGCGAGGACAACCGGAATGTGGGACGAATGGCGGCTCTGCTCGCGGGCCTGCCGACGTCGGTCCCGGCCACGACCGTGAACCGGTTGTGCGGGTCCTCCCTCGATGCGGTCATGGTGGGGACCCGCGCGATCGAGACCGGTGATGCCGAGGTCGTCATCGCGGGGGGGGTGGAGTCCATGACCCGCGCGCCCTGGGTGCTGCCCAAGCCGGGCCGCGGGTTCCCGGCCGGCGACGTGACCGCGGTCTCGACCACGTTGGGATGGCGGTTGGTCAACGACCGCATGCCCGGGGAGTGGACGGTGTCGCTCGGCGAAGCCAATGAGCAGCTGGCCGACGCCACCGGCATCTCCCGGGAACGTCAGGACGAGTTCGCCGCCCTCTCCCACGAGGCGGCAGCGAAGGCGTGGGCGGACGGCTTCTACCACGATCTCGTGGTTCCCGTCCCGGGGGTCGACCTGGGCGGCGATGAGAGCATCCGACCCTCCTCCAGCCCGGCGACGCTCGGGGCTCTGAAGCCGGTGTTCCGCTCCGACGGGACCATCACGGCCGGCAACGCCTCACCGCTGAACGACGGCGCGTCCGCGGTACTCCTGGGCAGCGAGTCCGCGGGGGAACGCCTGCGCCGGGATCCGGTGGCCCGCATCGCCGGACGAGGCGCCCATGCCGTGGACCCGCAGCGGTTCGGGATCGCTCCGGTGGAAGCCGCGAACACGGCCCTCCGCCGGGCTGGGGTCACGTGGGATGACGTGTCGGCCGTCGAGGTGAACGAGGCCTTCGCCGTGCAGTCACTCGCCTGTCTCGATGCCTGGCAGATCGACCCCACCATCGTCAACACCAAGGGTGGGGCGATCGCGATCGGCCACCCGCTGGGTGCGTCCGGCGGTCGCATCGTGGGGACTCTGGCCAAGCGGCTGCAGCAGTCCGGAGAGCGCTGGGGAGTGGCCGCGATCTGCATCGGCGTCGGCCAAGGCCTGGCTGTCGTGTTGGAGAACGTGTCATGACCACGGTCTGCTCCGCCACCGAAGCCGTCGCCGACATCGCGGACGGTTCGACCGTGCTGGTCAGTGGCTTCGGGATGGCGGGCATGCCCGTCGAGTTGATCGACGCTCTGATCTCCCAGGGAGCCACGGATCTGACCGTGGTATCCAACAACGCGGGTAATGGTGACACCGGACTGGCCGCCCTCTTGGCCAAGCGGCGCGTCCGGAAGATGATCTGTTCCTTCCCCCGGCAGTTCGACTCCTGGGTCTTCGACGGTCTCTACCGGTCCGGTGAGATCGAACTCGAAGTGGTACCCCAGGGCACACTGGCCGAGCGACTGCGGGCAGCTGGCGCCGGTATCCCGGCGTTCTTCTGCCCCACCGGTGCCGGCACGATGCTCGCCGACGGCAAGGAGACCCGGGAGATCGATGGTCGCCTGCATGTCCTGGAGTACGCGCTCCCGGGGGATGTGGCGCTCGTCGGAGCTCATCGGGCCGATCGCCTGGGCAACGTCGTGTACCGCAAGACCGCCCGGAACTTCGGTCCGGTCATGGCGACGGCCGCCCGCACGACGATCGTTCAGGTCGCCGACGTCGTGGCGACCGGGCAACTGGATCCTGAGGCGATCGTGACCCCGTCCATCTTCGTCGATCGGATTGTCCCAGTGGGAGGACAGGCATGAGTCTCGGGAAAGAGGAATTGGCGGCCGCTATCGCCCGCGACATCCCGACGGGGTCCTTCGTCAATCTCGGAATCGGGCAGCCGACCTCCGTTGCCGACTACCTCGAAGACGATGCTGCGGTGGTGCTCCACACCGAGAACGGCATGCTCAACATGGGGCCGGCGGCCGTCGGTGATCAGGTGGATCCCGATCTCACCAATGCCGGAAAGATCCCGGTTGTCGAGCTTCCGGGGTGCTCGTACTTCCACCACGCCGACTCCTTCGCGATGATGCGAGGCGGCCATCTGGACGTCTGCGTCATGGGGGCCTACCAGGTATCGGCTACCGGCGATCTGGCCAATTGGCACACCGGTGCACCGGACGCGATACCGGCGGTCGGGGGTGCGATGGATCTGGCGACCGGTGCGAAGCGGGTGTTCGTGATGATGAACCTTCTGACCAAGGACGGTCGCCCCAAACTGGTTCCCGAATGCACCTATCCCCTGACCGGGGTCGCGTGCGTCGACCGTGTCTATACGGACATGGCGACGTTCGACATCACCCCCGAAGGTGTGGTGGTGCTGGCCACCCACGGCCCCACGTTCGCCGACCTCGAGGAACTGCTGGACGTTCCTCTCATCGCCGCCACCGGCCACTGATCGGATTGTCCACACCCGGACCGGTGGTGACCGGTCACTTCGTCGGCGACGGTGCGGCCGGGTCATCGGGTGCGCGCTGCGACCCACAGTCGACGTTCGCGGGGACCTTCCGCGGAACCGTGAAGTTGGCCAGCGCGATCATCTCCCACTTGCCGTCGGGATCGCGCAGATACGTCAGCAGTCGCGGAGATACGGTGCCCCGGTATTCCTCGCCCTCCATGACGATGTCGGGCACAACGGCGTCGTAGGACGCCACCAGGAGGTCCCCGTTACGAGTGGTGACCAGTTCCTTCGACTCGTACGACTTGGCAGGCGTCCACTTGATGGGGGTGCCGTCGGGGTTCGGCCACCCTTGACCGTCGGCCAGTTGGATCTGGCTCTCCTTGGCGAGGACGTTCTGTTGCGCCTTCCCCGTCGTGATGTCGCGCCACTGACTGACCAGCGACTCACCGAGCTTGCGTACCTCGGGATCATCGTTCACCAGCTCGTGGGTCACCGTGATCGGCTCCCGGTCGCAGATCGCGGCCGTGGGCACGTTGTAGTTGGCGTGGCTCACGATCGTCCAGTGGCCCGCCCCCTCGTCCCAGTGCAGCACCGTGAGCCGCGGGCCCAGTTCACCGCTCATGACCATGCCCTCGTCCACCGCGATCGCCCCAGGAGTGCTCGCGGCGTACCGGACGACCTTCACGTCGTTGCGTGGCTGGGTCTCCACCACGTTGGAGATCTCGTAGTCGTCGATGTCGACGGGTGTGTAGTTCTGCTTGGTGAACCTCTGCCCCGACGCGCGCTGCAACTGGAAAGCGCCGTCGAGGTACGGCTGCATCCGGGCGGAGTCAGCGGTCAACTGCTCCTGGGAGGAGACCGACTCGCCGCTGCCGGTTCCCGTGGACGCCAGCAGCTCGAACCACGCATTTGCGAGGGCCGCGCCGTCGGCGTTGCGGTCCGTGAGTGCGGCGGGCACCGACTCGCTGGGCGTGGGCTGCGGCGACGACGTCGATCCGCTGCAAGCGGTGATCGTGGTCGCGCTTACGCACGCGGCGACAGCCAGGCCCAGGAAACGTTTCACGCGGTTGGAGCGTAGCGGAGAACCCCCACGGGCTCTCATTCCGAGGCCGAGGTCGACGGGAACCGGAGCGGAGGACCGGCCAACGGGTGCATCTGAAGGCCCGGCGACTGGTCGGGCCGCGACTGGAAGTCCGGAGGACTCGTCGGGCGTAGCCTGGAAGAGTGACCGAGCATCAGCCCTACACGGTGGTGGAGCAGCGGAACGGCTTCGAACTGCGCCGCTACCCGCCCGCCGTCCTGGCGGAAGTCGAGATGTCCGGCGTCAGCTCGGCCTTCCGCACTCTCGTGTCCTACATCGGTGGGCGCAACAGCAACGGGCAGAAGATCGCGATGACGGCGCCGGTGCTGCAGGAGCCCGGCACCTTCGCCTTCGTGATGCCCGCCGGGTCGTCGCTGAGCCGCATGCCGACGCCCACCGATCCGACGATCCGCATGCGGGACGTGGGCGAGGAACTTGTGGCAGCGGACCGGTTCAGTGGACGGTGGTCCGACAGTGGATTCGCCCGACGCGCGGAGAGCCTGCTTGCCGCCGTACGGGCCGCCGGCTTGGAGCCCACCGGTGCCCCGCGGTTCGCGCGCTACGACCCGCCCTGGACACCCTGGTTCATGCGGCGCAACGAAGTGCTCATCCCCGTCGCCGAGTAGGCCGTCACACGGCCAGCCTTGTCAGGGTTTGTTGGCGTTGTTGTGTTGTGTGTGTGTGTGCGCGAGGGGGGAGTCGAACCCCCACGCCCTTGCGGGCACACGGACCTGAACCGTGCGCGTCTGCCTATTCCGCCACTCGCGCGCTGCCGGTCGTTCCCACCGGCCTCACGAGGGTAGCACCGCGCAGGAGCGCG
>JAPOIY010000022.1 GCA_029978705.1 Actinomycetota bacterium
TGGATGACGTTGTGCGCGAAGCCCCAGCGGGAGACACCCAGGTAGAGGCGCCAGACCCGGGCCTTGCGCAGGCCGATCTCCGCCACCGCCTCGTCCCAGTGCTCGTCGAGGTTGCGCGACCACTTCTCCAGCGTCATCGCATAGTGCAGGCGCAGGTTCTCCTCGTGCTGAACCTCGAGATTCTGGCGCTCCATCTCGTCGATCAGCCGGCCCACGTGCACCAGTTCCCCGTCGGGGAAGATGTAGCGGTTGATGAACCCGCGCCGGTACATCGTGGGCGTCTTGGTGTCGGTGCGGGTGATGCAGTGGTTGAGCACACGGCCGCCGTCGGCCAACTTGTCCCGAAGGAACCCGAAGTACGCCGGGTACTGGTCCTGACCGATGTGCTCGGTCAGGCCGATCGAGGACACCGCGTCGAACCCACTCTCGGGGATGTCGCGGTAGTCGCCGTGACGGAAGTCGACGAGTTGCTCGAGGCCTTGCCGGCGCACCATGTCCTGGGCCCACTTGGCCTGCTCGCGCGACAAGGTGACCGCGATGACCTTCGTGCCGTAGTTCTTGGCGGCATGGCGCGCCATGCCGCCCCAGCCCGCGCCGATGTCGAGCAGCCGCATCCCGGAGTGCAGCCCGAGCTTGCGGCACACCAGGTCGAACTTCTCGTCCTGAGCTTCTTCCAGATTGGCCTCGGCCTTGGGGAACACCGCGCACGTGTAGGCCATCGTGGGGCCCAGCAGCCACTCGTAGAACGTGTTGCTGACGTCGTAGTGGTGGCTGATGGCGTCGGCATCCCGGCGCTTGTTGTGCCGGCGACCCGACAACTTCACTTCCTCCGGGGGCGGAGGCAGTCGCTTGAGGGCGGCGGACCCGTACTCGCGGGCCAGCCGGGCGGTGTCGGCCAACGACGGCTTGCGGTGGTGCGCGTACAGCGCATCGAAACACTCGTACACGTCACCCTGGAACTCGATGTCGCCGTTGACGTAGGCGCGAGCGATACCGAGTTGCCCCGGCGCTCCCGCGATCGCCTGGATGGCGCGTTCCGACTTCACTTCCACTTTCAGGGGGGCGTCGGGCGACCCGGCGCGGCTGCCGTCGTAGGCGATGAACTCCAGCCCCGGGGACTCCGGGACCACCAAACGGAAGGCATCGGCAATCTTCACGGTTCTCTCCTCCTCGTACCGGACATCATGACGGCCGGAGCGCGAGTTTTCACGACTGTCTCACGCACTTGTCGTAAAGATCGAGCAGACGGCGGTCGGGGTCATACCGGTCCTTCAGGGTCCAGTACGCGTCGCCGCCGTAGATGTCGTAGAACTCATCCCGGTCGTAGTAGGCCGTCGAGTACAGCGACTTGCGGCCCCCCAGCGCAGTGACCTTCTCCTCGATGGCGCGGTTCACGGTGCCCGCGTTCGGGTCGACGCCGTCCGGCAGTTCCACCGTGGACCAGAACCCCACATTCACGTAGGTCTTCGTGGGATCGAACTGGTAGAGGGGCCAGACCGCATCGGGATCCCGCTGCCGCAGGGGACACACCCACACCGGCTCGATGCCGACATCGCGGTGGAAGAAGTCCATGAACTCCGCCAGCGCGGTCACCGGGACTTCGACGTCCTGCACGACCCACTCGGTCAGCGGGCGGCCGCGCCGCGCCGCCATCCGGTTGGCCAGGTCGTGCCGGCGGGCGAAGGCGATGATCTTCCAGTAGACATCACTGCGCAGTTTGGACTTGGGCCAGAAGCGGCGCACGGCGGGCTTCTGGGCACCCAGCGCACGGGAGCACCAGAACCAGTCGGTGTCCCAGCGCCACAGGTAGTCGAGCGTGGTGACCCGGTCCGTGGCGCGGCGCTGGATGGAGCGGTAGTAGACGTCCATCCCGGTGTAGTCCGAGCACTGGTCGAAGTCGTCGGCGTAGCGGGCAGTGGTCAGGTACATCTCGGAGCCGCTGAACACGGTGCCGTCGACGTAGTCGACGTGCTCGCCGGCGTACTGGCCGGAGGCGACGATGTCGCTGATGGCCGCGGCCATCGCGTCGGTGCTGCCGTAGGGGGTGTGCCGCAGGACCATCTGCGCGGGGACGGGCTCCAGTTCGATGGTCAGCGTGAGCGCGTAGCCGAGCGTCCCGTAGGAGTTGGGGAATCCGTAGAAGAGGTCACGGTGCGGCCCGTCGGGGCTGGCGGTGACGATCTCGCCGGCGCCGGTGAGGACCTGCATGCTGACGACCGACTCGTGCGGCAGACCGTTGCGGAAACTGGCCGCCTCGATCCCCAGCCCGGTCACCGCGCCGCCGAGGGTGATGGTCCGCAATTGCGGTACGCACAGGGGGACCAGGCCGTACGGAAGGGTGGCCGCGACCAGATCCTCGTAGGTGGTCAGGCCGCCGACGACGGCGGTACGCGACCCGGGGTCGACGCTGACGACGCCGTCGAACGCCGAGAGGTCGAGCAACTGGGTGACGTCGGCGCGCGAGCGGAAGAGATTGGACGTCTTCTTGGCGAGCCGGATCGGCTCACCGGGAGGCCACGCACGGACGGTGGCGGCGGCCGTTTCCGCGGCGACGTCGAGCCCGGCGGACGTGGTGGTCATGAACGAGGGAGGCGTGCTCCGGCGGCTCCCGGTGGGGGCGCCGCCGGAGACGGGTGAATCAGGCCTTGCCCAAGATCCGGGTCACGGTGGTGCCGCACTCCGGGCACTTGCCCTTGGCCATGCGGGTGCCCTTGGCGTTGACCGAGACCTCACCGGTGAAGTCGCGCTTCTCCTTGCACTTCACGCAGTACGCGGTCCCGCTGAACTCCTCAGCCATGCTCATGCCTCCTTGTTCGGCCGGCTGCCTGCCGACCGTAGCCCTGACAGGGTAATCAGACGGCGGCGCCGCGCCGCGCAGCGGGGCCGCAATCAGCGCGTCACGATCCGTGGGGGGCTGTGGACAAGCGCGCCGCACCCGGGTGTCCCCAGGCCACCATTCCCGCGTGACCGGTATCGAACGTCTGCACCCGTGGCTTCCCGTCCTGAGCGACCGCGACGGCCGGATCCGGGTCGGCCGGGACCGCCGGCCGCTCCCGGCTCACCTGACCGAGGTCGTGCGCGACAGCGTGCGCCGACTGCGGGACGGCCGCCAGGACCCGGGGGCCGGGCGGCAGGTGCTGGCCGCCGCCGGGCACGTCCTGGCGACCGCCGACCTGACGGCCACCGCGGCGCGGGGCGGGGACCCGCTGGCTCGGGCGCATCTGACCCGCGAGGCCGTGACCCCGGGTGCCGGGGCCCGGGTCCGGCGCCGCCGCCCGGTCACGGTGCTGGGCCCCGCGACCCTCGCCGCTCCGCTGCAGCACGGCCTGGCCGAGTGCGGGTGCGCCGGCCCCCAGCCGGGCGACCTGGTGGTGCACTGGGGCACGCCGAACGCAGCCCTCCGGTACGACTGGATGGGCGACGGTGTCCCCCACCTGGTGGTGTCGCCCCGAGCCGGATCGGTCCGGGTGGGTCCGCTCGTGGTGCCCGGGCGCACACCGTGCCTGCACTGCCTGGACCTGAGTCGGCGGGACGGGGACCCCTCGTGGCCGGAACTGTCCCGGCAGTTGCGGGCCCGGGCGCTCCCGCAGCCCGACCCGGCGTTGGTGCTGGCCGCCACGGGCGTGGCCCTGGGGGTCGTGACCCGGTGGCTCGAGACGGGGGACGACGCGACGTGCCGCGGCTACTGGGAGGTCGACGCGGACTCCCCCATACCGGCGTGGCAGTCGGTCCAGCGGCACCCGGAGTGCGGCTGCTGGTGGCCCGACCCGCCCCCTGCGGCCCCGGCATCGTGACCGGGCACGTTTCGCCGCCGTGCGTCACAATGACACCGTGGCGGACCTCCCCCGGAAGACGTTCACCCGCAGCGCGCGCATCGCGGCTTTGCCGCTGGGCCATGCGGGGCGTGCCGCCCTCGGGTTCGGCAAGCGGATGGGGGGCAAACCGGCCGAGGCCGTGTCCACCGAGTTGCAGCAACGCAGCGCGGAGCAGATGTTCAAGGTCCTGGGGGAACTCAAGGGCGGCGCCATGAAGGTGGGCCAGGCCATGAGCATCTTCGAAGCCGCGCTGCCCGAGGACCTCGCCGGCCCCTACCGCGCCACCTTGACCAAACTGCAGGAGGCCGCACCCCCGCTGCCCGCCAGCACCGTGCACGAGGTGCTCGTCGAACATCTCGGTGCCGACTGGCGGGACCGCTTCGCCGAGTTCAACGACCAGCCCGCAGCAGCCGCGTCCATCGGCCAGGTGCACCGTGCGGTCTGGCGGGACGGCCGCGACGTGGCGGTGAAGGTGCAGTACCCGGGAGCGGCCCAGGCCCTCAAGAGCGACCTGAACCAGATGGTGCGCATGGGGCGTCTCTTCGGCGTGCTGGTCCCGGGACTGGACATGAAACCGCTCCTGAAAGAACTGCGGGAACGGGTCATCGAGGAACTGGACTACCTCACCGAGTCTGAGTCCCAGCGCGCGTTCGCGGCCGCCTTCGAAGGTGACCCGGACTTCTTCATCCCCCATGTCCTCGCGGCCGCGCCCAACGTGCTGGTCACCGAGTGGGTGGAGGGCCGGCCGCTGTCGGAGGTGATCGCGGAGGGCACACCGGCCGAACGCGATCACGCGGGACTGCTGTACCAGCGGTTCCTGCTGTCCAGCCCGGAGCGGGTCGAGATGCTGCACGCCGATCCCCACCCCGGCAACTTCCGCATCATGCCCGACGGCCGGCTGGCGGTGCTCGACTTCGGCGCCGTGGCGCACCTGCCGGGCGGCATGCCGCGCACGGTGGGGCGGCTCATGCGCATCGCCATGTCCGGCGACGCGGACACGGTCGTGGAAGGCCTGACCGCGGAAGGGTTCATCCGGCCGCACATCACCATGGACGGCGAACGCCTCCTGGAGTACCTGCTGCCCTTCATCGAGCCGGTGCAGGAGGCGGAGTTCCACTACTCCCGCGAGTGGCTGCGGGGACTGTTCGAACGTGTCAAGGATCCCCGCGGCGTGGACTTCACGGTGGGCCTCAAACTCAACCTGCCGCCGTCGTACGCGCTGATCCACCGGGTGTGGGTCGGCGCCACCGGCGTCACGTGCCAGTTGGATGCGACCGTACCGGTGCGCGCAGAGGTGGAGCGGTGGGTGCCCGGGTTCACGGACGAGGATGAGGCGGCCTGACGAGGTCCAGCAGGACCGCCCCGTGGTCCCGCATCCGGTCCGGGCGCATCCCCGGGATGGCGGCGAGTTCCTCCTCGGTCTGCGGGCGCTGCTCCGCGATCGCATGGAGGGTCACGTCGGTGAGGACGAGATGGCCCGGTACGCCCATCTCCTGCGCCCGGCGGTCGCGCCACGCGAACAGCGCTGCGAGCAGCGTCTCGTCGGCCGGCAGGGCGCACCGGTAGCAGCGCCCGAGGACGCGTTCCTGTCCGGTGACCAGGGCCCGGCCGCACAGCCGGCAGCGCGCCGGGGCCAGCCCGCGCACCGCCTCGGCGGCGGGCACACCGGGCGCGGCCAGCGGTGGCGGGGCCGCGCCCGCTTCCCCCGACCCGAGCGCGGTCAGGTAGGGCGACGGCGTGGTGGGGCCGGACCGGTTGGCTGTCGGCCAGGTCACGATGAGACGCCGGCGCGGCCGCGTCACCCCCACGTACATGAGACGGCGTTCCTCGTCGCGGGCCTCCGGGGTGGCGGCCCGCGCCGACGGCAGCTGCCCGTCGACCGCCCCGATGATGAACACGGTGTCCCACTCCAGGCCCTTGGCGGCATGCAGCGTCAGGAGCGCGACACCGGCGGGGCGGGGGGGTTCGTTGTCGGTGGCCCGGCGGTCCAGCTCGGTCTGGCCGTCCGCGGCCGACACCTCGGGGGGGAACAGTGCCGCGAGGGCGGCCAGGCTCTCCCACCGCTGCCGGGCGGCCGGCGCGTCGGGGGGCGCCGGATCGTAGGACATCGCCAGCAGCACCTCGGCCATGACGTCGGCGGCAGGCTCGGTGGGTGTCATCCGGGCGGCGCCGCGGAACCTCGTGCAGGCCTCTTTGACCTCGGCCCGATCGAAGAAGCGGTCGGCGCCGCGGGTGCTGAACGGGATCTCGCGCCGCCGTAGGTGGTCGTGCAGCACGCGGCCCTGTGCGTGGGTGCGGTACAGGATCGCGACGTCCGGGTGGCCGCCCGCGACCAGGTCGGCCACTTCGGCCGCCACCCCGGCGGCCTCATCGGCCTCACTCGGGAACTGCAGGAGCCGTGTCGTCCCGGTCGCGTCCCCGACTGTGCGCAGCCGCAGCGCGCCGGGGATGTGTTCGGCCAGCCGGTTGGCGGCGGCGGCGATGGTCGCCGCGCACCGGTACGTGTCGGGCAGTTCGACGACCGTGGCCCCGGGATAGCGGGCGGGGAAGGTGGCCAGGAGGGAGGGGTCGGCGCCGGCGAACTGGTAGATGGTCTGCGCCGGGTCGCCCACGACACACAGTTGGCGGCGTTCCCCCACCCACAGGTCGAGCAGTCGCTGCTGCAGCGGGCTGACGTCCTGGTACTCGTCGACGGTGAACCAGCGGAAGGCGCGGCGCACGGCCTCCCTCATGTCGCTGCGGGTGTCCAGGAGCCCGACCGTCACCAGCAGCACGTCGTCGAAGTCCATGACCCCGCGCTCGGACTTGGCCAGCTCGTAGCGGCCCAGGAGATCGGCGACGACCGCCGGGTCCTGGCGCGTCACGCGTCCGGCGCCGCGGTAGTCGGCGGCAGTGAGCCCGCGCGCCTTCATCCAGTCCAGTTCGGTGAGCAGTTCCGCGGACGTCTCGGCGTCGAGGCGGCGGCCTGCCGCCTGGTTGAGGAGGGCGGCGCGGTCGGTCTCGATGCGCGGCGCTCCGCCGCCGATGACATCGGGCCAGAAGTGACGCAGCTGCCGTAGGGCGGCGGAGTGGAAGGTCCGCACGGCGACCCCGGAGGCCCCGAGCGCGGCCAGCCGGCTGTGCAGTTCGGCGGCGGCCCGGGCGGTGAACGTGACCGCGAGGGTCCGGCTCTCCTCGAAGTGGCCGCTGCGTACCCCGTGGGCGATCCGGTGGGTGATGGTGCGGGTCTTGCCCGACCCCGGCCCGGCCTTGATGAGCACGGGCCCCTCGAGGGCCTCGGCGGCGGCGCGCTGCGCCGGGGCGAGCCCCGCCAGCTCGTCGCTCATTCGCGGGACCAGTCCCCCGGCAGTGGCGCCCCGAACCACAACTCGATGAGCCAGCGGGAGATGCTGAACCGCGGAGGCAACCGCACGTCCCCGGCCCGGCACGCGGCGGCCAGTTCGGCGCGGGTGAACCACCGGGCCTCGGCGATCTCGGCACGGTCGGGGGCGATGTCCGTCGTGGCCGCCTGCGCGTGGAAGCCGATCATCAGGGAGCTGGGGAACGGCCACGGCTGGCTGCCGCGGTACGCGCTGGCGGAGACCTCGATGCCGACCTCCTCCCGCACCTCGCGGGCCACGGCGTTCTCCAGCGTCTCCCCCGGCTCGACGAAACCGGCCAGGGTCGAGAACCACGTCTCCTGCCAGCGGGCCTGCCGGCCGAGCAGGGCCCGCTCATCGTCGAGGACGAGCATGATGACCGCGGGATCGACCCGGGGGAAGTGCTGGCTGTCGTCGGCCGGGCACCGGCGGCTCCAGCCGGCCTCGGCGATGACCGTGGCGGCGCCGCACAGGGGGCAGTGCGGGTGGCGCCGGTGCCAGTTCAGGACCGCGAGGCCGCCGATGCCGATCCGCAGTTCGGGGTCGGCGGGGTCGGCGATGCCCACGGCGCGCACGGGCACGACGCGGTCCTCGGGCACCGGGTGCGGGGCGCGCAGGGCGAAGCACGGCGTCCGCCCGGCGACACCGAGGAAGACCCAGTCGCCGACGGGCAGCCCGTCGGCGTCCAGCGGGGAGTCGGTGAGCGGACGGGTGGCCAACTCCCGGGAGCCGGGCTCCCGCATCAGGACCCGTTCGCCGGCGAACGTGTACACCCGTGCGTCCGGGTCCTGCCAGGCCCGCCGCAGCCAGTCGGCGTCACCGCGCCGGTCGGCGCACGGGTCGAGCACCGGGTCCTGCAGGGGCAGCGGGGGAAGCACACAGCCAGAGTAGGCGCCGGTCATCGCCGGCCGGCTACCTGTTCCACCACCTCGCGGGCCGGGGGCAGGTCGGCGAACCGCGTGTGGCTGCCGTCGGCCAGGTGGACGAAGGTGGCGCGCACCCGAACGGGGTCGCAGGACACGAGCCGGGCCCACGCCTCGCGGTACACCGCAAGCTGCGCGGGATCACCGCCCCGGCCGGTCTTCCAGTCCACCACCTCCCACTCGTGGTCGGGGTCGTCGGTGACCCGGAAGACCGCATCGATCCGCCCGGTCACCACCACGCCCCCGACATCGATCACGAACGGCTGCTCGACGGCGTGCGGGGTCCGGTCGGCGTACTCCGTGCGCTGCAGCAGTTGTGCGAACTCCTCCCCGGACGGGTCGAGGTCGAACAGCGTCTGCTGGCCCAGGCGGTTCTCCACCCACCGGTGGAAGGCGGTGCCGCGGGCGGCGGCCCGGCTGGGGCGCCGCGGCATCGGGCGCTGCGCGGCGGCCGCGGCGGCGGCGGGGTCGCGCAGCCAGGCAACCACGCCACTCACCGACAGCAGGTCAGGGGGCTCCCCGGCCGGCTCCCGGTGGTCGGCGGCGAGGTCGGCCACGGCCTGCAGCAGCGGGTCGTCGGGGCGTGCGGGCGGCGGGTCCGCCACGGCGCGCACCACTTCGTCGGCGAGGGCGGCCACCCCGTCCTGCCGGATCGGCGGGGGCCAGACGGGGACCAGCCGCGCCGCCTCCGTCGGCTCCTCGCGTTCCGGCGGGTCGGCGAGCCAGACCGACTCCCCCTCCGGGCTGGCCGCGTGGATGGCGGTCAGGTAGTCCGACGGGCCGCGGGGGGACTTCTGGGTGGGACCCCACCAGTGCCCGCTGGCCACGAGTTCCCGCTCGGCCCGGGTGACGGCGACGTAGGCGAGGCGGTCCTCGTCGTGGCGGTCGGCCTGCCGGCAGGCCGTCAGGTAGGCGTCGTGGTCCTTGCCGGTGAAGGTGGTGCCGGGGAACCCCAGGAGCAGCGCCGGGTCGGGTTCGTCGGCCACCACCGGAGGAAGGGCATCGGCGCTGGTCACCCAGCGGGCATCGCCCCGCGCGTTCGGGAAGACACCGGCGCACAGGAACGGCAGGGCCACGAGGGGGAACTCCAGGCCTTTGGCTGCGTGGATGGTCATGACGGCCACGCCGTCGCCGGTGACGGGGTGCGGATCGGCGGGCGACGCCCGGAAGCGGCGGCAGTCGGCGACGTAGGCCAGGAAGTCCGGGAGGGAACGGGAGCCGGCCAGGGAGCGGTACTGGCGGGCCATCTCGACCAGCGCAGGCAGTCCGGCCGGGACGGCCACCGCGTCGGCCGGGGCCAGGCCGGGCGCCAGGAGTTCGACCGCGTCCGCGACGACGTCGGCCAGCGGGCGGTCCGGCAGCCGGGCGAACCGGTCGAGTTCGGCCGCGAAGGCCGTCACGCGGTCCCACGCCTGCGGGGAGTAGGCGCCACGGTCCCCGGGGTCGTACACGGCGTCGAGGAGGCTGACCTCACTGTCCGTCCGGTCGGCCAGTTCCCGGGCCCGGGTCGCCAGGGCGGCCAGATCACGCGGCCCGATGCGCCAGCGGGGCCCGGTGAGCTGCGCCAGGACGTCGGGGTTGGCCCCGGGGTCCACCAGGAGCGTCAGCCACGAGATCACCGCCACCACCTCGGGCAGCGCCAGCAGGTCCCGGCGGCTGGCGACGTGGGCGGGCACCCCCACCGTGCGCAGGTGGTCGACCACGGCGGCGACCTGGTCGTTGGAGCGGCACAGGACGGCCATGTCGTGCCACGCATGGCGCTGCGTGGCCTCGGCCAGCCGGTCGCCCAGCCACACCAGTTCCTCGTCCTCGCTGCCCAGCAACGCAGTCGTGACGCGGCCGCCCGCGGCGGTGGTGGGCGCCCGCAGGGGACGCGCCTCGGGGTGGACCCGGCGCAGGTCGGCGGCGACGTCGTTGGCGACGCTGAGCACGCCCGGCAGGGACCGCCGGTTGACCGTCAGCCGGTAGGTGGCCGCGGGGGCGCCGTCCGGGGCGGCGAAGTGGACCGGGAACTCGTCGATGTTCGTGACGCTGGCGCCGCGCCAGCCGTAGATCGCCTGGCACGGGTCGCCCACGGCGGTGACGGGGTGACCGCCGCCGAAGAGCGCCTGGAGCATGCGGCGCTGCGCCCGGGACGTGTCCTGGTACTCGTCGAGCAGCACGACCCCGTACTGGCCCCGGGCCCGGTCGCCGACGACGGCGGCACTCCGGGCCAGATCGGCGGCCAGGCGGACCTGGTCGGCGAAGTCGAGGTACTCCCCGGCGAGTTTCGCCTCCCGGAACTGGTCGACGAGGTCGACGAGGTGCAGCCGCTCCTGCGCCGCGGCGCGCATCCGGGCGACGATGCTGCGGGGGCCCCGCACCTCCGCGAGGAACGCCAGCAACTCGCTGTCGTGGCCGCGCACGTCCGCGGTCGCCACGTCGAGGTCCGCGAGCGCGTCGTCCATGCCGAGCAGACGTTCGGCCAGCCGCTGGGGACTGCCCTGCAGGCCGCTGGCGTCGAGCGGGCGGCAGGCCACGCCGTAGGCCAGTCGCCCCCGCTGGCCGTCCGACAGCACCCGGCTGTCGGCCTCGATCCCGAGGAGAGCTCCGTACTCGGCCAGCAGCCGCGCCGCGTAGGCGTGGTAGGTGAGGACGGTGGGCTCCCCCGCGTCGGCGTCGCGGGGCAGGCGCGTCAGGCCGCGCCGGACCCGCGCGCGCAGTTCGGTGGCGGCCTTGGTGGTGAACGTGAGGCCGAGGACCTGGTCGGGGCGCACCTGGCCGGTGGCGATGAGCCACACGACCCGCGCCGCCATCACCGTCGTCTTGCCCGTGCCCGCGCCGGCCACGATGAGCTGCGGCGCGCGGGGGGCGGTGGCGGCCTGCAGTTGCTCATCGCTCAACGGCACCCCCAGCAGGCCGGGCAGGTCGGCGGCCTTCATCGCCGGCCTCCCGGGCCCCGGGCGGGGCACATGGCCGCGAACGCGCAGGTGCGGCAGCCCGGGCCGGGAGTGGCCCGGAACTGTTCGCTGCGCAGCGCCCCGGCGGCGTCGACCAGCACACCGTCGGCCCACTCCTGCCGCAGGGCCAGGGGTTCCTGCCGGCGCACCTTGGGCAGCAGCGGTTCGCGGGTGCCGGCGGGGACGCACGCAAACACCAGGCCGCCGCCCGCCGCGGGCTGCCCGGTCAGCTCGGCCAGGGCAGCCTGGTAGACGGCGAGTTGGACGTCGTGGGCGACGTCGGCGGCTGCCGCGGCGGTACGCCGGGTCTTGTAATCCCACACGGCGACACCGTCCGCGTGGGTCTCGACGAGGTCCACGGACCCGGTGACGCGGATGGCGTCCACGACCGTGCCCTCGGGGTCCCGCACGGGGAGGACCGCCTCGATGGGGCGCTCGGCGGCCAGGGCACCGGGCCGGGTCGCCAGCCAGTCACGGAGGCGGTCCACCGCAACCACTGCGGCCCGTCTCTCCTGGGCGGCATGCCAGTCGGCGTCGTAGTCGTCGGCGCACCAGGACCGGGCGACGAGGGTGGCGCTGTCCGCGGTATCCCCTGCCACGATCGCCGCGGCGGCCGCGTGCACCGTCAGCCCGAACCCCACCTGGGGACCCGCGCTGCGGTCGCCCGACAGTTCCCGCTGCAGGAGCCAGCGCAGGGCGCAGCCGTCCAGGACGGCCAGCGCCGATCCCGACAGGGACAGCGGGCGACCGGCCGGCCGCAGGGGCGCGACCCCCACCGTCCAGTCCCGCGCGCCGTCCCAGGTCCGGGGGTCCGCGCCCGGGAACCGCGGGCCGCCGGCGCCGTCGCGCTCCCCCGTCAGGGCGGCCAGGGCCGCCACCGCCCCGGAGCGCTGGTCGGCGGTCGGGCCCAGCAGGGCTCGCCGACGTGCCTGCAGCAGCACGTCGACGGGGGTCTGGGGCCGGTCGGGCGGTCCGGCGACGCGTTCCACGGTGAGGCCGGCGTCCGCGAGCAGGCTGGTGGGCGGATCGCCGGCACCGCCGCAGGCCGCCAGCACCAGGGTCCGGCCCGCGCGACCGAGAGCCATGCCGAACAGGCGCCGCATCTCGGCCGCCGCCTGCCGCGGCGCCTGGGCCAGCAGTTCGTCCCCGGTCAGCCGGGCGACCTCGATGAGGCCGCCACCGTCGCGAGCCTGCCAGTTGCTCTCCTGCAGCCCGGTCACGATCACGACCGGCCATTCGCGACCCGCCGCCCGATGCAGCGACATCACGGTGACCCGGTCCCCGGGCGGACCCAGGGACAGGTCCGGCTCGGCGGGGATCTCCTGGTGGCCCAGTTCGGCCACCAGGGCCGCCAGGCCGCGGTGGCCGCCCCACCGCTCGGGCGCCCGCTCGGCCAGGCGGAACACCTCGATCACGGCGTCGAGGTCGCGGCCCGCGGCGACCGCCGCGGCTCCGGTGCCGATCGCCCGCCGCCGCAGTCGCTCCGGCCAGGCCCCGTCCGGGCCGTGCCACACCTCCCACAACACCTCGGCCGGGGTGGCGCCCTGCGACTCGCGACGGCGCGCGCTGCGCACCCGTCCCGCGAGATCGGTGAGGGCGTCGGCCACCTCGCGCAGCCGGTCGGGGCACTGCGCCAGCGGGAGGGGATCGCGCGCGAGGTCCGCCGCGCAGGCCTCCCCGCCGGTGGCGGCCCACCGCAGGAACTCGCGGAACAGGCGGGGCGCCACCTGTCCCAGGTCGGAGGTCGCCAGATCCCGCCAGGTGGCCTCGAGGTGGGGGGCGAACGGGTCGGGGGCGAGCACCAGGTCCGCCGCGCGCAGCAGCGTGGCGACCGCCTGCTGCTCGACGAGGGCGGCGTCGGCGGTCGGCACGTGGACCGGGATCCGCGCCTGCCCGAGCGCACGGACGAGCTCCGCGGTCTCCGCGGCCGGGCTGCTCACCAGGACCGCCAGGTGCCGCCACGGCCGGCCGGCGCGGTGCTCGGCGCGCAGCCGGTGGGCCACGTGGCGCGCCTGGGTGTGCGCGTCGTCGTACTCGACCGCCGCGAGGTGGTCGGCACCGGCGGCCGCGGCCACCTGGCGGTAGTCGGGGGCCCACTCCGGCGGCAGTCCCGGGTACCAGCGGCTGCCGAACAGTTGTGCGCGGGCGTCCCGCATGGCCGCCCCGCCGCGGTGGACGGTGGTGAGCCGCACGGCCTGCGCCTCGGTGAGGAGGAAGCGGAAGGCCGCCGGGTCGGCGCCGCGGTAGGACGCCACACACTGGTCGGGGTCCCCCGCGCCCAGCAGCAGCCCGCGGGCCGTCGCCGTGGCCAGCAGTCGGGCCTGCGTGGGGTCGAGCAGATGCAGGTCGTCGGCGACGATGACGAGGTCACCGGCACCGTCGCGCTCCCACCGCCGCAACGCCCGCAGCGTGACCTCCGGGTAGTCCAGGGATCCCTCCCAGTCCAGGATCTGCAGGTACTCGGTGAGGAACCGGCTCACCCCCAACCAGCCGTCGTCGCCGCTGTCGCGCGCCACCCGCTGCAGGTCGTCCGGCTCCCACCCCCACCGGCGGGCATGCGCCACGGCACGGCGCAGCTGCCGGGCGAAGGAGCGGGTGCCGACCGCGTCCTTCCACTCGGCGGGCCACCCGGTATCGGGGGCTCCCGCCAGTACCTCGCGGATCCGCAGTTCCTGCTCCGGGGCGGTCAGGATGCGCAGGGGGCCGTCCTCGTCCGGGGGGGCGGCCGGTGCGCGGTGGGCCGCGGCGGCGCCGAGGGGTGTGCCCAGTAGGACCTGCTGGGCCAGCCCGGTGACAGTGGTGACCAGGGGCGCGGCGCCGGGCAATTCGCGGGCGACCGCACGCTGCCAGGCGCGGGCGGCGCTCCGGTCGGGCGCGACGCCGACGACCCGATGGGCGCCGTGCCGTTCGGCCAGGGTGACGGTCGCCTCGTGCAGGGCGACCGTCTTCCCGGTGCCCGCCGGACCGACCAGCACCACGCGCCCACGGGAGGGGAGGGGGACTGCCACGGCGTCAGTGGAGCACACACCCCCGACACGCTGGGCGCGTCACACGCCGAGTCGTGCCACCATCGGGGGGTGACGACCGCCGACGATCGGGTGACGCCCGACGGATCCGAGCGGGAGTCGGAGGAGTACTTCCCCGACGATGCGGCGAAACGCGCCGGAGTCGAGGTCTGGTTCGACGAGCCGAACGCGCCCGACGCGGGCACCGGGGACGACCGGCCGACGCCGCCCGCCCCCCCGCCGGTGGTCATCGAGGACGGTCTCATCAGCAAGCGGCTGCGCCGCCCCATGGACCTGGTGCGTTTCCTCATCGCGATCCTGGCCATGGCCGCCATCGGCGCGATCGCCTATTTCGCCACCTCCACCACCACCGGGCTGGGCACCGACCTCACCGAGGCCTCCCGGCGGCTGCCGGACCCCATCGTGCTGGTCCTCAACGTCATCGCGGGGCTGGGACTGCTGACGTTGCCGGTCGCCGCGGCCGTCGACCTGCTGGTCCGCGGCCGGGGACGGCAGTTGCTCGACGCGCTGCTGGGGCTGTTCCTGTCCGCGGCCGCCCTGTCGACGATGACCTACGTCGTGGAGCAGTACGGCTCGGCTCGCTGGCAGATCGCCCTCGCGGGCAGCGTCAACCCGCAGGACTCCCCCTTCCTGCCGCTGCTGGGCGGCCTGGTGGGGTTCATCACCGTCGCGCGTCTGATGGCTCGCGCCCCGTGGAACATCCTGTCGGCGACGGTCGTCGTGTCCCTGTTCGCCGTCTCGGTGATCACCGGCGGCACCACCGTCGCCGGGATCGGCTTGTCGGTCCTGACGGGGTGGGCGGTCGGCCTGGCCGTCCGGTACGCCCTGGGCACCCCCACCACGCGCCCCAGCGGCGGGCAGGTGGCTGACACCCTGGCCGCGGCGGGACTGCCGGTGAGTGTGCTGCGGGCCGAGGACGTCACCGACGTCGGTCGGCGCTACCTCGGGGTGCGCACACCTGAGGACAGCACGCTCGAGGTCTACGTCCTGGACCGGGACCTGGAGGGCGCGGGCCTGGCGCAGGCCGTGTGGCGGTCCCTGCGGCTGCGCGAGGCCACCCCCGGCGGGTTCAACATGCGCCGCAGCCTGGACCAGCGGGCGCTCATGACCTACTCGACCAGCCACGCGGGCGTGCCCACCCCCCGCCTGCTGGCCGCCCGTGAGGTCGGGCCCGACGCCAGCCTCCTGGCGTACGAGCGCGTCGCCGGGCAGACCTTCGACGCGCTGCTGCCCGACGAGCTCAGCGACACCGCCTTGGACAACGCGTGGCGCGCCCTCGACCGTCTGCAGCGGGCAGACATCGCCCACCGCCGCCTGACGGCCGACCACCTGCTCCTGGGCCCCGATGACTCGGTGACGCTGCTCGCGGTCGGCGAGGGCACCATCGCGGCCGGCGATGTGGTGCTGCGCATCGACATCGCGGAACTGTTGTGCACCCTCGCCCTGCAGGTGGGGGTGGACCGGGCCATCGCCTCGGGGCGCCGCGTGATCGGCACGCAGGCGCTGACCCGCGCGCTGCCGGTGCTGCAGCCGGTCGCGCTCAGCCCCAGCACCAAGAAGGCCGTGCGCCACGACAAGCAACTGCTGATCGGCCTGCGCGACCAGTTGATCGAGATCCGGCCCGACGCCGAGGTCGAGCACATCGAGCTCGAACGGATCAAGCCGCGCACCCTCCTGATGATCATCATCGGGTCGATCGCCGTCTACGTGCTGCTGTCCCAGCTGGCGCAGGTCAACCTCATGGACCTCTTCGCCAACGCGAAGTGGGAGTGGCTGATCGTGGCGGTCATCGCCTCGTTGATGACATATCCCGGGGCGGCGTGGTCGCTCACCGGGTTCGTCCCCGAGAAACTCAAGCTGATCCGCACCATCGCGGCGCAGCTGGCGGGCGACTTCGCGACGCTGGTCGCCCCACCCACCCTCGGCGCGGTCGCGATCAACCTCCGCTACCTGCAGAAGTCCGGCGTGCACCCCGCACTCGCGACGGCGAGCATCGGGGTGTCTCAGGTGGGCGCCTTCCTGGTGCACATCCTGCTGCTGCTGGGTTTCGGCGTCGCCGCCGGCACCCAGCAGGACTTCTCCTTCGAACCTCCCCGCGGTGCGGTCCTGGCGGGCGCCGCAGCCCTGATCATCATCGCGGGCGCGTTCCTGCTCCCCCCGGTCCGCAAGATCGTGTGGGACCGCGCGGGCCCGCTGCTGCGCCAGGTCGGGCCGCGGCTGCTCACCGTCGCGCAGCAGCCGTGGAAGATCGTCGAGGGGATCGGCGGCATGCTGGTGCTCAACCTCGGCTACATCCTGTGCCTGGCGGCCTGCGTCAACGCCTTCGGCGGCGGCCTGAGTTTCGCGGCGATCGCCGTGGTCTACCTGACCGGTTCGGTCGTCGGGCAAGCGGCTCCCACCCCCGGTGGCCTCGGGGCGGTCGAGGCCGCGATGGCCGCAGGTCTGACCCTCGCCGGGCTGGACTCCGGACTGGCGTTCTCAGCCGTCCTGCTCTACCGCGTCATCACGTTCTGGATGCCGACGGTGCCGGGATACTTCTCGTTCAACTGGCTGCAGCGCAACAACTGGCTGTGAGCGGGGGCCCTCAGTAGCTGGGTTTGTGCGGCTCGATCTGGTCCACCCACGCCACGACGCCGCCGCCGACGTGGATCGCGTCGGCGAACCCCGCCGACTTGACGATCGCCAGGACCTCCGCCGACCGGCCGCCCACCTTGCAGTGCAGGACGATCTGTTTGTCCTGCGGCAGCTCGGCGAGCGCCGAGCCGTCCAGGAAGCGGCCCTTGGGGATCAGCTCGGCGCCGGGGATGTTGACGATCTCCCACTCGTTGGGCTCGCGCACGTCGATGAGGACGAAGTCCCGCTGCCCGCTGTCCCGTTCCGCCAGCATCTGCTCCAACTGTCGCACCGAGATCGTGGCGTCCTTCGCCGCCTCCGCGGCCTCGTCGGAGACCGCGCCGCAGAACGTCTCGTAGTCGATGAGCTCGGTGACGGTCGGACGGTCACCGCAGATCGCGCAGTCGGGGTCCTTGCGGACCTTCATGCTGCGGTAGGCCATGTCCAGACCGTCGTAGGTCATCAGACGGCCCACCAGCGGGGTTCCGATGCCGGTGAGGACCTTGATGGCCTCCGTGACCTGGATGGAGCCGATGGAGGCGCACAGCACCCCGAGGACCCCGCCCTCCGCACACGACGGCACCATGCCCGGCGGCGGCGGTTCGGGGTACAGGCAGCGGTAGCACGGCCCGTACTCCGCCCAGAAGACGCTCGCCTGCCCCTCGAAGCGGTAGATGGAGCCCCACACGTAGGGCTTGCCCAGCAGCACACAGGCGTCGTTGACCAGGTAGCGCGTGGCGAAGTTGTCGGTGCCGTCGACGATCAGGTCGTACTGGGAGAAGATCTCCATGACGTTGCCGGAGTCCAGGCGGGTGTCGTGCACGACGACGTCGACGTACGGGTTGATCTCCTTGATGCGCGCGCGGGCCGACTCGGCCTTCGACATGCCGACCGAGCTCTGCCCGTGGATGATCTGGCGCTGCAGGTTGGACTCGTCGACCACGTCGAACTCGACGATGCCGATGGTCCCGACGCCGGCGGCGGCCAGATACATGAGCGCGGGACTGCCCAGCCCACCGGCGCCGACACACAGCACGCGGGAGTTCCGCAGGCGCTTCTGACCGGTCATCCCGACATCCGGGATGATCAGGTGGCGGCTGTAGCGGCGCACCTCCTCCACGGACAGATCGGCGGCGGGCTCCACCAGCGGGGGCAGTGACACGGCAGGCTCCTGTCAGTTCCTCGACCCGGGTCTCGGGGTCCCCGGGGACAACCACCCCAGGATGACGCGGATTCCCGCGTGCCCGCACACCGGGGTCAGGCCGGCTCGGCGGCGCGCATACCGGCGACGATGCGGCGGGCCGCGCTCCGCAGCGTGTGCTGCTCCTCCTCGGTCAAGGTGTCGAAGACCATCTCGCGCACATAGCCCACATGGGCGGGGGCCGCGGCGGTGAGAGCTGCGAACCCGGCGTCGGTGAGCACGGCGTACCAGCCGCGCCCGTCCGAGTCGCAGCGGCGGCGCTTCACCCACCCCCGGTCCTCCAGGCGGCTCACGGCATGGCTGAGGCGGCTCTGCGAGCCGTCGACGGCTTCGGCCAGGGCGGACATCCGCATCTGCCGGTCGGGCGCCTCCGACAGCGTCACGAGGATGGCGTAGTAGGCGATCGGCATGCCGGCGTCCCGCTGCAGCTGCCGGTCGGTGCCTTCGGCCAGGTACCGGTTGAGGTCCAGCAGGGCGCGCCACGTCTCCTGCTCGTCGGTGGTCAGCCACCGCGTCATCCCGACCTCCCGGCAGAACTTGAATACTGAAGCAGTTTACCCTAGGGTGGTGCTTGAAAGTTCAAATATTCGCCAATTCCGCAAGGAGACAGGTATGAGCACCCCGGAGATCCCCGGCTACAAGACCGGCACGTGGACGATCGACCCCGTGCACAGTGAGGTCGGATTCCGCGTCCGGCACATGATGGTCAGCAAGGTGCGGGGCCGGTTCACCGACTTCACCGCGACCCTGACCACGGCCGAGAACCTGACCGACTCCACCGTCACGGTCGAGGTGCAGCTGTCCTCGATCGCCACCGGCAACGACCAGCGTGACGAACACCTGCGCTCCCCCGACTTCTTCGACACCGACAAGAACCCGGCCATGACCTACCGGTCGACGGGGCTGCGTGCCGACGGCGACAAGTGGGTGCTGGACGGCGACCTGACGCTGAAGGGCGTCACCAAGGCCGTGCCGCTCACGTTCGAGTTGGATGGCCTCGGTCCCGACGCCTACGGCGGCTACCGCGCCGGGTTCTCCGGCACAGCGGAGATCAACCGGCAGGACTTCGGGGTCACGTGGAACGAGAAGCTCGAGGGCGGCGGCCTCATCGTGTCCGACAAGGTCTCGATCGAGATCGAGGCGGAGTTCGTCCTTCAGGCCTGACCGGCAGGAACGACGGCGGTGGCGTGGCGCCCTCCGATGAGGTCGCGCCACGCCTCCGCCACCAACTCCGGGTGCTCCATCTGCGCCACATGGCCGGAGTCGGGGAGGACGACGACGCGGGCGTCCGGCAGGTAGGACGCCGCCCGGTAGCCCCCAACGGGGTCGACCAGTTGGTCCTTGCGCCCATAGATCAGCAGCGTGGGTCGGTGGATCCGTTTCATGAGCTCGGTCGGACGGTCCGGGCCGCGCTCCAGGAACGACGCCATCAGTCCGCGCGTCGACTGGACGAACGCGTCGCCGACGTAGGGCAGCGAGTCGCGGCGGGTGACCTCGGCCACCGCCTCGGCCATCCGCTCCGGATGCATCCGGCCGGGGTCGGCGAAACACACGTCGATCGTCGCCTTGGCCCGGAATTCCGGCGACGCCTGCAGGTAGCGCCGCAGCACCCGCTCCCCCACCCCCGGCACCGCGAGGACGGGCAGGTGCATGTTGCTGCGGGTCAGGCGCCCCCCGGGCAGCGCCGGGGAGATCATGGTCACCGACTTCACCCAGCCCGGGGCGCGACCCGCGAGCTGCACCGCGATCGCCCCACCCATGCTGTTTCCCAACAGGTGGACGGGCCGGCCGATCCGGCTGGTGATGAGATCCAGGACGGCCCGGGCATGGCCCTCCGGGGTGTAGTCGCCGTCGCGGGGCGGCGGGGAGGCGCCGAACCCCGGCAGGTCGACGGCCCACGTGTCGAGCCGTCCCGCCAGGTCCCACGCCAGGTCGGTCCAGTTGAGGCTCGACCCGCCCAGGCCGTGGATCATGACGGCCGGGGTCCCGCCCTCGGCCACCCGGCGCACGCTGACCATCCGGTCGGTCAGCCAGATCTCCTCGCGCGGCGGGGCGGGCCGCACCTCCGTGGCCTGCGTCATGAGCCCACCCTAGGCCCCTCCGGGCCCCGATACCGCCCCGCCCGGGGTCCGGGCGGCGCGCGGAGCCGTTGTTACTGGCGAGTAAGATAGCGGCCATGAGCCCCACGCCCGCGCGACTGCCGCGCAAGCAGCGGCGCGAGTCGCTGCTGGACGCCGCCCGGGCCGTCTTCGTCGAGGTGGGGTACCACGCGGCTGCGATGGACGACATCGCCGCCCGCGCCGGCGTCACCAAACCGGTCCTCTACCAGCACTTCGGCAGCAAGCGGGACCTGTATCTCGCGGTCCTCGACAACGGGGCGGAACAATTCGTCGAGGCAGTGGGCCGCGCGCTGAAGTCCACCGAGAACAA
Source organism: Actinomycetota bacterium (assembly GCA_029978705.1). Lineage (GTDB taxonomy): Bacteria > Actinomycetota > Actinomycetes > S36-B12 > CAIWTL01. The sequence goes on from JAPOIY010000022.1 coordinate 20,307, forward strand.
CCGCGACCGCGTCACCGCGACGATCAACGCCTACCTCAAGTTCATCGACCACGATGATGAGGCGTACCGCTTGGTGTTCCAGTCCGACCTGGTGAACGCCCCCGATGTGCGCGAGCGGGTGCAGCGGGTCCACGAGATCAGCGCGGAGATGGTCAGCGACGTCATCGCCGAGGACACCGGCCTGTCCCGGGCGGAGGCCCTGCTGCTGGCCTACGGGCTCCTCGGCATGGCCCAGACCGCGGGGCTGCGATGGCTCACCTCCGCCGACATGGACCGCTCGGCGGCCACCGCCCTGCTGTCCGCGCTGGCCTGGCGCGGCATCTCGTCGTTCCCCATGAGCCACCCGCCACACCAGCCCTGAGCGAACGGGCGTGCCGCCCGCCGGACGGGGCGGGTAGGGTCGACCCGAAAGTCAGCCAGTCCGGGAGGGCCGCGTGGAAGTCAGGATCGGGATCCAGGATTCGCCCCGTGAGGTCGTGTTCGAGAGCGCGGCCGAGCCCGACGAGCTCGCCGACCAGATCAGCGAGGCCTGGGCGGCGAACGAGCTGATGACCCTCGAGGACACGAAGGGGCGCCGCATCCTGGTGCCCACCGACAAGATCGCCTTCATCGAGATCGGCGCGGCCAGTCCCGGGCGCGTCGGTTTCGGCGTCACCTGAGGCGACTCACGGCGCCAGACCGAGCGCCCGCATCCGATCGCTGTGCGCCTCGGTCATCCGGGCCAGCATCTGGGCGAACTCGGCCAGGCCTGCCCCATCGGCGTCGGCGCCGCCGACCACCAGCTCCGCCAGGTCCGGCCGGTCGGCCGCCACCCGCTGGGCCTGCGCCAGGGCCTCCCCCATGAGCCGGCGCCCCCACAGCGCCAACCGCCCCGCCGCTCCCGGGTCCTGCGCGAGGGAGCGTTGCACGAACGGCACGACGAACTCCGCCCGGCCGTCGTCGGTCAGGATGGTGTCGAGGAACTCCCGGGTGTCGGGGTCCACGTAGGCGGCGATCTCCCGCCCGAAGTCCCCGGCGATGCCGTCGCCCACGTAGGTCTTCAGCAGCCCCTCCAGCAGGTCGCGCGGCGCGGTCTTGGTGTGGAACTCCGACAGGATCGGCAGGTAGGAGGCGATGACGGCGTCGGCGTCGGCGCCGCTGTCCCGCAGCCGGTCCACCACCTCTCGGAAGTGGCCGAACTCCCGGCAGGCGATGCCCCCCAGCGCGACCTTGGCGTCGAGGTCCCGGGCCAGAGCGGAGTCCCGGGCGAGGGTCTCGAACGCGAAGAGTTCGCCGGCGGCGATGAGGCCCAGCAGGTCGATGACCGGCGGATCGGTGGGGCTGACCATGCCCCGCAGCGTAGCCGTGACCGGGACGCCACGTCGGGCGCGTAGACTGGGGGCGTCACGTCCGCCGACTCCGATCCGGAACGAGCGCGTGTACAGGACCTTCACTCTCCGGGTGAGCCGGGGAGGCATCGCCTGACGGTGAGCGTCAGGAAGAACCGGAGACAACGTGTCAGACGACGTATCGCCCACTTTCGCCGAGTTGGGGGTGCGCGACGAGATCGTCGCCGCCCTGGCGGCCGAGGGCATCGAACACACCTTCCCGATCCAGGCGCAGACGCTGCCCCTGGCACTGCCGGGCCAGGACATCATCGGGCAGGCCAAGACCGGCACCGGCAAGACACTGGGCTTCGGCGTGCCGCTGCTGCAGCGCATCGCCGAGAACGGGCCCCCGACGGGCCCGCGCCCGCCGCAGGCTCTCGTCGTGGTCCCCACGCGGGAGCTGGCCATCCAGGTGGGCAAGGACCTCGAGCAGGCGGGCTCCGGGCTCGGGCTGCGGGTCCTCACGATCTACGGTGGCCGCGCTTACGAACCCCAGATCGAGGCGCTCACCAGCGGCATCGACGTGGCCGTCGGCACGCCCGGGCGCCTCATCGACCTGGTGTCGCAGCGGCATCTGGACCTGTCGGCGGTGCGGGTCCTGGTGCTGGACGAAGCCGACGAGATGCTGGACATGGGTTTCCTGCCCGATGTGGAGCGCATCGTGGCGCAGGTCCCCGCGGAACGGCAGACCATGCTCTTCTCCGCCACCATGCCGGGCCAGATCGTGTCGCTGGCCCGCCGGTACATGACCAAGCCGATGCACATCCGGGCCGCCGACATCGGTGACGAGGCCGCGACGGTGGACGCCATCGAGCAGCACGTCTGGCGCGCTCACCCCATGGACAAGATGGAGGTCGTCGCGCGGGTGCTGCAGGCCAAGGACCGCGGCCTCACGATGATCTTCACGCGGACCAAACGACGGGCGCAGCGGATCGCGGACGAACTCACCGAGCGGGGGTTCGCCGCCGGCGCCGTGCACGGAGACCTGGGCCAGGGCGCCCGGGAACAGGCCCTGCGCGCCTTTCGCAACGGCAAGATCGACGTATTGGCGGCCACCGACGTGGCGGCCCGCGGCATCGACGTCGAGGGTGTCACCCACGTCATCAATTACGAGTGCCCCGACGATGAGAAGACCTATGTCCACCGGATCGGGCGCACCGGCCGGGCCGGCTCCTCCGGCGTGGCGGTGACCCTGGTGGACTGGGAGGACCTGGCCCGCTGGGGGATGATCGACCGGGCCCTGAAACTGCCGTTCGCCGACCCCATCGAGACGTACTCGACGTCCGAGCACGTCTACACCGGGCTGGGGATCCCGACCACCGCCACCGGCCGGCTGCCCCGGTCCGCCCGCACCCGCGCGGGACTGGCAGCCGAGGAGGTGGAGGACCTCGGGGAGACCGGCAAGTCGCGGTCGCGTTCCGGAGGCGACCGGGACCGGGACTCCCGGTCGTCGCAGCCGCGCCGCAGCCGCCCCCGCCGCCGCACCCGCAGCGATGCGCCGGCCCACGGCAGCTCAGAGAAGCAGGAGAAGTCCGCGCCGTCCGGCGGGGAGTCCTCCGGTTCCCCGCGGCGCCGGCGGCGCCGGCGTACCCGCGGGTCCGGCAGCGACGCCTCCTCCGGTGGCAGCGACTGAGCCATGACGTCCCTCGATGTGTTGGTCGTCGGGGCGGGACCGATCGGCGTCGAGACGGCGATCGCGCTCGCCGCCGAGGGTCGCAGCGTCGCCGTCGTCGACTCCGGCCCGGTGGGGGCGACCATCGCCCGCACCTTCCCCCCGCACACGCGGTGGTTCAGCTCCCCTGAGCGCCTGGAGATGCGGGGCCACCGGATCCACACCGCCACCCAGGAGAAACTCACCGGCGAGGAGTACCTGGCCTACCTGCGGGGGGTCGTCGACATCTGTCACGTGGACGTGCGCACGTACGCTCGCGTGATCGCCATCGCCGGCGCGCAGGGGGACTTCCAGGTGACGACGCGGACGCCCGCGGGCCGCGAGGACGTCCTCACCGCCCGCCACCTCGTCCTCGCCACCGGTGGCACGGACCGGCCCCGCACCCTGGGGATCCCAGGCGAGGACCTCCCGCATGTCCACCACTACCTGGGCGATCCCCACCGGTTCTTCGGTCGCCGGGTCCTGGTCGTCGGGGGACGCAACTCCGCCGCGGAGTCCGCGCTGCGCCTGACCCGGATCGGCGCCGACGTGGCGCTGTCCTACCGCGGACCCGAGGTGGCCCGGTCGATCAAGTTCTGGCTGCGCCCGGAGATCGACGCGCTGCTCGCGGAGGGCGTCATCACGGGCTATCTGCCGAGCGAACTCGCTGCGATCTCCCCGCAGGAGGTGGACCTGGCGGATGGTCGGGTCGTGCCGGTCGACGACGTCCTGCTGCAGATCGGGTTCGAGCAGGACCCGGAGATCTTCCGGATGGCGGGCGTCGCGCTCCGCGACGAGCCGGGGAGGCCACCGTCGGTGGACCCGGCGACGATGCAGACCAACGTGCCCGGGGTCTTCGTGGTGGGCACGGCGACGGCCGGGACCCAGGACCGGTTCGGCATCTACGTGGAGAACTGCCACCAGCACGCCGACCGGGTGGCCGCCCATCTGGCCGGGAGACCAGCCCCGGCCCCGGTGCCCGACCGGCCGCTGCCCGAGGCCTGAGGCCACCTCAGGCGCTGGCGGCTATCTCCGGCTGCGGCGCGGGCCGCCCGTACAACCACCCCTGCGCATGGCGCCACCCCTGCGCCATGAGGATGGCCGCCTGCTGCCGCGTCTCCACTCCTTCGGCGACCGAGTCCAGGCCCATGCCGTCCGCCAAGCCGATCATCGCCCGGCTCAACCGTTCCGCGGTGATGTCTGCGTCCGACAGCCCGGCGGTGAAGGACCGGTCGAGTTTGATGCCCGCGATGGGCAGGTCACGGATATGAGTGATGGAGGAGTAGCCGGTCCCGAAGTCGTCGGCGTACAGATCCACTCCCCGCGCCACCAGGTCCTCGGCGACAGCCAGGACGTCGTCGGTGATGGACATCAGCGCCGTCTCCGTCACCTCCAGCTTCAGGCGCCCCCGCAGCGTCGCGTGCTCGTCCAGCAGGGCGACGAGTTCCGCGGCGTACACCGGCGCCACCAGGGTGCGGGGCGAGACGTTCACCGCCACGAACAGCGGAGCCGGCAGATGCAGCAGCATGTCGGCGACCTGCCGCAGCACGATCAGGTCCAGGTCCACGATCAGGCCGGTGGCCTCGGCGACCGGCAGGTAGTCGTCGGGCCTCTGCAGTTCGCACTGCTCCTTGCGGCACCGGATGAGCGCCTCGTAGCCGACCGTGCGGCCCGACCGGAGCGCGACGATGGGCTGATACCAGGGGGCGAAGTTCCCCTCGCGGATACCGTCGCGGATCAATTCCGCGGTGTGCAGCCGCTCCTGCGCCTGCTCGGCGACCCGCGTGTCGCTGAACTCGTGCCGGTCCCGGCCGTTCTCCTTCGCCCGCTTCAGCGCGGCGCCGGCGTCGCGCAGGAGGTCCGGGGCACCGTCCCGCGCGCTGCCCACCGCGATGCCGACACTCACGGTGGGAACCAGTGCCTGCTCGGCGATCCGCAGCGGGCGGCGCACGGACTCGCGCAGGTGGTCGGCGAGGATGGCGCCGCGGCCGGCGGGGTCCTGGTCGTCATCGACGACAACGATGAACTCGTCACCGGGGCCGCGGGCGAGGAACTCGCCCTCCAGGGCCGCCTCGACCCGGTTGCCGACCTCCGCGATGAGGCGGTCCCCGGCGCTGAGGGACCACGCCTCGTTCACCGTCCGCAGCCCGTCGATGCCGACCACCAGAACGGCGGTGCGCGCCGCCGACCCGCTGTCGGCGAGGGAGTCGGCCAGGCGTTCGAGGGCCGCCGCGCGGTTGGGGCGCCCGGTCAGGGCATCCTCCAGAGCAGCGCGGGACAACTCCTCGCGCGCCTCCACCTCGCCCTGGATGTCGCGGATGGCGAGGATCTCCCACACCCCGTCGCTGGCCCGGGCGGGACGGGCGGTCAGGGAAACCGTGCGGTAGGACCCGTCGCTGCAGCGCAGGGGCCCCTCAGCCGACACGGTCTGACCGAGGTGCACCGCCTCCCGCCCGGAGCGGCCGACCTCACGGTAGTCGTCGGGCAGGAAGTCGAGGGCGTCGCGGCCGACCACCTCCCGCGGCTCCCAGCCGAGCAGGGTCCGGGTGGACTCCGAGGCCCAGACGATCGTGCCCTCGGGCGACACCCGCCAGACGGCGTCGGTCACGTGTTCGGCCAGCAGCCGATAGTGCTCCTCGCTGGTCGCGAGGGCCTGCTGCGTGGCCACGCGGGCCGTGACGTCCTCCCCCACTCCGGAGACCCGCAGGGGCGCTCCGGTCTCGTCGCGGGTGCTCACCTGGCCCACCGACCGGATCCACAGCCACCGCCCGTCCCGGTGACGCACCCGCAACTCGAGCTCCAGACGGTCCGACACTCCCTCCGCCAACCGCCGCACCACCTCGGTCACGGCGGCCAGGTCGTCCGGATGGATCTGCGCCTGCCACCAGTCCCGCCCCGGCGTGCCCAGGTCCAGGGCGTCTTCGTAGCCCATCATCTGGGCCCAGCGGTCGTCGCACGCGAACAACGCCGGGGGAATGTCCCACTCCCACGTGCCCAGCCCCGACGCGGCCATGGCCTGCTCCATCCGCGCCCGCTCCCGGTCGAGCTCTCCCGACATCTCGACCAGATGACGGCGGGCCCGCACGGCCTCGTCGATGTCGTGGAGCCCGACCGTGGCACCGCAGAAGCGGCCGTCCGCCGTGATGGGCTGGGCCTGCAGCCCCACCCAGAGCTCATCGCCGGGGACCCCGACCCAGCGGCAGTCGAACCGCACGGGACGGTCCCCGCGCGCTGCCAGCTCGAGCTGTTCCGCGGCGTCCTCGCGATCCGCCTGCTCGATGAAGTCGAGCAGCGGCCGGCCGAGCGGGTCCTCGACACCCGGCGAACCCGACGCCGCGAAGTCCCGGACCACCCAGTCCTCGTCCACGTGCAGGACGAGTCCCGGCACCGCCTCACTCAGCAGCCGGTAGGAGGCCAGCAGCGCCTCGTTGGCAGCAAACGCACGTTCGGTGCGGGAGGCGTCCCGGAACCAGCTGACGACACCGATCGGGCCGCCCGACTCCAGCACCGGCATCGCGGTCACCTCGATCCAGCGCGTCAGACCCGCGACGGAGGTGGAGGCGGGCGGCAGCAGGATTCCCATGAGGGCGGCATCCACGGGGCTGCCCGCCGCCAGGGCGCGCATGGCCGGGTGCTGGTCCCCGGGCAGCGGGAGACCCTCCTCGGAGACGGCGGCCCACCGCGGGTCCATGGACGTACGTCCGATGAGCTGGTCCCAGCTGAGGCCGAGCAACCGGCCCGCAGTCAGGTTGGCGGCGACGATCTGTCCGCTGGTGTCCTGGACGACCACGCCCGCATCGGCCGGTGCCGGCGGCCGGTCGCGCACCGCGGCCATCAACTCCGCCGCCGCCGGCGCCACCCACTCGAGTCGGGAGGAGTCAGCGGAGGCCTCCAAGGGGGAGCTCACACCGTCAGGGTAGACCTTCGCAGCCGCCTCATGCCTTCGTGGGGGTTCGGTTCAGGTGGGAGCGATGGCGACCATATCGGAAGTACAGCACGAGTCCGATGAGCAGCCAGATCGTGAATGCCCCCCACGTGGTCCACGGCAGGCTGACAGCGAGGATGACGTTCAGGACCAGCGCCACGACCGGGATGACGGCCCCCAGGGGGATCCGGAAGGGGCGGTCCAGGTCCGGGCGCTGCCGGCGGAGGACCAGTACGGCCACCGCGACGACACCGAACGCCACCAGGGTCCCCAGGCTGATGGCCGAGGCGAGTTCCTCGAGCGGGACGACCGCCGCGAGGACGGCGAGGCAGATGGCCAGGACCCACGTGGTGAACACCGGGGTGCGCGTGCGCGGCGACAACGTCCCGAACCGGTGGGGCAGGAGACCATCGCGGCTCATGGTGTAGATGATGCGCGACACGGTGTACAGCAGCGCGAGCACGACGGAGATGATGGCCACGATGGCGCCCACCGACATCAGGACCGCCGGCCAGCTCTGCCCCGACACCTCCGCGACGATCCGGGCCAGCGCGGCCTCACCCCCCGCCCCTTCGAAGTCCTCCCACGGTTTCGCGGCGATCGCAGCGAAGGCGACCAGGGTGTACAGGATGGTGATGATGGTCAACGCCCCCAGGATGGCGATGGGCACGGCCCGACGCGGGTTGCGGGACTCGGCTCCCGCCACGGCTGCGGCGTCGAACCCGGCATACGCGAAGATCAGTTTTCCGGCGGCGGCCAGGACGCCGGCCATGCCCAGCGGCAGGAAGGGGGACAGGTTGGCCGAGTCGAAGCCGGACAGGGCGATCACGATGAACATGCCGATCAGCAGAAGCTTGACGATGACGAGCGCCGCGTTGATGCGCGCCGACTCCTTGACACCGATGGACACGACCGCCGCCATCGTGAGCACGAGGATCAGCGCTGGAAGATTGATGATGCCGCCCTGCTGCGGCGAGGCCGAGATCGCGTCGGGCAGTTGTACGCCGAAGAGTTCCTGCAGTCCCGCGTTGAGGTACTCGGCCCACCCCACGGACACGGCCGCGATGCCGACGCCGTACTCGAGGATCAGGCACCAGCCGACCACCCACGCGACGAGCTCTCCGACGCTGGCGTAGGCGTAGGAGTACACCGACCCGGAACTGGGCAGGCTGGACGCCACCTCGGCGTAGCACAGGCCCGACAGCAGGCACGCGATGCCGGCGAGGATGAACGAGATGACGACGGCCGGTCCGGCGAGGGGCACGACCACGCCCATGATCACGAAGATGCCGGTCCCGATCACGCTGCCGACGGCCAGCAGGAGGACGGAGACGGTACTGAGGGACCGTTCCAGGTGGATCTCCGGGTCGGCGTTCCCGCCGTCGGAGGTGCGCAGGAACTCCCGCCAGGCCGCCCTATCGCTGCTCATGTGACCTCCACGGGGTCACGCTAGCGGGAGCCGCGGCGTGATCAGCAGCGCAGCGACAGATCGACCCACGAACGGCGTTCGCACGTCGGGCACCGCAGCCACACCCGCACCCCGGAACCGGGCACGAGGGCGGGCACGCTCGGGAAGGCCAGGCGCAGGGCCCGGCCCCACGACACGATGGACCGCGCCTCGCAGCGGGTGCAGGTCATGGCCACCGACCCCAGGCTGGGCGGTTCGGGCTCGCTGGAGAACAGGGCCCGTTTGCCCTCGCGGTCGGGTACCCGGACCTCACCCTCGACGATGATGATGCGTTCGTCCCCGGCATCGGCGGTGCGGGGACGGACGCGGTCGAACGTCGTGTCACTCATCGTCGGCCTCCAGCAGGCGGCGCGCCAGTTCCCGGTAGTTGTCGGCGCCCTTGGCCTTGGTAGCGGTGGCCAGGACGGACCGGCCGGCCGCCGGAGCCTCCGCGAAGCGGATGGACTTCGCGATGGGCGGCTCGAGGACCGGCAGCTGGTACCGCTCCTCGATGTCGGCGACGACGGCCTTGGCGTGCGAGGTGCGGGCGTCGTAGAGGGTGGGCAGGACGCCCAGCACCCGCAGCCGGGGATTGGTCAGGCGCTGCACGTCGCGGACCGTGTCGAGCAACTGGCCGACCCCCCGATGCGACAGGGTCTCGGCCTGCAGCGGGATCAGCACCTCGTCGGCGGCGGTCAGGGCGTTGATGGTCAGGACACCCAGGGACGGGGAGCAGTCGAACAGGACGAAGGAGTAGTCACTGGCGACGTCCTCCAGGGCGAGGCGCAGCGCATGCTCGCGGCCGGTCCGGGTGAGCAGGTGGGCCTCCGTGCCGGCCAGGTCGATGGTGGCGGGCAGCAGGTCCATGCCGTCGTCGGTGGGTCGGATGACCATGCCCGCGCCGACCCGCTCGAGCAGGACGTCGTGCAGGCTCATGTCGAGGGTCTCCGGGTCCAGCCCCAGGGAGAAGGTCAGACAGGCCTGCGGATCGAGGTCCACGACCAGCACCTTCTGCCCCTGTTCGGCCAGAGCAGCGCCGAGGGAGGCGACCGTCGTGGTCTTGGCGACGCCGCCCTTCTGGTTGGCGACGGCGATGATGCGCGTCATGAGACCCCCAAAGCCCCAACGAATCCGGACCCCCATCATATTCTCATCGCGTGAGTGTCCCGCCCCGTACCGAGTTGCCGGATGGTGTCGAAGCGGTATCCATTCCGCTGGGCGCCGCCCACGTGGCCGCCCTGACGGCCGGGCCGGCCGATGGCCCCGCCGTCGTCCTCGTGCCGGGATTCACCGGCTCCAAGGAGGACTTCCTGCCGATCCTGGCGCCCATGGCGCGCGCCGGGCTGCAGGCGCTGGCCTACGACCAGCGGGGCCAGTTCGAGAGTCCCGGGCACGGCGGGAGGTACGACCTGGCCGGGTTCGGCGACGACCTGGCCGGCGTGATGTCGGGCCGGGGCCGGCCGGTCCACCTGGTGGGGCACTCCTTCGGGGGTCTGGTGTGCCGCGAGACCCTCCTGCGGGACCCGGCGGCGGTGGCCAGTATCACGCTCGTCGCGTCGGGGCCGGGCGCGCTCCCGCCGGAGCGCCACGCCCTGCTGGAGACCCTGCTCGAACTCCTCCCGCAGGTGTCGCTACAGCAGATCTGGGACACCAAGGAGGAGCTGGACCGGCAGGCGGGCATCCCGCCACAGCCCGCCGACGTGACCGCGTTCCTCGCGCGGCGGTGGGTGGCGAACGACCCGGCGTCGATGGCCGGCATCGCCCGGGCGCTGCTGTCCGCCCCGGACCGCACCGCTGAGCTGGCGTCCGCTCTCGGCCGCGAACGACCGGGTCTGGTGCTGTACGGCCCGGCCGACGACACCGCGTGGCGCGTGTCCGACATCGTCGCGATGGCGGAACGGCTCGGCGTCCCGGCGGTCCCCGTTCCGGACTCGGCGCACTCCCCCGCCGTGGAGAACCCGGAGGCCACGGCGGGCGCCCTGGCGGCATTCATCCGGAACCAGGACGTGTGAATCCCGTCCGATCGGGTATCGGGGAGGCATGGATCATCACTGCGACCTCCCGGCTGCGCCGGAGGCGGCGGGCCTGGCGCGCCGCCTGGTCCGGGAGACGGTCCTGGAGGCGGGGGCTCTGGACGTGCTCGACGACGCCATCCTGGTGATGTCCGAACTGGCGACCAATGCCGTGCGCTACGGCGCCGAACCGATCGTGGCCCGCGCCACCGTGCGCGACGACACGCTGATCCTGGCGGTGGAGGACGCGCGGGCCTCCGATCTGCCCTATCCGCGGGTGTTGACGGCAACCGAGCCGAACGGCCGGGGCATGCACCTCGTCGCCGCCATGGCCGCCCGCTGGGGGTGGGACCGCAGCGCCCACGCCAAGATCGTGTGGGCGGAACTGCCTCTGCGCCGACTCAGCGCAAAGCCGCCAGCAGAGTGAGGATCGGCGGGACGTCGGAGACCGCGGGCACCCGGTAGGCCGCGGCTGTCTCACCGTCCCCCACCTTGACGCCCACGTCCTCGGGTCGCAGCGCCTGGAACGCCCGCTCGTCGGTCACGTCGTCGCCGATGAACACCACCGTCGCCCCGTCCCCGCACTGCCGCCGCAGGTGTTCCACGGCGCTGCCCTTGTCCACCTGCTGCACGGCGAGCTCGAGGACCTCCTTGCCGGCCGTCGGGTGCACCCCGGGCCACAGGGCCGGCCCCTCCTGAACCGCGCCCAGGACCCGCTCGGCGTCCGGCCGCGTCGCCTGGCGCACGTGGACCGCGATGCTCAGCGGCTTGCGCTCCAACTCGGCGCCCGGCGCGTCAGCGATCATCCGCGTCAGCACGTCGTCGAGCTGGCGCAGCAACTCCTCCTGCTGAGGCGTGATCTCGGACACGAAGCCGGAGGTGAACTCACCACCGTGGGATCCCACGAGGGTCACGGGGTCCGCGAACCCGGACAGCGCGGCCAGGTCGGCCAGCGAGCGGCCGGACACGACGGCGACGCAGGTGTGGTCGGTGCCCGCCAGGCGTACCAGCTGGTCCGCGACCCCGGGCAGGGGACGGGCGTCCTCCGGGCGCGTGACGATCGGCGCCAGGGTCCCGTCGAAGTCGCTGCACACCAGCAGCGGGGCCTCGGCCGGGATCTCCCGCAGGCGGTCCACCAGGTCCTGCGGCAGGGATGCGGTCACGAGCCCCCCTGCAGCCGGCTGAGGAAGTCGGCCGCCCACCGCTCGACATCGTGCTCGAAAACGCCGTGCCGCAGGGAGGTCATACGACGCTGGGACTCCTGGGGCAGCGCGCTGGCGGCGTCCATGATGCTGCGCTTGACGCCGTCGATGTCGTAGGGGTTGACCAGCCACGCGTCGTGCATCTGGTTGGCGGCACCGGTGAACTCGCTGAGCACCAGGCCGCCGGTCTCCTCGGTCCGGCAGGCGACGTACTCCTTGCAGACCAGGTTCATGCCGTCGCGCAGCGGGGTCACAAGCATGACGTCGGCGGCGACGTACATGGCCGTCAGCTCGGCGCGCGGCATCGGCTGGTGCAGGTAGTGGATGGGCGTCACCCCCAGTTTCCCCAGGTCACCGTTGGCGCGGCTGACGAGCAGTTCGACGTCGTCCCGGATCCGCTGGTACTCCTCCACGTTCTCCCGGCTGGGCGTGGCCACCTGCACGAACACCGTGGACTCGGGGTCGAGTTCGCCGTCTTCGAAGAGTTCGGTGACTGCGCGGATCCGCACATCGATGCCCTTGGTGTAGTCCAGCCGGTCCACCCCCAGGAGGATGGTGTGGGGGTCGCCCAGGTCGCGCCGGATCTCCGCCGCCCGCTCGATGGTGGGGATCTCGTCGGCCAGGGTCGCGTAGTCCTGGGCCCGGATGCCGATCGGGAAGGCCTCCACTCGCACGGTGCGGCTGCCCGACAGCTCGTCGACGACGACGCGGTCGCCGCCGGGCTGCAGGGCCAGGAAGCGGCGCACGAGCCGCAGGAAGTTCAGCGCGGCCTCATTGGTCTGGAAACCGACCAGGTCCGCCCCCAGCAGGCCCTCCAGGATCTGGCGCCGCCACGGCAGCTGGCTGAAGAGTTCCACCGGCGGGAAGGGGATGTGCAGGAAGAACCCGATCCGCAGGTCGGGCCGCAGCTGCCGCAGCATGCGCGGAACCAGTTGCAGTTGGTAGTCGTGCACCCACACCAGGGCACCCTGGGGAGCCACCTCGGCGGCGCGGCGGGCGAACTTCTCGTTGACGCGCCGGTAGGTCTGGAACTGCGTGCGGTGGTACACGGGGGTGACGATGGCGTCGTGGTACAGCGGCCAGATGGCCCCGTTGGAGCATCCTTCGTAGTACCCCTTGACCTCCGCGCGGGTCAGCGGCACCTCGTCGAGGACCATGCCGCCGGCGCCGGTGGGAGGCGGGGGGATCTCGGGGCCGCCGTCGGCCTCCTCGTACCGCCCGCTCCAGCCGATCCACAGGGACTCCCGGTCCCGCAGCACCGACTCCATGGCGGTGACCAGACCGCCCGGGGCGGGGCGCCAGCCCGTCTCTTCGTCGTACTCCACCGGCAGGCGGTTGGCGACGACGACGAGGGGGCTGTCTTCGTGGCCGGCGCCTCGGGGACTCATACCCTCACCCTATCGTCGCGGCGCCGGGACATGCGGGTCGAGACCGCTCACCCGGACCGGACGACGGCCCGGGCCGCCCGCAGTCCGGATCGGTAAGCGCCCGTGACGGTCGCGAAATGGCGCTTCTCGGTTGCCTCGCCGGCCAGGAACAGCCCCCCGGCGGGCCGGCACAGGTCGTCCCGCATCCGGGGCCGCGAGCCGAGGGCGTTGAAGGAGTAGGAGCCGAGGGAGAAGGGGTCCTCCGCCCAGCGGGTGACCTGGACCCCCGCGGGAGCCGGCGGGGCGGCGGGCAGAGCACGCCGGAGGACGGCGAGGGCGGCCGCGACGACGTCGGTGTCACTGCGGCGCTCGCCGCGGCGGGCCTCGGTCGCCGCCGAGAACGCCATGAGGACCGGCTGCCCGACCGCGTCGGTGAGGTCGACCCACTCCGTCCACGCCATCTCGGGCTGGGGCAGGAACTCGATCCAGTCGGTGCGCGACGGCCAGAACCGCTCCTCGAACCGCATCACACACTTGTCCAGCAGGCCCATGCCCAGCTCGGCGACCGCGCGCCGGTGCGCGGCCGGCAACGCCGGCCGGAAGGAGATGCTGTCGGCCTTGAGAACGCCGAGGGGGACCGTCACCACCACGCGCCGCGCCCGGTATCCACGGCTGCCGGTGGTGACGGTGAACTCCCCGCCGCTGCTCTCCACGGCGGACACCGGTTCGCCCACCCGCACGTCGACCCCGCGCGCCAGCCAGTCGGGCACGGCCGCATAACCGTCGGGCAGCAGCAGGTCGGGGCCGTGCAGGGCGGCGTCGGAGTCGAACCACCACGTGGAGGTCTCGCGCAGCGGGCCGCCGTACTCCATCTCGATCTCGCTGGACAGCACGGACCGCACCATGCTCCGGTCCGTCTCCGCCAGCGTCGCCCAGCCGACCCCGGCGGCGACCGTGCGCCACACCGAGGCGTCCCGGCGGGCCCGCTGCCCCGTGCGGATGATCCGGTGGATCCGGCGGCGCCAGGCGTCGAGCCGCTCCTCCTCCGCGGCCGACACCGGACCCTGCGCGCCGTACAGCGAGTAACTGGAGTAGTAGGTGGGCACGGTGCGGGCGCCCGCGTCCGCCGCGATGCGGGTGATCGGGTTGCCGCGGCTGCCGTGGATCCAGGAGGCCCCCAGGTCCACCGGCAGGTCGGGCCACGCCCTGCTGGTGTGGATGCGGCCCCCGATCCGGTCGCGGGCCTCCAGCACGAGAGTGCGGCGACCGGCCTGCGTCAACTGGCGGGCCGCCGCGAGGCCCGCGACCCCGGCCCCGACCACGATGACGTCGTAACCGGGGTCGGAGCGGCGGGCCCACGCGGCGGCGGGCAGCGCGACCGCTGCTGCTGCCGCGCCCGCGAGGAACGTGCGGCGCGTGATCGGCGTCATGTTTGCCACAACACTACGAAGTCATGGATTCCGTCGGCCGTCAACTGCACGGCGATGGCGGCGGACCCCCGCGATCCGGCTAACACGGTGACCCCGGACTCCCGCGGTACGCATACCGCGCCCGTCCATCCTCACCCCTCCGTGAGCCGGGGCAGGAGCGCTCCGGTGGGCAGGTCGGCGACGTCGTGTTCCCGCAGGTCGACGAGCACGAGGTCGTCGTCGAACGCCGGCCAGGCGCTGTCGGGCCACGAGACGAACCACAACCAGCATCCCGCGGCCTCCCCGACGAAGGCGCCGCGTCCCGCCGTCGGCAGGTGCCACAGGGGGGTGGGACGGCCCGCGACGCGCGCCTTGGTCGTGGCCGGGCCGGACACGAGGTCGGGTTCGGGTTCAGCGACTCCGGCCCAGCGGGCACCGAAGCCCGTGCCCGGGGTCTCCGCGACGATGATGACGTCGGCCGGCCCGGCGGCGAGCCCGCGCCCGCTGAACGCCATCGCCACTGCCTGGACCGGCTGGCGCCCGCCCCCCACGACCCGCACCCCGGCGAACAGCCACGCGGCCGGCAACGGCCACGGCAGCCAGAACGGCACCTGCGAACCGGCCGCCAGAGACGCCAGCGCCGCGCTGTTCGGCAGGGCGGGGGCGCGGACCGGCGACACGGGACCGTGCTGGGGGCACTCGTGCTGCTCATGCATCACGGTAGGCGGCAGGGTCGCCACACCGCACCTCGGGCAGGTCGTCTCAGTGCTCATCGGGCTCGGGGGGCGGCGGTGTGGCGGGCGGCCAGGACGGGCCGAGGCCCAGGATCTGCCGGGCCTGTGCCATGACCTCGGCGTCGCACACGACGTCGTATCGGGAGGCCTGCAACGCCTGCCGGGACACGAAGTCCCGGCGACCGCCGGTGAACGCGTACGACACCATGCCGAACACGATGCCGAAGGCGGCGCCGAACAGCAGCCCCAGGAGCATCAGTTGCAGCGCAGACGACTCCTCGCTGCCGAAGAAGCTGACGAACAGGCCGATGAGCACGCCGAACCACGCGAAGGTGGCCAGACCGGACAGCGCGGCGCGGCCCCACGACATTCGGCCGAGCACGGACTCGACGAGACGCAGGTCGACCCCCACGATCGCCAGGTGCTGCACCGGGAACCGGTTGTCGCTCAGGGTGTCGACTGCCGCCTGGGCCTCGCCGTACTTGTCGTAGGAGGCCAGGGTGGGCCGGGAGAGCACGTCCCCCGCGTCGACTCCGCGCATTGCCATAACCCCACGGTATCCCGCATCCGGGGCCGTGGCGCCGGTCAGGTGCGCAGCTTGTACTCCTCGAGCAGGCGCCGCCCGATGATCATGCGCTGAATGTCCGCGGTCCCCTCGCCGATCATCAGCATCGGGGCTTCGCGGTACAACCGCTCGATCTCGTACTCCTTGGAGTAGCCGTAGCCGCCGTGGATGCGGAAGGAGTCCTCGACGACCTCCTTGCAGTACTCGCTGGCGAGGTACTTGGCCATCCCGGCCTCGAGGTCGTTACGTTCGCCGGAGTCCTTCTTGCGGGCGGCGCGGACCATCATCAGGTGCGCGGCCTCGACCTTCGTCGCCATCTCCGCGAGGCGGAACTGCACCGCCTGGTGCTGGGCGATCGGCTTGCCGAACGTCTCGCGCAGTTGCGAGTACTCGGCCCCCAGTTCGAAGGCCCGCAGGGCCACCCCGCAGGCGCGCGCGGCCACGTTGACGCGGCCCACCTCGACGCCGTCCATCATCTGGTAGAAACCCTGGCCCGGAGTGCCGCCGAGGAGGCTGTCCAGCGGCAGTCGCAGGTCCGACATGATCAGCTCGGTGGTGTCGACACCCTTGTAGCCCATCTTGTCGATCTTGCCGGGGATCGTCAGCCCGGGGCGCACCTCGCCGAAGCCCTCCGGCTTCTCGATGAGGAACGTGGACATCTTCTTGTAGACGCTCGTCCCCTCGGGGGCGTCGTCGGGGGTGAGCACGAGGACGGCGACCAACGTCGACGACCCCCCGTTGGTCAGCCACATCTTCTGGCCGTTGAGCACGTACTCGTCGCCGTCGCGCACGGCCTTGCTCTGGATGGCCGCGACGTCGGACCCGCAGCCCGGCTCGGACATCGAGAAGGCGCCCCGCACCTCGCCGGTGGCCATCCGGGGCAGGTAGTACGCCTTCTGCTCCTCCGTGCCGTGCTGCATGATCATGTACGCCACGATGAAGTGGGTGTTGATGACGCCGGACACGCTCATCCAGCCGCGCGCGATCTCTTCCACGACCAGCGCGTAGGTGGTGAGGGACTCGCCGAGGCCGCCGTACTCCTCGGGAATCATCAGGCCGAACACCCCGAGTTCCTTGAGCCCGTCGACGATGTCCTTGGGGTACTCGTCGGCGTGTTCGAGGGAGTTGGCGTTGGGGATGATCTCGTTCTCGACGAAGTCGTGGACAGCGCCCAGGATGTCGGTCTGGATGTCGGTCAGATCCTCGGTCTGAGCGAGGCGCGCCATAGCAGTCCTTCCTCCGGGCCGGTGACCGTGGCGGCCACCGGGGAATGCCTCAGTATCCCCCGGCCGCCGCGGGACCGCGAAACAGGGGGGCCGCCCGGTGGCGCCTGCGTGGTGTGGGGTTCGTCACGCCGCGGTCAGTCGCGGAACGCCTCGCGCACACTCTGCCGCCACTGGGGGGCGGACAACTGGAGCAGGAGCAGTCCGAGCAGGGCGATGAGGCCGGTGCGGACCGCTTCCCCGGCCGAGCCCTCGGGACTGCCCAGGGACGCACCCTGCCAGCCCGCGTCGAACGGGATGAGATTGACGACCGCCACGCCCAGCGCCATCCACAGCCCCACCCCGGCGACCCGCCGGGCTGCCTCGGGGTGGCGCAGCCGGGCCGAGGTGAACTGGAACCAGGCCCCCACCAGGAGCATGATCGCGGCCACAGCGGTGGCACCGATCGTGAGGTACATGGTCAGGTTGTCGACACTGGGCGCCGCCGGTCCCAACATGTTCGTGAGTTCCGGGGAGGCGGGTTCGCTCAGGGTCATGAGGCTGTGCGCGTAGGGGGCGTTGGAGCCGAAGGTGGCGATGTGGCCGGCGGCGGTGAGCGCCAGGGAGACCCCGCCCAGCAGGCACACGACCCCGAGGAGGACCGGCAGCGCGGCGGGCAGCGCACGGTCGGTGCGGCCGTCCGCGCGCACGAGACCGCTGGTGGTGGTCACAACTCTCCTCGGATCGAACGGCGGCCGGGGGCACCCGGCGCCCCTCATTGTGGCGAAGGCGGTCAGCACAGCCGCGGTGGCGCGCCGACGCGGTGGCGCCGACCGGTCACGGTTCGGTCACACGGCGGACAGGCCATGGTGGGCCAGCAGCGCCCGGGCCAGCGCGGCACCGGCGTCGCGGTACTCGTCGGGCTGCAGCACGAAGGCGTCCCGGCCGGCGATCACGAGCACCAGTCCCACCCGTTCGGCGACGGGGGGGAGGAACCCCGCGCGCACGGTCAGGTCGTCGGCGTCGCTGCTGAGCACGGCCGTCGTCTCGGAGAACCGGTCGACCACCCACTGGGTGCGCTGCGGCAGCGACATCTCGACGTCCAGGACTGCCCGCTCCGCCGCGAGGATCTCCGGCAGACCCGCGGGCCGCTCGAAGGGGTCGGGGAGCAGTTCCGCGCGGGAGATGCGGTCCCCGAGGTACGTGCGCGCGTGGCCGGCGACCAGGGGCCCGGCATCCACCTCCCAGCCCCGCTGGGTGCGGTGCAGGGCGTAGGGGTGGATGTCGCGCTGCGAGGTGCCGGGCCGCCACGCGCGCGAGTACTCGATCCGCACGGCCCGCTGCTCGGCCACACCCTGCCGGAGAACGGCAGCCACGGAGTCGTCGCGCGCGCCCTGCGACGTCCCCAGGAAGGACTCCCCGAGCACCGTCACCGCCTCGCTGAGTACCGCGTTGTCCGGCTCGAGTTCCGCCAGCCCGAGGGCCGCCTCGTAGAGGGCGACCAGTTCGTCGGCTCGCACGTACTCGACCCCCAGTTCCGCCTCGGGACGGTCGGACACGGCGCGGATGACGGGGGCCTGCTGCGGGTCGGCCTCGTGGCCGTCCGCTGCCAGGAACTCGATGGCATCCGCCCGGCTGAGGCCCAGCAGCAGTTGGGGGGGCAGGTCCGTGGCGTAGTACTCCAGGATCTCGGTGCGCAGTTGGTCGGGAGCCACCCCCAGTTCCGCGGCCACGGTGTCCAGCGGCAGCCCATCGGGGTGTCCGTTGAGGATTGCCATCAGGCGGTGGATGCGGGCGAACGAGTCCAGAGCGGTCACGGCAGCGCCTCCCGCAGGAAGTCGGCGAACTGGATGCGCAGCGGCTCCGGGGCGACCAGCCGCACCCGCTCCCCCACCTCCACGAGGCGGGCGAAGAACGCCCACCGGTTGGTGACGAGATACGTCGACTCGCCACCGTCGCGGTGGCGCGGGGGCCCGAGGAGGTGCGCCACGTCCCGCTCGTACTCGGGCGCCACCTGCAGCACGGCGTCGAGGGGTGGATCGACCTGCCACGAGAGGGGGTCCGCGCCGCGCCGCGGGGCGCCGCCGACGTCGCGGGCGCTGCCGGGGGGGCCGGTGGCGACGTCGGACATGCGGGCCAGGTAGTAGGTGCGGTACTGCCCCGCTGCCCGGTCCACGCCCGACACGGCCCAACCGCCCGGCCCCCGCTGCATGGCGACCGGGTCCAGTACGCGTTCCCGTCCGTTGTAGCCGAACCGCAGGGCGCAGCGCGCTGTGACCGCGCGCAGCACCGGGTCCACGTCCACGGGCAACGCGGGGGTGTGCACGTCGAGGTCGGCGACGGCCACCGCGGGCCCCAATTCGTGCACCAGCCGGTCCCGGTCGGACAGGAGGGCCGCCCGCGCCAGTTCCGCCTGCTGTTCGGGGGTGAAGGCCAGGCGGATGCGGCTGTCCCGGGGCCGCAGCACCCACAGCGCCTCCTGTCCCCGCGCGGCCACGTTCGCGATGTCGACCCCCACCGCCTGCAGGTCCCGGATGCAGCGGGCCAGCTGTTCGCGGCGGCTCTCCGGGGTCCCGCGGAACCCCACGGCGTCGGCGAGCTCCCCCGCGGGGCGTCCCGCGGGTCCGGCCGCGGCGAGGATCCCGGTCACCATGACCAGCCGCTGCAGCGGCCGTGGCCCGTCGGTCATGCGCACCTCCGCGGCTCAGCATGTCAGGTCGGTCCCGGGAGGCAAGGACTCCGTGATATGTGCATAAGCGCATATGTTGTGCCATACTGGGGGCAACGATCGGGAGGGATGATCATGTACTCGGTGAAGGTCCTCGGGAACTCAGCAGGCAGCCTGAACATCAACCACAGCAGTCACAAGGCGGCGCTCAAGCAGGCCATCAAGAACAAGGCCCATCTGCCGCACGGCGCGAAGAAGAAGTAGGCAGGCTCAGCCTGCGGCCAGGACACGGAATGCGGCCGGGAGCCCCGGCTCCCCGTTGAGCACGGGAGTCACGCCGTGGCGGCCCGGGTACACGGCGCGGGTCGACATCTGGCGCAGCGAGACCCGTTTGCGCACCACCCGGCCCGCCCCGGGGGCCAGTTCGAACTCGGCGCCCCGGAACACCCGCGTGGTCGCGCCCCTCGGCCGGGCGAACGACACCCGCAGGTCCACGACCCCCGCCGCCGACCGCGGCCCGGGGTTCACGACGTCGACCTCAACGGTGATGCTGCCCCCGATGGGCACCCGCCCGGGAGCGACCCGGCAGCCCGCGATCCGCAGCGGTGAGTCCGCCGGGAACCCCAACACCGCCAATGCCTGCGAGTCCCCGGCCTTGACCAGGGTCCGCAGCGCATGCCGCACCAGCGGGCGGCGGTCGGGCTCCTCCCCCAGCCACCGCCGGCACACGGCCAGCGTCACGTCCGGGTGGTCCTTGGCGATGTCGTTCAGGTTGTTCGCCACCGAACGGCGCACATACGCCGACGGGTCGTCCCGCAGCGGCTCCAGCAATTCCAGGACGGGCCCGGGGTCGGCGACGAAACGGCGCAGGCGCGGCGCCCAGGGCAGCCGCGGCCGACTGCCCTCGGACACGAGTCGGCGCACATGCTCGCTCGGGTCCGCGGTCCATTCGCCCAGCCGGGCCATGGTCGGCTCGTACCGGTGCTCGAGGAAGGTGCGGATGCTGAACTCGGCCGTGAACAGTTGGGTCAGTTCGTACTGCGCCGCCATCGCCTCCTCGAAGCAGGCCAGACCGTGGTCGGAGACGTAGCGCGTGTAGGGCCACATCGCGAAGGACTCGGTTGCCTGCCACTGGGCGGCTTCCGCGGGCGCGGGCAGCGCCCGGCGGATGACCGCGATCGCCGCCGCCGGATCGGCCGGCAGATGGGCCCGCATCGCCTGGGCGACGGCCGCCACCCGCGCGGTCAGTTCGAGGTCGGCGAACCGGGCGGTCGCGTCAGCCACGAAGGCCGAGCGGCGGAATCGCGGGGCGACGGCGGCGAGGTCGTCGCCGATCCGGCCGACGACGGCCGCGTCCAGCGAGTCCTTCAGCGGCGCGGCCACGGGTCAGCCGAGATCGACGGCCCTGCCGAAGCCCGCGCCGATCTCCGCGACGATGGTGTCCATCGTGTCCGTGGGCACCGCGGAGTCCACGGTGAGCACAGTGAGGGCCCGGCCCCCGGCGTCGGTGCGGCCGACCTGCATCCCCGCGATGTTGATCCCAGCGTCGCCCAGAATCTGTCCCAGTCTCCCGACCACCCCGGGCCGGTCGAGGTACCCCAGGAAGGCCATGTGATCGGTGATCGCGACCTCGACGTCGAACCCGTCGATCTGCACCAGTCGGGCCTCGGCGCGGGGGCCCACGACGGTACCGGCGATAGTGACCTGACCGCCGTCGACCTGGGTGGTGCGCACGGTGACGACCGAGCGGTGGTCGGCGCTCTCCGCGGTGGTCGACAGGTGGACCTCGACACCGCGCGCCTTCGCCATGACGGGCGCGTTCACATACGACACCGGGTCGTCGACCAGTTGTCCGAACACGCCCTTGAGGGCCGACAGTTCGAGGATGCGCACGTCCTCACCGGCGGCCTCCCCTTCGACCGCCACGTCCACCCGTTCGATGGCGCTGTCCGAGAGCCGGCACGCGATGGCGCCCAGCTGCTCGGCCAGGGGCAGCAGCGGCCGGACCTGTTCGGCCAGGACGCCGCCCTGCACGTTCACCGCGTCGGGCACGAGTTCGCCGCCGAGAGCCTGGCGCACGGAGCGCGCCACGGAGACGCCCGCCTTCTCCTGGGCCTCGTCGGTGCTGGCGCCCAGGTGCGGCGTCGCCACGACCGTGTCCAACTGGAACAGCGGTGAGTCGGTGCACGGTTCCGAGGCGTAGACGTCGAGTCCGGCTCCGGCGACCCGGCCGTCGACCAGGGCGTCGTACAGCGCGGCCTCGTCCACGATGCCGCCGCGGGCGGCGTTGATGATCCGGACCTCCGGCTTCACCTTGTGCAGCGCCTCATCGCCGATCAGGCCCACCGTCTCCGGCGTCTTGGGCAGGTGGACGGTGATGAAGTCGGAGGTGGCCAGCAGTTCGTCCAGGTCGACCATCCGCACGCCCAGCTGCGCGGCGCGCGCAGGCTGGACGTAGGGGTCGTAGGCGATCAGTTGCGTGCCGAAGGCGCTGAGCCGCTGGGCGACGAGGACCCCGATGCGGCCGAGGCCCACGACCCCCACGACCTTGTCGGCCAGTTCGACGCCGCTGTACTTGGAGCGCTTCCACTCCCCGCCGCGCAGGGCCTCGTTGGCCGGGACGACGTTGCGCGCGGACGCCAGCAGCAGCGCCACCGCGAGTTCGGCGGCGCTGAGGATGTTGGACGTGGGGGCGTTGACGACCATCACGCCGGCCTCGGTGGCCGCCTTGACATCGACGTTGTCCAGCCCGACGCCGGCCCGGGCCACCACCTTCAGGTTCGATGCCGCCGTGATCGCCTCAGCGTCGACCTTGGTCGCGGACCGGATCAGGATCGCGTCCGCGTCGGAGATGGCGGGCAGCAGTTCCTCGCGGTTGGCGCCGTCGCAGTAGCGGATCTCGAAATCCGGACCCAGCGCCTCGACGGTCGCGGGTGACAGCTCCTCGGCGATGAGTACGACAGGTTTCGTCACGGTTCTTTCCCAACGTCTCGACGCAACAGATCCGGCCCTGGGACCGGATCGCCTCCAGTCTACCCCCGGGCTTGTGAAGCGATTCACGAGCGCCGGGAACCCCCGTCGCGACCCCCCCGGGGATCAGTTGCTCTTGGGCAGTTTGGGGATCAGCCAGCCGAGGAAGGCGTCGGGCGAGCGTGTCTGCAGGTAGACGGTGCCCGGGCCGGTGAGGTCGGCGACGAGGCCCTCCCCGGACAGGAACGTGCTCTTCCAGTTGCCGACCTTGCGGGTGTTGTAGCTGATGCCCTCCGACCATCCGACGACGTGGCCGGAGTCGATGGTGAACGTCTCCCCCGGCTGCAGGTGCCGGGCGTCCATGGCGCCGTACGCGCTGAGGATGAGTTGCCCCGACCCGCTGCACTTCAGGATGAAGAGCCCTTCGCTGCTGAAGAACGTCTTGGCACCGCCCCAGCCCGAGTCGACGTCGATACCCATGCCCGACGCCAGGTAGGACCCCGACTGCAGGAACACCGTCTGCCCGCTGAGGTCCCACACCACGACGTCGCCGGGGAGGTCGGGGGCGAAGGAGACGAGGCCGCCCTGCGGGCTGGCCGTGAAGGTGTTCATGAAGAACGACTCGCCACCCAGGACGGAGCGTTTCAGGCCCTTCATGATGCCGCCCTGGGTACTGGTCTCGATCGCCACGCCCTGCATGGCGACCATGGCGCCGGCCTCGGCTTTGACGATCTCGTTGGGGTCGAGGGTCACCTCGGCCATGGCGAACGACGGGGAGAATTTCACTTCGGTGCGCATGCCTCCATCCTGCCAGGCGACCGGCGGGGTGGATGTGCACGTCACCCGGGCAGCCGGGAGACTTCGGTCATGGAGCGCTACCTGGTGACCGGGGCGACGGACGGCATCGGCCTACGGACCGCCCAATTGCTGGCCGAGCGCGGCCACGAGGTGGCGGTCCACGGGCGTGACCCGCTGCGGGTCGCCGCGGCGCGGGAGGCCGTGGGGTCCCGGGCCACGACGGGCCTGGTGGCGGACTTCACCGACCTCGACCAGGTGGCGGACCTGGCCGCGGCCGCCACCGCCGCGGGCATCACCGGCCTGGTCAACAACGCGGGTGTCTACTGCCGAGACCGCCGCGAGACGGTGGACGGGCACGAGGAGATGTGGCAGGTCAACCACCTGGCCCCGTCGTTGCTCACCGAACTGCTGGTGCCCGAACTGCCGCGCGGGGCCCGCGTGGTCACGGTGTCGTCGTCCATCCACCAGCGCGGCGCCGTCGACCTGACCGACCCGGACTACGCGGAGCGGCGCTGGCACCACTTCAAGGCCCACGCGGCCACGAAACTCGCGGGGCTGCTGATGACCCGCGAGTGGGCCGGGCGCCACCCCGACGCGGTGTTCCTGGCGGTCCATCCCGGCATGGTGGAGACGAA
>JAPOIY010000016.1 GCA_029978705.1 Actinomycetota bacterium
CGGAGGACGCCTCGGCCGGAGTCTCCTCGGCCGGAGTCTCCTCGGCCGGAGTCTCCTCGGCCGGAGTCTCCTCGGCCGGAGTCTCCTCGGCGGCGCCCTCAGGGGCGGCCGCGGCGGGGGTGTCGGCCTCCGGCTCCGCTGCCTCGGCAGCCGGTGCGGCCGGTTCCGCGGGGGCAGCGGCCTCGGGGGCCGCCTCTGCGTCGCGGGCAGCGGCGGCCTTGGCGGCCGCCTTGGCCTTGACCTCGTCCAGCCGGTCCTTCTCGCCGACGGCCTCCTCGGCCGCCTTGGCGAAGATGGCCTTGCGGTCCGCCTTGGGCTCGGCCTCGCGCAGCGTGCCCTCGGATCCGGGCTCCCCGGTGAACTTCTGCCAGTCACCGGTCACCTTGAGGATCGCCATGACGGGTTCGGTCGGGCGGGCCCCCACCGACAGCCAGTACTGCACGCGGTCGGAGTCCACGCGGATGATGCTGGGGTCGGCCTTGGGCTGGTAGATCCCGATCTCCTCGATGGCGCGCCCGTTGCGCGCGGTGCGGGAGTCGGCGATGACGATGCGGTACTGCGGGATGCGGATCTTTCCGATCCGCTTCAGCTTGATCTTTACAGCCACGGCTGTGTTGTCTCCTGTCGGTGGTGGGTTGGGGACCTGGCGCACCCGTGGGGGTGGGGAGCCGAGGAGACCCTGATGACCCGGCGGTCCGGTTGAGAGGGTCCGGCGCCGCCAACCGTCACAGTGTGCCAGAAGGAGCCGGGCGCGCCCAAACCCGCCCGGTCACTGCTTGCCCAGGAGGTCCTTGAACTGGCTGGGCAATTCCAGCGACGTGGGGTCGACCAGCGGCTGCCCGGCGGCCGCGGCCGCCTCCTGCTGGGCCCGCTTGGCGGGATTCCCCGACCGGCCCTTCTTCACCTTCGGTTTGGCGCGGCTCTTGGCCTTCCTGCTCCCACCGGGCATGGCGGGCATGCCCGGCAGCCCCGGGCCCTTGCCGCTACGCATCTGTCGCATCATCTTCTGGGCGTCCCCGAACCGGTCGACGAGGTTGTTGATGTTCTGGACCTCGACTCCGGCGCCGCGGGCGATGCGGGTGCGCCGGGAGGCGTTCAGGATCTTGGGGTCTTCCCGCTCGGCCGGGGTCATGGACTGGATGATGGCGGCGACGCGGTCGATCTCGCGTTCGTCGAGGGACTCCAACTGCTGCTTCATGTCGCCCATGCCGGGCAGCATGCCGAGCAACTTCGACAGGTTCCCCATCTTCTTGACGGCCTGCATCTGTTCCAGGAAGTCCGTCAGCGTGAAGTCCTCGCCGCGCTCGACCTTACCGGCCATCCGCTGCGTCTGCTCCGCGTCGAAGGCCTGCTCCGCCTGCTCGATCAGACTGAGCACATCGCCCATGTCGAGGATGCGCCCGGCCATCCGGTCGGGGTGGAAGACCTCGAAGTCGGTGACCTTCTCGCCCGTGGACGCGAACAGGATGGGTTCCCCGGTGACACCGACGACCGAGAGCGCGGCGCCGCCGCGGGCGTCGCCGTCCAGTTTGGTCAGGACGACCCCGTCGAACCCGACCTGCTCGTTGAACAGCACGGCGGTGTTGACGGCGTCCTGTCCGATCATCGCGTCAACGACCAGCAGCGTCTCGTCGGGTGACACCGCATCGCGCACGTCCCGCAGCTGAGCCATCAGCTCGGCGTCGATCGCCAGGCGCCCGGCCGTGTCGACGATCACGATGTCGTGCAGCTTCACTTCGGCCTCGCGGACCGAGCGGCGGGCCACCTCCACGGGATCGCCGACGCCGTTGCCCGGCTCCGGGGCGAACACCACGACCCCGGCGCGCTCGCCGACGATCTGCAGCTGGTCGACCGCGTTGGGCCGTTGCAGGTCTGCGGCCACGAGCATCGGCTGGTGGCCCTGGTCCTTCAGGTGTTTGGCCAGCTTCCCGGCGAGCGTGGTCTTGCCCGCACCCTGCAGGCCGGCCAGCATGATCACCGTCGGCGGCGTCTTGGCGAACTGGAGGCGCCGCGTCTGGCCCCCGAGGATGCCCACCAGTTCCTCGTTGACGATCTTGACGACCTGCTGGCCGGGGTTGAGCGCGCGTGACACCTCGACATCGAGGGCCCGCTCCTTCACGCGGGCGCAGAACGCCCGCACCACGGGGAGGGCGACGTCCGCGTCCAGCAGGGCGAGGCGGATCTCCCGGACGGTGGTGTCGATGTCCTCCTCGGACAGCCGACCCTTGCCGCGGAGGTTCTTGAACGTGGCGGTGAGGCGGTCAGACAGTGACGCGAACAACTTCGTCCCCTGGAGCACGATGACTGGGCCCGCCCAGACTACCTGCCCCGGCCCCCGGTCCCTCCCCGCTCACCCCGGGAAACTCTCCCCGCGGGCGGCCTCGGCGAGCCGTACGCTGATTCCGGACACGGTCTCCTCGGAGAGCGGATGCCCCCTCCGGTCCCGCAGGTAGAACACGTCCACCACGTTCGAGCCCAGGGTGTCGGCGCGTGCTCCGGCGATGTCCACCCCCGCCTCGGCGATGACCAGGGCCAGACGGAACAGGGCGCCGGGCCGGTCGTACGTACGCACCTCGATCACGGTCGCGGTGTGGGAGGCGTCCGGCACGGTGACCACCCGCGGCTCCAGCGCCAGCGCCTCGGCCGGGTCCCGGTGGCTGCGGTCGCGTTTGGCCAGCCGCGACCTCAGGTCGAGGCTGCCGTCCAACGCCCGGCGGAGGTCCTCACGCAGCCGCTCCGGCTCGGGGCGGCCCGCGAACCCCGGATCGACCGTCCAGCGGGACACGGCCATGTCACCGCGCCCGGCGGCGCGGGCCCCGCGGACGTTGAGCCGGTTGGCGGCCAGCACGCCGGCGACAGTGGCCAGCAGCCCGACACGGTCCGGGGCCAGGACGGTCACCTCCACCATTGCGCCGGGCGCCGAGTCGGCCACGAACACGTCCGTCCGGCCGGCCGCAGCAGCCGCCTCCTGTTCCCCGCTCAGCCGCAGCGCCGCGCCGGGGACGGCCGCCCTGCCGCCGAGGACGCCACGTACCCGCTCGACGAGGTCGGCCATGAGTGCGGCCCGCCAGTCGCTCCACGCGGCCGGCCCGGTCGCCTGGGCGTCGGCGCGGGCCAGCGCGTACAGCAGGTCGAGGGTCTCCCGGTCCCCGACGGCCGCCACCACCAGATCGACGGTGGCCGGGTCGTCGGGGTCCCGGCGCGTGGCCGCCTCGGGGAGCAACAGGTGGTGCCGCACCAGGGTCACCAGCGTTGCCGTGTCCGCCTCGTCGAAGCCCAGGTGGGGTCCGATCCGAGCCACGAGTTCGACGCCGACGTCGGTGTGGTCGAGCCCGGGTCTGCCCTTGCCGATGTCGTGCAGCAGGGCGCCGACGAGCAGGAGGTCGGGCCGGGTGACCTCACGCTGGTAGCGCGCCGCCTGGATGGCGGCCTCGACGAGATGCCGGTCCACGGTGAAGCGGTGCACGGGGTTGCGCTGCGGGGCACTGCGCACGACGTCCCATCCGGGGAGCAGGTCGCTGAACACCCCCGCCTGGTCGAAGGTCTCCCACACGGGCAGCGTGGCCCGGCCCGCCCCCAGCAGCGACACCAGGGAGTCCCGCGCGGCGGCGGGCCACGGCACCGGCAGCGGGGCCGCGGTCTCGGCCAGCCGCTGCACGGTGTGCGGCGCGACCTGCAGCCCCGCTTGGGCCGCCGCGGCGGCCGTGCGCAGCAGCAGGCCGGCGTCCCGCTCCGGTCGGGCGTCGACGGCCAGCACGGCCTCTCCCTCCTGCACCACGACCCCGTCCGCCAACGGGGCCCGCTCGGGGCGCCCGCGCAGTCGGCGGAACGGGCGGCGGGAGGAGCGCCGCGTCATCCGGGCCACCCGGCTCCACGTGATGTCGGACGCGTGGGCGATCTGGCGTCCCCGCGAACTGACAGCCCGCATCAGGGTGTCCTCGTCGTCCTGCCCCAGGGCAGCCGCGACGCCGGCCTGCTCCTGCATGAGCAGGCGGTCGCCAGGCTTCCCCGACGACAGGTGTAGCGCGTCCCGGCAGTCCATCAGAAAGGACGTCGCCGGGGCGAGGTCGGTGTGCGGGATGTCGGTCAGCCAGGCGGCGGCGATAGCCCGCAGGACGGTGACGTCGCGCAGGCCGCCGTAGGAGTCCTTGAGGTCCGGTTCGAGGAGGTGGCCCACCTCCCCCTGCCGTTCCCGCCGTTCCTCGGTGGCGGCGCGCAGTTCCGCCATCCGTCCGGCGGCGAGTCCCCGCCAGTCAGCGCGGATCGAGGACACCAGGTCCCGGGTCAGCGCATCGTCGCCGGCGACGGTCCGCGCATCCAGCAGACCGAGCATCACCTTGAGGTCCCGGGCGGCCAGGCGGCGCGCCTCCGCAGGCGTGCGGACCGCGTGGTCCAGCCGCACCCGGCTGTCCCACACCGGGTACCAGATGCGGTCGGCGAGGTCGCCGACGTCGCCGTCGTGCAGCAGGAGCAGGTCGAGGTCGCTGCCGGGCGACAATTCGCCCCGCCCGTAGCCCCCCACCGCCACCAGCGCCGCGGCGCGCCCAGCGCCCCCGGCGGACCGGAAGAGCCCGTCCAGCCAGTCGTCGGTGAGCGCCACCAACGCCCCCCGCCGCCCCGGGCCGGGCGGCCCGGGGCGGCTCAGGAGTTCCGCGCGGGCGGCCGCGAACGCCGCGGCGTCCCCTGGTCCGACCTGGTCCGGATGCCGCACAGGTCTCCTCAGAGCGCGTCGGTGTCGCGCTCGCCGGTCCTCACGCGCACGACGGTGTCGACGGGCGTCGTCCACACCTTGCCGTCCCCGATCCGCCCGGTCTGCGCGGTCTTGACGATGACGTCCACGACCGAGTCGGCGTCCTCGGAGTCCACCAGGATCTCCACACGGATCTTCGGGACGAGGTCCACGGTGTACTCCGCACCGCGGTAGACCTCGGTGTGCCCCTTCTGACGCCCGTAGCCGCTGGCCTCCGACACGGTCAGCCCGTGGATGCCGTAGGCCTCCAGCGCCGACTTGACCTCTTCCAGCTTGAACGGCTTGATGACCGCCGTGACGAGCTTCATGCCGTCACCCCTTCCTTCTCGAACTGCGTGGCCTGGTGGGCACTGAGTCCGGCGAACCGGCCCCCGGCGCCCGTCTCGGACAACTCGTAGGCGCTCTCCGCGTGCTCCGTGCGGTCGACGCCGGTCATCTCGTCGTCCTCCGCCACCCGGAATCCGAACACGAGGTCGAGGATCTTGCCGATGACCAGCGCCAGGACGAACGAGTAGACGAGCACGACAGCGGCTGCGATGGCCTGGCTGGCCAGTTGCGTGGCCCCACCTCCGAACAACAGCCCGTTGACCCCGGCCGGTGCGGCATCCGTGGCCAGGATGCCGATCAACAGGGTGCCGATGAGCCCCCCGACGAGGTGGATGCCCACCACGTCGAGGGAGTCGTCGTACTTCAGCAGGAACTTCAGGCTGACGGCGAAGGCGCACCCGACCCCCGCGAGCAGACCGATGACCATTGCCCCGATCGGGCTGACAGCGGAACACGACGGCGTGATGGCCACGAGGCCGGCGACGATGCCGGACGCGGCCCCGAGACTGGTTGCGTGACCGTCGCGGATCCGCTCCACGATGAGCCATCCGATGCACGCGGCGCACGTCGCCGCGAAGGTGTTCAGGAAGACCACCGCTGCGGTGTTGCCCGCCGCCAGAGCCGAGCCGGCGTTGAAGCCGAACCACCCGAACCACAGCAGCCCCGCGCCGATCATCACCAACGTGAGGTTGTGCGGCTTCATCGGCGTGCGGGGCCACCCGAGGCGGCGGCCCAGGACGATGGCGAGAGCCAGGGCCGCGGCACCGGCGTTGATATGCACGGCGGTGCCCCCCGCGAAGTCGATGGCCGGTGTCCCGTTCAGCGGACCCAGCCCTTCGAAGATCCAGCCGCCGACGCCCCACACCCAGTGGGCCACCGGGAAGTACACGACCGCGGCCCAGACCGCGGCGAACAGCAGCCAGATGCCGTACTTGGCGCGGTCGGCGATCGCGCCGGCGATCAGCCCGACGGTGATGCAGGCGAACATCGCCTGGAACGCCACGAAGGCCATGGCCGGGTAGGTGGCCTCGGGGTCGTCCGTCATCAGACTCTCCAGCCCGAGGTACTCCGTCGGGCTGCCCCACAGGCCGTTGCCGCCGTCGGTGCCGAACGCCAACGAGTAGCCGAAGATGATCCAGAGGACGCCGACGACAGCGAGGGCCCCCATCACCATCATCATCATGTTGAGTGTGCTCTTCGCCCGCGTCATGCCCCCGTAGAACAAAGCCAGTCCCGGGATCATGAGCAGGACGAGTGCCGCACTGGTGAGAATCCAGGCGGTGTCGCCTGTGTTCAACGCCGATTCGGGCATCGGGTGCTCCCTTCCTTCCCGCCAGGGACGTTCCCGTCGGGATGGCAGCAGCCTGTCGGGTGGGTGTTTCCGTGCGGGGTCAGGTTTCGTTTCGCCGCCGTGACGGATCGGACGTCTTCGTTACGGGGGTGTTTCGTGCGCTGCGCTTGCATCCGTCGTGATGATGAAGCCATGCCCGAGGCCCCGTGGTGGCACCGCACCACCGTCTACCAGGTGTACCCCCGGTCCTTCGCGGACTCCGATGGTGACGGGATCGGCGACCTGCCCGGGCTTCTGGGGCGCCTCGACCACATCGTGGCCCTCGGGGTGGAGACCGTGTGGGTGTCGCCGTTCTTCCCCAGCCCGCAGGAGGACTTCGGATACGACATCACCGACTACACCGGCGTGGCCCCCGAGTACGGGACGGTCGCGGACGCGCAGACGTTGATCGATGCGGCCCACGCCCGCGGGCTGCGGGTGATGTTCGACCTCGTCCTGAACCACACGTCGGACCAGCATCCGTGGTTCCTGCGCTCGAAGGGGTCGCGGTCCAATCCGCGCTCCGACTGGTACATCTGGGCCGACGGCCGCGGCCGGAACGGTCGCCGGCCACCCAACAACTGGCGGTCCAACCTGGAGGTGACGTCGGCGTGGCAGTGGTCGGCGGAGCGGCAGCAGTTCTACCTGGCGTCCTTCCTGCCGTTCCAGCCGGACCTGAACTACCGCAACCCCGCGGTGAAGGACGCGATGTTCGCGGCGGTGCGGTTCTGGCTGGACCGAGGGGTGGACGGGTTCCGCCTCGACATGTTCGGTCAGATCATGAAGGACCCGGGCCTGCGGGACAACCCGTTCCGGCCCCACGTGGACACGGGGTTCCCGCGCGGGTGGCGCCGCGTGTACACGGAGAACACCGCGGATGTCATCACCTTCGCCCGGGAACTACACGCCGTGTGCGCCGAGTACGGCGACCGCGTACTGCTCGGGGAGGTGTTCGGTCCGCCGGAGACCCTGCGCGGGCTCCATGCCGAGGGAGCGGGGCTGGACCTGGTCTTCCTCTTCGACTTCCTGGTGTTCCGCTACGACGCCGCTTGGTTCGCCGACACGATCCGGCGCTTCGAAGAGGCCTTCCCGCCGCCGATGCAGCCGACGTACGTCATCGAGAACCATGACCGCTCCCGGTGCATCGACCGCGTGGGCGGAGACCCTGCCAAGGCCGCGGTGCTGGCAGTGATCCTGTTGACCGTCCGCGGGGTGCCCACGGTGTACATGGGTCAGGAGATCGGCATGTCCAACACGTATGTGCCGCTGCGACAGGCGCTCGACCCCATCGCCGCCCGCTACTTCCGACGCCTCCCGGAGGTCGTGAACCGGAGGATCCCCGAACGCCTCAACCGTGACGAGGTCCGCAGCCCCATGCAGTGGGATGCGTCGGGGAACGCCGGGTTCTGCCCACCCGACGTACGCCCGTGGTTGCCGGTCAATCCGGACCACACACATGTCAACGTCGCCGCCGAGACCGGCGTCGCCGGGTCCCTGCTCGAGCTGTACCGCACCCTGCTCACCACGCGCCGGGACTCGCCCGCTCTCAACTCCGGAACCCTCGAACTCGTCTCCGGGCTGCCCGCCGACGTGTTGGGGTTCCGGCGCACCGACGCCGCGTCGGGCGAGCAATGCGCGACGTTCGCCAACCTGGGCCGCACCGCGCAGACCGTGCGCGCCGTCGGCTCGGTAGCGATGGCGGCCTGCGGCGGCGCCATGGCGGAGCGCGGCGATCTCCACCTGCCCCCCGACGCGGCGATCGTCGTGCGCCGGGAACGTGTCGCCTACGACACCATGGACTCATGACGCGCGCCGCCGACCTGCCGCCGGCCGACCGCATCGCCCTGCTGTCGGGCGGCGACTTCTGGCACACCCGGGCACTGCCGGACCACGGGGTGCCCGCGGTCCTGCTCAGTGACGGGCCCCACGGGCTGCGCACCCAGGAGGAGGGGGGCGACCACCTGGGACTCGGGGACAGCCGCCCCGCCACCTGTTTCCCACCCGCGGTGACGCTGGCCAGCTCCTGGGACGAGGACCTGGTCGGCGAGGTCGGCCGGGCGCTGGGCGCGGAGGCCGCCGGCCTCGGGGTCGCCGTACTGCTCGGGCCGGGCCTGAACATCAAGCGCCACCCCCGCTGCGGCCGCAACTTCGAGTACTTCTCCGAGGACCCGCTGCTGAGCGGCCGCCTGGCCGCGGCCATGGTGCGGGGGATCCAGGACACCGGGGTCGGAGCCTGCCTCAAACACTTCGCGGTCAACAACCAGGAGACGATGCGGTTCGTGGTCGACGCCATCGTCGACGAGCGGACGCTGCGCGAGTTGTACCTGTCCGGCTTCGAGCACGCCGTGCGCACGGCGCAGCCCCGCAGTGTCATGGCCGCGTACAACCTGGTCAACGGCGTGTACTGCAGCGACAACCGCTGGCTGCTCACCGACGTGCTGCGCGAGGAGTGGGGATTCACGGGTGTCGTCGTCAGCGACTGGGGCGCGGTGAACGACCGGACCGCGGGCGTATTCGCGGGAATGGATCTGGAGATGCCGGGCAGCGCCGGGATCTCCGACGGTGATGTCGCCGCCGCCGTAGCCGACGGCCGTCTGGCGGCAGCGGACGTGACCCGTTGCGCCGGCCGCATCCTCGACCTGGTGGCCGCCGCCCCGCCGGCGCCGGCCGGTGTCCCCTCCTTTGCCGACCACGACGCCCTGGCCCGCCGCGCGGCGGCGGCGGGAACGGTGCTCCTGACCAACGACGGCACGCTGCCCCTGGCCGAGAACGTCTCCGTCGCCCTGATCGGGGGCTTCGCCGACCAGCCGCGGTACCAGGGAGCGGGAAGTTCCCAGGTGGTCCCGACCCGACTGCACACTGCGCTGGCCGAGTTCCGGGACCGTGGCTGGGACGTGCGGTACTCCCCCGGCTTCGACCCGGTCACCAGTGCCCGCGACGACTCGGCCGTGGCGGCGGCCGTCGCGGAGGCGCGCGCTGCCGACGTCGCCGTGATCATGGCGGGGCTGCCCGGCGTGTCCGAGAGCGAGGGGTTCGACCGGGACGACCTGGCGCTGCCCTCCCAGCAGCAGGTCCTCATCGACGCGGTCTGCCGGGCCAACCCCCGCACCGTGGTGGTGCTGAGCAACGGGGCGCCGGTGACCATGCCGTGGGCCGCAGCCCCGGCCGCCGTCGTCGAGGCCTACCTGGGCGGGCAGGCTGGTGGCGCGGCGGTGGTGGATGTCCTGACCGGGTCGGCCGAGCCGGGTGGCCGCCTCGCCGAGACGTTCCCGGTGTGCGCGGAGGACGTGTCGTCCGACCCCTGGTTCCCGGGCGACCCCCATCAGGTCACCTACCGCGAAGGTCTGTTCGTCGGGTACCGCCACACGACGACGGCGGGCGTCGAACCGCTGTTCCCGTTCGGCCACGGGCTGAGTTTCACCACCTTCGTCTGGTCGTCCCCGACGGTCGCCGACGCCGTGATCCCTGCCGGCGGCGACGTGACGGTGGCGCTGTCGGTGAGCAATGTGGGAGACCGTTCCGGCAGTGACGTGGTCCAGGTGTACCTGCACGACCGCACCGGGACGGTGCTGCGGCCACGGCGGGAGCTGGCGGCGTTCGCCAAGGTGTCCTTGCAGCCCGGCGAGACGCAGGACGTCACGCTGACGGTGCCGGGCCGCGCCTTCGCGTTCTGGGATGTCCGTACCGGGACGTGGGAGGTCCCCGCGGGACCGTTCGACATCGAGGTGGCCCGGTCCAGTGAGGACGTCCACGCCAGTCTGTCCGTCACGGTCACCGGCGGTGTGACGTCGTCGGCCGACCCTGCGGGGGGGCCCGCGATCGCCGACACCGACGGACGGTTCGCCGCGCGGCTGGGCTATCCGATCCCCCGGCCCCGCCCCACCCGACCGTTCACCCGGCTGGCCACGGTGGGAGAGATCGCGACCACGCGCCTCGGCCGTGGGATCCGCACCGTCCTGCGCAAGAACAGCGGCGCGGATTTCGCCGCCGTGGCCGAGACGGACCCGGCCCTGGGCCGGATGCTGGAGCGGGGGCTCGATGAACTGCCGCTGCGCACTGCGGCCCTGTTCTCCCAGGGGCTGGTCACGTGGCCCGTCCTCGACGGTGTCATCGCCCTGCTGAACGGGGACCCGCGCGGCGCACTGGCCGTTCCCCGCGCCCTGCTGGACCGGCTGCGTCGCTCGCTCGGCTGATACCCCCTGTCATCTGTCTCCGCGGAGGCGCACCCTGGTCCCATGCGCAGCCGTCTTCTCACCGTCGTCCTCGCCACTGCCCTCGCCGTCGGGTTCCTGGGAACCCCGGACGCCTCCGCGGACCCGGCCCTCGTGGGCACCTACGCGGTGTCGGCGGTGGGGCCCAACAACCAGATCGCCGTCGGGCCGGACGACAACATGTGGGTCACGCTGGACGGGGGTGTCACCGACATCGCCCGCATCACCCCCGCCGGCGCGGTGACCGAGTTCGACCTGCCGGGGGTCGCCGGGGCCGTCGGGGTGGCCGCCGCCAACGGCCAGGTCTGGGTGACCTACCCCAACGGGGTCGCCCGCTTCACCCCCGGGAACCCGGTGGGCACGACCGCGACCACGGCCATCGCTGCTATCACGGACCCCCGCGGCATGATCATGGGACCGGACGGCAACCTGTGGACCGCCAGCCTGGACAAGGTCGTCAGCATCACCCCGGCGATGCCAGCCGCCTTCACCGTGTATCCGGCCACCGGCCTCGTGGCCGCGCGGGCGATCGCCAGCGGCGGCGGCTCACTGTGGATCGCCGACTTCGCCGGCGCGCAGGTCGTGAAGGTCACCCCCACCGGCACCGCCACCACCTTTGCCACCGGCGGCGGCCCGCAGGGGGTCGCGGCCAGCCCGGCCGGCACTGCGGCCGTGGCCAACCCGGGTACCGCGCCCCAGACCATCGGACTGCTGCCGCCGCTCGTGACCGTCCCGGTCCCCGCCACCGACCCGTTCGGCGCCACCTACGCCGGCGACGGTGCGTTCTGGGTCGCGCAGTTCCTCACTGACTCCCTGGCCCGGCTGACCCCCACCGCCGCCCTGACGACGCCCATCGTCTTCCCCGCCGGGTCGGGGCCGCGCCAGTTGACCACCGGACCCGCGAACACGTTGTGGGTGACCCTCGACACCACCAACCGCGTCGCGCAGGTCACGGGCGTGACAGCACCGCCGACGCCGACCCCGGACACCCTCATCACCAAGGCTCCCCCGGGCCAGATCACGACGGGGGCAGCCTGGCGCCGCCTGACGTTCCGGTTCACCTCCGACATCGCCGGGGCGCAGTTCTCCTGCCGCCTCGTGCGGTTCACCCCCGCGCGCGTGGCCCCGCCGTGGGGTCCCTGCACCAGTCCGACGCGCTACCGCGTCCGCTCCGGGCGGCGGTACACGTTCGCGGTGCGCGCGGCCGCGGGCGGCGTACTCGACCCGACACCGGCGAAAGCCAAGGTGCAGATCTTCCGCAGGCGCTGACGCGGCTGCGTGTTGGTCCCACCGCACCGCGACCGGTCCGCGCACCATGAGGGCATGCCTCTGCCGCAGGATCTGTCCCGCTCATTGACCCGGCGTCTCTTCGACGGCGACCTGCCGGGTCCCGTCTACGCGGCAGTCGGACTGGTCGACGAGATGACGGAGCAGACCCGCACGGCGGTCACGGTGGCCTGGAATGCGCCGCGCACGGTGAGCGGCAGCGCCGCCCAGCGGTACGCGGACTGGGTGGCGCGGGGGCAGAGCCGCTCGGTCGAGGTCGCCACGGAGCGGGTCGTGCGGGAACGTGTCGCCCGGTGGGAGGACCGGGTGGCCCCCACAGCTGCCCGGGCGACCGCCCGCTGGAACGAACGCCGCCGCCGGTGGCGGGCCACCCGCGCGGCGGGACGGGCGTCCGCTGCCGCCCAGCGGGCGCGCACCGCAGCCGAACGGTTCAACGAGATGAACTCCCCTGTCCTTGCCGACGACCCTTCTCCTCGACCCTGAGTCCTCACTCGTACAGCACGTAGTCGGGACGGGGCTTCAGCTGCATGACCTGCTTGGGCGTCATCAGCACGCTGCCCCACGGCGGGCTGGTGTCCTCTTTGTAGAACAGTTTGAAGCCCGGGTGGATGTACTTGGGCTGGTTCTGTACGAGCTCCTCGTACTTCGCGATCTTGTCCGCGGGGCCACCCAACCCATCGATGGAGCGGATGAGCACGACGCCCGGGTGGGGTTTGAGGCCGCGGATCTTCTCCACGGCGGCCTCGTTGAACTGGTGGAACACCATGACCTTCTCCGGCAGGTTGCCCTCGGCCACGATCTGCGCCAGGTACTCCGCCGCGTCGTTCAGCTCAGGCCCGTCGGACCGGCCGAGGTTCACCCCGGGGATCTCGCCGGGATCCATGGCCCACTCCGGGTCGAGCGCCACCCCCACGTCGGGTTCCCGCAGGAACTTCTCGTAGTGCTTCATCTCGGGCATGAACTCCGAACGCCCCGGCTGGATGTTCAGAAGTAGCATCGCATCGCACCGGCGCGCTGCATCCAGGTAGAACTGCACGTCCTTGTTCTTCACTCGGGTGCGGTAACTGCCGTCGGACTGGGGCGAGCCGTGCACCACCACGGGGATGTACTCGAACACGGGCATGATCTGCTTGCCGTACTCGTACTGACGCCCGACCCGCTCGATCTCCCGGCACACCTTGTCGAGGTCACCGGTCAGGCGCCCCATGTCAGCGGCCGGGTCCACCCGGACCCCGGAGTACCCCACGAGGCGGTAGTCCGGGA
Organism: Actinomycetota bacterium; assembly: GCA_029978705.1. Classification (GTDB taxonomy): domain Bacteria; phylum Actinomycetota; class Actinomycetes; order S36-B12; genus CAIWTL01. The sequence continues at coordinate 13,169 of JAPOIY010000016.1, forward strand.
ACACCGTGTACCCACCGCGGGGCAGTTCCGGCATGGGAGGGGGGCTGGGCTGCATGTCGTCGCCCGCCTCGGAGCGGATGGAGGCACCGTCCCCGGTGGGGGACGCGGGCTGGGCGCACCCCCCCAGCGACAGGACCGTGGCAGCTACCCCCGCCGTCACCAGCACCCACCGGACGCCCCCGCCCCAACACCCGACCACGGCCCACCCTCCTGATTCGCAGTCCCCGCAGGGTAACCGCAGCCTCGCGTGCTGCCGAAAACCGCGACCGGCGGTTCGGGAGCAATCCGTTGCCAGTCTTCGGGGTAACCGCAGATCGACTCGCCGGTTCCGATACTTTTGCTCCAATGAAGCCGAAGGCTCTCCTTGTCGAGGACACCGCCGAGTTCGCGATGCTCGGCGCCAATCTGCTGTCCCGGGAAGGCTACGAGGTCGTCGAGGCCGGTGACGGGGAGACGGCCCTCACCCGGGCGCGCGAGGTGAACCCGGAACTCGTCCTGCTGGATGTGGCGTTGCCGGGGATCGACGGGTTCGAGGTGTGCCGCCGGCTCCGCGAATTCTCCGACGCCTACGTGATCATGGTCACGGCCCGCACCGAGGAGATCGACCGCGTCGTCGGGCTGACGGTGGGCGCGGACGACTATGTGACCAAGCCGTTCTCGGCCCGCGAGCTCGCCGCCCGGATCGCCGCGATGCGCCGCCGTCCCCGGCAGCAGCCCAATCCGGATGTGCGCCACTTCGCCGACCTGGCGATCGATACCGGCGCCCGCGAGGTCCACTTGGCGGGACAGCCGGTGCCGCTCACCCGTATCGAGTACGAACTGCTCGAACGGCTGTCCTCGGCGCCCCGGCGGTCCTTCACCCGCGTGCAGCTCCTCGACTCGGTGTGGGGGGGCGAGTGGTACGGGGACAGCCATGCCGTCGACGTGCACATGGCGAATCTGCGCAAGAAGCTCGGCGAGAGCGGCGGCGACCCCCGGTTCATCCGGACCGTGCGCGGAGTCGGATTCCGGTTCGAGGTCCCCGAGGACGAGTGACCTGGGCGATGGCAGCGGGCTGCCCGCCCTGACAGGATGACGAGCGGGAGGACCTGTGCCCGTCGCTGTTCCCATCGTGGCTGGGACCGCCATCCGGGGGGTGGCGGCCACCGTCATGATGCGTGGTGTCCTGGAGCGTCACCCGAACGCCTTCCTGATCACCCTGGCGCAGTTCGGGGTCACCCTCCCCCTGCACCGCTCGCAGCGCCCGCTGGCCCGCGACATCCGCCGCGGGCTGGCCGAACAGGGGCGGCCGGCGGACGCTCCCATCGTCCTCGTGGGCCATTCCCAAGGAGCGCTGGCGTGCCTGCGGTACGCCGTGGACCATCCCGACCAGGTCCAGCACGTGGTCAGCGTCGGCGCTCCCTGGCACGGCTCCCGCAGTGCGGCGCGGGTGGCCCGACTGCTGACCGTGAGATCGCGGACTCTGGCGCCCGCCCTGACGGACATGGCAGAGGGGTCCGATTTCCTCACGCGGCTGCATGAGGACCTACCCGTCGTCGCCGACCGGGTGACCAACATCTACAGCACGCGGGAGATCGTCATCCAGCCGTACACGGCGGCCCACATCGACGTGCCAGGTGTCTCCAACGTCCTGATCGCCACCGACGAGGAGGTGCGCCGCCATCTGATGAGTTTCCCCGAACTCCCGCTGGACGATCACATCCCGGGCAAGGTCACCCATCTCGGGGAGATGAACACGCCGCAGGTGCGGGCCCTGATCTGGACGATCGTGGACCGCGTGTCCGCGGACCTGCGGTCGCGGGGGGAACGGTAGTGGCGCGGGCCCCCCGGTGGATCGCGGCGCTCCTGCTCGCCGGCGAGGCCGTCGCAGTCGTGACCCCGGTCTCGGCGGCCAGCGGCTACGTCGCCGGGGCGCAGACCATCGGCAAGGCCCTGCGGTTCGTTCCGGTCCCCGACGTCGTCGGCCAGGGGTTCGCCCAGGCGCTGACCCCGCTGCTCACCGTGCTCCTGCTGCTGGCCGCCTGGGGGGTCGGGCACGCCGCGCGGGGGGTGGGGGCGCTGCTCCTGCAACCGGGGGTGCTGGCGTTCGCGTGGATACCGTTCCTGGCGCCGCTGGCCGCCCTCGACCCGGCGGGGCCATGGCCGCTCACCGTTCTCGTCGCGGCAACGGTGGTGTGCCTGGTGGTCGTCCTCGCCGGCGGCCGCGACGCCGGGGCGCCCCACGGGCACCGCCGGTGGTGGTGGCTGACCGCCTACGCCCTGGGCATCGTCGTCTTCGCTGCCGTCGGGGGCCTGTCGCGCTCGCTGCCGTCCGGACCGGCCGATCTGCTGGCCGACCCCGGCGGCGGCACTCCCCCCGCCGCCGGACCCCCGGGCGCGGGCACGCCGCAGAACCCGGGCCTGGCGGCCAACCCCTACAACAGCATTCACAACGACTCGTGGGCCACCGACTCCTCCCCGCGGCCCGCCGGTCCCGCCCAGCCGGGCAGCGCCGCCGTGGACTCGCTGTTCACCGGGGGGGACTGCGCCACCATCACCTTCGACTCCCGCGGCCGTCTGGTGACCTTGTGCTCGACGCTGACCGCCGTCCTCGCCTACGTGGTCGACCCCTCCGACCTGAGCGTCCTCCACCAGGAGACCGTGGGCTCCCGCACCCCCGACCTGACGGACTTCTCCGGTGGCGGCTATTTCGTGCTCGACGACCGTGACCGCATCGTCTTCCCCGCCGCCGGGGGCGTCATCCGCGTGCTGACGACGGAGCCGGCCATCGCCCCGGCCGCGGCCATCCCGGTGACCGACGCCCTCCTGCCCGACGAGAAGATCACGTCGGTGCTGCCCGACTGGCGGGGCAGGTACTGGTTCGTCGGCAATCGTGGCAGTGTCGGCGTCGTCGGGGAGCGCGGCGGCCCAGCGCGCTCGCTCAATCTGGGACAGGAGTCCATCGAGAACTCGTTCGCGGTGACCCGCAATGCGGTCTACGTGGTGACGGGAGCCGCCCTGTACCGCCTGTGGGCCCGCCCGAACCGGGAGCCGGTCGTGCGGTGGCGCACTCCCTACGACGTGGGCGAGCGCCCCAAACCCGGCCAGACCAGCCGGGCGTCGGGCACCACCCCGACGGTGTTCGCCGGGGGGCGCCTGGTCGCGATCACCGACAACGGCGACCCCGACATGCATCTCGTTGTGGCCCGCACCCGCGACGGCCGGGTCACGTGCGACATCCCCGCGTTCGGCGGGGGCACCGCCGCGAACGAGAACTCCCTGATCGCCGCCGGCAACCGCCTCGTGGTGGAGAACAACTACGGCTATCGGCCCCCGATCACGGCCACGGCGGGCGGACACAGCACGACGCCCGGCCTGGCGGCCTTCACCGTCGCGCCCCGCACGGGAAGCTGCCGTCCGCACTGGCGCAACGACACCGTCACCATCCCCTCGCTGGTGTCCAAGGCCAGCCTCGTGGGCAACCAGGTGCTGACCTACACGAAACCCGCGGACCCGCGTGGCGTCGACGCCTGGTACTTCACCGGCGTGGACCTCACCAGCGGGCAGGTGGCATGGCGGCGGCTCGCCGGCACCGGGATCGCGTTCAACAACCACTACGCGGCCGCGGCGCTCAGCCCGTCGGGCGACCTGCTCGTCGGGACGGTCAACGGCATCGTCCGCCTGCGCAACGGTGCGGGCTGAACCGGCAGGCTAGGACCATGTCCCTCCCGCTGCGGCCCGGCCCCCTGCCCACGTACGCGTGGGCGAGCGCACCCCCCGACCGGGTTCCCGTCGGGAGGATCGCCGGCGCCCTCCCCCCGGTCGTCGCCCCGGCCCCGGAGGGTCTCCCCGACGCCCCACCCCCGGTCGCGGGCGACCTGGTGGAGGTCGCCCATCCCCGCATCCGTGTCCTGGGCGCCTACTTCCACGAAGGCTGGCCGTTCTCCCGGCCCGGCGCCCTGCTGCGTCCCGAGGTCGCCCGCCGTCTGCAGCAGGCCGCGGAGTCGCTGCCCGAGGGGGTCGGGCTGGCGGTGTGGGACGCGTGGCGCGATCCCCGGCTGCAGCAGGTCCTGCACGACACCGTCTACCAGGACGCCACGCTGCCGCCCGGGTTCGTCGCGGAGCCGGACCCGGATCCCCGGCACTGCCCGCCACACGCCAGCGGCGGCACGGTGGATCTCACCCTGACGTGGCACAACACCGCGCTGGCGCTGGGAACCGGCTTCGACGCGTTCGTGCCCGACGCCGCGGCCGCTGCCCTGGAACCCGACGGCCCCGCACCCGCCCGTGACCTGCGCCGGCTCCTCGCCGCCGCGATGGGAGGCGCCGGCTTCGTCGTCCACCCCCAGGAGTGGTGGCATTGGGAGCACGGGACCCGCATGTGGGCCGCCCTCACCGGGGACGCCCCGACGTACGGCCGCGTCACCCCGGGCTGACCGGTTCTCACAGCAGCCACGTCACGATGAGGCCGTAGCAGATGATCGTCAGCAGGTCCTGGACGACGGTGGCCAGCGGACCGGAGCCGTAGGCCGGGTCGCGCCCCAGCCGGGCCAGCAGGTACGGCAGCAGCATCGCGACCACGGAGGCCACCGCACACGACACGAACAGGGACAGGCCGACGGCCGCCATGACCGTCGCGTCACCGAAGACGAGGATGCCGGCCGGGATGAACAGCAGCGCGACGATCACGCCGATGATGAGACCGGTCAGCGCCTCGCGGCGCGCGACCCGGGCCACCGGCACGCCCACCGACAGCCCGCGCACCACGACCGTCTCGGTCTGGGTGCCGACGGCGTCCGCCATGTAGACCACCCCGGGCAGGAAGAAGGCCAGGATCACCTGGCGGCTGATGGACTCCTCGAACGAGGCCACCACCATGGCCGCGACCATGGCTCCGACCAGTCCGACCAGCAACCACGGCAGCCGATGCCGTACGCGCCGGGGGACGGACTCCACCGTGCGGGACCGCACGGCGTCCGCGTCGTGGACCACACCGGCCAGCCGCGAGAGGTCCTCCTCGTGCTCCATGAGCAGCACCTGCATGATGCGGTTGGGCGGAACGATGCCGTGGAAGGTGCCGTCGGCGCCCACCACGGCCAGGCTCGACTCGCCGTGGGCCACCATGACCCACGCCGCCACCTCCTGGTCGACACCCGGCCCGACGATGGGCGGGTAGCGGTCCATCAGGTCGACCACCGGCGTCCGGGCGGGCGCCCCGAGCAGGCGCTCGACGGGGGCCAGTCCCACCAACTCGTCCCCCGCCAGGACGGGGATGTCGGCGACCGAGTCGAAGTCGCCCCCCACCATCGCCCGGCGCACGCTGCCCGCGTCCTGGTCCGGGGCCGCCCGGGGGACCCGGTCGGTGGCCAGATGCACGATCGTCGCCGTACTGCTCATGTCTCCAGTGTCCGCCGGGGCGCGGCGGCCTGTCATGGGGCGTGGCATGGTCGGCGACGACATGACAGAGTCGGTCCCGGAGGCGAGGAACATGGAGCGCAACGATCTCGGACGGGTGATCGTCGACACCCCGGTGGACATCGACGCCATCGACTGGGTCGCTCACGGCGACCATCCCGGCGTGCGTCACAAGGTGCTGTGGCAGTCGGGCACCACGGTTCTGGGCCTCATGCAGATCGACGCGGGCGCGCAGAACCCCGAGCACACCCACCACGGCGCCCACCACCACATCCTGATGATCGAGGGCAGCTGCCGGATGCTGGGACGCGACCTGCCCGCGGGATCGTACGTCTACGTCCCGCCGGGAGTGCCCCACGCGGCGGTCAACGACAGCGCGGAGTCCTGCACGTTCTTCTACACGTACCGTCCCGTCGAGGTGGATCCCATGGCCGACGAGCCCCCGATCGTCGCCTGAGTGCTACTCGGCTCCGGTGGCCTCGGCCAGCGCGTCGATCTCGACGAGCACGAGCCGGGCCAACTCCGCCGGGTCAGGCACCAGATCGGCGTCGCTGGCGAACCCGACCGTCACCTCGTTGTTGTAGCTGAAGATCGTCGCGGTCATCGGCTGGTCACCGGAACAGGGGGCGAAGCCGACGACCTGGCGCACCGGCACACCGGCGAACGTCATCTCCGCGCGGGGACCGGGCACATTGGTCAGCACCCCCACCGCCTTGTTGGCGAAGAAGTTCGTCAGCGCGAACGCCACTTGGCTCGGTGACTGCGACACGACACGTTGCAGCCCGAAGGTCAGGACCGCCTCGTCGGAGTGTTTGATCCGTTCCATCCGCTGGTGCATCTGCATCAGGCGTTCCCGGGGGTCGGCGGCGCCCAACGGCATGGGCACGAACACGAGCGCGAAGTAGTTGCCCAGGTCCTCGGGGAGGTTCTCGGCGATCGGCTTCAGGTTGACCGGGACCATCCAGTTCACCTCGGGGATGAACGCGTCACGGTCCAGCAGGTACTGGCGCAGGCCCCCGGCGATGGCCGCCAGCAGGACGTCGTTGACGGTGGCACTCCCGGCCCTGCCGATGTTCTTGATCAGGCCGAGTGGGACCGGCTGGGACCACGCGATGGCCTTGCGGGTGCCGGGGTGACCGGTCCACACCGTCCGCTCATTCCCCGACAGGGCGATCTTGGTGACGGACGAGAGGTCGTACGTGCCCCGCCCGGAGACAACCCCCATGTCATCCAGGGCGTCGAGGAGGTGGTCGGGATGCCGGATGAGTTCCACCGAGCCCCCCACTCCGTGCACGACCGTCCCGGGCAGCGACGTGACCGAGCCCACCGGGTCGGTGGCGGCGTCGCGCATGCCACCGGCCATCCCCTTCATGCTCCGGCCGACGACCCGGGCCGCGCCACTGGCTGCGTTCCGGGCGCTCTCGCCCACCCCGGCCACGACGTCGAGGGGACCGGACGAGGCCCCCGACTTGGCGACGGCGACGGGGACCGCACTGTCGGGCACGTCGCACAGGCCGAGCATCACCTGGGTCAGCCTCACCCCATCGGCGATCGCATGGTGGAACCGATTGACCACCGCCGAGCCGGTCGTGCCGTCGTCCAGTCGTACGTCCCGGACCAGCTGGGCGACCCACAGCGGACGGTCCCGCGGAAGCGGCACCGTCCGCTGCTCCGCCAGATACTGCTGCAACTCGGCCACTCCCGCCGGCTCCGGCAGACTCACCTCGCTCAGGTGGCGGTCCATGTCGAAATCCGGGTCGTCCACCCAGGCCCAGCCATTGCCGTCGGGGACGGCAACACGGCGGAACACGGGGAACCGGCTCAGCGCCGCCCGGTAGACCTCCCGCACCTCGGCCAGGTCCACGGGAGCAGCGAGGATCATCACCCCGTCGACGACCATGAGGTTGTTGGCCCGGTCCATCGTCAGCCACAGTGCATCCTGCACGCTCATGGACTTCTTCGTGGGACTCGTCATGGCGGCCTCCCCAGACCTCACTGTAGTTCCGGGCGGGACCCGACGGGATGCCGCGCTGCGGAATTCGGTCAGGCGATGCGGGCCAGGGCCTCGTCGAACAGGCTGGTGTGCAGGTCCACGTCCACCTCCCGCGTGGCGGGGCACATCAGGGCCATGTTGTGGAAGGGCGTCATGAGCACGCCGCGGTTCGCCAGGAAGAGGTGGAGGTACTCCTCCAGATCGTCGTCGTGGGCGGCCGCCGACTGCGTACCGGTGCGGGGGGCGGGCGAGACGAACCGGTACTCGGCGCGGGCGCCGAGTTGTGCCACCGACCACGGCACCTGCCGGTCGGCCAGGACCTGCTCGACCCCCTCCCGGAATCGGGTCGCCAGCCGGACCATGTGGGCGAAGGCGTCGTCGGTGAGCACCTCCCCCAGCGTGGCGCGCATGGCGGCGGTGGACATCACGTTGCCCGCCAGCGTGCCACCCACGCCCCCGACGTCGATCAGGTCGGCGTCGCGCGCTGCGTTGATGCGGTCCGCGACTTCCTGCGTCACGCCGTAGGCGCCGCTGGGTACCCCGCCGCCCAGGCTCTTGCCGATCACGAAGAGGTCCGGCTGCAGCCCCCACAGGGCCGTGCACCCCCCCGGACCGGCGGAGATGGTGTGGGTCTCGTCGATCAGCAGCAAGGTGCCGTGGCGGGTGCACAGCTCGCGAACACCTTCCAGGAACCCGGGTTCGGGCAGGACGATACCGATGTTGGTCAGCGCCGGTTCCATGATCAGGACGGCGACGTCCTCGTGCGCGAGCCCGGCGGCGACGGACTCCAGGTCGTTGAACTCGGCGACCCGCGTCGTCGTAGCCACCGGCACCGCCGGACCGACGTTCCCGCCGCGGGGCTCGGTGGCACCGCCCGGCCCGGCGATGACGAACGTCTCGTCGACGGAGCCGTGGTAGCAGTAGGAGAACGCCATGACCTTGGGTCGGCCGGTGACCAGGCGGGCCAGTCGCAGTGCCCACCTGTTGGCGTCGGTAGCGGTCAGACTGTACGACCACAGCGGCAGCCCGAAGCGCCGGGTGAGGTCGGCCGCCACCCACTCGGCGTCGTCGGTAGGCATCATGGTGGTGATGCCGCCGGCGACACCGATCCGCTCGGTGACCGCGCGCACGGTCGCGTCCGGGGAGTGCCCCGCCATCGCGCCGGTATCCCCGAGGGCGAAGTCGACGTACTCGTTGCCGTCGACGTCCGTGACCCGGTTGCCGCGCGCCCCGCCGAGGTAGAGGGGATAGCCGCCCGCCCACTTGTTCATCCACGTCATCGGCACTCGCCCGAACAGGTGCTCGGCCTGCCCGTAGCGAGCTCGCGACCCGGGGCTGCGTTCGAGGTGATGCGCACGCTCCGCCCGCAGTCCCTCGGCCAGCGCGTCAGCTCGGATGGCCACGGAAGCCTCCTCTCGGCTACTGACCCCACCCTAGGGGCCGGGCCGGGAGAACGGCTTGTCCGAGTCCTGCCACCAAGCTGTTGCGCGGGAATTCCCGATGCTGGGGGGAGTAGATTGGCGGACGTGAATGATCTTCGTCCCCGCCGCCCGATCCGCGTACCGACCCAGGCGCGAGCCAAGGTCACGGTGGAGCGCATCCTCGCCGCCGCTGACGAGTATCTCGTGGCGCACGGCGTGACCGGCTTCACCACCAACGTGGTGGCCGATCGGGCCGGCGTGAACATCGCCACGCTGTACTCGTACTTTCCCGACAAGGTGGCCATCCTGCGGGAGTTGCTGGAGCGCGCCGACGAAGAGCGCAGTGAGGCGTTGAGCGAGTGCCTGGACGAACTGGCCGACGAGGGCTGGCGTGAGGCCCTCAGCGACGGGATCGACACGATGGCGCGGTACCGCGTCACCCACCCCGGCACTCCGGTCGTGCGGCAGGCCGCCCTGATGTCCCCGCAACTGCGCGAACTGGATCGCGAGACCCACCGGCGACTGGCGGCGCGGATGGCGGCGCGGATCCGGCAGCGCAACCCCGACCTGACGGCCCGGGAGGCCGACCGCATCTGCCAGGTAGCCGTGGTGAGCAGCATGTCGGTGCTGGACGACGCATGCGACAACGGCCGAGTCGACCGGCGCAAGGTGGCCGAGCTCAAGGAGATGATGACCGGCTACCTGGCGCCCTACCTCGGCGCCTGACGACTCTCCCGGGGCCACACCCCCCACCGGCCGACCGCCGCAAGAGTCGCATGCGACCGTTTCGGACTACCGTCAGCCGTATGGCCACCGATCCCGTCGCCGACCTCGTCGTCGCCGTCCACCAGTTGGAGCACCCGGCAGCGCAAGCACTCGCCGGACCGGTGTGGGACTACGTCTCCGGGGGCGCCGCCGACGAAACCACACTGCACGACAACGTGGCCGCCTGGTCCCGGGTGCAGCTCGCGCCACGCACTCTCGTCGACGTCTCGCACATCGACACCCGCACGGAATGGCTCGGCCTGCCCCGGCAGCACCCCATCGTCATCGCCCCGACGGCGCGCCACACCAGCTACTGCGGGGACGGCGAAGCTGCCACGCTCGCCGGGGCGCGGGCGTCGGGCGCCCTCTATGTGCAGAGTTCCCTCGGAGGCACCCCGCTGGCTGATGTGGGCCGCATCGCCGCCTCCCTGGACCAACCGTGGTGGTTCCAGCTCTACATCCAGCGGGACCGCTCCTTCACCGCCGATCTCGTGCACCGGGCGGTGGCCGCTGGAGCGCAGGCGCTGGTCCTGACGGTCGACACCCCCACGCTCGGCGCCCGGGACCGCGACAAACGCAGCAACCTGGGCTCGCCCGACGGCGTGCCCTATCCGATCCTGGCCGACGCACCGCTGTCCACGGCGACGGACGTCCCGGCCCACCGCCGCATCTACAACCCGCTGCTCGCGCCGGACATCACGTGGGCGGACCTGGAGTGGCTGATCGCCGAGAGCCCGGTGCCGGTGCTGGTCAAGGGGGTGCTGCGCGCCGACGACGCGGACCGGTATGTGCGCACCGGGGTAGCCGGGATCCTGGTCTCGAACCACGGGGCCCGCAATCTGGACACCGTCCCTGCGACCGTTGCCGCGCTGCCGGGGGTGTGCGCCGCAGTGGCCGGCCGGGTCCCGGTGCTCGTCGACGGCGGCATCCGCCGCGGCACCGACATCGCCAAAGCCATCTGCCTGGGGGCCGCGGGTGTGCTCGTAGGACGCCCAGTCATCTGGGGCTTGGCCACGTACGGGGCCGCCGGCGTCTCCCATGTCCTCGACATCCTGCGCACGGAGCTCGAGATGGCCATGGCCCTGCTGGGGGCCCCGACACTGGCGGACCTGACCCCCGACCTCCTGTGGGACACCCCGCGCCCGTAACCGTTCTGTGACCTAACTCACCGCCGATTTCGGTCGTTTCCGGCACGTCGCGGGTGCCGCATCAGCATGCTCTGGGGCTATGTGCTCGCACTTCCCCGCGGGCCGTGGAGGTGACTCGGTGGACCGCACGAGGCGACGGACGGCTCTGATCTCCCTGGCTGCAGCCGCCACCCTGGCCCTTCCGTGTGTGGCAGCGGGCGCCGCGTCGGCCAGCCCGACCGCCCCCACCGCCACCAGCCGCCGCACCCCGGAGAAGCTGGCGGCCGTGCGCGCCTCGCGCCAGCAGGTCGTGGACCTGGCCATGGGTCGGATCGGCTCGACCTACGTGCTGGGTGCCGCCGGCCCCGACGAGTTCGACTGCTCCGGACTCGTGATGTGGGTGTATGCCCAGCTCGGCATCGAACTGCCGCATTACTCGGGGGCGCAGATGCAGACCGCAACCCCCGTGACCGGCAAACTGCGCAAAGGCGACCTGCTCTTCTACGGACCCGACGGCAGCCAGCATGTGTCGATCTACATCGGAAAGGGCCTGCAGATCGGCGCCAACAACCCCCGCACGGGCATCGTGGTGGACGCCATGGAGGGGTCGTACTGGAGTGAGCGCTACGTGGGAGCCGGTCGGCTCATCAACTGATCGTCAGCGGGGGTCGAGCAGATCCGGGTCGATCTCCTGGGCCTGATCCTCGGCGGTCTCAGTGACGGGCTCGCGCGGGTCCGGGGCGCCCGGGTTGATCTCACTGTCCTCTTGCCGGCCAAGGGTGTCTTCGGGGTCAGGTCCACCGGGAATCGACATCGAACGCCTCCTTCATGCTGACGCGAGCCTAGGCCGGGCGTGCCACCGATGCGCGGCGACGTCCGCGGCTCACCGCGGCAGGGACAGCCACCGTCGCCCCGCGATGCTGCCGTCGCTGCGGTAGACCCGCACCAGCAGCGCACCGCCGGGCCGCGCCCGCGACGCCGCCACCAGGGCGGCGATCCGACCGACGGGGACGGGGATCACCCCCGTCGCACCCTGGGCACCGACTGATGCTGACCCCCGCCGGCCCCCGGGCTCCCGGTAGGACGGCACCGCGACGTCGCGGCCGGGTGTCCCCGGACTGCGACCCACGGTCAGGGTGATGCGCAGACCGCCCGCGCTGTTGCGGTACTGCTGGTGCGCGGTCACCGTCAAGCCCCCGATGCGGGCCCCGACGTCCGGACCGGTCACGACCCGGGGGGCCAACGGGCCGCCCGGGTACGACCGCCAGGTCGCCAGACCCTCCGGTCCGGCCTGCAGCTCGGCGATGCGGTACGACGCGGACCCGTAGTCGAGCGTCGCTGACCGGCGCCCCACGATGAGGTCTGCCTCCCCCACGTCCTGCCGTCCGGCGGCGAACACGCGGCCCCAGTAGGCGGCGTAGCCCCGCGCCGGGGACCCGGGCCGGGAGTTGCGCACCATCGTGGCCACGTCGTTGGCGGCCCAGGCCCTCAGATAGGCGACCGCCGCGGCGGGCAGCTCCGTGGCCGTCCCACTGACCGTCCCACTGGCCGTGGGGGCGGCCGGAGGCACGCTGCACGCCACCACCAGGACCCCTGTCGCGACCGGCCCCACGATCATGCCGGTCCTCAGCCGCCCGGACCTCATGGCTCCTGCCGATAGCGGCGCGCCCACTGCTCGACCAGGTCGTTGTCGCGCGCGTGGATGCGAGGAGGACCCACCTGCCCGGCCTGCGGGGGCGCCACCCCCAAGTGGCGACAGGTCGCCGCGAGCGCCTGGAGGGGGTCGGCCGTCGCCGACTCGTAGGACAGCCGCAACACGTCCTCCTCCCGACCGGCGAAGAACCGCTCCCATGCCGCTGTCTCACGGTGCAGGCGCGCCGACGCGTCGTCGATGTGGCGCCGCGAGTACACCGGATCGGCTCGAGGCGCCTGGCTCACATTCACCCACACCCCCGTCTGCTCGGCCAGGGACAGGGAGGCAGCCTGGGCGACCCGGTCCTCGCGGTACAAGTACAGGAACCGCTGCGGCCGCACGAGGTCGCGCAACCCCCTCTTCGCCTGAACCGCTTCCCACGTGTGCCAATGCGTCTTGAGTCCGAACCATCCGGAACTGCCGGTGCGGCGTCGTTGCGCCTCCCGGAACAGGCGGATCTCCTCCTCCGGGGTCACCGGACGACCGCGCGCCTGTAACTCCACCAGCATCCGGTGACCGTTGAGGTACTCGAACGGCACCCCGATCGTGCCGAGGCGACCCACCAGATCGGCGAAATAGTGACTCCCGGTTCGCTGCGTCGTGGCCACCACGTACGTCCGCACCGGTCCCGTCACACCCGGCAGGTCGTAGGCGGCATCGAACTCCGACCAAGCCCTGTCCGGGTCAGCCATGACCGGCCAGTCGACGGCGCCACATCGCGGCGAGGACGAACGCCAGGCTGACGGTGTACGCCACCGCAGCGAGCACGGCGACCAGCCGCAACGTGTCGACCTGGGCCTGCGCCAGCCCCACGAATCCCTGGACCGCCTCGCGTGCGGGTACGCCCTGCAGCAGCGGGCTCGCGGCGACCTCGCTCAGGGGGAGCCCGCTGCGCACCGCCTCGGCGGCCCAGTCGGCGGTCGGCGCGGGCACTCCCGCGTCCCGCAGGCTCGCCGACCACGTGGCGGAGAAGTACCCGAGGACGACCGCACCGCTCGCGACGCCACCGAGGGTGGCCCCCACGCTCCACCCTGCCTGCCGCCACGACGCCGCAGCCCCGGAAGCGTCGACATCGGCACAGTCCAGGAACGCCTTCGTGAGCGTCCCGACGATGCAGCCACCGGCCGAGGCGAAGATCGCGGCGAGCACGATCAACTGTGCCGTGGCCGAGCCCGTGGACAAGGTGAGGAATCCGAGCGCGGCCACGCAGCCGACGCCGAGCGCCACAGCGGTCGTCACCTGCGACCCGATGCGGGCGCTGACCCAGCCGCCCGCCAAGCCCCCCAGGATGCCGGCCACCTGCGGGACGATGAGGAGTGCCGCGGCCTGGGGGGCGGTCATCCCGACGCGGTACTGCAGGAAGAGGTTGACGTAGAAGAACAGGTTGACGAAGCCCACGGTCAACAGGGCCGCCATCAGCCAGCCGGCCCCCGGGGTCCGGAAGAGGGAGACATCGAGGGTCGGCCGCACCCCACGCGAGCGCAGCCGGCCGGCGTACCGGACGAGGACGACAAGAGCCAACACGGCGACGGCGAGGGCGACAGCCGCCAGGGGAGCGGCTGGTTTGGCCGCCAGGGCGGCCAGACACGTGGCCGACAGGACTACGCCAGCGCTCACCGGGGTGACGAACTCCCGTCGCCCGTGCTCCTCCCGCCCCGACAACGAGGCACCGCCGACGAGGGCCACCGCCGCCGCCGCGACGAGGATCCACCCGACAGGGACCAGGCGCCAGGTCAGGTCCCGGGCGATCACGCCGCCGAACACGGGAGACACCGCCGCCACCACACCGATCACCGCTGCGAACACACCGAACACGTAGGCCCGTTCCCGGTCGGCGGTGACCGTCGCATTGATCAGCGCCAGGCACGCCACGGACATCGAGGTCCCCCCGATCCCGCCGGCGACGCGCCCGGCCACCAGCCACCCGAAGTCGCCCGCGAGAGCCACGGTCACGGCTCCCACGGTCACGATCGCAGCACCCGCGGTGAGTACCGTCCGGGAGCCCAGGCGGTCGACCAACGCCCCCGCGGCGAAGAGGATCAGCAGGCTTCCGGCGGCGAACACGAGCACGAGGACGTTCAGATCGTCCACTGACAGGACGAACTCGTTCTGGACCGACACCAGCATGCCCTCCAGTGAGGCCATCGCGACCAGACCGGTGGCGATGCCGAAGTAGCATCCCGTGATCAGGCGCACCCGGCCCACTCCGCTACCCGTCTGCCCAGCCTGCACCACCCGACGATGGTACGGAGCCTGACTGCCCTACGCTGCTGCCGTGCCCGTGTCCTTCGACGCCCGCCCGTCCCCGGGGGGCACCACGCCTGCGCCGCGGCCCTTGGGCATCGAACTGCTGGTCGATGCGGAGTGGTATCGCAGGCAGTACCCGGACGTCGCCGACCGCGACCCCCTCACGCACTACCTGGAGACCGGCTGGCGGGAAGGCCGCGACCCCGGGCCCCTGTTCGACACCGACTGGTACACCGCCACCTACCCCGAGGCAGCAGCCGCACCCCTGCCGCACTTCCTCGCCAACGGCCCCTCCCGGCTGCTGCGGCCGAACCCGTTGCTCGACCCCGACTGGTATGCGCGTACCCACCCCCTGGTCCGGGAACAGGGATGGGACCCGGTCACGCACTACATCGCGGTGGGCCGGCAGGAGGGTCTGGCCCCGGGGCCGGCCGTGGCGGCAGTGGCGGCACATCCCGCGCGCCACCCGCCGGGGGAACTGCCCAGCGTGACCGTGGTCGTCCCGGCGGGCGCCGACCTCGTGCATGTGGACCGCTGTATCCGGGCGTTGGCCGCCACGGAGGTGCCGCTGTTCGCCAACGTGGCCGTCCTCACGACAGCGGCGGTTCCGCCCCCCTGGCAGCAGGTCTACCCCTGGCTGCGCGTGGTCGGTTCGGCGCCCCCGGACGACCCCATGAGCGCCGTCGCCGACGTCGTGGCCGCGGCGCGGGCGGACTTCGTCCTGGTGCTGAGTCCGCATTCCGAGCCGGTGCCGGGATTCCTGCACGCCCTGGTCGCGGAACACCACTCGCAGTCTGTCGCCGAGAATCCCTCGCCCGTGGTCATCCCCTGCGCGCGGGCCAGTCTGGTGGCCCCCGACCTGCCCGGGGACTGGGGCCCCCTTGCCGATGCCTCGTTGCCGGCGGAGGCTGCCCTCGTCGCCGCCGCCGACTGGCCCTCGGCTCTTGCTGCGGTCACCCGCCCGGTGGTGGCGGGCGACTGTGCGGCCGCCCTGGCGGCTCGGTCCTGCGTCACCGCTCCGGACGCCTGGGTGATCACCCACCGGCCGATGGTGCTGGCCCAGGCGGTGCGCACCGTCCTGCCGCGCTGGACCCCGGGCCGGACGCCCGGGCTGGTCCTGCAGGCGGCGCAGGCCGAGTTCCGCGTCGGCGTACCGGTCATGCTGGCGTGGCTGCAGCTCGCCGCCTGCGACATGGCCGCCGCCGACACCTCGCTGTCCCGGTGGCGAACCGCCGTCGCCACTCTGTCCCCCGCCGAGCGAGCGGCGCTGCCCCGACTGATCCGGCGCCGGGATCAGTTGGTCGCCGAGATCCTCCAGGAGGCGGCACTCGCCCCGGCGGCGGCCGAGAGAGCCAACGCAGCGATCCGGCAGGACGATGAGGACGCGGCCGTCCGGAACCTGCGGGACTGCCCGGGCTCCTACCCCGCCGCCGTCGCGGTGATGACCCTCGCCGCCGCCGAACGCCCGGCGGATCCCGGGACGCGCGCCCCGGGCGTGCCGCGCGTCATCGTGCAGGGCTGGTTCGACAGCCCGGTGCCCGACGACGCCCGCCGCATGGCGCAGACCTGGGTGGGGCATCACCCGGGCTGGCAACATCTGCTGTTCGACACCGGGACGGCCGCGGCGTGGATCCGGCGCGAGTTGGGGCCGCACGCGGAGAGCGTCTTCCGGACTGCGTCTCCGGTCGGGAAGTCGAACCTGTTCCGGTACGCCTACCTGTCCGTCGCCGGCGGGGTGTGGAGCGACATCGACGACAGCTGTGTGGCGCCGCTGGATCCCCTCGTGACGGGCTCCTCGTTCGTGATGCTGCGGGAGTCGTTGGGGGCCGTGGCGGACAACATCATCGCGGTGACCCCGGGGCACCCGGCCCTGGTGGCCACCCGGCAGGAGGCCTTCGCGAACGTCCACGAGGGGTTCGCCGAGTCGCAGTGGCTGGCCAACGGCCCGGGGCTGTTCACTCGCAAGGTCGCGGCCTGGGTGGCCGGCGATCTCCCGGTCACCGGAGCTCCCGGCGACTACCGAGTGGTGTCCGGGCTGCGCATGTCGGAGTTCGTCGCCGTGCACGGGGCCCTCTCCT
This sequence comes from Actinomycetota bacterium, assembly GCA_029978705.1. Taxonomy (GTDB): domain Bacteria; phylum Actinomycetota; class Actinomycetes; order S36-B12; genus CAIWTL01. The sequence continues at coordinate 29,887 of JAPOIY010000016.1, forward strand.
ACAAGGAGACATCCCTCGCCTGGGACGTGCCGGACGACCCCGCGCAACTGCGCGCCACCCCGACCTGGGGCCATCCGACCCCCCTGTCCCGCCGGCAGCGGCTCCTGGCCGAAGGCTGCTCGTGACCGGACTGCCCGCCGGGATGCGCGTCGCCTTCCACCCCAATTCGTATGTACTGTCACCTGCCGCTGGGGGGCTCGCCCACTCCTTCGCGACGGTGGTCCGGCGCGCCGATGCAGCAGGTGTCAGTGCCATCGCATTGATGGACCACTTCCTGCCACCGGGGCCGTTCCCGCGGGAGGACCCGGTCCTCGAGGGGTACACCGCCCTCGGCTTCGTAGCGGCCCACACCACCACTGCTGACGTGATGCTGCTGGTCTCCGGGGTGACCCACCGGCACCCGGTCCTGCTGGCGAAGGCGGTCACGACGTTGGATGTCCTGTCGGGCGGGCGGGCGCGGTTGGGGATCGGGGCCGGCTGGTTCGAACCGGAGAACACGGCGTACGGGCTGCCGTTCCCGCCGGCGCCGGAGCGGTTCGAGATGCTCGACGAGACCCTCGGGATCGTACGGCGCCTGTGGGCGCCGGGAACAGAACCCGTGCACGGGCGACTCTTCACCGTGGAGTCGACGGTCTTCTCGCCCCAGCCGGTCCGCCGGCCCCACCCTCCGATCCTGGTCGGCGGCAACGGGCGGCAGCGGACCCTGCGGCTGGTGGCGCGCCACGCCGATGCCTGCAATCTCCTGGCCGGCCCCGACCAGGGAGGGCCCGAGGCCGTCGCCGCAGCCTTGGCCGTGTTGCGCGGTCACTGCGCGGCGGAGGGCTCCGACTTCGACCGGATCACCAAGACGATCCTCTACACCGCACCGGTGGGCACCGACACCTCCGGCGCCGAACGCTTCGCCGACCAGATGCGCGCCTACGCAGCCCTGGGAATCCAGGAGGTGTTCGTGATGCCGGTGGGCCACGCAGACCCGCTCGGTTTCGTCGACAGACTCGGCAGTGCCGTGATCCCCGCGGTGGCGGCAGCGACCGGCGACCTCCTCACGCAGGCCGACGACACAGCCTGACGCCGGACCCGGGCGTCGGGCTCACTCCAGATAGTCGCGCAGGACCTGGGAGCGACTCGGATGACGCAGTTTCGACATGGTCTTGGACTCGATCTGGCGGATCCGCTCGCGGGTGACGCCGTAGACCTTGCCGATCTCGTCCAGGGTCTTGGGTTGCCCGTCGGTCAGTCCGAACCGCATTCGGACCACGCCCGCCTCCCGGTCGGACAGGGTCACCAGAACCTGGTCCAACTGTTCCTGCAGCAGCGTGAAGGACACCGCGTCCGCCGGGACGATGGCTTCCGAGTCCTCGATCAGATCGCCGAACTCGCTGTCGCCGTCCTCGCCGAGGGGGGTGTGCAACGAGATGGGTTCGCGTCCGTACTTCTGGACCTCGACGATCTTCTCCGGGGTCATGTCGAGCTCTTTGGCCAGTTCCTCCGGCGTGGGCTCGCGGCCCAGGTCCTGCAGCATCTGGCGCTGGACGCGGGCCAACTTGTTGATGACCTCCACCATGTGCACGGGGATGCGGATGGTGCGGGCCTGATCTGCCATCGCGCGGGTGATGGCCTGGCGGATCCACCACGTCGCGTACGTGGAGAACTTGTAGCCCTTCTTGTAGTCGAACTTCTCCACCGCCCGGATGAGGCCGAGGTTGCCTTCCTGGATGAGGTCGAGGAAGAGCATGCCGCGCCCGGTGTAGCGCTTGGCCAGCGACACCACCAGGCGCAGGTTCGCCTCCAGGAGATGGTTCTTGGCCCGCCGGCCGATCACCACGAGCTGCTCGAGTTCGTACTCCTGCGCGGGCTTCAATTTCTTGCGGAAAGCGGGGTCGGCCAGCTTCTCCTCGGCGAACAGACCCGCCTCGATGCGCTTGGCGAGCACGACCTCCTGCTCGGCGTTGAGCAGCGGAACCTTGCCGATCTGCTTGAGGTAGTCCTTCACCGGGTCGGCGGTCGCTCCCGCGACCGTCACGGTCTGCACCGGCTCATCGGTGTCGTCGTTGTCGGACAGGACGAACCCCTCGGCCCCGGTGGGTTTGGGAGTCTCGGGGGCGTCGGTCTTCTCCAGGGTCGCCAGATCACGCTCCAGGTCCGCCTCGGCCTGGGCCTCGATCTGCGCGGCGGCCGCCATATCGACCTCGTCCGCAGCGGTCTTCTTGGCGGTCTCCTTCGCGGGAGCCTTTGTCGCGGCCTTCTTGGCGGCCGCAGCCGGGGCCTTCTTCGCCGGGGCTTTCGCCGCGGGAGCCTTGCTTGCCGGGGCCTTCTTCGCGGGAGCCTTCTTGGCGGTCTCCTTCGCGGGGGCCTTCGTTGCCGCCTTCTTGGCGGCGGCCGGGGCCTTCTTCGCGGGAGCCTTCTTCGCGGCCGCCGGGGCAGGCTTGGGCCGAGCCGTCTTGGCAGCCGGGCTGCCGTTCACGGCCTTGCCGCCGGCCGTCTTCTTGGTGGCCTTGGCGGTGCTGGCCTTCTTACCGGCTGTCGAGCCCTTGGTGGCCAAGGATCCTCCTCGTGGCGGAATACGAAAGGCCCGTGTCAAGATCCCGGAAACGTTCCCGGGTACTTGGACGGGCTTGTGGACGCCGAAGCGCCGCCCCCATTGTAGGCATGGATTCGCCGGATCCACCGATCCGACCCCGTTTGTCGACCAAGACAACGCCCGCCAGCCAGGCGGGATTCCCGGCTGCGCAGGGTCAGTTGTAGCTGTACCCGGCCCATTCCGGTGGGTATCCCCCGGGATAGTCGCCGACCACCCGCCACGTCACGTTGCCCTTGTCATCCACCTGCGTCACCTCGACCGTGGCCGTCGTGCCCTTGGCGGTCGCCACGCAGTCGAAGGTCGCGCCGGCTTCGATGCGGACGGAGTCGGGACACGTCACCTTCACGTCCGTGCCGGTCTGGTAGGAGATGTCCTCCTCGATGAGGCGGGCAGCCTTGGTGGTGTCGATCTGGTTGAAGACGCCCGCTGCGCCCAGGATGGCGAGGACGATGAGGCTGAGCAGCCCCAACACCAGGCCGACGATGCCCAGGATGAACCCGGCCTTCGCCACCCCCTTATTGGTGGCCAGACCCTGTTTCGCACGACTCATGCCCAGCCACCCGAACACGATGGCCAGGATCGATCCGAGTGGACCCAGGCAGAGGAACTGCAGAATGCCCATCACCAGCGCGACGGTGCCGAAGCCGTTCTGCGGAGCGGACGGGGCCGCCGGGTAGCCGGGCGCGGTCGCCGCGGGGTAGCCGGCCGCCGGCGGCGCCGGTTGACCGGGTACGGGAGCGGGCGGAGGGACCGGCTGACCGGATGCGGGCGCGGGACTGCCGCCCGCAGGGTCGTTCGGGTCGGGGTCAGGAGGCGGCGGAGCCCCCGGCGGAGGGGGTGGTGGAACGGACATGACGACCTCCCGTTACTGCTGCCTTCAGGCTAGCGCGGTGGGAATGATCAGGCGAGGAGACCGGAGGAGGCCCGGCCCTGGGGACCGGACCCCCTCTCGCCCTCACCCGACGCGGTACTCGTAGGTGGTGTTGAAGGCCCCGGTCGCGGACAAGATGATGGCGATGATCACACCGATCACGAAGAGCACGAGCCCGATGATCCCGAGCACGAAGCCGGCCTTGGCGGTGCCCCGGTTGTCGGCCAGGCCCTGGTCGGCCTTGTCCATGCCGATCTTGCCGAAGACGATCGCGAGGATCGAGCCGATGATCCCGAGGCAGAAGAACTGCAGGATGCCCATGATCAGGGCGGTGGTCCCCATCCCGTTCTGCATCGGCTGATAGGTGGCGCCGGCGGGCATGCCGGGGGGCGGACTCTGCGGCGGCGGTGGCGGCGGTGCGGACATCGTGCTCCTATCTCAGGCGGCGCGTCCGATGCACGCCGATGGCAGGAGCGTAGCCGTCCGCGGCGCGCGGGTCACTGACCGGCGCTCTTGGCCTTGCGCTTCTGTTCCTGCTTCCAGACTGTCCGGCCCGGTGACGACGGCGATCGACATGTGTGTCCCGGCGGCATTCGGCCTCTGCGTCAGCCGGTCCCGCTGATCTTGCACCGGATCGCGGGATCAGCCGTGACCCGCCACGCCTTGTGCCAGACGGCTCGCCTGGCCCCGGCCTTCTTCGCCACGATCGTCGCCGAGATCCGCAGACCCTTCGAACATGTCGGGGCGGCCGTGATGCGCACCCCGGTGGTCGCCGTCGCCAGTGGCCGCTTCACCGAGATGTGACACAACCGGTCCGATGCACGCTTGGGCAACCGGTTTCCCCGCAGCTCGCAGCGCGCCTGCACCGCCTTGATCGCGCCGTCCGTGCGCTGCTTACGGGTCAGCACCGTCTTCTGGCCGGCCTTCACCGGACCCTTGTGAGAGAACACCTTCAACGTAGTCGTCGGCGTCGGCGTCGGCGTCGGGGTCGGGGTCGGGGCCGCCGTGGCGGTGCCGGTCAACTCGGTGCCCTCTCCGGTACCGGCCCCGTCGGGGTACAGGATCATCAGCGTGCCACCGGAAAGCGCCCCGGCAGCCGTCGGCGCCCACGCCAACTCGACAGTGCAGGTGCCCTTTGCCGGGATCTGCGTGCCCGCAGCACACGTGCCTCCCGTCACCGACACACCGGTGCCCTCGGCCTTGATCGACGTCGGTCTCACCGGCGAGTTCCCCGAGTTGGTGACCGTGACCGTCAACTTGCCGGTCGCGCCCACCTGGACCGTCCCGAAGGAACCGGAACTATACAGCAGCGGACCGCGCACGGGGCTCATCTTCGTGACGGTCTTGTCCGAACGATTGGCGGTGTAGAGGTTGTCGTCGGCGTCGATAGCGATCGCCCAGGGCCCATCTCCGGTGGTGCCCCCGTACTGCTCCGTGGTCTGGCCGTCCGCACTGATCCTGGTGACCGTGTCCGCGCTGAAGTTGGCGGTGTAGACGTTGCCCGCAGAGTCGACCGCGATGCCTCGCGGGCCGGCCCCTGTCGCGCCCCCGAACTGAGCGGTGGTGGTGCCGTCGGCGCTGATCTTCATGACCTTGTTCGCGCTTGTGGACACGAAGACATTGCCGGCGGCGTCGATCGCCAGCCCCTGTGGCGTACCACCGAGTGCCCCGCCGAACTGCGTCGTGGAGGCGCCGTCGGCGCTGATCTTCATCACTTTCTGGGTCTGGATCGTATCGATGCCCGTGAAGACGTCGCCGTTGTGAACAGCAATACCGTAGGCCTGTGACACGGTCCCGAAGTTTGCCCCGAACTGAGCAGTGGTGGCGCCGTCCGCGCTGATCTTCGTGACGGCACCCGGCAGCAAGGGCTGCTGGTTGAGCGTCGCGCCGTTCGCGTACACGTTACCGGCGGCGTCGAGCGCCAGATCGGTCGTGATGTTGCCGAAGGTAGTGCCGAACTGAGCGGTGGTACCGCCGTCCGCGCTGATCCTGGTGACCGAACCATTCGCGTAGTTGGCGGTGTAGACGTTGCCGGCCTTGTCCAGCGCAATCCCCCAGGCGCCCGCCACTGTGCCGCCGAACTGGGCCGTGCTGGTGCCGTCGGCGCTGATCTTCGTCACGGAGTTGCCGCCGTTGTTGGCGGTGAACACGTTGCCCGTCTTGTCGACCGCGATCCCGGTCGGACCGGTCCCGGTGGTTCCTCCGAACTGCTTGGTGGTGACGCTGTCTGCGGCCTGCGCCGGAGTGGCCACGACGGCCAGTCCGGTCAGTCCGGTCAGTCCGGTCAGCGCCAGCGCAGACACCGACATCACTGCCGTCGTTCGCCCGAGTCTCCTCATCGCTGCGTCCTCCGAAACTGCGTGGTCAACGGCGCTGATCATGCCACACCGGGGCGCGCGACGCAGCCACTGTCCCCACCAGGACCCACGCACGGATGGTTTCACGGTAGGTCGGACCGGTAGACCGCGCCAGCGGTGTCGAGCGGGAGGCGGGCGGTGCTGGCCTGGGTGACGGTGCCGGCGATGTCGCGTTTCCCCAACCCCGCGACCTCGAAGGTGCCGTTCCACGTCGTCTCCAGGATCACCCGCTGCCAGCCCGGCTGCCGGAACACATGGCTCACCGCGCGATCCGGCCAGCGGCTCCCCGGAGTCGTGGTCACGAGGTCGGGGCCGTCGGGGAAGCGCCAGCGCCACGTCGCCCGCACGGTCGTGGTGACCCGGACGCCGGCGACCACGTCGTGCCAGACCAGAGCGGCGCCGGGTTGGCCGGAGTGCAGCAGCACGGGGACGTTGACAAGCGGGTGGTGGCGCGGCTGGATGGAGATGCGCTGCGCGGGAACGCGGTGGCGCGCCGAGTCCGCGACCAGGTTCCCGATCTGGGTCACATTCGGAACCTGGTCGACGTCGCGGCACCGGGCCTCCCCGGGCACCCAGCGGCCGGCGGCAGCTGTCCACTCGCGCAGGAACCGCTCCCCGTGAGGACAGGTCTCGTCGCCTACCGTCAGGCAGGGCCGCGCGGGCGGGGTGAGGCGGGGGCTAGGTGAGGTGTTCAGGCACGCCGGCACCCAGATCACCTGGACGCAGCCGGTGCATCCCCCTCCCGGCGCCCGGCTCACTCCCCCGACGATGAAGGTGTCGTTGCCGTCGTTGCCTGTGACGTCCGTGGCCGCCGCGGCCGGGGCGAGCAGCAGCAGCGGGCCTCCCAGCACGAGGGCTGTCCAGCGACCGTTCATGGCTCCCCCGATCCGCCCGGTCTGGCAGCGACGTTAGCGGCCGGTCCGGCGTCGCGGAAGAGTCGGAGAGGAGTCAGCAGGGGGCGTGGTCGGCACCGGTGGCGGTGAGCAGCTCGGCGATCAGCCGACCCACCCGCTCGTACTCGATGAGGAACCCGTCGTGGCCGAACGGCGTCTCGATCACGTCCAGTCCGGGGCAACCGGGGATCTCGTCGGCCAACTGCTGCTGCTGCGCCAGGGGGTAGAGGCGGTCGCTGTCCAGTCCGGCGACGCGGACGGGAACGGTGATCCCGGCGAGCACCGCCGCCCGCTCCGCGCGGCCGCGGGCCACGTCATGGGTGTTCATCGCGTCGCTGAGGGCCACGTAGGTGCCGGCGTCGAAGCGGTCGACCAGCTTGTCGGCGTGGTGGTCGAGGTACGACTGGATGGCGAACCGGCCGGCGGCGTCGTGGCGGCCGGGCACGGAGTCAGCGTGGGCGGCCTCACCGGACTGCTCGTCGCGCCCGAACCGCAGCTCCAGTTCGTTGCCGGTGCGGTAGGTCAGGTGGGCGAACCGGCGAGCCACGCCGAGCCCCACGTGGGGCCCGACGGGAGCGTCGTAGTAGTCGCCGCCGTTCCAGGCGGGGTCGGTGGTGATGGCCTGGATCTGGGCGGTCTGGGTGCCGATCTGGTCGGCCGAGGCAGCCGCGCACGTCGCCAGCAACGCCGCGGAGCCCACCCGCTCCGGGTACAGGAGCAGCCACTCGAGCGCGCGCATACCCCCCATGGAGCCACCGATGACGGCCGTGAACGTGGCGATGCCGAGGTGGTCGGCCAGGGCCGCCTCGACCCTGACCTGGTCGCGGGTGGTGATCCGCGGGAACCGGGAACCGTAGGGCCGCCCGTCGGGAGCGGGGCTGGCCGGTCCGGTGGTGCCTTGGCAGCCGCCGAGCACATTGCTGCACACCACGAACCACCGGTCCGTGTCGATCACCTTGCCCGGGCCGATGAGGGCGTCCCACCAGCCCGGCGTGGGCTGTCCCGGGGCCGTCGGGCCGGAGGCGTGGGCGTCCCCGGTGAGGGCATGTTCGACGAGGACGGCGTTGCGGCCGTCGGGGGCCAGGGCCCCCCAGGTCTCGTAGGCCACGCGCACGTCGGGCAGGTGGCCACCGAACTCCAGGTCGACGGCCCCGATGTCCGCGAACCTGCGGAAAGCGGCAGGCGCTCCCTCCCGCCAGGCACCGCTGGCAGGGGGGAGCGCCCGTTCGCGTGTCATCTCCGGTCAGTCCTGCGCGTCCGCCTTGGCCGACCGGAAGCCCGCCTCCAGGTCCGCCAGGATGTCGTCGATGTTCTCGATGCCGACGGCCAGGCGCACCAGGCCCGGCGTCACGCCCGCCTGCAACTGCTCCTCGGGGGACAGCTGCGAGTGCGTCGTCGACGCGGGGTGGATGACGAGACTGCGCACGTCCCCGATGTTGGCTACGTGGCTGTGCAACTGCAGCCCCTCCACGAACGACCGGCCCGCCTCGACGCCGCCGGCGATCTCGAAGGCGAGCACCGCCCCGGTGCCCAGGGGTGCGTACTTCTGCCCCAGCCCGTACCAGGGGCTGTCGGGCAGACCCGCGTAGTTCACCGACAGCACCTCGTCGCGCGTCGTCAGCCACTCGGCGACCGCCTTGGCGTTCTGCACGTGCCGCTCGATACGCAGGGACAGGGTCTCCAGACCCTGGGCCAACAGCCAGGCGTTGAACGGCGCCACCGCGGTACCGAGGTCGCGCAGCAGTTGGACGCGGGCCTTCATGATGAACGCCACGTTGGCCCCGAACTGCGAGCCGACGCCGAGATCCCGGGCGTACACCAGGCCGTGGTACGACGGGTCGGGCTGGTTGTAGTTGGGGAAACGCTCGGGGTACTGGGCGTAGTCGAACGAACCCCCGTCGACGATGACCCCGGCAACGGCGGTGCCATGGCCGCCGATGTACTTCGTCGCGGAGTGCACGACCACGTCGGCGCCCCACTTCAGCGGCTGGATCAGGTACGGCGTGGCGACGGTGTTGTCGACGATGAGCGGAACGCCGACCTCATGCGCCACCGTGGCGATGCCCTCGATGTCGAGGACGTCGTTCTTGGGGTTGGCGATGGTCTCGCCGAAGAAGGCCTTGGTGTTGGGCTTCACGGCAGCGCGCCACGACTCGGGGTCGTCGGGGTCGTCCACGAAGGACACCTCGATGCCCAGCTTCGGCAGCGTGTAGTGGAACAGGTTGTAGGTGCCGCCGTACAGGCTCGGGCTGGACACGATGTGGTCCCCGGCCTCGGCGACGTTCAAGATGGCCAGCGTCTCGGCCGCCTGGCCGCTGGATACCAGCAGCGCACCGACGCCGCCCTCGAGGGCCGCCAGCCGGTCCTCGACGGCCGCCTGTGTCGGGTTCATGATGCGCGTGTAGATGTTGCCCAGTTCCTTGAGGGCGAACAGGTTCGCGGCATGCGTGGTGTCGTTGAAGGTGTACGAGGTGGTCTGGTAGATCGGCAGGGCCCGGGAGTGCGTCGCCTCATCGGGGGTCTGGCCGGCGTGGATCTGCTTGGTTTCAAAGGACCAGGCGTCGCTCATGGTGTCGTTTCCTCCATGGTGTTGTGGTTGATGAGCGGTCGGTTTGGTGCGGATGGACGTCAGGCAGCGCACCCGCGTCGGTCGACGGGGAACGCTCGGAAGCGTCGGTTCAAGCCCCGGCGACACCGGTCATTCGGCAACGACACATGACATCCACCTTCACCTGTGGGCCTTGTGGTGCAAGGCCGCGCTTGTCGATTTCGACCAGGTCTTCACCCGGAGCACCCCACCGCGGTCGGAGGGTTGCTGCTCAGCCAGCCGGGGCTTGTCGCTGAGACTCATGACCTGCGAAAACGATAGCCCACCCCGGTTTCCGTCGTCCACCCACTCCCGGGGAGTGTCCGTCACTCGTGCGGGATCTCCCCGTGGCGGCACGTGGGTTCGTCGAGTCCCGACATGACCTGCCACCACACGGTGGGGGGCACCGCGGCGTCCACGCAGCGATACACCAGCTCCGCCAGCGAATGCTGCGGATCGGCGGCCCACGCGCGGGGCAGAGCCGCCATGGCCCGCGTCCCCTCCCCCCTCTGCCACGCCACCAGCGCTGCGACGGCGGCGACGGGGGCCACCGTCACCCCCGGGGCCTGCCGCAGCACGGCGCTGACCACCTGCCAAGTCTGCGGGTCGGCGATCCCCGGCCGGTGCCCGCCGCAGGTGAGGCGCCACAACACGACGTCGCGGACGCGGATGTCGCTCATGCCGACCGCGAACGTCGCGATCTCGGCGTCGCTCAGGGCGCCGCCTCGTTCCAGGACCGCCAGACAGGCGGGGATCATCTCGTCGCGCCAGGCTTCCAAGCCGCCCGGGTGCAACGGCACACTCACGGCGACGTCGTCGTCGAGTTGATCTGCGGCAGCGGTCACCTCGGCTGTCACCTCGTCCCGGTCGGCGGCGGGAGCCACACCCTCCGCGATGAGCCGGGTGACGGTGACGCACTGCGGGTCCAGCACGTGGCGGTCGCAGTCGTCGGTGCACTCCAGGCCGCGCCAGGCGCCCGCACGGCACTCCCCCGCCCAGTCGATGGTCAGGCCGCGGTCGAGGAAGCCGACACACAGGTGGGTCAGCACCTCCCAGTCCGGCTGCTGGGGGTCCATCGCGACGATCAGCACGGAGTGCGCATCGCAGTTGCCGGCCCGCTCCGACAAGGTGGCGACGACGTCGTGGGTGGCCAGCCGGGTGGTGTCCCAGTCCACCCGGGAACTGAGGCGCATCTCGTCGTCCGCTCCGAAGAACAGGCACACGAGGCTGTCCGTCGGGTGGTAGCCGAGGAGGTAGGGCACGGCGGGCAGGAGTTCCTCGGGGCGACGCCCGAGGGTGCGGGACACGGGGCAGAAGGTGGTGGTGCTCATGCGCCCACCCTGCGGCTGCTGCGGCGAGGGCCGTTACCGCTCCGCAACCACTGGGGACGACACCCCGTCCGGGGGGCTGGGGACACGCGCGTGTCGGTCGGTGATGTGGATCACGCCCGCCGATATGTTCAAGTCCAGAGCCCGGTTGCCAGACAGAGGGGAAGCTGTCCGGCGACCGGGCTCGACCATGCCCGGTCGGCTGGTTCCGGACCGGGTCAGGCGGGTGCCTCCGCCTTCCGGCGCCGGTGATTGATGTCCCACCGCCAGTAGAAGATCATGATCAGGCCGATGGCCATCTGCGGGATGTAGGAGGCCGCCCGCCACACCAGGTCGGCGGCGGTAGCCGCGCCGTTGTCCACCCCGAACGTCGTGAGCAGCCCGATCAGCACGGCATCCACGGTCCCCAGCCCGCCGGGCGTCACCGGGATCATGATCCCGAGCTGGGAGATCGCCCAGCAGCCGTAGGCGACCCAGATGGTCGGCATGCCGATGTCCTTGGTCACGCCGAGGAGGGCGGCGTAGAGGATGAGGAACTGCGACCAGGACACCGCGATCTGGGAGAGCGTGATGACGTGCCACCGGCGGGCCACCAGGTCCACGATGTCGTGGCGCAACTTCAGGATCTGGCCCTTGAAGTCGACGGTGGTGTCCTTCTTGAACCAGTGGATCATCCCGTTGAGGACCTTGTCCGCCCAGTTCCCGACCCGTTCGGCGTTCTTCTCGGACCGCAGGATCACGGCGAACAGCCCCACGATCACGACCAGGACCACGACCCCGATGACCGCCCCGAGCACGTAACTGCCCGCGGCCTCACCGCTCAGGGTGAGGGCGAGGATGCCGGTCACCGGCAGGAACAGGGTGACGAACACACTCCACAGCCCCGTCGCTCCGATGGCCGCGGTCGCCACGGTGGGGGTGGTGCTGTAGGAGGTCAGCTGGGCGTACTGCAGCCCGAGCCCGAAGGCGCCGCCCGCGGGGATGCCGTTGGACACGGCGAACGCGGACTGGTTGACGATGAACCCCTCCTTGTACCGCAATCCCGGGGTCGCGGCCACGAAGGGCCAGCCGTACACGAACAGGTACCAGATGGTGGCGGCGATGAGGCCGGCGATCGCCAGCCCGGTCATGGCCTTGATGTAGTCCGCAGCCTCGGAGTAGCTGCCGATCTGCGGGATGACGCGCGTGAACACGATCGCCAAGAAGACGATCGCGACGATGGCCCCGATGATCGTCTTCTTGCGGTCGATGCCGCCGGCGCCGATGCTCTGCCGCGCCTCCTCGTCGGTCAGTTCGCCGGGCGAGGTCACGCTCGAGCCCGTGGGGTCGGCCGGGGACGCGGGGGTCGGGTCTGCGGAACTCACCCCCTGATCGTAGGGGGTGTCCCCGGCGCGCCCGTCCAGGACCACCGGGCGCGGTTACTTCTTCTTGGGACGCCGGATCCTGGTGTGCAGCGCTCCCTGTGCGGCCAGCGAGCCGGACCTGCCGCCGCCGGGGCCGCGCAACACGTAGGCGAACACACATGCCAGGAAGGCCCCGAGCAGCGGTCCCGCCAGATACACCCAGTAGGGGCCCAGGTGACCGCCGACGAGGTTGGGGCCGAGGGTGCGGGCCGGGTTCATGGAGGCCCCGGACAGCGGCGCCGCCCACAGCCCCGCCAGGGAGATGTATCCGGCGACGGCGACGGCCGCGATGATGCCGATGCTCTGCGCGCCGGCGGCGGTGCCCAGGATCACGCTCACCAGCCCGAACGTCAGCAGCGTCTCGGTGAGGAAGGCCTGCCCGGGAGTCGTGTACGCGCCGGGGTAGGAGCCGCCGAGGTCGGCCGACACCCCGACAAGACCCGTGAGGACGAAGGCGGCGAGGCAGGCGCCCAGGACCTGCGCCAGGATGTAGCCGGGAACGCGCGCCCACGGGAAGTCGCCGCGCAGGGCGAACGCACACGACACCGCGGGGTTGAGGTGGGCGCCGCTGACGCGGCCCATGAACATGATGACCGCCAGAACGGTCAGGCCGGGGGCGACGACGGCCATCGCCAGACCGACGGTCCCCGGGTACCGACTGGCCACCATGGGCGCTCCGGCTGCCGCGATGACGAGCAGGAAGGTCCCCACCAGTTCGCTGGTCATGCGCCGCCACTCCTGGTGGGGGTCGTCGAAGTTGGCGATCCGGCGCGTCGCGGCGGTCTCGACGGCACCCAGGAGGGTGTGACTCTCGGCCGCTGCCTCGCTCTCCCACGAGGAGGAGGACGGGGCGGTGGAACTGGTCGAACTGCTCGGGTTTCCGGACGGGCTGCTCGCCGTGGCGGAGGGGCTCGCCGGCGGCGCCGGGGACGCGGTGGCGTCGGCCGGGTTCTCGGATTCCGGGCCGTCGCCGGCGCCTATCACGTCTGCCATGGTCCTGTTGTAGCGAGGCGGTGCCCGCATTGTCCCCGGTTCGCCGGATCCGCCTCGATCCGTCCGGCCCGCGCCGGTGTCAGGAGTGCTGGGCGGCGTCCGCGTCCAGGTACTTGCGCAGTTTGTGGGCCAGTCTGGTGATGGCGCGCACATGGGCGTAGTCGCCGTCGGACTGGAGAACGGCCGGTCCCGCGGTGGTGATGATGGCGACCGCGTAGCCGTCGACGATGCCCATCTGGCGCGTCTCCGTGTAGGGCTCCAGCCAGCCACCCTTGAAGTGCACGGCCCCGATCCGGCCCAGGCCCCAACTGTGTTTCGGGATGGGGTTCATCGTGTGCAACAGGTACCGGCTGGTCCGCTTGTTGACGACCTTCCCGTCGTTCAGGGCCGCCATGAAACGCACCTGGTTGCGCAGCGACCACGACATGGAGCCTTCGGAACTGTTGGGAGCGGTGGTCCGGTGGTCCCCGATGGAGCGCAGGATCTCCGTCATCGGGGCGCCGGAGCCTCCCGGGATCTGCCCCCGCATCGCCAGCAGAGCATCCATGTCGGAGGCGGTCAGGGCCCGCTTCACCAAGTTCCTCTGATACGTGTCGAGGTTACGGGGGTCGCCGCCGGCCACCTCCCGCACGAAGGCCGCGGCCACCAGGACCTTCGATGTCGACCAGGCGTTGTCGGTGGTCACGTCGCCGACGACAGTCACCCGGTTGGGGTGGTCCAACGGGGCGAAGGCGATGGCGTTGCGGCGGTCGCCCGTGAGGTCGGGCAACCGCGGGGTGGGCGTCGGGGTGGGCTGCGGCTGGAGGGTGCGATAGCTGGGGGTGGGGGCGACAGCGACCGACGCGGGGGCGGACGAGGCGGCGGCGCTGGGCGCGCCCTGCGACGGCGAGGGGGCACACGCGACGAGGACCAGCGCGACGGCGGGCGTGAGGCCGATGGCAGCGCGACGGCCGGGCCCGTGTCGCTCACTCATCGCCGTTCCTCCACCTCGGACCGCTGCGGTACCGGGCCAGTATGGGGTCGACTGCGGGGAAACCACGAATGACGGTGCTCCTGCGAGACTCTCACTCGGCCTCATCGATGAGGGGAATCGTCACCACGTGGTACGGGAGCTGCCAGGCAGGCTCGTACAGTCCCGCCAGAAGGCTGACGCCGTAGCCGAGGGCGATCTGGATGTGGATCCAGGTCTCCAGTTGTTCCGGGGTGCGGGTGGTGTCCTCCTCGGCCAAGCGGCTGATCGTGTCCTGGATCCCCGCCTCCATGACGGCCCGCATCTCGCCGTCGCGCCAGGACAGGCGCACCTGCTCCAGGTTGGCGGTGTAGAGCGGCTGCCGTCCGGGCAGCATGTGCTCGCGCATGTGGGCGGCCTCCGCGATGCCTGGGGAGTGGGTCTCGGTCAGCCCGCGCACATAGGCTTCATTGAGTTCGGTGGCATTGGCGTACATGCGGTTGGTGACGTCGAGGAACATGTCGCGCTTGGTGGGATAGCGGCGGAAAATCAGTCCCTGGCTGTACCCACAGGCGGCGGCCACCCGTTCCACGGTGGCGCCGTCGTAGCCGTGGGTGGCGACCTCGTCCAACATCGCCTGCAGGAGCGCGTCCCAGGCCTCCTCCCCCGTGTTGAAGACCGCCGGCTCGTCGAGATGTGCCGCTGTCTCCGCTGGCAGGCCGGCCAAGTGCGGGGAGGCCGCGAGCGCACCGGCCAGTAGGTCCACTTCATGGGACAGGTCGAAGAACTCCCCGGGGTGGCCGCGCGACTCGATCAACAGGCCCAGGGCCAGCAGGACCAGGTAGCCGTGGCGCCCCGCCTGGGCGCGGGACAAGTGCCCGCGCCGGGGAGTCAGCGCCTCGGTCAGGACAGCCCCAAGGCTTTCCCCCACGGCGGCGGCAACAGGGGGCTGGTGCCGGGCGACGATCAGCAACTCTGCCGCAGCCCGCATGGTCTCGTTGGGGCGGGCGAACACCGAAAGGGCCGCCAGGAGTTGCTCAGCATCCGGTGCTGCTCCCCGGGACGGACACGCCTCAAGCAGCGCGATCACTGCGGCATCGACTGAGGACGCCAATCGCTGCCGCCACAAGGCGACGGCCAGACCGGTGCGTTGCCCGAAGCGGGCCGTGACCGTTCCCGGGGCCAGTCCGGCCCGCCGGGCCACCGGGAGCACCGCCAGGCCGGGCCAGCCCTCGACGTCGGCCTGCGCGAGAGCGGCGTCCAGGATCTGCTCGGTCTTGCGCGCCGCCGGCGACGTGTGCCGAAGCACCGTCGCCTGCGGCCGACTACCGGGGAGCACATCGGCAGTCTAGGCGCAGTCCGGGGCGCCCGGTTGGCGTCTCACTGCCAGACCCGGATATCCGGGGGAACTCTCCTTGAGGATCCCTTGATCTATCTGGAGTAATTTGCACTTCACTATCGAGAGTATGTCGTCGCTTTCTCAAGGAGACAGCCAGTGAGCAGCATCGCCCGCCGTCCCGACCGCAGCACCCCGGACTCCCGGAGGGGGCGCCGGAAGTGGCTGGTCCGGCCCGTCGTCCTCGCGATGGGGGCTGGGCTGATCGTCCCGGTTGCGACCAGTTCGCCCGCGCAGGCCGCCGCGTGCAGTCCCCAGACGGTCACGAGCGGCGAGTACACCGTCGTGCGCTTCCCCAGCATCGGGTCGTGCGACTGGTCAGCACCGGGCTCAGGCGCACTGGGTATCGAATACCTGATCGTGGCCGGCGGCGGTGGGGGCATCTTCGGTAAGACGGGCGGTCCCACCGGGGGCGGTGGCGGCGGTGGCGCGGGTGGCTTGCTCACCGGCTTCACCACCGTCAGCGGCACGCAGGCCATCACCGTCGGTGCTGGGGGTAGCGCTCACTACAGCGGGAGCAACAGCGTGGCCTTCGGGTATACAGCCTTGGGCGGTGGTAGCGGCGGCGGTGGTTCTACTAGCTCAGCGGGTGGCTCGGGGGGCGGCGGAAGCAGCCACTCCGGATGGACCCCATCCGCTGGCGCGGGAACGTCCGGCCAGGGCAATGACGGAGGCGCGGGAACGTCCGACTCCGTCGGCGGCGGCGGCGGTGGCAAAGGCTCGGCGGGGTCCAGTGCCGGTTCCGGTGGTTATGGAGGTGCTGGCTTCCTTTCCTCCATCAGCGGCGGGTATGTCTGGTACGCCCGCGGCGGCGACGGTGGCGCCAGGACCGGGGGGGCGAACGGCAGCAACGGCGCTGCCAACACCGGCAACGGGGGCGGAGGCGGCGCCGGTCAAGGCGGTGCGGGTGGAGCGGGTGGTTCCGGTGTTGTCGTTGCCCGCTATCTGACGGCTCCGACGTTCTCCGCGACGCGTACCAATGCGTCCACTGTCCGGCTCACGGTGCCTGCCGCGTCGGGGGCGATCTCGGGGTACGAATACCGGGTCGATAGCGGGTCCTGGACCAGTGCCACCGGCGGGGAGACGGTCAATCTGACCGAATCGTCGGGCATCACTGTCAGCCTGCGGGCCACCGGCACGTCGATCGGTGACGGAGCTGTGTCCTCGGTTGCGGTACCGACCATCGACACGCAGCCGCAGGGTGTCAGCAAAGTGTCTGGGCAGACCACGCAGTTGTCCGTCTCAGCGTCCCGGACCGACGCGGGAGTGTTGTCGTACCAGTGGCAGAAGTCCACGGATGGCGGCACGTCCTGGGCGAATGTGTCCGGAGGTAGCGGTGGGACCACGGCTACCTACACGACGCCGGCGCTGTCGTATGCCGACCCGAAAGCCCAGTTCCGGGTGGTGGTGACGAACACCCTGTCGGGAAACACGGCAGCCGTTGCCTCCTCCGCGGCGACGGTCACGGTGGGCGCTCCGACCCCGGTGATCGCGACATCTCCCGCTGACGTGAGCCGGGACGCCGGCCAGACGGCAACCCTGTCCACGGTCGTGACGCCGCCTGCGGAGGGCGTCGTCTCGTACCAGTGGGAGACATCCACCGACAGCGGCGTCCACTGGAACGACGTCAACGGGGCCACGAGCTCCTCGTACACGACGCCGACGTTGTCGTACGCCAGTCCGAAGGTGCGGTACCGCGTCCGGGTCACCAACACGATCGCGGGAGCTGACCCGGAGACCGCGATCACGACCTCATCCGCAGCGACGGTGACGGTGGGCGCGGACACCCCGGTGATCGGCACCCAACCCGGCAATGCCACCACCCGCTCCGGACAGAGCGCAACATTCTCCGTGAGCGCCACCAACGCCGAAGGCTCACTGTCGTATCAGTGGAAGAAGTCGGTGGACGCCGGGTCGACCTGGAGCCCCGTCACCCGCGGCACCGGCGGGACGACGTCCACCTACTCAATCGGCTCGACCCGCGAGGTCGATGAGGGCTGGTACCGGGTGGAGGTGACCAACACCCTGACCGGGGCGGACCCCGCCACGCGCACCACGGCCTCGTCGTCGGCCACGCTGACAGTGGGGGCGCCGGACGTAACGGTCGTGCACCAGCCGACCGACGTCGCCGTGTTGGACGGCACGGCCGCGACGGTGTGGATAGCACTGGAGGAGCCGGCCGAGGGCACGGTGTCGTACCAGTGGCAGTCGCGGGATCCCAGCGGGTCGTGGGGCAACGTGTCGGGAGGCACGGCGAGCGTGTCTCCCGACGGGTTGACGGCCAGCTACACCTCACCGGCTCTGGCTGCGGGACAGGACGGGCGGCAGTACCGGGTGGTGGCCACCAACACCGTGGTCGGAGCGACCCCGGCCACGGCCACCACAACATCGTCGGCGGCGACCGTGAGCGTCCACGCCGAAGCGTCCGTGGCGCCGACCCTGGGGACACCACCGGTGGATTCCACGCGCGCGATGGGACAGCAGGCAACGCTGACCGCGGCCGCGTCGGCCTCGGCGGGCACCGTGAGTTACCAGTGGCAGAAGAAGATCAGTGGGGTGTGGTGGAACATCGCCGGCGCGGACGCTGCCAGCTACACCACGCCGAACCTGACGCCGGGCGACAACGGGGCCCAGTACCGCGTGGTGGTGACCAACACCCAGGCCGCGAAGGCAGCGACGGTCACCTTGTCGGATCCGGTGACGGTGACGGTGACCGCGCAAGATCCGGTGATCGACCCCAATCAGCAACCCGACAACCAGACGAAACTCATCGGGCAGTCCGCGACGTACAGCGTCACGGCGGCTCTGCCGGCCGGCGGGGGCGCCCTGTCCTACCAGTGGTACCGCGATGGGCAGGCCATCTCCGGAGCCACCGGCTCCAGCTGGACGGTGAACCCGGTCACCCTGTCCGATCGCGGCACCTACACGGTGCGGGTGATCAACTCCGTGCCCGGAGCCCAGGACGCCCCGGTGACCGTGACCGGCGGCAGCCTGGCGATTCCGGACTCGGTGACCCCGAGCGTGGACAGCCAACCCGGGCCGCAGACCGGGCATGTGGGGCAGACGGTGACGTTCAGCACGACCGCCTCAGCCGGCGCCGGTGTGGTGACCTACCAGTGGCAGGCCAAGACCCCCGGCGGCTCCTGGGCCGACGTGCCGGGCGCCACCACCGCCACTCACACCACCGCGGCTCTGACCAGCGGCGACTCCGGCACCCTGTACCGGGTCGTGGTCACCGCCACCGAGACCAACAAGGCCCCCACGTCGGTGACGTCGACCCCGGTGGCGCTGACCGTGGCCGCCCAGCCGCCGGCCATCGACCCCAATCAGACCCCGGCGGCACGCACCCCGCTGTTGGGGGACCCGGTGGCGCTGGCCGTCGCCGTGGCGACCCCTACCGACGGAGGCACCTTGTCCTACCGGTGGTTCCGCGACGGCCACCTGATCGCCGGCGCCACCGGCGCGACGCTGAGTATCGCCGGGGCAGGCGCTGCTGACGCTGGCGAGTACACCGTCGAGGTCACCAACACCTTGCCCAACGGCAACACCGATACGGTGACCGTGACCGTGGGCACGGTCACCATCCCCGTGTCCGCCGCGCCCTCTATCGCAGCCCACCCGGCCACTCCGGAAGCAGTCGCGGGCCAGCGCGCACACCTGAGCGTGGGCGCCTCGGCGACCGCAGGGGTCGTGTCCTACCAGTGGCAGGTCAGGACGCCCGGGGGTTCCTGGGCTGACGTGGCCGGCGCTACCGGTGCCGAGTACGACACCGCGGTGCTGACCGCCGGTGACTCCGGCACCGGGTATCGAGTGGTCGTCACCAGCACTGAGACCGGGAAGCTGCCCACCTCGCTGACCTCGGACCCCGTCACGATCACTGTCGCGGCCCCGCGCCCGGCGGTCGACCCCGGTTACACCGCCGGCCGTCAGGATGTGCGCCTCGGCGGAGTGCTGGAGTTGAGCGCCCCGGTCGCACCCCCCGCCGCGGGAACCTTGAGTTACCAGTGGTTCCGCAACGGCAAACCGATCGCCGGCGCCACCGGCGCGCGACTGGTCGTCAACCCCGTCACCGCCGGCGATGCCGGCGAGTACAGCGTGGAGGTCACCAACACGCTGTCCAACGGTGAGACCAGCACGGTCACCATCCCGGTGGCCACCATCGCGGTCACCCCCTCCCAGTCGGACCTGCTCACCGGACCGCTGGCGCCGCGCACCGCCGCCGACGATCTCTCCCCCGGCGAGCACACCGTCCTGGTCGACGGACGTCCCCAGAAAGTCACCGTCGAACCCACCCGCAAGGGCACCGGGGTGCAGATCACCGGCCAGGACTTCTCCTTGAACCTGGCCGGACGCACCGGCGACGGCAAGCCCCTGCCGCTGGACGCCGACGGCAACCTGCAGTTGCTGGCCGGTGGCGGGGTGCGCACCGAAGGTGACGGGTTCGCGGCCCGTTCCACGGTCCGCGGCTTCGTCATGTCCACTCCCCGCCCGTTGGGGGAACTGACGACCGACACCTCCGGGGCATTCGCCGCCACCCTGGACTTTCCCCGTGACCTCGCCGTCGGGCACCACACCCTGCAGGTCAACGGCTACACCCCCGACGACGAGGTACGCAGCATCTCACTGGGCGTGAGCGTGCATCCCGCCACACAGCGCCTGTCCGGCACCGTGGCCGTGCGCGCGCGGCACAAGGGCCGTATCCCCACCGGCCGGCGCACCGTGCTGGTCGCCCATGCCCACGGCAACGGCGCGCCCACGGCTGCGACCGTCCGCTGTGTCCTGCACGGCCAGACACTTCCCCGGGCCTTGGCTCGGCAGTTGTGCCACACCAGGATCTCCCGCCACGGCAGCGACCATGCGATACGCGTGACCGCCAACCCGCGCTGCACCGCCGGTCTGCGGGTCCGGGTCAGGCTGACGACGTCGGTACCCGGCAGCCGTCCCGCTTCCTGGTCCCGGACGTGGCGACCCAGCCGTCACTCCCCCATCCGCTGCAGCCTGCCCGGCACCGGCTGATCCGGAACTGCGGCGGTCTCGGCTACCCCCGACCGGGCCTCTGCGGGGTACCGGACAAGGACCGGTGCACGCTGACCACCTGCTGGAAGGTCGGCCGGTTCTGGAAGGGGAACGACGACGGGGTACCGATCGCGGACGTGATGCGCATGCGGTCGCGGTCGTAGCAGGATGCCTGCGGGTCCGTGGCACAGGCACCGAGGCCGTACAACTCCGTCGGCGTGACCGCTGTCGCGGCCAGCAACGTCGCCTGCAGGACCTCCCGGCACGCCGTGGGGTCACCGTCGCCGCAGAATTCGCGGCCCAGGGGCTGGGACTGCTTGCCGTCGAACACCGCCCGCAGGTCCCGGTCCACGTAGCCCCACCAGCCGTCGGCGAATCCGCCCGCATGGGGCTTCTCCCCCTCGGTCACGGCGCCGCTGGGGATGATCGCCTGGATGGCGTCGTAGGAGGTGCTGCCCAGACCCGGCTCGAACTCCGCTGCGACCAGGCGCGGCCACCACGCGTCCATGATCTCGATGGCGCGGTTGTGTTCGTAGACACCGTCGCCGTTGAGGTCGCGGCGGTAAGAGCCGGCCTCCATCCAGGCGCGCAGTTGGGCGACGGCGTCGGCGATCGCAGGATCGGTCGGGTCGCCCAGGACTCGCAGGAGCAGCGGCAGCAGTTTCACCCCGCGCACGTCCTGCGTGGCCGGCAACTCCATGGCCTGCACCAACTGCGCCCGCGTCATGTCGCCCCGACGCAGGTACCGCCGGATGCGCTGCTCGATCATCTGCGAGCGGTAGATGGGGCCGTACCCCCACTGGTCGTCGGCGGCCGCCCAGTCCCGCGCGGGCTTGTTGTTCCACGACACCAGAACGTCGGGGTCGACGACCCGGGGATGCGCGGAGAAGGGGATGGTGCGCGACGTCCAGGTCCGCGGGTTCCAGCCGCGCCAGTCGTACTGCCCGGTGCCCAGGACCGGGAAGTCGGGAGTGGTGGCAGCGGCGCGCTGGGGATAGGCCCCGGACAGGAAGTAGGCGATGTGGCGGTGGTCGGTGTACGCCCAGTTGAACGTGAACGAGATCTCCGACGCGGCCCGCTGGAAGGACTTCGGGCCGGTGACCTGCCGTGGGTCGTTGAGGGCGGCGAAGCCGACGGCCGACTCGGCCTCGTGCATATAGGTACTGCGGGCCAGCGCGAACGCGACCCGCTTGCCGCCCACCGTGCCGTAGGACTGCACCAGGCCGTGGACGGTGCGGTAGGTGGTCAGCGTCGCCGAGCCAGCCGGTGAGGGGTCGATGGCGTTGGGGGTCCAGGAGTTCTCGCGGACCAGTTTCTCCATGGGCCGGCACGTGCCCCGGTAGCGGTACTTGTGGTCGCTGCCGCCGCACAGCACCTCAGCGAAGACGTCGGTGTTGTCGGAGCCCGCTGACGTGGCGCTCCAGGCGTAGTCGCGGCCGTGGCCCATCTGGATGAAGAGGTTGACGCCGGCGAACGCGACACCGCGGGCCTCGATGCCGGGTCCGTGGAGTTCCTGCTCGACCAGGATCTGCGGCAGCCAGTAGCCGACCTGCGGGCCCATGACGGCGATCGGCCGCCCGTTGGCGGAGTGGCGGCGGGACACCAACTCCCAGTTCGACGCGTGACCCTCCGCGCGCTGCGTCACCAGCGCGGCGGCGACGTCCCCCGGCTCGGCGGCCGCGGCTGAAGCGGACGAGGTGATGGGCGCGGGGGTCACGGAGCCGTTGTCGGGGATCGCGAGCCCGCGTGGGGAGAAGGAGTCCCCGGCCTCGTACGGGAAGGACCGTTTCGTCGTCACGGGGGCGGCGGCGTAGTTGCGGGTGCGGAACCCTTGCCAGATGCGGCGGGCCCGATCGGCGCCGAACCGTTGCCGCAGGGCCGTGTAGACCTGCCCGGACTGGACCTCCGCTCCCCCACCGCGCCCGAAGATGCCGCCGACGAGGGAGGCGGTGGCGATGACGTCGGTGGCCCGCCAGTCGCGCACCTCCTTGTCGAGCAGGCTGTACTCGGAGGGCATCAGGGAAGGATCCCGGCGCGCGTCGGCGATGTAGGCGTTGACGCCGGCGGTGTAGGAGCGCAGTTCCCCGACGAGGGGGCGGCCGTGGGGTACCTGCTTCATGAGGCGGATCTGGCGGCGCAGGTCGGCGTCGGTGTAGGCGGCGAAGCGCCACTGGTCCTCGTCCGAGGTGAGACTCTTGGCGCCCAACAGGGAGGACAGGGTGGCGCGCCCGGTGTTGCGCAGGACGTCCATCAGGAAGAGGCGGTCGGCGGCGCCCGCGTAGCCGGCGCCGAAGGTGGTGTCGCGGCGAGTGGTGCCGTAGACCCGCGGTACCCCCCAGGTCTTGTCGCGCACGATGGTGACCCCGGGGCGCGGGCGCACGATCGCGGTGCGGTCAGCGGCGCGGACGCCGAAGGGCGCGTCCTTGTAGAAGTGGGAGATGTCGGCGTTGGTCAGGTCCGGGGCAGCTGTCAGCAGGCCTTCGTAGAGGGGTTGCTGGTTGTCCCACCAGCGGGGTACGGCGCCGGTGGAGAGGTAGTTCTGGAAGTCGGTGAGGGAGTCGGTGCCGTTGGACCCGGGGGGCAGGATGTTGCGGAACCCGCCGGCATCGTTGTGGCCGTAGGGCTGGGGGTCGGCTGCCTGGGCGGGCACCGCCGCCAGCAGGAGGGCCGATGTCGTAGCGCCGACCACCAGGGCCAGCCTCCGGCTCCGCGTAACCGCAGGTCTGTGGATCATGAGGCCGACCCTAGACCCGGGGCGCGGGTCATGACAGTCCACGGCGTTCCCGGGCCGTCGGCGACGGCCGCCTGGCGCAGTCCACGGGGGCGCCCGGGATGTGCCCGAAACGGTCGCATGCGACTGTCTCGGAGGCGGGGTCGGGTCGCTGGGGAAGCCGAAACAGTCGCATGCGACCGAATAGGGCCCGATTCGCGAGCCGAACGTGCCGAAAGAGTCGCATGCGACCGTTTTGGGCGGGTGTCTCGCCCGTGGGAGCCAGAAGCGACCGTTTCGTACAAGTGCGACCGTTCCTGCAGTCGCCCCTGACGCCAACAGTCGCATGCGACTGTTTCGGGCGGTCACCGCACTCGCGCGAGGACCATCGCCGGGCAGAAGCTGCTGCGGTCAGGCGCTGTCCGGGTCGCCGAGGTCGGCGGCCTCGGTCACGTCGGCACGCGTGTCCTCGGCCGGCTGTGTCCGCTGCGCCGGGGGGGTCAGACTGTCGGCCGCCTCGGGGAACCGCTTCAGATACTCGGCCACGGCCGTCGGCAGCGTCGGGTACATGTCGTCCTCCCCGATCAACTCGGACACCCCGTGGTCGCGCATCGGGTTCAACACGTCGTTCTTCACCCGCGCCAGCCACAACTCGGTGCCCTGCTTCTCGAGGGCGCCGTGCAGTTCCATGAGCATCTCCAGCGCCGTCGAGTCCAGTTCGACGTTCGCCTCCATGTTGAGGATGACCACCTTGGTCCCCTGCGGACAGGCCTCCATGACCTTGTTGTAGAAGTCGAAGGCGTTCATGAAGAACAGGGGCGCGTCGTAGCGGAAGACCACGAGACCCGGGATGGTGATGGCCTCCTCGAAGTCGTCGATGTCGTGCATGCCCGCCCGGTCGGGCACGTAGCCGAGGACCCCGTCGTGCGGGCGCGCCAGCCGGGCCATGAACTCCGCGATCGACAGCGCGATCGCGATGATCACGCCGGGGAGGATGCCGAAGACGATCACTGAGATCGTGCAGACGGCGGCGATGGTGGTCTCGCGCTTGCGGAACTTCAGCAGCGACGCCCACTCGGCGGGCTCGATCAGGCTGATGGCCGCGAAGATGATCACCCCGGCCAGCCCGGCGATCGGCACCGCCGCGATCACTCCGGGGAACAGCAACGGACCCGCCAGCAGGATCACGAGCACGAAGATGGAGTAGAACCGGGTCGTGGCCCCACCCGCGACCGCGAGTGCGGTTCGCGAGGACGACGCGGACATCGGGTAGCCGCCCGCGATGCCGGTGGCGGCCTGGACCCCCGCGAGGGCCCGCATCTCCGAGCTCGGGTCGGGGGGCACCCCCTGGGCGAAGGCTCGCGACGTGACCATGACATCGGTGTACGACACCACCGCGATCGACAGCGCCGGCACCAGGAGGGCCTCGATCACGTCGAGACTCACGATCCCGAACTGCGGCACCGGCACGGCCAGGTGCACCGGGCCGACGGTCGGGACCTCCCACACCATCCCGAGCAGAATGGCCACGATCAAGGCGATGAGCGGTCCGGGAATCTTGGGGTTGACGAACTTCAGGATCAGGGCGATGCCGGCGACGATCACGGCGATGGCGACGGTGTGCCAGTCCGGCATCTGCCAGTCGGTGTTCCACAGCCCGAGCAGGGAGGACGTGTCGACGTCGTACCCGAGGACCTTCGGCAGCTGGGAGATCAGCATCAGGATGGCGACGCCGGTGAGGTACCCGACCAGGATGGGCTTGGAGAGCAGGTCGGCCAGGAAGGACGCCTTCAACAGCCAGGCGATGAACAGGATGATGCCGACCATGAGACTCGTGAGGCCCAACGCCGTCAGGACGGGCACCCCCATCTCCGCGGCCACGGGTCCGACGGCCGCCGCCGCCATCAGGGCAACCGTGGACTCCGGCCCCAGCGACATGTACTTGCTGCGGCCCAGGATCATGTAGACGACCAAGGGGATCACCGCGACCCCGAGGCCGGTCGCCGCGTCGATCCCCGCCAACTGTGCGTAGGCCATCGCCTGCGGGATCAGGTAGGCGCCCACGGAGACCCCCGCAAGGATGTTCCCAGGGGTCAGGACGGCGGAGCGCAGTTTGCCGCCGAAGCCCTTCCCGGACTCGGTGGTCGCGGCGGTGTCGGTGCCCATGGGGGCAGACTAGGGATGAACGTCCGGTGACTGCGGGGTGAACGGGGCATCTTCACCCGGCTAGTCGCTATTCGGTCGCCGGGGGCGGAGGTCGGGGGCGATTTGCCCGTCTGTCGTGCCTTAGCCGCGATCCACCGATCCCGCTGGCTCCTGCGCGTCCCGCTCGCTGCGCCGGGGATCGGTGGCTTGTGGATTAGGGGTCGATGCTGACCTGCGCGACGACGGCGCCGCCGCCCTCGCGTTTCGCGACGTACATGTTGGCGTCGGCGCGCCGGATGAGCGACTCCGCGTCGTCTCCGGGCAGCGCCAGGGCCACCCCGATGCTGATGGTGCTGACGATGGGGTCGCTGCCGGCGATGTCAATCGGGGCGGCCACTGCCTGCCCCACCTTCTGGGCCACTGCCGTAGCGCCGGCCAGATCGTGGATGCCCGTCAGGACCGCGACGATCTCGTCGCCTCCGATCCGGGCGATCACGTCGTCCTGCCGCAGGGCCCCTCGGACGCGGTCGGCTGCCGTCGTCACGAGGATGTCGCCGACGTCGTGGCCCCGGGTGTCGTTGATCCTCTTCAGGCCGTCCAGGTCCCCGAACAGCACAGCCAGCTTCTCGCCGGTCCGGGGCGGGTGGTCCAGCAGTCCGGTGAGCCGGTGCAGGAGTTCCCCGCGGTTCAGCAGACCGGTCAGCTCGTCGGTGTGGGCCTGCTGCTGGAGGGCCAGTTGCTTCTCCACGGCAGCGGTGACGTCGATGATCGACGTCAAGACCGCCGGGGAGGCGGGGTCCTCGGGGCGGGTGAAGGGAACGGACATCACGTTCAGCCATGTCACGACCCCGGCCGGATTGCAGACCCCGAGGGACTCGTCGGTGACGGGTCGGCCGGTGGCCAGGGCCCGCATCGCGGGGTGGTCGTCGGGAGCCACGTCGCTCCCGTCCGGGCGGATGGTGCGCCAGGCGGGGCTGTCGGACGAACGGCCCAACATGTTGTCCCGCGTCAGTCCCAGGATCTCCGCGGCCGCGGGGTTGACCTCGAGGATGCGTCCCCGACCGTCCTGAACCAGCATCCCGGAGGGGGTGGCGTGCACGAGGGCGCGGAACCGCTCCTCGCTTGCCGTGAGAGCGGCCCGGGTGCTGCGCCGCTCGGTCACGTCGCGCCAGGAGAACGACACGATCTCGGCGTCGATC
The DNA here is from genome assembly GCA_029978705.1 of Actinomycetota bacterium. Taxonomy (GTDB): domain Bacteria; phylum Actinomycetota; class Actinomycetes; order S36-B12; genus CAIWTL01. The sequence goes on from JAPOIY010000016.1 coordinate 56,315, forward strand.
CCGACACCGCGGATGTCGTAGTACCGCTCGGTGCCGGGGTTCTGGTGGGAGTAACTCCACTCGTCGAGCACGACCGGTGCGTCGCCGGCGAGCACGCTGCGACACATGCCGATGACCTCGACCGCGGCGGGCGCCGGGTAGAGAGTGGTGACCGTGGCTCCGAGGAGTTGGTCCCGCGTCAGGTGCAGGTGCCTCAGAGCGGCGTGGTTCGCCTCGATGTAGGAGAAGTCCACGATCTCGCCGTCGTTGTCCCGGACGGCCCGGAGCAGGACGTGCGGCTCGACCGAGGATTCGAAGACGCCTTTCAGGAGCTGGTCAGTAACCACCAGGTCCGCGTCACGAGCCGCCATTCCCCATCACATCCCTCACCCCGCGCTGAGGCTGCTCTCAGGATGCCCGCTCTGGGGGAAAATACTCAAGCGAAGGGACGCGATGCGCGCCTCCCGTCACTTATTTCGTTTGAGCGTCAAGGACACCGCGTTGCCCTTCACGCCGTTCACGGTGGGAATGCCGTAGGCGGTGACCTTGCCGCTCTTCTCCAGGGCAGCTGTTGCCGCCTTGGTCAGGTTGACCTGCTGCTTGAGCGACCCCTTCTTGGTCAGCTTGAACGTCAGGCTGGCGTATGTGGTGCCTTTCGTCGCTTTGCTGGACACCTGAAGGCTTCCCGTGCACGCCGCACTGCACACCACCACGATCGTCGCGGTCTTGCCGTTCGACGCGACCGGGACGGTGTGGGCCACGCTGACTTTCACCTTGGGGACAACCGACGGAACGGACGGCGACTGGGTGGGCTCAGGAGGGGTGGTGGGGGCGGGCGTGGGGGCGACGGTGGGGGTGGGTGTGGGTGTAGGGGTAGCTGTAGGTGTGGGTGTGGGTGTGGGCGTGGGCGTGGTGGCGAGGGCGACCAGGTCAAGGTGCGTGTTCCCGCTGATGGTCACCACTGTCGCGTCGGCACAGGAAGCTCGAGCGGAGTGCCACGATTGGACCCCCTCTGCGGCGTTGTCGGGCGTGATCAGAACACGGTAAGTGCCATCGGGGATGCTCGGATTCGCGTAACTGCCATTGCTGATCGCCGCCGAACCATCCGGGGCGTTGATGTCGGACGGGCATGACACGAAGAACCGCACCTCTCCACCGGAGATAGGCCCGCGACTGCTCGTCACATTCCCCCACGCATCCCCAAACGTTATGGCGTGCGCCGCGGGCACCCGACCCAACAGGAGTGCCACGATCGCGGCCACCAAACGAAAACAGCGGCGCTGGACCTACGAAAAGACATAGCGGAATCCTCTCACTCGGCGGGGGCCGAGTTACGGAACTCGAGCAGAACATCCCCGTGGAGAACGTGTCAACCGAGATGACCCGGGCAGCCGATCTCACGGGGGGACGCCTGTTGCCCGAGGCGACGTCGCCATGCGTTCACTTGCGGCGAAGAGTCACCTTGACCGGTGCCTGCCGGACTCCGTTGACGGTGATGACGCTGTACGCCGTC
>JAPOIY010000131.1 GCA_029978705.1 Actinomycetota bacterium
CCCGGCTACTTCGACGCGCACCTCAACCAGACCGGCGAGCCGGGGGAGGAACGGGGCCACAACGTCAACGCTTTGCAGGCGCGACAGTTGAAGTCGGCGCGAGGAGCGCTGCAGCACCCCGGAGTCGACACGCAGATCGCCCTCCGCATCAAAGTAGTAGGTCCTCTTCAGCCACGAAATCCACGCAAACGCGGTGGCGATCACATAGCCGAGAAGGGCGCCGAGGACACCGACGACAACGACGGGCAGTCCGAGGTCGCCAACAAGAGAACCCGCCGGTCCGATTGCGAAGATGACGAAGAAGGGGATGGCCGGCGCACCCTGTAACAGTGGCGTCAACGGCGCAGTTCGTTGCGGTGCGGTCGGCCCCACGGGGGCGCCCGAATCATCCGACGGGACGACATCGCTCACAATCCGGCCGACCGCTCCTCGCCCCGCGCGGCGAGTCGATCGCGCAGGGCAGCCGCCTCATCCGGGAGTAGACCGGGGATGGTCGCGTCGGTTGTCGCTGCGGCGGTGTGGAGTTGCACGGTCGTGATGCCGAGGGATCGGTCGATCGGTCCGGCCCGTAGGTCCACCAACTGCATTCGACCGTACGGGACGATAACGAGGCGGCGCACCAGGATGCCGCTCACGACCAGCAGGTCGTCGGCGCGTTCGGCGTAGCCGAAGGACCCCACCCGACGTCCGATGATCCACCACGCCCACACCAAAACGGCGAGGGCGACTACGGCGTACAAGCCGATCCACACCGTGGCCAGCCCAACGATCCCCAGCACCACACCGCCGATCGCAAGCGGGACGACGGCCATCAGCAGGAGGGCTCGACGAGCGGTGGCGAGGCGTGATGAGACCGGGGTCCACGAACCCTGCGGGGCGGCGAAAGCTGCTTCTACGTCGTAACCGCGCATGGCTTCACTGTGTCACAGCGCCCATCGCGGACGAGCCCACCTGGTCCCTCGGTCGCGTGGGATGCTCCTCTCGTGGCACAGCAGTGGGAGGTCGGCGTGGGGGCCGCGCGCTGCGCGGTGACCCTCGACCTCGGTGAACTGCACCCCTCCGGGCACGGCGCCTTCCGACTCGACCTCGAGGTCGACGGTGACCTGGTTGTGGCCGCCCGCCCGCGCCCGGGACTGCTCCATCGCGGCGTCGAAAAGCTCATGGAGGCGCGCGACTATCGCCAGGCTCTGGCGCTGGCCGATCGACACGACTGGCTGAGCTCGGTCACGTCCGAGGTGACACTGGCCCTGGCCGTGGAGGAACTGCTCGGGCTGGAGGTTCCACCACGGGCGGTGTGGCTGCGCACGATCCTGTCGGAGATCTCCCGGGCGGC
>JAPOIY010000108.1 GCA_029978705.1 Actinomycetota bacterium
ATGAAGGCCGCGATGCCGATCACCAGCAGGGCGGGGAACACCCCGTAGTCGATCGCCGCTACCGACCAGTCGGGCACGGCGTTAGTGGCGCGGGGTGGGTAGGGGGTCCATCGTCCTGCCCGCCGCCTCGAGTTCCGCCTTCTCGCTCTCGATCTCCTTCGTGAGGAAGTAATTGAGCACCGTGCGGATGGCGGCGATGGCGGCGAGCTGGCCGATCTCTGTGAACGATGGTGCGATGGCTGTCTTGAGGATGTCCGCAGCCAGCTGGAACTCCAGCCCCAGCACCAGGTAGGAGCCCAGCACCAGCCGCACCCGGGTGAACGACGACGGGTGTGCCGGCCGGGCGAGGGCGCGGACAAGAAGGGCGATGCTGATGAGCACCCCGACCGTGATGACCACCCCGCCAAGCGACTCGACGAGGAGAACGATCCAGTCGACGGCCTCGTGCACTGTGGATTGGGCCTGCTCCATTGGGGGGAGCGTACCGTTGCGGTGGCAGTGGCCCCAAGGCAGGAGCAGGGAATGGACGAATCGGTTCGGTCGCGGTCCTCATCGCGCCGCGATTTCCTTGCCGGCGCCGCCGGAGTGGCGGTGGGCGCGGGCGCCCTTGGGGCCCTGTCCGCATCGGGCACGGCTGCGGCCGCCGCGCGTGGGGAGCGCACCGCACGGGCCGGACATCCACCGATTGACCGCGTGCGCCCGGCCCACCCGGCTTACCGGCGGGGGCTGTTCGAGGACGCCCGCGGTGGCCGCGTGGTTGTTCGCCTCGCGGACGGCCCGATCGCGTTGTCCATCCGCGACGTCGAGCCGTTGGATGTGGCGCGGGACGCGAAGGCGGGCACGCGCGAGTGGCACAACGCATTCCGCGTGACGCTGGTGGGGCCGGAGGGCGTGGACATCCCCCAGGGCACCCACCCGGTGACTGTGGACGGCCGGTCGTTCGATCTTTTCGTGGTCCCGGTGATGCGCCATGGGGAGCGTCCCGTGTACGAGGCCGTCATCCACCGCGCCTACCACCGGAGGATGAATGGCTAGCGACGACGACTACCTGGGCTCCATCTCGATGACGGGCTTTCCGTGGGCCGTGCAGGGTCATGCACTGTGCGACGGATCGGTGATCCCGATCGCCCAGAACTCCACCCTGTTCGCCGTGCTGGGGGTCCTGTACGGGGGGAACGGCACGTCGATGTTTGCATTGCCCGATCTGCGAGGGCGCATGCCGCTGGGCGCGGGCGCCGGGACCGGCCTGACCCCCCGCGAACCGGGTCAGGTGCTGGGTGCGGAGCAACTCACCCTCACGGTGGACAACCTGCCCGAGCACGTCCACGAGGTCTCGCTGGGCGGCAGCGGGTCGAGTCAGGTCGCCGCGGCATCGGGAACTGCGACGGGCGGCGGCGCCGTCACCGCGCCTGCGGGCGGCAGCACGCCGGTGCCCATCATGCCGCCCGTCCTCGGGCTGACATTCCAGATCTCCATCCTTGGGGTATTCCCCGCGCGCGACTACTAGCGCCCCCGGAATACGGGACCTATCGTAGAGGGGTCCCGTCGTAATCGCTAATAATCGTGTAGGTTATTTGGACTTTCAAGCGCCGACGCCGATCACGCAGGAGACATACGCCGCATGAGCGACCACCACCGCGACACGATCGCGCTTCACGGGGGGCAGCAGCCCGACCCCACCACGAACGCGCGCGCCGTGCCGATCTACCAGACGACGTCGTTCGTATTCAACGACGCCGAGCACGCCGCCAACCTGTTCGCACTCGCCGAGCCGGGCAACATCTACACGC
>JAPOIY010000143.1 GCA_029978705.1 Actinomycetota bacterium
CCGAGTTCGACGTCACGGGACCGCAGAACGGGGCCCGGGGCCGCGTGCTCGAAGCCGGCGGGAGGATCGTGGAACGGATCTTTCGACGGAAGCACCGGCCGGGTGCCCCGCCGCAGTTCCTCGTGCGGCGCCCGGCCGATCCACTCGGGGCTGGCCGCCCCGTCGATCCACTCGGGGCTGGCCGCCCCGTCCGCGCTCGTCATCTCTTCAGTTCTACCTAAGAAAGGTCTAAGAATCCACTCGACGTACCGGGGGGGCGCAGAGCGGCGAACTCGTCGGTGACCCGGTAGCGCGATTCGGTGAACCGGTACAGCTTGGCGGGGCGTCCGCCGGTCGGACCAGGATGTGCGGTCGTGCCGGTGGGACTGATCACCCCGCGCCGGGCCAGCACCCGCTGCAGATTCGTGGCGTCCACCGGATAGCCAAGGGCGGCACTGTAGATGTCGCGCAGCTGGGACAGCGCGAATTCCCCTGGCGCCAAGCCGAATCCGATGTTGGTGTAGGACAGCTTGGCCACCAGGCGGGCGTGAGCATCGTCGACCATCGGCCTGTGGTCGAAGGCCATCGGAGGGAGGTCGCCGACCGGATGCCACCGGGTGTCGGCCGGCAGCGCCGGGGTGGCGGGGGAGGGAACCAGGCCCAGGAACGTCGTGGCGATCACCCGGGAACCCGGCACCCGCGACGGTTCGGCGAACACCGCGAGCTGCTCGAGGTGGGCGACTTCGCGCAGGTCCACCTTCTCGGCCAACTGGCGGCGCACCGAGGTGGTGAGGTCCTCGTCGTCCGCGAGCCGGCCGCCCGGCAGCGACCATTTGCCGCGTTCGGGGCTCATGGCGCGCTGCCACAACAGCACATTGAGGGCGGGTTTGCCCGCATCGAGGTCACGGACCTGGAATACGACGGCCAGGACCTCGTGTTGGGTGCTACCATGGGACATGTTTTCGATTATAAGTCGAAAACCTCGGGTAGACAGGAGACCACGATGACCGTCGTGGATCGCATCGTCGACGGCCGCATCATCGACGGTCCGGGCGGATACACCGGCGTCGAGGGCGACGCGCAGTGGGCCGCCGAGGTGCGCCGGCTGGCGTCAGCCCGCAACGCGACCATCCTGGCCCACAATTATCAGGTCCCGGCCATCCAGGACGTCGCCGACCACG
>JAPOIY010000007.1 GCA_029978705.1 Actinomycetota bacterium
CCCACGCGAGGGTGCGCGGCCCGAGGCGGGCGGTGTTCCACGGCACCCAGTCGCCGTGGGCTCTGCCCACTGCGACGCCGTGCCGCCATGCCCGGGTGAGGCGCGCCCGGCTGGCGGCCAGCAGGTCCGCCCGCGCGCCGCTGGCGCTGTCCCAGTGACCGGTCGGGACGTGGGGGTCGGCTACCGACACCGGGCCGCACAGGTCCGCCAGGAGGGCGAGGTCGGGGAGGGCCTCGCCGTGCCGCCGCGCCTCGTCCGGTAGGGGTGCGGTCACGAACCACGGGCGACCGGCGTGGTCCCCGGCCGCCAGCAGGGTGGGGACCGTCAGCCGCGGTGACACCGGGGGATCCGCCAGGAGCTGTGCCTCGCGGTGGACCCCAGCCGCCGTTCCGGCGGTCCACCCCAACTTGGCGTAGCCGGTGGCGTGCCCCGTCCGGTCCAGCAGGGTCAGAGTGGGTTTGTAGTGGTCGTCGCCGGGGCGCACCGTCACGAGAAACCGTTCCGCGGGCAGGTTTGCCGCGGTCATGATGTCGCGGGTGACCCGCGGGGCGTGGGGGTCGCGCTGGACCACGGTGAGGGTCCGGGTCTCCCGGGTGACCGTCGCGGCCATCCCCACCCCGAGCCTCCGGAGGCGGTCGCGGCGCGCCCGCAGGCCGTTGCCGGCGCGCAGCGCGCGTACGGCTCCCGGTCCCGGGGACAGGATCAGCCGCGGCCGGCCCCGGGGCGCCAGCACCCGCAGCCGCAGGCCGGTGGCGGGCCCCGCGACGACGGTCAGGCCCGACCCCGGGGGAGCCCAGATGCCCTCGGCCAGTACCCGGGCGGCGTCATGCGGCATGGTGCCGCCACATGGTGCGGGCCCGGCGCCACGAAGGGACCGGGTGACGGGCGGGCGGTGCGGCCAGAATCGCGGTGATGGCCCGGACCGCCGGGGGGGCCTGGGTCACCGGGTCGCGGCGCCAGTACGCCCGGCCCGCCACCGTCTCGTCCAGCAGACCCTCCAGATCCGCCCGGTCCTCGATCACCCGGGCCAGGTCACGGCTGCGGAGATGGGCGGCAAACCGCAGTTGGTGGCCGTCGACGTGCTCGGAGTGGGCGGGGTCGCGGGGCACCACCAGAGGCAGCAGGCCCTGGGCCCGCGCGTCCATCACGCCACCGGGGCCGCCCTGCAGCACGGCGGCATCGGCACGGCGGAACAGATCCAGCAACTGACCGTGCGGCAGGAGCGCGTGGTTGTCGGCGCCCGGCACGCCGGCGCTCGTCCCGTGCTGCACCACCAGGTGCACCCGGCCCGACTCCGTCCGGGCGAGCCACGCGCCCAGCCAGCCGGTCAACCGGTCGAACCGATGATGGTCGGTTCCCACCGACACGACGATCAAGGTCACCCACATCACTCCCCGCTTCACAGTACGAACGCAGAGCCACCGGGTGAACATCACCCAGAGTGACATCCGTCATGCCGACGGCATCTTCCGAGCGCTCGGGTGCGCTGCCATCGTGAAGACGCGACCACGAGGGGTGGGGAGGGATGGTCATGGGTGTGCCCGGCGTCACAGTGGTGGTCCCCACTCACGACCGTCCGGAGCTCATGCGCCGGGCGGTGTCCAGTGTGCTGGCCCAGGACTACGCGGGGCCGGTCGAGGTCGTGGTCGTCTTCGACGGCACCGACCCCGTCGCCGTCCCCGCGCCCGCGGCCCGCGGCCGGGCGGTCCGGACGCTGCGCAACACCCGCACCCGTGGGCTGGCCGGAGCCCGCAACAGCGGGATCCTGGCCGCCACCCACGAGTACGTGGCGTTCCTCGACGACGACGACGAGTGGCTGACCGGCAAACTCACCCACCAGGTGCCCCTGCTGGAGGAGCACCCGGACGCTGCGGTGGCAGGTGCCGGGATGCGGGTGGTCACGCCCTCCGGCGCGGTGGACCGGCCGATCCCGCTGGACCCCGTCACCCATGCGGATCTGCTCCGGGACCGCCTCACGCAGTTGAACGCCTGCGGCATCCTCGCCCGCCGCGATGCGCTCCTCGGGGACCTGGGCCTGGTGGACGAGGCCATCCCCGGGTCATACGGCGAGGACTACGACCTTCTGCTGCGGGCCGCCCGCATCGCGCCGATCCCGGTCCTCGCCGAGCCGGCCGTGGTGGTGCACTGGCACGGCCACTCGCTCTTCGCCAGCCGGTGGCGGATGATCGCCGACGCGTTGCAGTACCTGCTCGCCAAACACCCCGGCTTCCGACAGCACCCCCGCGGCTACGGCCGCGTCGCCGGCCAGATCGCCTTCGCCGAGGCCTCGCAGGGCCACCGGCGCGCCGCGGCCGGGTGGGCCGGAAGGGCCCTGCGCCACGACCCCACGCAGCCACGGGCGCTGCTGGCGCTGGCGGTGGCGGCTCGCCTGATCAGCCCGCAACGGGTGCTGGCCACCCTCACGGCCCGCGGCCGGGGGGTGTGATGCCGCAGGATCTCCCGCGCTGGCCCATCGTCTTCTTCGGGCTGTCCTTCCCGGTGCTGTGGCTCGCCGGGCTCGGCTTCGCCTACCTGCCCCTGTCCGGCGCCCTCGCCGTCGTCGTCCTGGTCCGGAGGCACCACGCGGTGCTGCCACCGGCCTGGTACCTCTGGTTCGGGTATCTGGTGCTGGTGCTCGCCTCCGTCGTGCAGATCGACACCATCGGACGGCTGAGCGGGTACCTGCTGCGGGTGGGCATGCTCCTGGGTGCCTCGGCGCTGGCGCTCTACGTCTACAGCGCGACACCGCGCAGCGTGGGAGTGCCCGTCGTCTACCGGAGCCTGGCCTGGCTGTGGGCGTTCCTCGTGGTGGGCGGCTGGCTGGGGCTGGTGTTCCCCGAGGTCGTCCTGCACACGCCGTTCGCCAGCGTCGTGCCCGGACCCCTGATGAGCAACGAACTGGTGAACTCCCTCGTGCAGCCCCCGCTGGCCCAGATCGAGTACCCCTACGGAGAGGACCCGGTGATCCGGCCGGCGGCGCCACTGCCGGCCGCCAACGGCTGGGGCTGCAACGTCGCGCTCCTCGCCCCCGTCATGGTGCGGTACTTCACGATGGTGTCGGGCTGGCGCCGCATCGGCGTGGCCGGGATCGGCCTGCTCGCCGTGATCCCGGCGGCGGCCACGCTCAACCGCGGGCTGTTCGTCGGCCTCGGCGTCGCCCTCGGCTACGTGGGTCTACGGGCCGTGTTCGCCGGGCGACTGGTCACCGCCGCGGCCGTGATCGGTGTGCTGCTGGGCGCCTTCGCGCTGGCGTCGCTCGCAGGCGTCACGGCATCGGTGTCCGACCGCCTGGACAGTTCCGGCACCAACGACACCCGCACCTCGCTGTACGACGAGGCGGTGGCGCGCACCGCCGAGTCGCCCCTCCTGGGGTACGGGGCGCCGCGGCCGTCCCTGCGGCAGGAGATCTCGGTGGGGACGCAGGGGCACGTGTGGAACGTGATGATCTCCCACGGATTCGTCGCCCTCGCGCTCTTCATCGCCTACTTTCTCGTGTCGACCTGGCAGGGACGGCAGGCGCGGGCACCCGCGGACGCGGCCCACGTCACCACGGTGGTGGGTTGTGTGCTGCTGTGGTTCTACGGCTTCGACGGGCCGCAGCTCGCGGTCCTCCTCCTGGCCGGGGTGGTTGCCGTACGCGACGTCCGCACCCGCCCGTGGCCCGCTCTGTCCCAGCCCCGGTGCGAGGTGGCGGCATGACGGCGCGGTGGGCCGCCCTGTTGCTGACCGTCGCCGCGGCGACGTCCGCCGGTACGGCCCGCGCCGCGGACGAGGTGTTGACCCCGGCCGATGCCAGTCTCGGGGAACTGTCCGGCCTCGCCACCGACCCGGCGGGCGCGGGGTACTGGGTCCACCAGGACGCCGGCGCCCCCTCCGACCTCACGCTCATCGCCGGCGACGGGACGACGGCCGGGCGGGTGCTGCCCCTCGACGCCGGGTGGCAGGACCCGGAGGATCTGGGAGTGGGTCCGTTCGGGCCCCGGCCCCGCGGTGGCCTGTACGTGGCCGACACCGGGGACGCGGCCGCCGTGCGCTCCACCATGCGGACCCGGTTCCGCGTGGCGCGGGGGGAGTTGCCCGTCCTCGCGCCCGGGGAGGCGCGGGTGGAGCCCTTCGAGAGTCTGCGGTTCCGCTACCCCGATGGCGGCAACCGCAACGTCGAGGCGCTCCTCGTGGACCCCGACACCGGGGACTGCTGGCTGGTGACCAAGACGGTCGACCGGCGCGCCGAGCTCTGGTTCCTGCCGGAGTCCGCATTCGGGGCGGCTCCGGTCACCGCGGCGGCGCGCGGCCGCGTGGCCCGCACCGGGGTCTCGGGGGGCGCAGTCGACCCCGCCGGCCGCTTCGTCGTCCTGCGCGACGGCCAGAGCGCCTACCTCTACCGCGTCGCACGCGGCGGGATCGCCGCGGCGCTGCGCCGCCGCCCCACCCGGGTGCCGCTGCCCGCGCAGCCCCAGGGGGAGGGCATCACCGTCAGCCGGGACGGGGCAGCCCTGGTGAGCAACAGCGAAGGCGCCCACCAGCCCTTCTGGCGCATCCCCCTGCCGCGACAGTTCGTCCGCTCGCTACCGGCTGCCGCCGCGCAGGAGGTGACTCCTGCGCCGGCGACACCGACCCGCTGGCCCCTCGCGGCGGGCGCCCTCATCGGAGCGCTCGGCGTGGCAGTCCTCACATTCGGCCGACGCCGGACGTCACTGTGAGTTCGTTCACGTGAATGACCTGTGGGGTCAGGGGGGCGGGAATACCTACGCTGAGTGATCTAGCCGGCCGGGGAGCCGGGATGGGTGGGATCTGGTGATGATCGTACGAACACTGCTCGGAGGCGCGCTCCTCCTCGCCTCTCTGACCGTCGCCGGCAGTCCGGCGGCGACGGCGGCGGAACCGGTGCGCGACGGGGGCTCGGCGCCGACGGCCGCGGCTTCCTGCTGGGAGATCAAGCAGTTGCAGCCGACGGCGAGCGACGGCGTGTACTGGCTGCAGACCCCGCGCCTGGGGGCGCCCGAACAGTTCTACTGCGACATGACCACCGACGGCGGGGGCTGGGTCCTCCTGGGTCGCGGGCGGGAGTCGTGGCTGTGGCGCAGTGCCGGGCAGGGCACACCCGGCGAGGTGCGCAACACCCCCACCGGCCCGGCGGCCTTCAAAGCGGCCGCGCTGTCGTCGGCCACCGTCGACGGCCTCCTCGACGGCGGCCGGGTCGACGCCCTGACCGAGGGCGTCCGGCTGCGCCGCGCCGCGGACTCCGCCGGGACCCGGTGGCAGGAGGTGCGGTTGGACTACGCGAACCGTGGCCGGTGGTCGTGGCAGTTCGAGGCACTGCACGACCTGGATGCGTGCGTCTTCGACGGGGTCCGGCTGACCCCCGGAACCCGCACGACGCGGGACTGCAACGGGGGCACCGCGCGCACCCGTGTCTTCACGTTCGGCTGGGCCAGTCACAACTACCGGTTCGGGTTCTCCTACGGCAGCGGTCTGACGGGCTCCAACTCCCCGAGCAACTACCTGTGGCAGTACTCCACGGAGGGCAACCCGATCCCGTTCACCCAGGTCTGGATCCGGCCCCGGCTGACCCAGGCCGACCTGCACTTCACCACCGTGCCCGACAGTGGCCTGCCGGAGGCTCCGGTGGTGGCGCGGGTCGCGACCCAGACGTCGCCCGACACCCCGTGGGGGGTGACCGGGGTGGTCGGCGATCCCAACAACGAGCTCGACACCGAGGTGCAGGCGCTGCGCCAGATCGGCGACACCATGTATGTCGGCGGCCACTTCCGCTATGTGCAGCACGGCGCCTCTCCCGGCCCCGGCGAGAAGGTCGAGCAGTCGTTCCTCGCGGCCTTCGACGTGAACACCGGGGAATGGCGATCGTCCTTCCGTCCCGTCCTGAACAACAACGTGTGGGACATCGCCGAGCTCCCCGGTGGGCAGGTCGGCGTCGCGGGCAGCTTCACCTCCGTCAACGGCGACCCCGCGTACTCCGGGCTCGTCTCGCTCGATCCCGCCACCGGGCAGGTCAGCCCGGGGTGGCGCCTGCGGGTGGAGAACCGTTCGACGGTCACCAGCCGACAGCTCGAGGTGCGCGCCCTGGACACCCAGGGCGGCTATCTGTACTTCGGCGGCGACTTCACCCACACGGTCGACTGGGGGCGCACGACGTCGGCCGGCACCCCTGTCACCCAGACCGTGAACCGGCTCGGGCGCATGTGGCTGGGCCGCAACGAGGTCGACTGGAACTGGCGCCCCAACATGGGCGGCTCCGTGATCGACCTTGACGCCAGTGATCGCGGCGACAACGTGTACATCGCCGGCTACTTCACGACAGTCAACGGCGCCACCCTGCGCAACGCCGGGATCCTGTCCACCGCGGCGGGCGCGCCCCTGCAGCCGGGCCAGGTCCCGTTCGTGCCCAGCCGGGCGGCCAGCAAGACCTATCAGCAGGCAATCCTCGAGGTGGGGGACCACGTCTGGGTCGGGGGGTCGGAGCACAACACATGGATGAACGACCGGGACACGTTCGCCCTACAGCGGGGCAACATCACCACCGCGGGAGGCGACACCCAGGCGATGGCGGCCTCCGATGGGGTCGTGTACGTGGGGGGCCACTTCCAGAACAACCTGTACCAGGGCAGCTCCACCTGGAGTGAACCCCGCCCGTTCGCGGAAGCGGACGGCGTGAACTGGCTGGCCGCCTACGACGCCAAGACCGGCGCGTTCCTGCCCGACTTCCTGCCCGCCATCGACTCGCCCCGCAGCCGTGGGCCGTGGGCCCTGACTGTGGACTCCGCGCACTGCCTGTGGTTCGGCGCCGACTTCACCGGCGGGGCGTGGCGCGACGGTGTGCAGCAGTGGCTGGGCGGGTTCGGCAAACTGTGTCCCCGCGACACGCAGCCGCCGGCTGCACCCTCGGGGCTGGCCGCCACCACCCCCGCGGGGGGGAGGACGACGCTGACCTGGGACGCGGTTCCCGACGCGGCCCACTACGAGGTCGTCGAGAACAACCGGATCGTGGCCACCCCGGATGCGGCCCGCGTGGACCTCGCGGTGCCCAGTGGCCGGGAGGGGCGCTACTTCGTGCGCGCCGTGGACGACGAGGGCAACCGGTCGGCCACGACCGCCGTGGTGCGCACGCCGGTGACCACCGATCTGATCGGGGCCGCTCAGTCCTGGCGCTGGCACTACGGGGTGCCCGACGGGCCGGCCCCGCTGGTGCCCGCGACCGCGACCTGGCACTGGCGATACGAGGCGACGGCACCGCCGGACGGGTGGAACGCTGCGGGCTTCGACGACACGTCGTGGGGCACCGGGAGTGGTGAGATCGGGTACGGCGACGGCGACGAGAACACGCTGATCCCCGCCGGGACCGCGCCGCGCCCGCTCGTGGCCCAGCTGCGCACGGACTTCGACGTGCCCGACCCCGCGACGATCGGGGGTCTGACGGTCAACCTCGTGCGCGACGACGGGGCGGTGGTGTACCTGAACGGCCACGAGGTCGCCCGGACCAACATGCCCGACGGTGCCGTGGGGTGGGAGACGCCCGCCGCCTCGGGCATCTCGACGCGAGCCGACGAGACCAAGGTGCACCAGCTGTCGATCCCGGCGACCGACCTGGTGGCCGGCCACAACACGCTGGCCGTGAGTGTGCACCAGTCCGACCGGTGGAGTGGTGACCTGAGTTTCCGGGCCTCGTTGGACGCGACCCCGGCGGTCACGACGACGTGGTCGGACAGCGGCTACGACGACTCGGCGTGGCCCGCGGGCAGCGGCCACTTCGGCTTCGGCGACGGGGACGAGAACGTGGTGATCGGGACGCCGGGGCAGGTCTCGGGCCAGTTCCGCACGACGTTCGACATCGCAGACCCGGCGACGGTGCGGGACCTGACGCTGCACCTCGTGCGCGACGACGGCGCCGTGGTGTATCTGAACGGCCGGGAGGTGGCGCGATCCAACATGCCCGCCGGCGCGGTGGGCCTGACGACGCCTGCGTCCGCGGGGATCTTCGGCGCCGACGAGGCGACGCCGGTGGAGGTCTCCGTCCCCCCCGACGCACTCGTGCCGGGGCGCAACACCGTTGCCGTCTCGGTGCACAACGACTGGGCCGGCGGCGCCGACCTGTCCTTCGCCGTCCCGGCGCTCACGGCGACCCTGCGCTGACCCGGCCCCGGGCGCCGCGGGGCTGGCAGTTCGCTGTGCGTGACCGGCGTCCGCATTCCGAGACGCAGGATCACAGGGTGTGACTGGTAGTTCGCACTTCTGTCCTAATCGCGGGGACAGCCTCAATGAATCGGCGGCTTCCTCCGACGCACTCCTTGACCGCCGCTGTAGGGCGACGGCAGCACCAAGGAGTCAGCATGAGGCAGCGCGGAACAGCGATCGTTTCCCTCCTGACTGCGGTAACCCTGGCCGGGTGGGGGGCTGCCGCCGCCCCTGCTTCCGCGGCCACGGTAGATCTCGCGGTCAACGGGACCTTCGACAGCACGACCGACGGGTGGTACCTGTCGAGCTCCGGGACGTTGTCCTGGATGAGTCCGGGGTTCGCCCGGATTACCAACAGCACCGGCAAGACGACGACGATGACCCTCAACGACAAGGTCAACACCGTCGGGCAGCCGGTCGCCGGCCAGACCTACTCGGGCGCCGTCCGGGTCCGGACCTCCAACCAGAAGTCGCAGAAGGTCACCTTGCGCATGCAGGAGTGGGTCTTCGTCAACAGCACCTGGACGATGCTGGGCCAGTCCGCGCGCACGGTGACCCTGTCGGGCACCGCGTGGCAGAACATCGCGACCGGCTACGTCGCCCAGCAGCCGGGTTCCACCATCGACGTCAACGTGGTCGCCACATCGACGCCGGCGCGCGCCACGATCGACGTCGACGACATCGCGGTGACCACCGTGGTCCCCGACCCGAACGTTCCTCCCGTGGCGGCGTTCGCGGCGCAGGTGTCGGACCTGTCGGTGGCGGTGGATGCGTCGGGGTCGTCTGATCCGGATGGGTCGGTGGTGTCGTATGCGTGGGACTTCGGGGACGGGTCCAGGGGTGCGGGTCGTACGGCGCAGCATGTGTATGCCGCGGCGGGGCAGTTCCCGGTGACGTTGACGGTGACCGATGACAAGGGCGCGACGACGTCGGTGACCCAGCAGGTCACGGCCACGGCTCCCGCGATCGTGCCCCCGGCCGGCTGGCACCTCTACTGGTCCGACGAGTTCGACGGGAGCGCCCTCGACACCAGCCGCTGGACGGCTTACCACAACACCTACGGCGACGGGAACGCCGAACTGGCGTGCCTGACCCCGGGCAACGTGGCACAGACCGGCGGTGCGATGACGATCACATCCCGCAAGGAGACCGTGACCTGCCCCAGCGGCAGCGTGCGCCAGTACACCTCCGGGTTCATCGGCTCGCGCGAGTCCGGTCGCTACTACCCGCTGTACGGCCGCTACGAGATCCGCGCGCGGGTCCCGCACGGCCAGGGCTTGTGGCCGGCCTTCTGGCTGCGGCACCGCAGTGGGTCCGGCGTGGCCGAGGTCGACGTCATGGAGTACTTCTTCTCCCAGGTCCCCGGGCGGACCACCCAGACGCTGCACTTCCCCAGCACCGTAGGACGCAACGTCGCGAAGAAGTCCACCTTCTTCGAGACCCCGGTCCGCGGTACCGGCGGGTGGCACACCTGGGCGGTCGAGATCGAGCCGGTGACCGGCTCGGACGGGACCAGGGACGTCCGCTTCCGCTTCCTGCTCGACGGCACCCAGACCCTCGAGTACACCAACACCCAGCCGGAGGCCTGGAACGGTGGCGACCCGAACGCGACCTGGGACATCGCGGTCAACACGGCGGTGGGCGGCAACTACACCGGGTACCCGGAACAGCAGCTCGGCTGGCTGCCCGGACCCAAGGTGTGCAGCCTCACCTACAAGGCGCCGACGAACGGCGACCCGGCGCTGTGTCCGACCGACGGGATCTGGTTCGCCGACCTTCCCGGCCGGTACGACGTGGACTACGTCCGGGTGTTCACCCGCTGACCCCGTCCACCTGGTGTGGGGCCCCTCTCCCCGGGGGCCCCACACCGCTGTTCAGATCACCGGACCCACCAACCGCGCGCCCGGGTAGGTGCGCTCCTGCTCCGGCCACTGCGCCAGGAACGTGTCCGTCGCCGGGTACACCAGACGTCCGGTCAACGTCGCCGTGTCGATGCGGTCCACGACCTCCAGGTACGCCGTCCGGGCCCCGTATCGGTGGGCCAGCCACAGGTACGGAACTGCGATCCCGGCGCCCGTGCTGAGCACCAGGTCCGGGCGGAAGCCGCGCAGTACGCGCCGCGCCATGACCGTGTTGCGCAGCAGGTTGGGGACATTCCGGGTCGTGGGCGAGTACCCGAAGAGCACATCTTCGTCCGCCAGGACCGACCGCGCGTCCACGGAGTCGAAAGTGACCCACCGGCGCACGTGCTGCTGCCACCACGGCCGCAGCGGCATGAGCTGGGCCAGGTGGCCGCCCGACGAGGCGACGAGCAGGATGCGCACGCGGTACCCCCCGGTGTCGCGCTGTGAGACCAGGCTAGGAGGCCGGCCCGGGCAGCGGGCCAGGTCACCGTGTGCGTCGGGCCACACCCGGCCCGGCCGCCGACCCGGTGCGCCGGTGAGACAATGACCGGGCGCCGCCAGGCGTCCCGTCCCCCGGAGGTCCTCTTGCCGATCGGCTCGTGGCAGCAGTCCCTCGCCGCGGAGATCGCCTCCGAGTCCCCGACTCCCATCGTGGTACCCCCGGGTGCCACCGCCCCCGCCGTCGCGGGGCTCGCCGCGGACGGTTCCGGCCCCCTGCTCGTCGTCGTTCCCGGCACCCGCGACGCCGACCAGATGGTCGCGGAACTGCGGTTCTGGGCGCCCGACCAGCCGGCGGTGTTGTTCCCCGCCTGGGAGACGCTGCCGCACGAGCGCCTGACGCCGTCCGCCGACGTCGTCGGCCGGCGGCTGGCCGTGATCCGCGCCCTGAGCTCCGGGGCTCCGCCCGCGATCATCGTCGCGCCCGTCCGGGCGCTCATGCAGCAGGTGCCGGAGGAGCTGGTCGCGGCCGAACCGGTCACGCTCGCCCCCGGCGGCGAAGTGGACCCCGCGGCGGTGGCCGCGCAACTGGTCGGGTTCGGCTACGAGCGCTGCGACCTCGTCGAACGGCGCGGCCAGTTCGCGGTGCGCGGCGGCATCATCGACGTATTCCCTCCCACCGCCGAACATCCCGTGCGCGCGGAGCTGTGGGGCGACACGATCGAGGAACTGCGGTCGTTCGCCGTGACCGACCAGCGCATGGTCGACGCGGTGACCGAGCCGTGGGAGCTGCTGCCCGTCCGCGAACTGCTGCTGACCGGCCCCGTCCGGGAACGCGCCCGCGCCCAGGCCGACCGCCATCCCGAGGTGCGCTCGGAACTGCACCAGATGGGCGAGGGCATCGCGATCCCCGGCATGGAGGCGCTGGCCCCCCTGGTCACCACCGGCATGGTGGCCCTGCCCCACCTGCTGCCGCCCGGGTCGCGCACGGCGGTCGTGGAGCCGGACCGGTGCGCGGTACGTGCCGACGAGACCCTACGCACCGCCACCGAGTTCGCGGCCGCGGCGTGGTCGGCGGCGAGCAGCGGAGCCGAGGTGCCGGTGACCGCGGGCGCGGGCGCTCTGGCCGCGTGGCACGACGTGGCGGGGCAGCTGCCCGCCCCGGTGGCGGTCACCGCGCTGCGGTCGGGCGCCGCGCCGGACCTCGGGCTCGCGCCCGTCGGCCCGTTCACCGGCTCCGCCGAGGCGATCGCCGACATCACCGAACGGGTCCGGTCCGGATGGCGGGTGGCCGTGGTCGCCCACGGCGCTGGGCCGGGTGACCGCCTCGCCGAGGTGCTGGGGGACCGGGATCTCCCCACGGGCCGCGACAGCGCCCCCGCACCGGGGGTGGTCACCATCGCCCGCGGCGCCCTCGACACGGGGTTCCAGTGGCCCGACCACCGGCTCGCGGTGTACTCCGACCGCGACTTCGCCCGGCGCACCCGCTCGCGCCGGGACGCCGCGCAGCCCAAGATGCCGTCGCGCCGCCGCCGCCAGGTCGACCCGCTGTCCCTGCAGCCCGGCGACTTCATCGTCCACGACAAACACGGTGTCGGGAAGTTCGTGGAACTGATCCACCGCGACGTCCGGGGAGCCGACCGCGAGTACCTGGTCGTGGAGTACGCGCCGAGCCGACGCGGACAGCCCGCCGACCGGCTGTTCATCCCCACCGACCAGCTCGGGGCCGTCAGCCGCTACGTGGGCGGCGAGGAGCCCAAGGTCCACAAACTCGGCGGGTCGGACTGGGCGCGGGCCAAGGGTCGGGCCCGCAAGGCCGTCAAGGAGATCGCGGCGGAACTCATCCGCCTCTACGCCGCCCGGCAGGCGGCCCCCGGGCACGCGTTCGGCCCGGACACCCCGTGGCAGCGGGAACTCGAGGACGCCTTCGAGTACACCGAGACCGCCGACCAGATGGCCTGCATCGACGAGGTGAAGTCCGACATGGAGAAGCCGGTCCCGATGGACCGGCTCATCTGCGGCGACGTCGGGTACGGCAAGACGGAGATCGCTGTGCGGGCGGCTTTCAAAGCCGTGCAGGACGGCAAGCAGGTGGCCGTCCTCGTGCCGACCACTCTGCTCGTGCAGCAGCACCTGGCCACATTCACCGAACGTTTCGCCGAGTTCCCGATCCGGATCGCCGCGCTGAGCCGGTTCCAGTCCGACAAGGAAGCCCGCACCGTCATCGCCGGCCTCGCGGAGGGGACGGTCGACATCGTCATCGGCACCCACCGCCTGCTCACGTCCCAGGTCCGCTTCAAGGACCTCGGCCTGGTCATCGTCGACGAGGAGCAGCGGTTCGGCGTCGAGCACAAGGAGCACCTGAAAGCGCTGCGGGCGGACGTCGACATGCTGGCGATGTCGGCGACCCCCATCCCGCGCACCCTCGAGATGGCCGTGACGGGTATCCGCGAGATGTCCACGATCGCCACCCCGCCCGAGGAGCGCCTCCCCGTGCTGACGTACGTCGGGCCGTACGACGAGAAGCAGATCGCCGCCGCCATCCACCGGGAACTGCTGCGCGACGGGCAGGTGTTCTTCGTGCACAATCGCGTCGACACGATCGCCCGCACCGCCGCGCGGATCGCCGAACTCGCGCCCGAGGCCCGCGTCGCCGTGGCCCACGGGCAGATGGCCGAGGCCGAACTCGAGCAGGTCGTCCTCGACTTCTGGGAGGGTCGGGTCGACGTCCTGGTCTGCACGACCATCGTGGAGTCCGGCATCGATATCGCCAACGCGAACACCCTGATCGTGGACCGGGCGGACACGTTCGGACTGAGCCAGTTGCACCAGCTGCGCGGCCGGGTGGGCCGCAGTCGCAGCCGGGCCTACGCCTACTTCCTGCACTCCCCGGACCAGGCGCTGACCGAGACCGCCCACGAGCGTCTGTCCACCATCGCGCAGAACACCGACCTGGGATCCGGGATGCAGGTGGCCCTCAAGGACCTGGAGATCCGCGGTGCCGGCAACCTGCTCGGCGCCGAGCAGAGCGGGCACATCGCCGACGTCGGCTTCGACCTGTACATCCGGATGGTCGGAGAGGCCCTGGCGGCCTTCAAGGGGGAGAAGCCGCCCAGCGACGACGGCGAGATCCGCGTCGACCTTCCCGTGGACGCCCACCTCCCCGACGACTACGTGCCCGAACAGCGGCTGCGCCTCGAGGCCTACCGGCGGTTGGCCGAGGCCCGCGACGACGCCGAGATCGACGACCTCACCGCCGAACTCGCCGACCGCTACGGACCCCTGCCCGACGAGGCCCAGGCCCTCATCGCCGTGGCGCGTTTCCGGCTCCTGGCCGACCGGGCCGGCCTGGACGAGGTCATCGTGATGGGCGACCGCATCCGCTTCCACCCTGTGGAACTGCCCGACTCGCGCCGGGTCCGCGTGACGCGGCTGTACCCCGGCAGTCTGGTCAAACCCGCGGTCCGGCAACTCCTCGTGCCCGCCCCGAAGGACGGCCGACGCCCGGTCACGGGACCCGATGCGCTGGACTGGGCCACCCGGTTGGTCAAGACTGTGCTCTTGGACGAGCCTGCGGACGGAGACCGATGAAGGTACGAGCGACGGTGGCCAGCCTTGTGCTGCTGGGTGGACTGGCGGCGTGCAGTACGGCCAACCCCGGCGACGCGGCGGTCGTGGGCGACCAGCGCATCACCGAGAGCACCATCGCCGACCAGATGAGCGCGCTCAACGAGGCGATCGGCCAGCCGGCCGACACCCCGAGTCCCGAGATGGCCCGCACCCTGGTGTCCTACAACGTCGGCTACGCCCTGATCGGTGAGACCGCGCGGGAACTTGACGTCAAGGTCGCCCCCGCCCAGCTGGACCTCGTCTACCAGCAGCAACTGCAGCAGGTCGGCGGCGAGGACGCACTGCGACAGGCCGCGGCGCAGCAGGGTGTGCCCCCCGGCAATCTGCGCCGCGACCTCGAGACCCAGTTGCTGGCCACGGCGATCGTCCAGCGGGTCGCTCCCCAGGCCGACCAGGCCGCCGGCCAGCAGGTCCTGCTGGAGGCCGTGCGATCCGTCGCGCAGTCCGTGGACGTGTCCGTCGCCCCCAAGTACGGGGTCTGGGACAACGAACAACTGCAGTTGGTGCCCGACCCCGAGCCGGTGTCCCGGCCCGAGCAGACCGCCGCGCCCGCGCTGCCCATGCCGTGACGTCCGCCGGCACCCGGGGGGAGGCGGTCGCCGCGCTGGTCGCGGTCATGGACCGGTTGCGCACCGAGTGCGCGTGGGACGCCCGCCAGACCCACCGCTCCCTCGTGGAGTACCTGTTGGAGGAGACCCACGAGACCATCGAGGCGATCGAGACCGCGGACGCCGACTCGCTGCGCGAGGAACTGGGCGACCTGCTGCTGCAGGTGGTCTTCCACTCCCGGATCGCCAGCGAGGAGTCCGGGTGGGACCTGGCGGATGTCGCCGCCGACATCACCGAGAAACTGGTCCGCCGGCACCCCCACGTGTTCGGCGCCGACTCCGGCTACGACCACCTGGCCGAGGTGGGCACCACCGACGAGGAGACCCTGACCCGCAACTGGGCGACGATCAAGGCCAGCGAGAAGCAGCGCACGTCCGCGGTGCAGGGCATCCCAGCGACGCTGCCCGCCCTCTCGCTGGCCCAGAAGTCGTGGCGTCGCGCCGCCGAGGCCGGGCTGGCGGTCCCGGCCCCGGCCGGCGCGGACGTTGCCGACGAGGCCGCGCTGGCCGACACCCTGCTCGCCCTGGTCGTGGCCGCCGAGGCGGCCGGTTGGGATGCCGAAGCGGCGCTGCGCGCCCGGGTGCGGGAACTCCACGACGACATCCGCAGCGCCGAGCAGCCGAAGTAGACCTCGCGCTGCCGGGCTGCGGAAACCGCAGGTACTGTCAGTAGGTGCTGGGAACGGGAATCCACAGCCCCGAGGACCGTCGGTTCGTGGGGCTGGCCAGCGGCGTCCTGGACGACATCCTGGTTCGCGACCCCTGCCACGCCACCACGATCGGGGATCACCGGTTCGACGACAGGTTGCCGGATCTCACCCAGGACGGCGTGGCCGAGTTCGCCCGTGTCCTCCTGCGTCACCAACAGTTCCTGGACCGCGTCGACGACCGTGCGCTGAGCCGGTTCGCCACCGCCGACCTGCGGATCCTGCGCCGCGGCGTCGCCCGCCGCCTGTTCGACCTCACGGTGCTGCGGCGCAACGAGTGGGACCCCATGGCCTGGAACCCCTCCGACGCGCTGTACGAGCTGGCCGCCCGTCCGTACGCTCCCGACGCCGTCCGGGCGCGGGCCCTGGCCCGGCGCCTCGCGGCGGTGCCCGAGTTCCTCGACAACGCCCGCCACACCCTCGGCGCCATGCCCGCGGTGCACATCCACACGGCCCGCGCCCAACTGGGCCAGGTGGGACGGATGCTGCGGCAGTCCGCGCCCGCGCTGCTCGACCAGCCGGGCGTCGCGTCGGCGGCCGAGGCGGCCCTCCTGGCGATCGACCGGCACCGCACGTGGCTGCAGTCCCAGTTGCCGCAGTCCATGTCGGTCCCGGCCGCCGTCGGCCCGGAGATCTACCAGGGGGTGCTGGCCCACCACCTCGGACAGTCCGCCGAGGTGGACGCCGACGTCCTCCTCGCGGCCGCCGAGGACGAGCTCGAGGACGTCCTCGACAGTCTCGCCAGCACCGCCGCCAAGGTGGCGCGCGGCACCATGGCCGACCGCTCCGTCATCCCGGACACACTGGCGGCGGTGGGCCGGCGCGGGCTCCTCGACGACACCACCGTCCTGGCAGCCGCCACTGCCGGACTCCGGGCGGCGACGGACTTCCTGGCCGACCACGGCCTCGTCACGGTGCCCGACCTGGACCTGCGGGTCGAGACGATGCCACCGGTGCGGCGGGGCATCAGCGTCGCCTACTGCGACGCGCCGGGCGGCCTGGAACGCGCCGCATTGCCCACCGTGATCGGCATCGCCCCACCGCCGGACAGTTGGGAGGCGGCCCGGCGGGAGTCCTACTACGGCGAGTACAACCGGCACCTGCTCGCCGATCTGATGGTGCACGAAGCCATGCCCGGGCACGCCCTGCAACTGGCCTGCGCCCGCAGCGCTCCGGCGCCCACGGACACCCGCTCCGTCATGCCCAGCGGCCTGTTCATCGAAGGGTGGGCGGTGTACGCGGAGGAGATGATGGCCGACCGCGGTTTCGCCCCCGCCGCGGGGGGTGCGGGGGAACTGCGGCTGCAGCAGCTGAAGATGAGGCTGCGCGCGGTCATCAACACCATCCTCGACATCCGCATCCACACCCGGGGGATGACCGAGGCTGAGGCCCGTCGGCTGATGGCCACCAAGGGCTTCCAGGAAGACGGCGAGATCACCGTCAAGTGGGACCGCGCGCGCCTGACCTGCGGGGAACTGCCCACCTACTACATCGGCTACCGGCAGGTGGCGGCGTTGACGGCGGACCTCGCGGCCCGCAACCCGACCTGGACCGACCGGCAGGTGCACGACACGGTCCTGTCCCAGGGCTCGGTGCCCCCCGACATCGCCCGCAGCCTGGTCGGGCTGGAGTAACAGCGGCCGCCGGACGGCTCCCAGAGCCCCGATAGGATGCCACGACCGAACGGAAGGACCCGGCCATGGCCAGCATCGACGCAGTGATCGCCCGTGAGATCCTCGACTCGCGCGGTAATCCGACCATCGAGGTCGAACTCGGCCTGGACGACGGGTCGGTCGGCCGTGCCGCGGTGCCGTCGGGAGCCTCCACCGGCGCCTTCGAGGCCGTCGAGAAGCGCGACGGCGACGACCGCTACGGCGGCAAGGGGGTGGCCCAGGCCGTGGTGGCCGTCGAGGACGAGATCGCCCCGGAGATCCTCGGGTTCGACGCCTCCGAGCAGCGTCTCGTCGACCAGACCATGATCGACCTCGACGGCACCCCCAACAAGAGCCGCCTGGGCGCCAACGCCATCCTCGGGGTCTCCCTCGCGGTGTCCCGCGCCGCCGCCGAGTCCGCCGACCTTCCCCTCTTCCGTTACGTGGGCGGGCCCAACGCCTTCCTGCTGCCGGTGCCGATGATGAACATCCTCAACGGCGGGGCGCACGCCGACTCCAACGTGGACATCCAGGAGTTCATGATCGCCCCCATCGGGGCGCCCACGTTCGCGGACTCGCTGCGCTGGGGAGCCGAGGTCTACCACGCCCTGAAGTCGGTGCTCAAGGGCAACGGGCTGGCCACCGGGCTGGGGGACGAGGGCGGGTTCGCGCCGGACCTCGCCAGCAACCGCGCCGCCCTCGACCTGATCATCGAGGCGATCGGCGCCGCCGGCCTGACGGCCGGGACCGACGTCGCCGTCGCGCTCGACGTGGCGGCCAGCGAGTTCTACTCCGACGGGGGGTACCAGTTCGAAGGGGCCGCCCGCAGCGCCGAGTGGATGACCGGGTACTACGAGTCCCTGGTCGCGGACTTCCCGCTGGTGTCCATCGAGGACCCCCTCAACGAGGAGGACTGGGACGGGTGGGTGCACATCACCGACGCCCTCGGCGACAAGGTGCAACTCGTCGGGGACGACCTGTTCGTCACCAACCCGGAGCGCCTGCAGCGCGGCATCGACGTCGGAGCAGCCAACGCCCTCCTCGTCAAGGTGAACCAGATCGGCACACTGACCGAAACCCTCGACGCGGTGGGCCTGGCCACCCGCAACGGGTACGCCTGCATGATGAGCCACCGCTCCGGGGAGACCGAGGACACCACCATCGCCGACCTGGCGGTGGCCACGAACTGCGGGCAGATCAAGACCGGCGCCCCGGCGCGGTCGGAGCGGGTGGCCAAGTACAACCAGCTCCTGCGGATCGAGGACGAACTGGACGAGGCGGCGCGGTACGCCGGCGCCGGCGCGTTCCCGCGGTTCCATCCCTGACCCCGGCCCCCCACCGGGAACTGCCCCCCGGAAAGACCCGCCGCGACGGCTGTCCGGCGGGGGCGGTGTCCTGTGCGACGATCTGAGGCGTGAGCACGACCGCCCCGCCTGACCAGCAGGCCCCGGTGCTGCCGGACGCCGCCCCGCGGCGTCCCGCGAGCCGGCCGACGTCGGGCCGGACCCTGGTCCTCTTCGGAGCGCTGCTCGCGGTCGCCCTCATGCTGGCGCTGCCGATCCGCACCTGGGTGGGGCAGCGTGCGGAGTTGGAGGCCATGCACGCCGACATCGTCGCGGCGCAGCAGCGGGTTGCCACTCTGCAGGAGGAGCAGCGGCTGTGGAACGACCCGGCCTTCGTGGAGGGTCAGGCGCGGCTGCGGCTCAACATGGTCAAACCCGGGGAGGCCGGGCTGATCACGCTGGATCACAGTGACCGGATCGGCGACGAGGCCCCCGAGCCGCCCCCGACCACCTGGTACGAGAAGGTCTGGCGGTCCACCGATACCGCCGCGGGGCGGCGCCCGGCGCCGGCCACCGGCGACTGATGGCCCGGGGTGCCGAGCCCGCAGACCTGGCGCTCATGGCGCGGCAGCTCGGTCGCCCGATGCGGGGAGTGGCCGGTATCGCCCACCGTTGCCCCTGCGGGGCGCCCGATGTCGTGGCCACGGAGCCGCGGCTGCCGGACGGGACCCCGTTCCCCACGCTGTACTACCTGACCTGCCCCCGGGCCAACTCGGCCATCGGCACACTCGAAGCCGACGGCCTGATGTCCGAACTGGCGCAGCGGCTGCAGGACGACCCGGACCTCGCCGCGGCCTACCGGGCGGCCCACGACCGTTACCTCGCCGAACGGGAGGGGATCGCGCACGTGCCCGAGATCGCGGGGGTGTCGGCCGGCGGTATGCCCGATCGGGTCAAGTGCCTGCATGTGCTCGCCGCCCAGGCCCTCGCCGCCGGCCCGGGGGTCAATCCCCTGGGGGATGTCGTCGTGGCGGCGATCACGCCGTGGTGGACGCCGACCGACTGCAAGCACCGGTTCGAGGAGGAGAGCTCGTGACTCCCTTGTCCGCGATCGACTGCGGGACCAACTCCATCCGCCTGCTCGTCGCCGAGGTCGCCGACGGTCACCTGGTGGATCTGGACCGGCGGATGACGGTCGTGCGCCTCGGTGAAGGGGTGGACCGCACCGGGGTGCTGTCCGACGCGGCGCTGGCGCGTACCTTCGCGGCCTGTCGGGAGTACGGCGAGGTCCTCGCCTCCCTGGCCGCCGCACCCCCGCGCTTCGCGGCGACCTCGGCCAGCCGCGACGCGGCCAATGCCGAGGTCTTCGTCGCCGGGGTCCGCGAGATCCTCGGCGTCACCCCGGAGGTCATCTCCGGTGAGGCCGAGGCCTCCCTGTCCTTCACCGGGGCGACCCGGGGGCTGCCCCACGAGGAGCCGGTGCTCGTGTTCGACATCGGTGGCGGGTCCACCGAGTTCGTCCGGGGCGCGCACGCTCGGGTGCAGGCGTCGGTGAGTGTCGACATGGGCTGCGTGCGGTTCCACGAGCGCTACCTGACCTCCGACCCGGTCCCCGCCGCCGAACTCGCGGCGCTGCGGGACGCGGCCGACGCGATGACGACCCGGGCGCTGGCTGCCGTTGACGTGTCCGCCGTGCGCGATGTCATCGGGGTCGCCGGGACGGTGACGACGGTTGCCGCCCTCGCCCTGGGCCTACCCACCTACGATGCGGCCGCCATCCACGGCAGCCGGATCCCGGCCGCCCACGTCGCGCGGGTCGCCGCGGACCTGGCGGCGCTCACGCTCGCGGAACGCACGGCCCTGCCGGTCATGCACCCCGGGCGGGCCGACGTCATCGTGTCCGGTGCGACCATCCTGGACACGATCATGCGCCGCAGCGGCGCGGAGTGGCTGTTGGTCAGCGAGCACGACATCCTGGACGGCCTGGTGTGGTCGCAGCTGCCGGATCAGCCGAACGCGAGCCAGTAGGCGACGAACACCAGGAACACGTACACCGGGTACCCGATCCGCATCACGCGGTCCAGGGTGCGGACCCGGGACAACTGCCGGTTGTCGGACAGATGTCTCCCGATGAGGGTGGCGACGATGCAGATGCCCGCGAGCAGGATGAACGCGTAGTAGGACCATTCGATGGCGACGGTGTAGTCCACCTGAGGCAGCGAGCCCGTCACGCTGTTGAGCATCACTGCTCCCGTGAGGATGCCGGTGACGCCGAAGGCGACGCGGGCCGGGGCGTCCTTGTAGGGGTACCACAGGGAGAAGTAGACGACGATGGTCAGCAGCAGCAGCGGCAGCAGGTTCTTCACCAGGAAGGACGGAACGTCGCGGGAGATCTCCGTGCTCGCCGACATCTGGGAGAAGGTGACCCCTCCCGAGGCGGCCACCCCCGGATCCCCCAGCGCCCAGGTGTTGCCGACGCTGCCCGGGTAGAAGGCCACGGCGTCGGCCTGCCAATTGGGGACCTCATCGATGGTGGCCGTGGCGTCGGTGCCGCTGCGCAGCCTCTCCTCCTGCGACTGCTGCAGGACATCGGGGTCGACGACGTAGGTGATCTGCGCCGCCGTGAGCTGGCGGTTCTGGATCGTCACCGGCAGGGTCTGGGTGTCGAAGGGGAAGTCGTTGAAGGCCATTGAGGCGCGGAACGTGCCCTTGACGCGGAACAGCTGGTACTCCTCACCCTCGGTCTGCGAGACCCGCTCCGGCTCGGCCAGGGCCAGGGACGGGTCGACGGCATTGACGAACTCCACGTCGGTGGGCGCGCCGGACCCGCCGTCGAACTTGAACCAGATGAAGAAGTCAGCCGAGAAGGACTGCGTGGCCGGGTCGAGTTCGGAGATCTGGTTGATGTTGAAGCCCGTCGAGACGACCCGCTGGATGGTGTAGAAGGTGCCATCGCTCCGGAAGGCCCACCCGCGGTCGATCTGTTCGTCCACCGAGACACCGGCCTCCTCGGTGTACGGCGAGATCTGGAACGGCGACGACTGGATGAGCACGTCGCCGGACCCCGAGACGTACCCGCGGTCGAACGCCGACGTCCGGACGGCGGCGTTGCCGGCGTCGAAGTACAGCGGGCCGGTGATCGTGGGCAGCGCCGTCTCGGGGCTGCGGGCCAGGTTCCACCGGTCGCGGATGGTCTCGCGGTCGCCCACGAGGTCCTTGGTGCCCCAGGTCGCGGCGCCGTCGATCAGAGCGTCGGTGATCGCGTTGACCGCGTCGTAGGTGGTTCCGGCCGTCCAGCCGGGGGAGTAGCCCAGAATGCCGAACAGCTGGTCGTACAGGTCCACCGCGGGACCGTTCAGAGTGCCCGCGTTGAGAGGTGTGGCCGCCTGTACGCGCCGCAGATGGTCGGGGTCGGCGGCGGCCAGGCCACGGAAGAAGTCGGAGTTCGCCAGGGAGTCCCCGACGACCACCGGTGCTGTCACCTGCAGCCGGTCGAGCTCGTCGAAGAACTCCTTGCAGTCGGGGTCGAGGGTGGCCAGCACAACCTGATCCGCGTCACTGCGCGCGACTGCCCGGGCCGCGGCGACGAGCTCCCGGTCGCGGACCGCCGGGACCGCGTCGGCCGTGAGCGTGACCGTGTCGAGCACCTTCGGCCGGAATCGGTCCCCGTACAGCCGCGTCGGCTTCGTGTAGGCGTCGCGGAAGCCCTCGCTGATCGTGGTGCCGTAGGAGTCGTCGGTCGCCACGATGACGGCGCGCCGGGTCTCCTCCGCGCCGAGCGCGTACAGCGCGATGTCCTTGCCCTGCTGGGTGTTGTCGAACACCGACCGGAAGTACCACGGCCGGTTCTCCGTCACGTTGTCTGCCGTGGCCGCGGGCGTGATGGCCGGCATCCCGGCCGCGTCGTAGATGGGGGCGGCGGCTTCGGACGTCCTGCTGTACGAGTGGCCGATCACGGCCACGTAGCGCCCGTCGTCGACGATCTCCTGCGCGACCGCGGCCGCCTTGGCCGGGTCGCCGTCGTCGTAGTAGGTGACGATCTCGATGTTCTGCCGGGAGGTCGCCTCGTACTGGTTCCAGGTGGCGGCAGCCAGTTCCGCGGCCGTCTCCTCCTCGGACTCCTGGCCGCCCGGAGTGGCCACCACCAGAGCGATGTAGGTCGTCTGGGCCCGGCTCAGTGACCACAGCGAGATGATCATGACGCCGATCACCGCCACGATCAGCACGACGCCGAGGTGCTGCAGCGTGCGCCTGCGCTTCTGCCGGCGCACCTCCTCCGCGTACCCGGTGATGAACTCGGGAGGGGGCGGGTCGATGATCGGCGACAGTTCGGGGGGCTGCTTGGCCTTCGCGCTTCCGAGCCGGCCCAGTGCCGGGATGGCCTTGTGCTGCGGATCCAGGTCCCGGACCTTCTGCAGGCAGAACTTCTCCTCGCCGGGGCTCTCCGTCACCGCCGCGAACCACAGCCAGGCCGGTTCGTAGTCGGGGTCCACGGCCAGCGCCTCGGCCAGGAGTGTGCGCGCGTCCTCGATGTCGCCCCGTTCCGCCGCGGCGATCGCCTGGCGCGTGCGCTCGGCTGCGAAGACCTTCTCAGCCACCCGTCACCTCGTTCACTGTTGCCGAACGCATCCTGGCACCGTCGTCCCGGACCCGCACCCGGTTCCGCCATTCCGGGAACCGGGGTGGGCGACCGTCCCGCGGCGTCGGTACGGTGGCGGTATGCCCTCGATCGCGGTGACTGTCGTCGGCCAGGACCGTCCGGGAATCGTGCATCGCGTCACCTCCGAGATCGCCGACCTGCACGGCAACCTCGAGGACTCGTCGATGAGTCTGCTGCGCGGTCACTTCGCGATGACGCTGATCGCCGACCTCCCCGACCTCGCATCCGTCGTGCTGCTGGAGGAGGCCCTGGCGGACCTGCGCCACACAGGCCTCGCGGTGGCGGTCTTCGAGGTTCCCGGGGACGAGAGCCACGAGAGCGGCCGGTCCGCGCGGATGTCCGTCCACGGGGCCGACCGGCCCGGCATCGTGCGCGCTGCCACCGATGTGGTCCAACGCTCCGGCGGCAACATCACCGACCTGAGCACCCGCCTCGGGTCCGAGCTCTACGTGCTCTCCGCCGACATCACGTTCCCGCCGGACACGGACCTGCCCGCGGTGGCGGAGCTTCTCCAGGGGCGGCTGGCGGAGCTGGGTGTCCACGCGACCCTGGTGACGGACGACGAGGAGATGCTCTGAGCGGGATCCTGCTGCCGGGCCTGCCTCCCGGTCGGGTGCGCCCGGTCGTGTCCGCGCCGGCTGCGGTTCTGGCCCGGCGGTGCCGCGACGTGGCCGCCGACGACCCCGAAGTGGCGCAACTGGCCGCCGACCTGCTGGCGACCATGGACGAGTCGCCGGGGTGTGTGGGGCTGGCCGCCAACCAGATCGACGTGCCGTGGCGGGTCTTCTGCGTGGACGTCAGTCGCCACCCCAAGACAGTGACCAGCCACGGCCGGTTCGTGCTGGTCAACCCCGTCCTGGTGAGGGCCACCCGCAAGGAGCGGGCGCGGGAGGGGTGTATGTCCGTACCCGACTTCACCGGCGATGTGCGCCGCGCCACGCGGGTGACCGTCGCGGGCCAACTGCCCGGCACCGGCCGGCAGGTCGAGGTGGTCACCGACGCCTTCGAAGCCCGCGCCCTGCAGCACGAACTGGATCATGTGGACGGACTGCTGTTCCTCGACCGGGCGGTCGGCCCCCACGCCATTCATCCCCGCCGCACCTACCAGTGAGGCACCCCGGGGCATAGGCTGACGCCCGCGCCCGGATGGCGGAATCGGCAGACGCAGGAGGCTTAAACCCTCCGACCGGCAACGGTGTGTGGGTTCAAGTCCCACTCCGGGCACTCGCGGGGCGGATTCCCCCGGAGGTGCAGCGACGGGTCCCGCCGTGGGAATGCCGCGGGTGCGGTTTCGCTTCATAATTCAGGGGTAGGTGACCCCATACTGGAAGCCACGCAGACAACGGGAGTGGATGCACGGTGCAGAGTCGCAACCCGGTCCTCAACAGGATCGACAGCCAGAGCACGTCCGACAGCGGGTTCGCCTACGACGAGGGGCGCACCGCCTACCAGCAAGCAGGCGTCACCACCCTGCAGTCCACCGCGACCGAGCCCGGAGACGCGACAGCGGGCCCCGCGGTGACCCTCCACGACGTCATCGTCAAGACCGGGATCAACTTCGTCGTCCTGGTGCTGGCGGCTGTCGTCGGCTGGCAGTTGGCCCCCACGATGCCGTGGATCACGTGGGTCGCCATGTTCGTCGGACTGGGGCTGGGCCTGGCCAACACCTTCATGCGCTCGATCAAGCCACCGCTCGTTCTCGCCTACTCCCTCGCCGAAGGGATCTTCCTCGGCGGGATCTCGTGGTGGTACGACTGGCTGGTTCGGCAGGACAACCCCGAGTACACCGGGCTCATCTCCCAGGCGATCATCGGGACCTTCGTCGCCTTCGGGGTCATGCTGGTGCTCTACACCACCCGGATCATCAAGGTGAACGGCACCTTCATGAAGGTCATGATGGTGGCCCTCATCAGTTACGCGCTGATCGCCTTGGCCTCGCTGATCGCGGCCCTGTTCGGGGTCGGCGGCGGCTGGGGGTTCTACGGGGTCGGCACCCTCGGGCTGCTGCTGTGCGCCTTCGGTGTGCTGCTCGCCGCGTTCACGCTGAACCTGGACTTCGCCGCCATCGAACAGGGCATCCGGATGGGGCTGCCCGAGCGGGAGTCCTGGCGGATGTCCTTCGGGTTGCTGGTCACCCTCGTGTGGCTCTACCTGGAGATCCTGCGCCTCCTGGCACTGGTGGCCCTCAGCCGGGATTGAGGGGCCCCGCTCCTCAGGTGAGTTTGCGGGCCGCGCGGACCTTGTCGTACTCGTGGACGATGGCGGTCGCCTGTCCGTGGGACAGGTCGTACTCGGATCGCAGCCAGTTGACGCGTTCGTCGAACCGGGACAGCGCCGGTCCGTTCTCGAGGATGACGTACCACTCGGTCAGTTCCTTGCCGGTGGCGCTCGGGATGCGCTCCACCAACTGACGGTGGGTCTCCTCGGAATGGTGCAGCGTCATGGGGCCTCCCGGGTGCGATGTGTCCGTGGCCACCGTACTCCCGGACCGGCACGCACGATGCCGGACCCTCCCCGGCGCCCGATCATCCCGCCGGAACGTCGCCGCCCGGCGCGGCCGGGGCGACGCCAGTGGTCCCTGGCTCGTCGGCGGGCCGTTCCGGGACGCTCCGGTCCAGGCGGCGCCGGCGCCCGAGGGCCCAGCGGCCGCGCTCGGTGGGCATCAGTTCCGTGCCGGGATTCGCGACCGCGTCGGCGGCCAGTTCCGCCAGCGGTCCCGTGACCGTGGCGCTGTACAACTCGGGCAGGATCTCGCCGGACTCCCCGCGGCTGAGGGCGGCCAGCACCGCGGGCGCGAGCGCCTGAGCCACGGCCTCGTAGCCCTCCGTCGAAGGGTGGAAGCGGTCCGCCGAGAACAGCTGCCAGGGGCGGGAGGTGAACTCGGGGCCGAGCAGGTCGCCCAGCGACACCGCGCGCCCCCCTTCCTTGACCACCTCGACGGCCTGGGCCGCTGCGACCTGGCGCGACCAGCGGGAGGCGACCCACCGCATCGGGGGCTGGAACGGCTGGATGGTGCCGAGGTCGGGCGTGGTGCCCATCACCACCTGCACACCCTGTTTGCGCAGCCGCCGGACGGCGCGGCGCAGGTAGTGCACGGACGTCGCGGGCCGGACGAGGTGGGTGACGTCGTTGCCCCCGATGATGATCACCGCGACGTGGGGTCGGTAATGCAGTGCGCGGGTGACCTGCACGTCCAGGTCGCGGGACCGGGCTCCCACGACGGCGGTGTTCGACAGCACGACCCCCTGTCCCGTGTAGTCGGCCACCAGCCGTGCGAGTTGTGCGCCGACGGTGTCCGCGGCCCGTTCGGCCCCCAGCCCGGCGGCCAACGAGTCGCCGATGATCACCAGCCGCCGGGACGGTCCCTTGGAGCGCCCGTACCGACCGTCGTCGTAGGGGGCCGCGTCCCGCCGGGGACCGATGGCACGTTTGGCCTGCTGGCCCTGCGCGGCGATCACACCGACCGCGGCTGCCCCCAAACCCAGCGCCGCGCCACTGCCGATGGCGGCGGAGCGGGCCAGGAGGCGCGCGTCGGGGGCGTGGACCACCCCCCGATAGTGACACCCGCTGGCGCGGGACCGGGCGTCAGTCGCCGAAGAAGGGAGTCCGACGCTCCAGGAACGCGGCCGTTCCTTCGACGTGGTCCGGATGTTGCAGCGCCTCGGTGAGCAGGGCGCGGGTGCGGTCGTCCTCCTGGCGCAGACCCTCCGTCGCCAGGGCGACCGTCCGTTTCATGGCGCGTACCGAGACCGGCGCGCCCCCGCTGATCTGCAGGACGAGCTGTTCCAGCGCGGCATCCAGATCCTCCAGGTGCACCATGTCGTCGACCAGTCCCACGCGGAGGGCCCAGGCGGCGTCCATCCGGGCGGCCGTGAGCAGGAGCCGTTTGGTCGCGCTCGGACCGATCAGGTCCACCAGACGCGCCGTGTCGGGCTGCGGGTACACCAGACCCAGCCGGGTGGGCGGGATGGCGAACAGGGCGTCCGCCGACGCGAACCGCAGGTCGCACGCGGTGACCAGGGCGACCGCGCCACCCGCACAGGGGCCGGCGATCCGCGCGACCGTAGCCAGGCGGCAGTCGGCCAGCGCCTGGGTCGCCGCGGTGACGCGGGTGTGGTTGGACAGCCCCCAGGCCGTGCTGCCCGCGTTCTCCCGGTACTCCGCCACGTCGGCGCCCGCGCTGAACACCTTGTCGGTCACCGACCGCAGGATCAGCACCCGTGCCCCGGTGACCTCCTGCGCCTGCGCCACGAGGGCGGGCAGGTCGTCCCACATCGCCTGGGTCAGCGCATTGGCCTTGTCGGGCCGGTTGAGCACGAGGTGGACCGCAGGTCCGTGGGTTTCGAGCTGGAGATCGTCGGTAGCCACGCCGTGAGCGTAGCCCCGATGCTTGCCCACACCGCAGCCGGACCTACTCGGACGGCGGCGCGGCGCCCAGGAGTCGGTCGGGGTAACACCAGCGCCACGACTCCCCGGGCTCGATGCTGCGGATGACGGGATGGCCGGTCTCGGTGAAGTGCCGGGTGGCGTGGGCCGCCGGCGAGGAGTCGCAGCAGCCGACCGTCCCGCAGGTCAGGCACTGCCGCAGATGAACCCAGCTGGTGTGCTCGGTCACGCAGTCCGCGCACGCGAACGTCTCCGGCGCCGGCGCCGCGGTGGCCGCGCGCAGATGGCGGCAGGTCCCGGCGTCCGCCGGCGTGACCAGGTCACCGCCGCGGCCCCACCCGTCCGGAGTCGGCGAATCGAGCATGCCCTGCTCCACGTCCATGAGCCGGATCACCCGGCGCACGACCTCGTCGGGGTAGTCGCCCCCGTCCCGCGCGCTCACGACCTCGTCCCGCTCGGCGGCCAGCATCGCCAGTCTCAGCCGGGTGTAGGCCTCCGTGGGGGTCTCCCGGCCCCCCGGGCTGGCGACCCGTTCCCAGGCTGCGTTGAGCCGGTCGTCGGCACGTGTCCGCAGACGGGTGACGACCTCTGCGGGGGCGTCGCCGGTCAGGTCCCCCAGGCGCTCCTCGCCGGCGGCGGTGGCCCGATCCAGGAGGCTGGCCTCCTGCAGGGCGAGTTGTCCCGGGTCGGGCCCGGC
This sequence comes from Actinomycetota bacterium, assembly GCA_029978705.1. GTDB lineage: Bacteria > Actinomycetota > Actinomycetes > S36-B12 > CAIWTL01. The sequence goes on from JAPOIY010000007.1 coordinate 28,156, forward strand.
CAGGTGCAGCCGCCGCACCAGCCACGGCAGGCTGGCACCCTGGACCAGGAGGGAGGCCACCACGACACAGAGCGCGATGAAGATCAGCACCGACCGGTGGGGCCAGTCCATCGGCAGCGTCAGGGCTGCTGCCAGGGTGACGACGCCGCGCATCCCCGCCCACGAGATCACCGTCAGGTCCTTTCGCTCCGTTCCCGCGCTCTGGGCGCCGAACCACGACGAGCGCTGCAGCCACCCGCTGGCGAACACCCAGACGAACCGGGTCACGACGGTGGCCAGGTAGACCCCCACTGCTGCGGCACCGATCACCGCCAGGGAGATGCCGTCCTCCGCCATCGCAGCCACCAGCCCGGGCAGTTGCAGACCGATCAGCAGGAAGACCACGTTCTCCAGCAGGAACGACACCGTGCGCCAGTTGGCCTCGGCGGTCAAACGCGCGGTACCGGAACTGATCGTCGGCGAACGGTGCCCGATGAGCAGTCCCGCCACCACCACGGCGATCACCCCCGACGCGTGCACGGACTCGGCGGGGATGAAGGCGACGTACGGGATGGTGAAGGACAGGGCCGTGTCCAGCGTGGGGTTCGTGATCCGGCGCCGCAGCGGGATGTAGGCGGCGGCCACGACCACCCCGACCACGACTCCGCCCCCCGCGGCGAGCAGGAAACCGAAACCCACCTGCAGCACGGTCACGGTGCCGGCCACGGCGGCGATCGCGGTGCGCAGGGCGGTCAGGGCCGTGGCGTCGTTGACCAGGCTCTCGCCCTCGAGCACCTGTACCACCGACATCGGCATGCCGACCCGGCGCGCGATAGCGGTCGCGGCCACCGCATCCGGCGGCGCCACCACCGCACCGAGCGCGAACCCCGCGGCCAGCGGGATTCCGGGGATCAGCCACCACGCCACCAGGCCGACCGCCACGGTCGTGAAGATCACCAGTCCGATGGACAGGGACGCGATGGTGCCCTTCTTGGCGCGGAAGTCGATGAAGGACGTGTTGTACGCGGCGCTGTACAGCAGCGGCGGGAGGATGCCCACCAGGACCAGTTCGGGTTCCAGTTCGAAGTGTGGGACCACCGGGAGGTAGGCCACCGCGACGCCGATGACGACCAGCAGCAGAGGGGCGGGCACCCGCCACCGGTCGGCGAGTGCCGCGGTCACCACCACGCCGACGACGATGGCGACGAGCCACAGGGCGATCTCCACGCGACTGCCTCAGGCGCGGTATTCCGGGTTGGGATGCTCGCGGTCGGCCAGGTCCCAGTTCCTCGTCAGATTCCCGTGGGCGGGCACCCCGCCGGAGTCCTTCAGCAGCCGCGCGAAGTGCAGCATGTTCCAGGTCAGGAACACCGTGTTCCGGGTGGTCCAGTGGTTGCGCGTGCCCTGCTCGGACTCGTCGAGGTAGGAGGGTCCGGGGCCGGCCTCTCCCGTCCAGTACGCGTCGGACTGCGGGGGGACCGTGCAGCCGATGTGTTGCAGCGCGTACAGCATCTGGGCGGCGCAGTGTTTGCCGCCGTCCTCGTTGCCCGTGATGAGGACCCCCCCCACCTTCCCGTAGTACGCCCACTGGGTGGCCGCATTGGTCTCCCCGGAGTAGGCGTACAGGCGTTCGATGATCGTGCGGGTGGGCGACGACTGGTCCCCCAGCCAGATCGGTGTCGCGAGGATCATGAGGTCGGCCGGCTCGACCAGCGAGCGGTAGATCTCGGGGAAGTCGTCCCGGTCGTACCCGTGCTCCGTCATGTCGGGGTAGACGCCCGGCGGGATGACGTGGTCGACGGTGCGCACCGTGTCGACGCGCACCCCCAGGGACGTCATGATGTGGCGGCTGATGTCGACCAGGGCGTCGGTGTGCGAGGTCTCGGGGGAGCGTTTGAGCGTCCCGTTGAACACCACACACCGCAGGTCGTCGTAGGACCCGGGAGCGGCGGCGATGTCGGCGTCGATGAACCGTTGTACGGAGTCGGGGAGCATGGGGCGACCCTAGCCGGTGCCGGTAGCCGCTCGTACGCCCCCTAGTCTCGGGGCGTGGCCGGCGTGGGAACCCTGATCAACGTGGTCGCGATTCTCGTCGGGACGACGCTGGGGGTGCTGGCGGGGCACCGGCTGCCGCAGCGCACCCGGGACACCGTGACCGACGCGCTGGGCCTGGTGGTGCTGGTGGTCGGCGCGCTCAACATCGCGGCTATCCGGGACGACGACTTCGTGGCCGCCGTCGGGGGGGCCTGGACCCTTCTGGTCGTGCTGGGGGCCCTGGTGATCGGGGGCGTCGCCGGGTCGCTGCTGCGCATCGAGGACCGGATGGAGGACCTCGGCGGCTGGCTGCAGACCCGACTGTCCCGCGGAGGCGGGACCGCGGACCGCGAGCGCTTCGTCGAGGGTTTCGTCACCGCATCCCTGCTCTTCTGCATCGGCCCGCTGGCGATCCTGGGAGCGCTGAGCGACGGTCTGGGCAACGGCATCGACCAACTGCTGCTGAAGTCCGCGCTGGACATGTTCGCCGCCCTCGCCTTCGCCACGACCCTGGGGTGGGGGGTCGCGCTGTCCGCGTTGTCGGTGGCCGTCTATCAGGGGGTCGTGACGGTCCTCGGGATCTCGCTGGGTGCCGTTCTTCCCGACGCCATGATCGCGGCCATGACCGCCACCGGGGGCATCCTGCTGCTCGGGGTCGGATTGCGACTGCTGAACGTACGGGCCACACCGGTGGGCGACCTGCTACCCGCCCTGATCGTGGCGCCTCTCCTCACCGCCGCCGTCCAGGCGCTGTGAGGGCCGAGGGACGTCCGGGTGGAGGTGACCCGACGGACTTCCTGGGGAGTTCCGGAAGTCGTGGTTCCCAGCGACCTTCGTCGCGGCGCCTACCCGGTGCCCGGGGCGGTGCAGGCCGTGTGCGGCGTACGGTCCACCCGCCAGGTGCGCTGCCACTGTGTGTTCTCCTTGCCGCGGACCTTGGCGTCGATGCGCACGGTGACGCTCACGTCCTCGTTGCACAGCGGGGTCACGTAGACCTTGTGGGAGCGCGTGACGCGGACATCGCAGTGGCGGTTGGCCACGGCGCCGTGGACGCGGCAGGTCGTGCGGACCCGCACCGTGCCCGGCGACGTGACCTTCTGGATCAGCTTCATCGTCTTGCCCACCGTCAGCCGCGCCGACAGCCGGCGTGCGTCCACCGTCAGGGGGGTGGCAGGCCGGGTGACGAGGATCCGGGCAGGGGCGGCGGCTGAGCCGTTCGTTCCGGTGGCCGTGACCTTCACCGTGCGGTCGATCCTCCGGTGGGCGGTGCCGGAGACGACGCCCGTGGCGGAGTCGAAGGAGAGCCCCCGGGGGAGGGTGCCGCGCGTGATCGCGTAGCTGACGACGCCGGTGAGGCCGCTGGTCTGCGGCGGGCGAGGCGCCACGGGCTTCCCGACGTCCCCCGTCACCGTGCCGTAGTGCAGGTAGGGGGTGGCGGATGGGCGCACCTGAATGGTGACCGTGGCGGCAGCCGACCCGTTGGCTCCGGTCACCCGCACGGTGGCCGTGAAGGTCCCCTGCGCCCGCGGTGTACCCGAGATGACCCCGGTGCGGCGGTCGAGCACCAGTCCGGGGGGCAGTTCCCCCTTGCTGATCTCGTAGACGAGGGTCCCGGACAGACCGTCGGTCTGCGGCGTCAGGGGGTCGATCGGGTGGCCCTGCTCGCCCTTGCCCGTGGGGTAGGACAGGTGCGGCGTCAGGGACCGGGCAGACACGTCGATCGTCACGTCGGCTGCGGCTGTTCCGTTGCCCCCGATCACCGTGATCTGCAGGTTCGTCTTGCCCGACTGCTGCGGGGTCCCGGAGATCTCCCCGCTCGTCGGGTCCAGCGCGAGTCCCTTGGGCAGCGCGCCCGAGCTGACCGCGTAGGTGCGCGGCGCGCTCACGTCCTGGACCTGCGGCTTCAGCGGGGCGAACTTGACCCCGACTTGGCCCTTGCCCGCCGGGTAGGACAGGTGGGGTTCCGGCGCCGTCTTGTCGGTGACGACGTTGCTCGGGGGGCCGTCCCCGAGAGCGTTGACGGCCACCACGTAGGACTCGTAGGAGGTGTCGGGGGTCAGTCCCGTGAGGGTACGGCTGGTCGTGTCCGCGCCCGCGATGTCGATGCGGGTGTACCCGCCTCCGCCCACGGCCCGGTAGTACAGCCCGTAACCCGTGATGGGCCCCGACGCCGGATCGGCGGGCCTGGTCCACGTCGTGTCCAGGGATGTCTGCTGGGGGCGGGTCACCTCGATGCGGGGGGCCAGGGTCATCTGGACCGCACCGACGTTGCGCCGTCCGTTGTTGTCCACTCGCGGGGAGCCGAAGACGTCGGTGGTGATGGGTTGTCCGGTCTCGGGGTCGAGCAACTGATTGACCTGCCCGGGCGACGCGTCGGGGACGACGTCCAGCAGTACGCCGGGCTGGGGCGCGGCAGGCGGGGACAGGCGGTAGAGCACCGGCGTGACCTTCTGCGTGAAGCTGGCGAACGGGTTGGTGGGCAGGCCGGGCAGGGCCGTCAGCAGCGCCGGCTGACCCGTGACGGATCGGAGAGTGGCGGCGCTCTGCTCGGATACCGGGGAGATCCAGGTGTAGGGGTCGGCGGTCACCGCACCCCGGTACTGCCCGGGGTCGGTGGCCGCGGAGTTCACCACATACGACCCGGGGTCCTGCGGCGCCTGGACGCCGACCGCCGTCTGCTGCAGCGCGATGTTCTGGTTCTGGGCGACCAGGGGGCTGCCCTGCTTGCCCTCCCCACGGCATGCGGTGGTGTTGCAGAACGCTTGCGGCGCCGCGACGGTTGCGGCCTGCAGGGTCAGGCTCCCCCCGAGGGCGTTGAGCCGGTCGGGAGCGGTCACCCGGGCCGGGAATCCGAAGGCCGAGTTCACGACGTTCACGTGCCCCCGTAGGCGAGAATGCCCTCGGCGTCGTTGAACTGGCTGGACACCACGTTGGCCGTGGCGCCCGCGTCATTGCCCCACCAGACCAGCCCGTAGCCACCGCGTGACTGCACGAACTGGGAGTTGAGCACGTACAGGTGGCGCGCGTGGTAGCCCGCCACGATGCCCGTTCCCATAATCGTGTCGGCCTCCGCGTTGTTGATCACTGAGGCGAAGGTGCTGTTCAGGATCCGACCGCTGGAGTTCTCGTCGAGCAGGACCGCCGGCTCGCCGCAGTCCTTGTCGTTGCTGTAGATCTTCGTCGCCGTGACGCCGTCGAGCTCGAGACTGCCGCCGGCACGCACGCGAGCCACGGAACTGACCTGGTCCATGCTCAGGTTGTGGACCGCGACGTCGATCCCGCTGTTGTCGGCGCCGCGGCGTCCGACCTCGAGAAAGCCGGGGGTGGTGGCGAGGCGCAAGACCCCCGTCTTGCTGTCGGGGCAGTAGCCGGGGTTGAAGTTGCCGCTCTCGTTGAGCCAGTAGATGGCGCCGGCCAGTTTGGCGCCGTTGCCCTCGAAGGTCACGGACTCGGTGACCTTCGCGAGGAAGTAGTGACCGGGTTGATAGCCGGCACCGCCGTAGACGGGCGGGCACCCCGACGCCTGCACGGCGAGCCCGGACCGGAAACGGATGGTGTCCCGCCCGGGATTGTTGTTGGCAGCGGTGACGGCCGCCACCAGGGAGCCGGGGCCGGTGCACTGACTGGTGGTGACGTCGAAGGTCTTGGCGGCCGCCGGGGCGGCCAGCGCTCCACCTGAAGAGGGTGCCCACAGCGCGGCGGCCACGGTTGCCGCTGCGGCGGCTCCCACGAGCGGGCGCCAGGATCGGGGGCCCGTCACGAACCGCCTCATGTCCCGCTCTCCTGCCAGTCTGTACTTGGACCCAGTCTCTCATGTCCTTCACCGGCGAAACCCGCTGAAGGAGTCGCAGCGGATCGGCGGCACGCCGATGACGCGGGGGTCGAGCTCAGAGGGCGGGTAGCGCGTAACCCGTGTTCGCGTGACAGTCGTAGCCCCGTGGGTTCTTGGCCAGGTACTGCTGGTGCTCGGGCTCGGCGTAATAGAACGGCAGGCCCTCGGCAGCCGCGATCTGCGTGGTGATGGGGTCCAGTCCGTTGTCCGTGAGCACCGTCTGGTACTTCTCCCGGCTGAGTTCCGCCAGGGCCTCCTGCCCGGGGTTGGTGAGGAACAACGTCGACCGGTACTGCGTGCCGACGTCGTTGCCCTGCCGGTAGCCCTGGGTCGGGTCGTGGTTCTCCCAGAAGACCCTGAGCAGGTCGGCGAAGTCCAGGGTGTCGGGGTCGTAGACCACCTGCACGGCCTCCGTGTGGCCGGTGCGTCCCGTGCACACCTCGGCGTAGGTGGGATTCGGGGTGAAGCCACCCTGGTAGCCCACAGCTGTCGAGTAGACGCCGGGCAGCTGCCACATGCGCCGTTCGGCCCCCCAGAAGCAGCCCATCCCGACGTAGCCCACGGCCAGGCCGTCAGGGATGCCGGCGGGGAACTCCAGCGGTGTCCCCAGCACCTCGTGCCGGGCGGGGACGGGGAACGTCCGTTCGGGGCGCCCGGGCAGCGCGTCCTGCGGGGTCACCATCGTCGACTTGCGAAGACCGAAAATGCTCACGTTCCATGCTCCCGTCATCTGGGCCGCCACGCATCTGCGGCGGTGATCCCGCCATCGGCCTTCCGGTGAAGGCGATGGCCCGTTGGCTTACCTGTTGACGTAGGTGACCGTCATCGGGTTGCGGAGTGCGTTGGTGATCTTCTGCACATAGCGCGGCCCCGGCCCGGTGTAGTAGACGCCGGCAACCGGGGTGGTTCCCGGGCCACCCGGGTTGTAGAAGGGCTGGTAGCCCTTTCCGGAGGCGGGGATGATCACCTGGCGGACGCGTTTGGCGGCCTTGATCGAGCCGCCCAGCACGATGTCGAACTGGTTGTCATGATCATCGCCGTAGCAGTAGTCGTAGGAGTCCTGCTGGTGTCCGACATCCGCCAGGCCGAGGACGCGCAACGGGTGCCCGTCGATCCGGTAGGTACGCCCGGAGGAGACAAGGCGAACGAGCTTCCCGCTGCGCGAGCGGGCCACGACCCGGAAGAAGTTCCGGTAGTCGGTGGGGTAGATCCCGCGGATGCCGTCCGGCGAGAAGCCGCCGGTGGTCAGCACGCGAATCCGGAACTTGGCGGCCTTTCCGTAGAGGTCGACACCGTCATTCTCGAGGTTGCCGCCGAACAGGACGGGAGCCCGCTCACCCGCCGTCGACATCTTCGAGATCTTGCCGCCGGTCAGTTTCGGGCCGGGCCACCCCGTCGGGTCACTGGACGGAAGGTCGTAGGGGGAGGTCGTCTTCGTAGCGCTCATCCCGACAGCGCTGACTTGCTTCGAGCGGGGACCGATGAGCGTCATCGGCGTCGCGTCGCTCACGACCTCGACCTTGGTCGCGTAGATGCCACCCTGATCGGACGGGAACGGCGTGCCGAAAGCGCCGACGAGAACCACCGTCGAACGCTCGTTGTACTCGAGGTTCGGAGCGATCGATACGCCTTCGGGGGTGACCACCGAGCCGTCGCTCAGCGTCACCCGGAAGTCGGTCGCGGTCACGGTGCTCGGCAGGACCGGCCACGAGAACTCGACCGGCAGCCCGGACCCGTCGTTCACGGATACGCCGTAGCCGGAGAGGATCTGGTTGGGGCTCATCGCCGACGTGTAGGCGCGCTGCGGCGGGGTGGCGGTGGAGGCGCAGGTCATTCCCACATTCCACGCTCCGGACACCGCCTGGACCGCCGCCTGGGCAACCGCGAGGTCGGTGGAGTCGGCGTTGGTCACGCCGAGGATGTTCGTGAAGCCCAGCCCGGCGGCGAGCATCTTCGGTTCCTTGTCCCAGTAGTCGGCGTTGATCAGGACGTCCTGCATCAACGAGGTGTAGGCCGGGTTGGGGGCGGTCTGCTGGGCCTTCCCCGCCGAAGCCGGAACGGCGAGGAGGGCGGGGGCGAGGGACGCCAGGAGTGCTGCTGGCAGGAGGCGACGGGCGCGAACAGGCAGCGTCATCGCTGCTCCCTTCCGTTGGGGCACCGGCCCGGACGCAGGCCGCGAATGCGGGAGGACGAGGGCCGGGGTGCGTGGCCGAGCCTACCCCGCGCTGCGGTCAGGCGTCCGCGCTGCGGGGCTGCAGCGTCTCGGGCATCCGGACGGCCGCGAGGAGGGCCACCGCCGCCACCACGACGCCGACGGCGAACGCCGGGCCGAACCCCAGGCGGTCGGCCAGGAACCCTGCGAGGAGGGGGCCGAGGATGGCGCCGAAGTCCGCGGTCATCTGGAACACCGCGATCACGATGCCCTTGCCGCCGGGCCCCGCGACATCCCCCGCGACCGCCGCCGGTGCCGATGCCATGAAGGCCGTGGCCAGACCGGAGACCGCCATGGCCACCAGGAACATCCATGTCGCTCCCGCCACCACCAGGGCCGCCATGCCGATCAGCGTCAGGGTCGCGCCGAGCAGCAGGGCCGGACGGCGTCCCCGCTGATCAGCCAGGCGGCCGGCGGGAAGCAGCATGAGCGCCTGGGTCGCCGCAGCGACCAGGAACCCGATGCCGGACATCGTCGCGTCGGCGGACAGCCCCTCCACCACGAACAGCGGGACCAGCGAGCTGCGCAGCCCGAACGTCACGAAGCCGTTGGTGAGGTTCGCGGCCAGCGCCGCCCGGTAGGCGCGGTTGTGCAGTACTTCTCCGAGCGTGGGGGCCGCGGTGTCCGGCTCGGACGGACTCCCGCCGACGTCGGCACCCGATGTCGCGACGATTGGATCCGCGCCGGGGAGGTCCTCGGCCATCTCGTCGAGCGGTGCGACCGCCGGCGGCTGTTCCGGCACCACGGGCTGCCCGGGTGGTTCCTGGGGCAGGTACCGCCAGGCGACGAACGCGGCGAGTCCCAACGTCACGGCATAGACGAAGAACGGCGCCCGGATCGACACCCCGACGACGGCACCGCCCACGGCGGGTCCCGCCACTCCGCCCAGCAGGAACCCCGCCTGGAACGCTCCGGCGGCCCGGCCGCGCTGCCGAGGCGCCACGACCTTCAGCAGCAACGCCATCGCCGACACCGTGAACATGCTGCTGCCGATACCGCCCACGCCCCGCAGCACGAGCAGCTGTCCGTAGGTCTGCGCCAAGCCGGCGAAGGCGCTGGACACGGCCACGATCAGCAGGCCGGTGGTGAGCACGCGCCGCTCCCCGACGCGGTCGACCAGCGAGCCGGCGGGTGCGCTGAACAGCAGCCGCATCAGGGCGAAGGCACTGACCACCGCACCGGCGAGGAACGCCGACACCCCGAAGGTGCTGGCGTAGATGGGGATGGCGGGGGCCACGATCCCGAAGCCGAGGGCCACGCAGAACGCGATCGCGGCGATGACGCCCACCTCGTGGGGAAGCCCCTCGAGCAACGGCGTGCGGCGCACCCGGTCGGTGAGGCGCCTCACCCGCCGAGCACCGTGCGGAACCGCTCGGCGCGCAGGTCGGCGACCGCCGCCTCGGTGACCGGTGTCAGGGGGGAGCCGGTGGCCCACTCCAGCAGCTGGTCGGCGATGTCGGGGTTGCGGACCAGGCAGGGCCCGTGCAGGTAGGTGCCCACGATGTGGCCGCTGACCGCGCCCTCCGTACCGTCGCCGTTGCCGACGCCTGCCACGACACGCCCCAGCGGCGCCACGCCGGGGCCCAGCGTCGTGCCGCCCGCGTGGTTCTCGTATCCCGTGAACCGGTCGGCGCCCAGGAGTCCGGGCCGGTCCGTCGGGTCCGCGACGAGTTCGCCCACCGCACGGGCGGGCAGCCGTGAGGTGCTGAGATCGATCAGTTCCAGACCGGGGGCGGGGGAACCGGTGGCGTCGGGGAAGAACGTGCCGAGCAACTGGTAGCCCGCGCAGATGGCCAGGATGGGAGCGCCCCGCTGGGCCGCCCGGGCCAGCGCCCCGTCCTTCTGGAGGGCTTCGCAGGCGGCGACCTGCGCGGTGTCCTCCCCACCCCCCAGCACGTACAGGTCCGCGCCGTCGGGCAGCGCGTCGCCGGGCTGCACGGCGATCACCTCCGTGGGCAGACCCCGCAGCGCGGCCCGGTGGCGGAGAGTGATGACGTTGCCGCCGTCCCCGTAGGTGCCCAGCAGGTCGGGGTAGATGGAGGCGATGACGACGGGGTCGCTCACAGTGCTTCTCCGGTCGTGCGCAGGTGGTGGAACGCGGTGTAGGTGGCACAGCAGTTGACCGCGGGCAGATCGCGCATCCCCGGCGGCAGCGGGGCGTCCGGAGCGTAGGGGTCCTCGATGACCACGTGGTCCACGCCCGCCTGCGTGAGGCGGACGGCCAGGTCCCGGCGTCGGAAGCCGGTGGCCACCACCGTCCGGCCCGCGAGCTTCTCGAACGGCACATCCCACAGCCACGACGGGTCGCGCCCGTCGGCGTAGTCGGAGTTGATGGTGACGATCACGGGTTCCGGTGCCGGCGGCATCACATCCAGCAGCTCCGACCAGCCGGCGGGGTTCTTGGCCAGGAAGAGGCGGATGCGCAGGTCGCCCACCCGAAACGTGCCGTACCGGCCGGAGACCGAGTCGACCCGGGCCATCCGCTCCAGCCCGGCGCGGGGGTCCAGACCCAGGGCGTCCGTGGCCGCCAGCACCAGGGTGGCGTTGGCGCGGTTGAAACGGCCCGGCAGTTGGAGGGAGCTGAGGTCGTACCGGGAGCCGTCGGGACCCACCGCTTCTTCTCCCGCGAGCGTCCAGGCGGGGTCGGGGCGCCGCCGCCCGCACCCGGGACACCACCAGGTGCCGTCGCCGCGGCCCAACAGCGTTCCGCACGCCGCGCAGACGGCGGAGTCGCTGGTCCACGCCTGCCCGGCGGCCACCCAGACGACCTGGCCCGCCGCCGTGGCGGCGAACTCGACCATCGGGTCGTCAGCGTTGGCCACGACGGTGACGTCGGGGTGTTCCTGGAGCATGCGCCGCCAGGAACGGGCGGTCATCGCGACCTCGTTCATGCGGTCGAGCTGGTCGCGGCTGAGGTTGCCCAGCAGCAGGACCCGCGGCCGGGTCTGCCCGACGGTACGGGGCAGGTAGGCCTCGTCGACCTCCAGGACCACCGTCGCGTCGGGGGCCGACTCGGACAACGTCATGACGATGCCGGTCGACATGTTCGCCCCGGTCGGCTGCGCCACGACGGGGCCCGCCTGGGACAGCGACTCCGCCAGCAGGCGGGTCGTGGACGTCTTGCCGTTCGTCGCGGACACGAGGGCGGCGACGCGGTCGCCGGCCAGTTCGTCGATGGCGCCGGGAGCCAGCCGCAGGATGACCTGGCCGCCGATCACCATGCCCTCACCGCGCCCGGCGGCCCGCGAGAGACGGGACGCCGCCCGGCCCGCCCCGATGGCGGCCCGAGTGCGCAGCGGAAGGTCGCGACGGCTCACGGTGGCAGGGTACGCGGGTGCGGGTCCGGCCGTCGGTGGGCGACCTTGCCGAACCCCTCCCTTCGCCAGGCTCGGCTGACTACGCTGCGGGCTATGAGCGATCAGTCACTGCCACCTGCCGCGTGGTACGCCGACCCCCAGGATCCCCAGTCCCTGCGCTATTGGGACGGAGGAGCCTGGACCGACCAGACCCGGCCCCTCGTGCCGGAGCCGGAGGTCGTCGCGGTCCAACCGGCCGTCCAGGAGACCGTGACCGTGGCCGAGGCGGGCCCGGTCTTTGCTGAGACGGTGGTCGACCAGCCGGTCGCGGTGCAGCCCGCCGCCCCCGCCGTGGTCGACCCGCTGTCGGGCTTCGCTGCGGAGGTCTCAGCGCTCTCCGAGCCGGCAGTGGCCCCCGTCCCCACCCCGGCAGTGGCCCCCGTCGCCACGCCGGCGGTGACCCCGGTCGTTCCGGCAGCGCCGGCGGGCGCCGGAGCCGATGTGGTCGTCGTGACCACCGAGACGCTCCCGGGACATCGCGTGGTGTCGGTCATCGGGCCCGTCATGGGAGTGGCGGTCCGCAGCCACGCCGAACTCTCCGAGGTCGCATCCTTCGGCGGCTTCGGGCCGTCCGACCACGCCGGACTGATGCAGCGCACGCGCGCCGACGCCCTGGACCGGCTGTCCGCCGCGGCGGCTGAGGCGGGTGCGACTGCCGTCATCGGCGTGCGGATCGACGCCGGTGACGTCGCCGGCACGTTCACGGAGGTCTCGGCCTACGGCACCGCGGTGGTGACCACCCCGGGGTGACCGCCCGTCTGGCTCTCGACGTCGGCGGAACCAAGATGGCCGCCGCGATCGTCGGTGACGACGACCGCATCCTCGAACGTGCGGTGGCTCCGACGCCCCCCGACGCCGGCGCCGAGGAACTGTTCGACACCGTCGTCCTGGTCGTCAACGCGGTCCTGCCCGCCGCGCCGGGTCCCCTCGCCGGACTGGGAGTGGGGTGTGGCGGCCCGATGCGCTGGCCCAGCGGCGACGTGTCGCCCCTCAACATCCCGGGTTGGCGCGGGTTCCCGCTGCGTGACCGCCTGGCCGAGGAATTCGCGCTGCCCACCCGTGTGCACAACGACGCCGTCTGCCTGACGGTCGGCGAGAGCCTCATCGGGGCGGGCCAGCCCGCGGCCAACTGCCTGGGCATGGTGGTCTCCACCGGGGTCGGCGCCGGACTGATCCTCGACGGCCGGCTGGTGTCGGGCGCGAGCGGCAACGCGGGCCACCTCGGCCACGTGGTGGTGCACCCCGACGGCCCCCCGTGCCGGTGCGGCGGCCAGGGGTGCCTGGAGGCCGTCGCCCGGGGTCCGGCACTGGTGGCCTGGGCCCGGGAACAGGGCTGGCGGCCCACGGGCTCCGGTGACGCCGGGGCCCTGGCGGCGGCGGCGCGCGCCGGGGACGAGGTGGCCGTGGCCGCCTTCCGGAGGTGCGGGAACGCCGTGGGCGTCGCCCTGGCCGGGGCGGTCGCCCTGCTCGACCTGCAGACGGTCGCGCTCGGCGGGGGCGTGTCCCGCGCGGCCGATCTGCTGCTGCCGGCGCTGTTCGATGCCTTCGACCGGCATGCCCGGGTGGACTTCGCGAGACGCTGTCGCATCGTGCTCGCCGCGCCCGATGCGGGGCTGGTCGGGGCGGCCGCCCTACTCGACGACCGGTGGTGGCCCGTCGCCGGACAGGTCGCCGCACCCCGTTCCGCGGAGTGGTCACCAGCCCCCGAATCGCGTCTCCCATAGCACGGAATCGACGTCCGATAACCGGCCGGGGGCTTTCTCGTGCTTTTGTGATGCCTCCGGCGCGCTCGTAATCTGAGCGCGCCGCCGACTCCGTGCGGCACCGGACCGCAACCTGTCGGTCCGCGGGTATGGGGAGGGTTGTTGACGCCTCAGTCGCCGTCGTCCGGGCCCGTCGCCACCCGCGACATCCCGGCCGCCACTGTCGCGCGGCTCCCCATCTACCACCGCGTCCTGGGTCAGCTCCTCGACACCGAGGTGGCGACCGTCAGCTCCAAGGAACTTGCCGACCTGACCGGGGTCAACAGTGCCAAGGTCCGCAAGGACCTCTCGCACCTGGGTTCATACGGCGTGCGCGGCGTCGGGTACGACGTGGCTTACCTGAACTATCAGATCTCCCGCGATCTGGGCCTGACCAACGACGCGGCCGTGTTCATCGTGGGCGCCGGCAACCTCGGCCGGGCGCTGGCGTCCTACGCCGGCTTCGCCAGCCGCGGGTTCCAGGTCGTCGGTCTGCTCGACGTCGACTCCGAGCAGGTCGGACGGCAGGTGGGTCCGGCCCGGATCTCGTCGGTCGCCGAGTTGGAGGAACTGGCGGCGGTCACCCAACCCGACATCGGGGTCGTGGCCACGCCGGCGGAGGGGGCCCAGGAGGTGTGCGACCGGCTGGTCGCCGCCGGGATCACGAGCATCCTCAACTTCGCCCCCACCGTCCTGACCGTGCCCGCCCACGTGGAGGTCCGCAAGGTCGACCTCGGTCTGGAACTGCAGATCCTGGCCTTCCACGCCCAGCAGCGACGACGCGGCGACGCGTCCACCAACGGCGCCGGGGTGCCGCGGGCCATCGACGTCACCGGCCTGGACCTGCGGGACTCCGCCACCGGCGACTCCCGTCCGGGGGTGCCCGCATGACGCTTCTGGTGGTGGGGGCCAACCACACGTCGGCGCCCATGGACCTGCTCGAGGCCCTCGCGGCGGCCGACAGCGCCGCGCTGGCGACCGGTGCGCTCACCAGTCCCCACGTGGCGGAGGCCGTGGTGGTGTCCACCTGCAACCGCGTCGAGATCTATGCCGAGGTGGACCGGTTCCACGCCGCGGTCGACGACCTGACCGCGGTACTGGCCAAGGCAACGGGACAGTCCGTCGTGGACGTGACCCCGCAGTGTTACGTGCACTACGACGAGCGAGCCGCGCAACATCTGTTCGAGGTCGGTGCCGGACTCAACTCCATGGTCGTGGGTGAGCAGCAGATCCTGGGACAGATCCGCTCCGCCCTCGCGGATGCCCAGGAGGCGGGCACGGCGGGGCGGGAACTGAACGAGGTCACGCAGGCCGCGCTGCGCGTCGGCAAGCGGGTGCGCACCGAGACGGGGCTGGACCGTGCCGGCGCCAACGTCGTGACGGTGGCCTACGCCGATGCGTTCGAGCAGTTGTCCGCCCGCGGCGGGCCGCAGGCGGAGCAGGCGCGCCTCCTGGTCGTCGGGGCGGGGGCGCTCTCGAGTCTCGCCGTGGCGCACGCGGCCCGCCTGGGAGTCGGGGAGGTCACGGTCGCCAGCCGCACCGTCGCCACGGCCCAGCGGCTCGCGGCCTCCTACGACGCCCGGGGAGCGGCCCTGGATGACCTCCCCGCGCTGCTGGCGGACGCCGACGTCGCGGTCTTCTGCACGGGCGCCGTCGGCACGATCGTGGACCGGACGGCTGTGGCAGGTGTCGTCGCGGCGCGCCCCGACCGGACCCTCGTCCTCGTCGACCTCGCCCTGCCCCACGACACCGACCCCGCGACCGCCGCGCTCCCGGGTGTCGTGCGCATCGACCTGGCCGCCCTGGCCGAGCGCCCGGAGGCCCACGCCGACCACAGCGATTCCCAGGCCGCAGCCCAGATCGTCAGCGACGAGCTGCGCGACTATTTCGCCGTGCGCGCCGCCCGCGCGGTCGAACCCGTGCTCGTCAGCCTGCGCAGCCGCGGCACGGCTGTGGTGGACGCCGAACTCGTACGGCTGCGGGAACGTCTCCCGGGTCTGACCGAGGACGAGTGGGCCACCATCGAGCAGTCCCTGCGCCGGACGGTGAACACGCTCATGCACACCCCCACCGTCCGGATCAAGGAGTTGGCGGCCGACCCGGACGGCCAGCGGTACGCGGATGCGCTGAACTCGCTGTTCGACCTGTCGGTGGACCTCGTCGACTCCATGCTGTTGCCCCGCGAGAAGCTGGGGGAGACGCCATGACCCCTTTGCGCCTGGCCACCAGGAAGTCGCCGCTGGCTCTCGCCCAGTCCCAGTGGGTGGCCCACCGGATCGAGGATGCCGTGGGCGTGCCCGTGGAACTCGTTCCCGTGGTCTCGCAGGGTGACCGGTCGTCCCGGCCGCTGACCGCGATGGGCGGTGTCGGTGTCTTCGTGGCAGCCGTGCGCGATGCCGTCCTCGCCGGGGAGGCCGATGTCGCGGTGCACTCCCTCAAGGACCTTCCCACGGCCCTCCATCCGGGGCTGGCGCTGGCGGCGGTGCCCGAGCGCGGGGACGTCCGCGACGCCCTGGTCTCGCGCGCCGCGTCCCTGGACGAACTGGCTCCCGGCTCGCGGGTCGGCACGGGATCCCCGCGCCGCAGCGCCCAGTTGCGCGACCTGCGCCCCGACCTCGAGGTCGTTCCTATCCGCGGTAATGTCGAGACGCGGCTGGGCTTCGTCGACAGTGGCGAGCTCGATGCGGTCCTGCTCGCGCTCGCGGGGCTGCAACGGCTGGGCCTCGCCGACCGCGCCACCGACGTCCTGCCCGCCGACCGGATGATGCCCGCCCCCGGCCAGGGGGCGCTCGCGGTGGAGACACGCACCGGCGACACCGCCGCCCGGGCCGCGGTCGCCGTCCTCGACGACCTGCCCACCCGCGCCGCCGTCAGCGCGGAGCGGGCCCTGCTCGCCCGCCTCGAAGCGGGCTGCACGGCGCCGGTGGGCGCCCTGGCCACGGTGGTGGCCGACCAGATCTTCCTCACCGGTGTCGTCCATGCCGCCGAGGACTCCCGGGCCATCCGGGTGTCCGTCTCGGGGCCGGCAGGGGCGCCAACCGACCTGGGTCGGGCCGCCGCGGAGCGGTTGCTCGCCGATGAGGGACTTGTGGGGGGAGTTGTCCGATGAACGCTAAGGAGCGGAACGCCATGTCGAGGGTTGTTGCACTGATCGCCACGGGACCGGGGGACCCCGACCTGTTGACGCTGCGCGCGATGCAGTTGTTGCGGGGGGCCGACGTGATCGTCTGTGATGCCGACGCGCTGGACCTGGCCCGGGAGGTCTTCGGGGAGGACGAGCGGCTGCTGGCCGCCACCGACGAGGACGGCCTGCCGCTGGACCACCGGTCCCGCGCCAAGCTGGTCTCCGAGCACCTGAAGAAGGGCGCCGGGGTGGTCCGGCTGATCAGCGGTGACCCGCTGCTGGACGGCTCCCTGCTGATCGAGGTGCAGGCGCTGCGCCGCGTCAAGGTCGAGGTCGAGGTGGTCCCCGGCGTCAGCCCCGTCACCGGCGTTCCCGCGTACGCGGGCTTCGGGCTGACCGGCGGGAAGACCCGTGAAGTTGCCGTCGTGGACGCCCACGACACCGACCTCGACTGGTCGGCACACGTACGGCCCCGCCAGACCCTGGTGGTCCTCGGCGGAGCGGACCGGGCCGCTGAGATCGCCGCCGGACTGGTGGCGGCGGGCCGACCGGAGAACACGCCGGTCGCGATCACCCGCAACGGAACCACCATCGACCAGCGCACCATCGTGGCCACGCTCGGTACTGTCGCAGCGGCGGTCAAAGCCGCCAAGCAGACCGGCAGCGGGATCATGGTGGTGGGAGACGTGGTCGACCAGCGCGCCACGATGTCGTGGTTCGAGACCAAACCCCTGTTCGGGTGGCGGGTGCTCGTGCCGCGCACCAAGGAGCAGGCGGGCCAACTGTCCGAGCAGTTGCGCCGCTACGGCGCCGTGCCGGTGGAGGTGCCCACGATCTCGGTCGAGCCGCCGCGGACCCCGCACCAGATGGAGCGCGCGATCCAGGGCCTCGTCACCGGCCGCTACGAGTGGGTGGTGTTCACCTCCACGAATGCCGTGCGCGCCGTGTGTGAACGTTTCGCCGACTACGGTCTGGACGCCCGCAGCTTCGCGGGTCTGAAGGTCGCCGCCATCGGCGACGCGACCGCCGAGGCGCTGCGCACCTTCGGGGTCGTCCCGGATCTGGTGCCCTCCGGCGAGCAGTCCAGCCGCGGGCTGCTGGAGGACTGGCCCGAGTACGACACGGTCATGGACCCGATCAACCGGGTGTTCCTGCCCCGCGCCGACATTGCCACCGAGACCCTGGTGGCCGGCATGAACGAACTCGGGTGGGAGGTCGACGACGTCACGGCCTACCGGACCGTGCGCGCGGCGCCCCCGGCCGCCCACATTCGCGAGGCCATCAAGTCCGGCGGCTTCGACGCGGTCCTGTTCACGTCGTCGTCCACCGTGCGCAACCTGATCGGCATCGCGGGCAAGCCGCACGCCACCACGGTGATCGCGTGCATCGGGCCGCAGACGGCGAGCACCGCCGAGGAGCACGGCCTGACGGTGGACGTCCTGGCCGACGAGCCCAAGGTGGCGGTCCTGGCCCGCAACCTCGCCGAGCACGGCGACGCCCTGCGTTCCGCGGCCGAGGAGGCCGGTGAGGTCACGTGGCGCCCCAGCCGGCGCCGCACGTCGGCCCGACGCAAGGCCACCTGATCGTGGAGCGACCCCGGCGGCTGCGCCGCAACGCCGCCCTGCGGCGTCTCGTGGCCGAGTACCGGCTGTCCGGCGAGTCGCTGATCCAGCCGCTGTTCGTCCGCGAGGACCTGACCGAGCCGCGGCCGATCGCCAGCATGCCCGGCCAGGTGCAGCACTGCCTGGCCTCGCTGCCGGACGCGGTCGCACGGGCCGCGGCGGCAGGCGTCGGGGGCGTCATGCTGTTCGGGATCCCGGCGCAGCGCGACGCCGTGGGGTCGGCGGGGCAGCACCCCGACGGCATCCTCAACCGCGCGGTCCGGGCCGCCCTGACGGCAGCTGCCGGGCGCACGGTCGTCATGGCCGACCTGTGCCTGGACGAGTTCACCGACCACGGCCACTGCGGCGTGCTCACCGACACCGGGCACGTCGACAACGACGCGACCCTGCACCACTACCAACGGATGGCCGTGTCCCAAGCCGACGCAGGCGCCGAGGTGCTGGGCCTGTCGGGGATGATGGACGGTCAGGTGGCGGCCGTCCGCGGCGCCCTCGACGCCGCCGGGTACGACGACGTCGTGCTGCTGGCCTACGCCGCCAAGTACGCGTCCGCCTGGTACGGCCCGTTCCGGGAGGCGGTGCAGTCCGCACTGGAGGGCGACCGCCGCACCTATCAGCAGGACCCCGCCAACCGACGCGAGGCCCTGCGCGAGACCGCCCTGGACCTGGCGGAGGGCGCGGACGTGGTCATGGTCAAACCCGCGATGGGGTACCTCGACGTCCTCGCCGACGTCGCGGCCCTGTCCGACCGGCCGGTCTGGGCCTACCAGGTGTCGGGCGAGTATGCGGCCATCGAGGCGGCCGCCGCCAACGGGTGGGTGGATCGCGACGCGCTGATCCGCGAGACCGTGCTCGGCATCCACCGGGCGGGGGCCGATGCCGTGCTCACCTACTGGGCCACGGAACTCGCCGAATCCCTCTAGTCGATCGTCCTCTCCGGGTCCAGAAGACCCCAGATCACGGATCGGCGACGACTGTTCCCCGAAACGGACATAACGGGCGTTGTGCCCTGCCGGAAGGCTGTTCTTTCCGACTGTTGGCGCATTTGCAGCAAATCGGACCCGCAATTTATTGCGTTTCGGCAACGAGCCGGTTGCGGGATTGGTAGGACAAGGCCTGATGCCATCAGTGGCACCGCTGACTGAGGAGTAGGTATGGGCAAAACGTTCATCCAGGGCTTGGTGCTCCTGGCTGCCGGAATCGTGGCCCTGATACTGAACAACCTGCTGAACCTGGGCCTGGGGTCGATCACCCTGGGGCTGGCGGTCGGCGGCATCCTCGGGCTGGTGTCCGACGGCGGCCCGGTCGGCCGGGTCGGCTCGTTCGTCGTCGGGTTGGTCATCGCGATGGTCGTCTACGTGGTGTCCATCCTGCTGCTGAACACGTCCTTCGGTGGCCAGGTCGTCGGCATCCTGATCGCGCTGGGTCTGGTCACCCTGATCTGCGGCCTCACGTCGGGTCGGCTGCCCCTGTGGGCGGCGTTGGCGGGAATCGTGCTGGTCGCCGGGGCCTACGGCCAGGCCTTCGCCGACAACCCCGCCGGCATCCTCACCGAACTCCCGCAGTACGTCACCCAGGCGCTCGTCCCGGCCGCTCTCGGCTTCCTGGCCACGATCTTCGTGGCGGACCGGGCCCCCCAGGACGCCAGCGCCGCGGGCGCGACCGGCCTGGACCAACCTCCATCGACTCCTCCGGTGCAGACCGGCGAGCCCCAGTCCGCCGGTGCCTCCAGCGCCCCGAACCTGAACAAAGAGGTGTGACCCATGTCGAAGCGCATGAACACAGCCCGCGTGGGTGCAGCCGTGGTGGGGGTGTCCGCCGTGATGGCAGCGTGTGTGCTGCCCGGCAGCCTGGCCACCGCGGAGGAGACCGGCGACGTGCAGAGCACGGTCACCCGGGCGGTGCTGGCGACCGGTAACGCCAACGGCGAGATCAACCGGGCGACGCTGGTCACCCAGATCAGCGTCGACGGCAACGGCACCACCCAGTTCACGGTGCCGGTGGCCGAGGGCAGCTCGCCCAAGAACATGGACTCCTTCGGTGGTCCGTCGGTGGTGGACGGCAACGCCCAGTACGACCTGAACGTCAACGGCCCGCAGACCTTCCGCACCTCCCAGGACTACGACCCCGAGTCGATCCCGGTGACGGTCAAGGTCGAGGCCACCCTCGACGGTCAGCCGATCGCGCCCGCCGATCTGGCCGGCCAGACCGGTCTGGCGAAGCTGAAGTACACCTTCACCAACACGACCGGCGAGCCCACCCAGCTCACCTACAAGGACGCCAAGGGCCAGACGATCACCAAGGAGGCGGAGATCCCCGTCGCCATGGGTGCCTCGCTGGTGTTCGGCTTCGACGAGTCCTGGCAGGAACTGTCGGCCCCCGCGGCCGACGCGGTCCTGGGCAACGGCACGGGCGCCACCCAGGTGCAGGGCTCGGTGGCCCTGCTGCCGTCGGCGCTGCCCGGCCAGTCGCCGACCGGGTCCTTCGAGATCGAGGGACGCGTCACCAACGCCGTCGTGCCGCCCGCCGACATCAAGGTCGCGCTGCTCAGCCCCGCGGACTTCCCGCAACTGAACAGCAAGGTCAAGGACGTCGAGCAGTTGTCCGAGACCGCGGCCACCATCACCGACGCGGGCATGCAGCTCGAGGCCGGTGCCGGTCAGTTGGAGGACGGCCTCAAGACCGCGTCCGACGGCGCCAACAAGATCAACGACGGGGTGCAGGGCCAGCTCGCCCCCGGCGTCAAGCAGCTGTCCGACGGCCTGACGATGTTCAACGACGTCGCCATCTCGAAGCTGCAGTCGTCCGCCGCGGGTCTGCCGGAGCAGGTGACCAGCAGCCCGGACTTCTCCCAGATCACCGACGGCTTCGCCGCCCTGCGGAAGGCCACCGACGGCCTGCGCGAGAAGCTCGGTGAGTGGACCCCGGCGGTCAAGACGAGCAACTCGCAGAAGCCGGGTCCGTACCTGAACCCCAACGGCAGCGTGAACAAGGGCTCCAAGGCCACCGTGGCCCGCGTCCTGTGGGCGCTCGCCTACGGCGGCCGCAGCCAGGACGTGCCCAACGACTCGCCGACGAAGAACTTCGCCGAGTCCAACGGTGGTCTCACCAACCCGGAGTGCGACACCAGCGATCCGGAGAACGTGAACAACCCCTGTGGTGCCTTCCAGGTCCTGGACCTGGTGGTCTCGGGCTTCAACGAGCAGTTGCTGCCCGGCCTCGAGGGGCTCCTGGTGACGCTGCCGACCACCATCTCGGACAATCTGGCAGGCACCGGCGCGACCGGGGTGAACTTGCTCGCCTCCAGCCTCGGCTGCACCGTGGTGGGTAAGAATGATCCGGGCGCCAAAGCTGGGCAGACGGGTCCGATCGTGACCGCCTGCGACACACCCGTCATGGTGAACGGTCAGGATCAGAAGGCCACTCTCAATCTGGTTCTCCCGGCTCTGTCGGCGGCGTTCTACAACCCGCTCAGCCTGGAGGTTGTCGACGGCACTCCGCAGCCCACGACGGACTCGGGCATCGTCGCCATCCTCGGCCAGTTCATGCCGGGTGCCTACAACACGGTGGTGAAGCCCGGTATCGAGACGGCCCTCGACGGCATCGTCAAACTCAACGGCGTCATCACGACCCGCAAGGACGGGTTCCCGGACAAGGACACCAGCAAGAAGAACACCGCGACCGGCATCATCATGCAGGTCCGGGCGCAGCTGGCCCAGGGCGGCATCGGCTCCGACGGCTACCCGGCCGGGCGATGTGCCGGGTACAACACGCCGGGCGACCCGAGTTCGGGGCTGAACAAGAACGCCAACTCCAACAAGGTCGAGGCCACGTGTGCGGCCGGCGACGTCATGCAGATCGCGGTCTACGGCGTGGATGCGCTGGAAGAGGGCGTGAGTGTGACCCTGCTGGACAGCATCAGCGCCCAGCTGCTGGCCGGGGTCGGGACCTACAGCGCAGGCTGTGACCCGACCGCGACGCTGGCATGTGCCGCGGGCACCCTGGCCGCCGGTGGCGTCCAGCTCAACGAGGGCGTCAACGGGCCGGGCGAGAGCCTCAGCTACGGCGTGAACGCCCTGGCCGAGGGCCTGCCCGCCGCGGTGGAAGGTGCCGGCAAGATCGTCGACGCCGGTATCCAGCTCGGCGACTCCGGCAACGACGGCAGCAAGCAGGCCAACGAGGCCCTCGCGGTCTTCGAGGCCCTGCAGACCCGGGCCGACTCCGGGTCGGCGATCCCGGGTGGTGTGCCGGAGGGAGTGGACACCGCCAACGGCGTCTACGCCTTCGCCTTCGACGGAGCCGGTGGCACGGCGACGGAGAACGCGGCCCGTGCCGGTCTCGCGTTCCTGGGCCTGATCGCCGCCGGCGGCATCGGCGCCCTGCTCGCCAACCGCGCCAAGGGCTGACGCCCGCGACAGCGACAGCGAAGGACCCCGGCGGATCCCCGCCGGGGTCCTTCGCTGTGCGGCTTCCGCGGCGCGGGGGCACCCGAAAAGTCCGAATCGCCCGACAGGACCCGATCCGGGTGAGAGGATGGCGCCCAGCCTGGCGACTGGAGGTGGCATGAACCGCGCGGTGACGATCGGTGGGGCAGTGCTCGGCGCAGCGGTGCTGATGGGCGCCGGTGTGGCCGTGGGCACGAAGGTCGGGCAGGAGCAGGCCGCCGCCACGGTGGCGGCCGACGCCGCTGCGCAGGTGCCGACCGGCTTCAATGCGCCCGAGGAGCAGATGCGCCTGACGGCCTTCGCCCAGTCCGCCAACGAGTTCCAGGGCCTCATCAAGGCGGCGACCAAGGGGGGCCCCAGCACCGAGATCGCCAAGCAGATGACGACCTACGCCGTGGGGGTGCGGGCCATCAAGCGCACTGCCGTGACCCCGGAACTGCGCGAGGCCGCGGACACCCTGAGCGAGGCGATGCTGCTCATCAGCGCCGGGGTGCTCACTGACGAGGGCGGGATCACCCAGGAGGGCATCGACGCCTACAAGGCAGCGGATGCCCAGGTCTCCGAACTCGCCGACACGGTCGCCCGCGACCAGTCCCTCGCCCCCACGCCGTCCCCCTGACCCAGGCGTCCGCCCAGGTCCCGGGACAGCCCCGGCCACCCCGACCCGGATCCCCCGAGGCAGTTGAGCCGGCGCGGTGGGAAACTGACCGGGTGGATCAATCGGCTGAACTCTTCGCCCGTGCCCGCACCGTCACCCCAGGTGGCGTCAACTCGCCCGTGCGGGCCTTCGGAGCCGTCGGCGGCACCCCCCGTTTCATGGTCCGCGGCCAGGGACCGTACCTGTGGGACGCCGACGGGAAGCAGTACGTCGACCTCGTCGGCGGCTGGGGCCCCGCGATCCTCGGCCACGCCGACCCGGAGGTGATCGCCGCGGTCCAGGAGACTGCAGCGCACGGCCTGTCGTTCGGCACCCCCACCCCGGGGGAGGTCGACCTCGCCGAGGAGATCGTGCGCCGGGTCGCCCCCGTGGAACAGGTGCGGTTCGTCTCCTCCGGCACCGAGGCCACGATGTCGGCGATCCGCCTCGCGCGCGGGGTCACGGGCCGCGGCACGGTCGTCAAGTTCGCCGGCTGTTACCACGGCCACGTCGACGCGCTGCTCGCGTCCGCGGGCTCCGGCGTCGCCACCTTCGCGCTGCCCGACAGCCCCGGTGTCACCGGACACCAGGCCCAGGACACCCTCGTACTGCCCTACAACGACCTCGCCGCCGTCGCGGAGGCCTTCGCGCACACCGACGACATCGCATGCGTGATCACCGAGGCCGCCGCCGCGAACATGGGCGTCGTGCCGCCCGACGACGGCTTCAACGACGGGCTCGCCCAGCTCTGCCGCCAGCACGGGGCACTGTTCATCAGTGACGAGGTCATGACCGGCTTCCGGGTGACCGCCTCCGGCTGGTTCGGCAAGGACGACGTCGCCGCCGACCTCTTCACCTTCGGCAAGGTGATGGGCGGCGGCCTGCCCGCGGCGGCGTTCGGCGGACGCGCCGAGTTCATGCAGCACCTGGCCCCCGTCGGCCCCGTCTACCAGGCCGGCACGCTCAGCGGGAATCCCGTGGCCATGGCGGCCGGGATCACCACGCTGCGGGCCACCGTCGAGCGCGACGTGTACCCCCACCTCGACCGCACAGCCCAGGTCGTCGGGGACGCGGCCTCCGAGGCGCTCACCGCCGTGGGCGTGCCGCACCGCCTGCAGCGCGCGGGCAACCTCTTCAGCATCTTCTTCACCGACTCCCGCGTGACGGACTACGCCCAGGCGAAGACACAGGACACGTGGCGCTACCCCGCGTTCTTCCACGCCATGCTCGCCCAGGGCGTCTACCTGCCGCCGTCGGCGTTCGAGGCCTGGTTCGTGTCGTCGGCCCACGACGACGCCGCCGTGGAGCGCATCCTCGAGGCGCTGCCCGCAGCCGCGGCGGCAGCGGCTGCGGCACAGCCCTCCTGACGTACCCTGGGAAGTCGACGCGACGGGAGTAACGGTGACGGAACGCACGATCGTCCATCTGCTGCGCCACGGTGAGGTGGACAACCCCGAGGGCGTCCTCTACGGCCGGCTGCCCGACTTCCACCTGTCCCCGCTGGGCCGCGAGATGGCCGAGCGGGCGGCGATGGCGACCGACGGTCGGGACATCGCCGTCGTGACCGCTTCCCCCCTGGATCGCGCCCGCGAGACCGCCGCCCCCGCGGCCGATCTGCACGGGGTGCCCGTCGGCATCGACCCCGACCTCATCGAGGCCGGCAACGTCTTCGAGGGCCAGCGGGTCGGCGTGGGCGACGGCATCCTCAAACACCCCGCGATGTGGCGCCACCTGTACAACCCGTTCCGTCCGTCGTGGGGCGAGCCCTACACCGAGATCGCCGAGCGGATGCAGCGCGCCGTGGACCAGGCGCGCGAACAGGCCCGCGGCCGCGAGGCCCTGCTGGTCAGCCACCAGTCCCCGATCTGGACGGTGCGGCAGTCCCTCGAAGGCCGTCGGTTCGTGCACGACCCCCGCCACCGCCAGTGCTCCCTGGCCTCCCTGACGTCGTTGTTGTACGACGACGACGATCTGACCGCGATCGTGTACACGGAACCCTGCGCCGACCTCGTGGCCCGCTCGACAAAGGGTGTCGGAGCCTGAGGTGGCACGGCGCCGCACTGCCGTGATCGCCGGGATGCTGCTCTTCGCCGTCCCGGTCCTCGGGGCGTGCGGCAACTCCTCCGCCGAGCAGGTGGGCAGCGGTCAGGCCTTCGTGGCCGGCGACGGCAGCATCGTCGAGTTGGCCGAAGGTGAGCGCCGTCCGGCGCCGGACCTGCGGGGCCCGACCCTCGCCGGCGGGGAGTACGCGCTGGCCGATGACCGCGGTCACGTCGTCGTCCTCAACGTCTGGGCGTCCTGGTGTGCGCCCTGCCGCAGCGAGGCGCCCGCGCTGGCCGAGGTGTCCGAACAGGACAAGAGCACCCGCTTCGTCGGACTGGTGACCCGTGACTCCGAGGCCTCTGCTCGCGCGTTCGTCGACCGATTCGGCCTCACCTACCCCCAGGTCATCGACGCGGACGGCGCCCTGCAGTTGGAGTTCCGGGACAACCTGCCCCCCCAGGCGATCCCGTCCACCCTCGTGATCGACAAGCAGGGACGCGTCGCGGCCCGCGTGCTCGGCGAAGTGTCCGCCCCCACCCTGCGGGGCCTGATCGAGCCCCTGCAGAAGGAGCCCGGATGATCGACGTCGTCGTCGACGGCTCCCTGCTGCTGGCTCTGCCCATCGCGTTCCTCGCCGGCCTGGTGTCGTTCCTCAGCCCGTGTGTCCTGCCGCTGGCTCCCGGGTACCTGGCCTACGTCGCCGGCATGACCGGCGTCGACCTCCGCCAGACCGCCCCCGTGCCCGTGCCCGCCAGTGGCCCCCCGGACACCGGACCGGAGCCGGAACCCCGCCCTCCGGCGCGCAGCCGCGTGGTGTGGGGGGCGGTGCTGTTCGTCCTCGGGTTCACGTTCGTCTTCGTGTCCTACGGCCTGCTGTTCGGCGGCATGGGTGGATGGCTCCTGCAGCACCAGCGCGGTATCTCCGTGGTGCTCGGTGTCGTGGTGGTCCTCCTCGGACTGGGGTTCCTCGGCACGCCCCTCATCGGTGACTCCATGTGGTGGAACCGGCAGCGCCGGCTGCCGCTGCGACCGCCGACCGGGTTGTGGGGCGCCCCGCTGCTGGGTCTGGTCTTCGGGCTCGGCTGGACCCCCTGTATCGGCCCGACCCTCGCCGCCGTGCAGACCCTCGCCTTCACCGAGGCCTCCGCGCTGCGGGGCGCGCTGCTGTCGGTGGCCTACTGCTTCGGGCTGGGCCTGCCGTTCGTCGTGATCGCGTGGGGGCTGCGGTGGTCAGCCGGCGCGCTGGCGTGGACCCGGCGGCACAGCCAGGGCATCGCGGTGGCCGGCGGGGTCATGCTGATCGCGGTCGGCGTCCTGTTGATCACCGGATGGTGGAACGACGTCGTCGCCTGGCTGCAGACGCTCCTGCCCGGATACACGGCGGTCCTGTGATGACGAACGAGCTCGACACCGCCGCCACGACGTTCACCACCCACGCCGACCCGATGGACAAGCGGGTCGGGTCGCCCTCGGGGCTGGGGCCCGTCGGCTGGCTGCGGTGGCTGTGGGCCCGACTGACCTCGATGCGTACGGCCCTGCTCCTGCTGCTCCTCCTCGGCCTGGCCGCGATCCCCGGGTCGCTGGTCCCGCAGCGCACGTCGGACGCGTCAGCCGTCGCGCAGTTCATCGCCGCCAACCCGGAGCGCGCCGCGTGGTACGAACGCCTGGGGCTGTTCGACGTCTACGGCAGCGCATGGTTCTCCGCCATCTACCTGCTGCTGTTCCTCTCCCTCGTCGGCTGTCTGCTGCCGCGCGCGCGGCAGCACTGGCGGCAGTGGCGCGCCAGCCCCACCCCGCCGCCGCGCAACCTGACGGACCTCCCGGCCGTGGCCACGGTCAGCGCGGGCGCCAAGGCGCTGGACGTGGCCGAGGCGCGCCTGCGCGAGGACCGCTGGCGGGTCCGGCGCGGCGCCACCTGGGTGGCGGGCGAGAAGGGGTTCGTGCGCGAGACCGGGAACCAGATCTTCCACTTCGCGCTGCTCGGCGTCCTCGTCGCCGTCGGCTGGGGAGCCCTCACCGGATGGCGGGGCACGGTCCTGGTCCGGGAGGGCACGGGCTTCGCGGACACCATCACGCAGTACGACACGTTCACGGCCGGCCGATTCGCGGGAGGCGACTCGCTGCCCCCCTTCGCCGTGCGGCTGGAGTCCTTCGACGTGGCCTTCGAACGCGGGGACGCGCAGCGCGGAGCGCCCCGGGACTTCGTCACGGAGGCGGTCGTGACCGACGGCTCCGGCGTCACCTCCCCGGCGACGTTCGGGGTCAACGACCCCCTGACGGTCGACGGCGCCAAGGTCTACCTGATCGGGCACGGCTACGCCCCGCGCCTGCGGATCCGGGACGGCGCCGGCACCGTGGTCTTCGACGACTCCGTGGTGTTCCTGCCCCACGACGGCAACTTCACCTCCGAAGGGGTGATCAAAGTGCCGGACGCCCAGCCCGAGCAGTTGGGTTTCCGCGGGATCTTCCTGCCCACCGCCGCCATCGACCCCCACCTGGGGCCCATCTCGACGTTCCCCGCCCCCGACGACCCGGCGGTGTTCCTGTCCGCCTTCGCCGGGAACCTCGGCCTCGACGCCGGCACCCCGCAGAACGTCTACGAACTCGACGACAGCCGGATGACCCAACTGGGGCGCCGGGCGCTGCGCCTCGGCGAGACCTGGCGGCTGCCCGGCGACGCCGGCACCGTCGAGTTCACGGGCATCGACCGGTACGTGTCGCTGAAGGTGGGCAACGACCCCGGTGGGAAATGGGCGCTCGGGTTCGTCGGACTGGCCATCATCGGGGTGTCCATGTCCCTGTTCATCCGCCGACGCAGGGTGTGGGTGGCGCTCGGCGAGCAGCCCGATACCGTGGTGGTGGCCGGCGTCGCGCGGGGCGAAGGATCCGACCTGCAGTCCGATGTGACCCGGCTGGCCGACACGCTCGCTCCCGGCGACCGTGCCCCAACCGGAGAGGGTGAGGAGACACGATGACCCAGGCGAGCACACTGGCCGGCCTGTCCAACCTCCTCACCTACTCGGCCATGCTGGTCCTGACGCTGGCGATGATCGCCTTCTTCGTGTCGTTCGCTCAGCGCCGCACGGCCCCCCGGGCCGTCGCAGCGGCGCCCACTGCTCCCGCCCTCGTGGGCGCCCCCCCGGGGCCGGCTCCCACCCCACCCGAGCAGCCCCCCACCGGCGCCGAGCCGGGCCGGCGCGCGGGCAACATCGCCATGGCGCTGTCGTGGCTGGCGTTCGCCCTGCTGGCCGGCGCCGTCATCACCCGCGGCCTGTGGGCCGGCCGGGTGCCGTGGGGGAACATGTACGAGTTCTCCCTGGTCTCCGCGTTCGCGGTGCTCGGGGTCTTCCTGGCGATCTCCCTGTCCCGCGACATCCGCTGGATGGGCGCCTTCCTCATCCCCGTGGTGCTGCTCACCCTCGGGCTGGCGGTGACGGTCCTGTACACCGAGGCCGCCCAACTGGTTCCGGCGCTGCGGTCCTACTGGCTGCTCATCCACGTGTCCGCGGCGGTCATCTGCGGTGGCGGTTTCACCTTCGCCGCGGTGACGGCCCTGCTCTACCTGACCCGCGACTCCTACGACCGCGACACCCGCGCGGGCCGCGCCCTGGCCCCCGTGGCGCGCCGCCTGCCCGCGGCCGACCGGCTCGACACGATGACCTACCGCACCATCATGTTCACGTTCCCCCTGTGGACCTTCGCGATCGTCGCGGGCGCGATCTGGGCCGAGGCGGCGTGGGGACGCTACTGGGGCTGGGACCCCAAGGAGACCTGGTCGTTCATCGCCTGGATCGTCTATGCGGGTTACCTGCACGCCCGGTCCACCGTCGGCTGGCGCGGGCGCCGCGCGGCGTGGCTGGCGGTAGCGGGAGTCGCGGTCTTCTGGTTCAACTACTTCGGCGTGAACCTGCTGTTCAGCGGACTGCACTCCTACTCGGGCATGTGACCGCTACTCGGGGAGGTGACCGCCGCCACCGGGGGTGGCCGCCGGACCGCGAGTGTCGGCGGCCGGGTCGGCGGCCGCGCCGGGCAGGTCCACGTCCTCCTTGCGGGAGGCCTCGTCGATCCGGTCGTTGATCCGGCGGAAGAACCCCCCGACGTCGGTGCCGAACTTGGCCCGTGACCCACGCAGCACGAACAGGCTGAGCAGCCCACTGCCCAGGAATGCCACGAGGAGCAGCAGCAGCCCCCTCATGCCGACCGCGAACGCCAGGCCGCCGACCACCACGAGGAGGCCGAGGCGGGCCCCGGTGTAGACCAGGAAGTGCTTCACCCCGTCAGGATACGGGCGCCGCGGCCAGACTCCGCTGCGGAGTGTTGTGGGGGGCGACTCGCGGCTACCCTGAGAGCAGACCCGCGCGCAGCGGGGGCCAGTCCGACAGGGGAGATGACGATGCCTCGCGCTATTCCCATCCTGATCATCATCGGCCTGGCGGTCTACTCGTTCTTCGACGTCCTGCAGACCTCCGACGACCGCATCCGCCGCTTCCCCAAGCGGGCCTGGCTGGTCCTCGTCCTCGTCCCCGTGCTCGGCGCGGCCCTGTGGTTCGGACTGGGGCGCCCCCGGCGCAGCTCCTACGGCCCGCCCCGCGTCATCACGTTGAAGAACGGGAACCCCCGCAACGTCGCACCCGACGACGACCCGACCTTCCTGCGGCGCCTCGACGAGGAGGCCTGGCGCCGCAAACGCGAGGAACAGCGCCGCCGCGCCGCCGAGTCGTCCGACGACAACCCGCGCCGCCGCAACGACGGGCCCACGCCCGGACCCGGGATCGCCCCCGCGGGCTGAGCGGCGTCACCCGGGCGCCGCAGCCGCCCCGCGCATCACCGGTGCCCACCGGACTACGGTGAACGCTGCGCGGTCCAAGCGCGCGGGAGGTGGCCATGCTGCTGGTCGGAGTGGACCTGGGCGGAACGAAGATCCAGTCGGTGATCTGCGACGCCGAACGCAACGTGCTCGGAGAGGACCGGCGCCCCACGCCCACCGCCGGGGGACCGCCGGATGTCGCCGACGCGATCGCGGAGTCCATCGCCACCGCCGCCGGGCTGGCGGGCGTGGCGATGACCGACCTCACATCGGCGGGGGTCGGGGCGCCCGGTCAGATCGACATCGCCGCGGGCACCGTCAGCCAGGCGCGCAACCTGCCCGACTGGGTGGGCAGTTACGCCCTCGGCCCGGAACTGGGACAGCGCCTCGGCGGCATCCCCGTCGCCCTCGGCAACGACGTTCAGGTCGCGGTGCGCGCGGAGCAGAAACTGGGAGCCGGGCGGGACGTCTCGTCCTTCATCGGGGTGTTCTGCGGCACCGGGGTCGGCGGGGGTGTCGTCCTGGGCGACGAACTGTGGCTGGGTCGGGGGGCGGCCGGCGAGATCGGCCACACCGTCGTCGTGGCCGACGGGCTGCCCTGGGCCGGACGGCGTGGTGTGGTCGAGGCCTACGCGGGCCGGGCCGCGATGGAGGCGCAGGCCCGGGAGCGGATGGCAGCCGGCGAGGAGTCGCGGCTGCTGGAGATCATGGAAGCCAAGGGCAAACCGCGGATGGCGTCGGGGGTCTGGGCCAAGGCGCTGAAGGTGAACGACCGGCTGGCGATGGACCTCGTCGACCGGGCCGAGTGGGCGCTGGGCAACGGGATCGCGAGCGTCGTCAACCTGCTGGACGTCCCGCTCATCGTGATCGGCGGTGGATTGGGGCTGCGCCTGGGCCAGCCGTTCGTCGACCACATCGTGTCGTACATGACGCCGCAGCTGGTGAAGCGGGACGACCCGCCCGCCGTGGTGCTCGCCGAACTCGGCGACCTCGGCGGTGCGGTCGGGGCCACGCTCCTGCCCCCGCCGAACTAGCTCCGGCCCGCTCAGCCCAGAGCCAGTCCGACCCCGAGCCCGAGCCCGCCGACGAGCAGCACGATGCCGGTGCCGGCGAGCACCGGGACCAGGTCGGGTCCCGTGGCCCCGCCCGCTACGGCGCGCACGGGAGCGGCCGCCGGCACGACCGCCACCAGCGCCAACAACACCCACGGCGTGTAGCCCATCATGGCCACGACCACCGCGAACGCGGTCACCAGGACCGCGACGAACAGGACGCGGGTGCGGCGGTCCCCGAGACGTACCGCCAGGGTGTACTTTCCCGAGACCGTGTCGGTCGGGATGTCCCGGAGGTTGTTGGCGATCAGGATGGCGCACGCCCACAGCCCCACGGGCAGGGATGCCACGAGGGCGAGCAGCGGGATCCACCCGATCTGGGTGACCGCGGTGCCCATCACCGCCACGAGGCCGAAGAAGACGAACACGAACACCTCGCCCCACCCGGCATAGCCGTAGGGCCGCGGTCCCCCGGTGTACAGCCAGCCCGCGGCCACGCTGGCCATGCCCACCGGGATGAGCCACCACACGCCGGACACCGCCGTGAGGGCGAGCCCGGCGACGGCCCCGGCGGCGAAGGCGGCGATCGCTGCGGTGCGCACGGCCGAGGCGGGAGCCAGGCGTTGCCCCACCAGGCGGACCGGGCCGACCCGCTGGGTGTCGGTGCCCTTCACCCCGTCACTGAAGTCGTTGTGGTAGTTGACGCCGACCTGGAAGGACACCGCCACGAGCAGCGCCAGGATCGCGGGGAGGAGTTGGAAGGACTGCAGGTACGCGGCGACCCCGGAGCCGACGACCACCGGGGCGACGGCGGCGGGCAGCGTGCGGGGTCGGGCCCCCGCGACCCACTCGGCGGCCGTGGCCATCAGGACCGGATCCGCAGCCCCGCGCGCGGCTGGCGGTGGGGGACGGGCACGACCGACATCCTAGGACGCGCCCGGGTCGCCGCCGGCGGGGGACTGCCGCAGCGCCGGCTTGCCGGTGGTCCCGGTCGGCAGTTCGGCGACGACCGACACCCGTGGCCGGTGGTTGCGGTCCACCTGCGCCACGACGGCTGCAGCCAGGTGTTCGGCCAGGTCGGCCGGCTCGGCGGGGGGCGGGGGGGCGGCCACCACGAAGGCGTGGGCCACCTGCCCCCATTCGGCCGACTCCTCGCCCACGACGGCGACATCCAGTACGCGCGGGTCGTCCATGAGCACCCGCTGGATCGCGGCCAGCGAGACTTTGCGCCCCCCCGTCTGGATCACCTGGTCGTCGCGTCCCAGGACCACGAGCCGGCCGTCACGCCACTCGGCCCGGTCATGGCTGGGGAAGACCCCTGCGAACGCCGGTCCCCCGAGGTACCCCGCGGCGATGGTGGGCCCGCTGATCCGGGCCAGGCCGTCCTCGATGGCGACGCCGACCCCCGGCAGCGGGACGCCGTCGTAGACCACCCCGCCGCCGGTCTCGCTCGACCCATAGGTCGTGGTCACGCGCAGTCCCGCCGCCGCCGCCCGTTCCGCCAACGCCGGGGACAGGCTGGAACCGCCCACCAGGATGCGGTGGAAGCGGGAGGCGATCTCGGTCGCCGCCTCGTCCTGCAGGATGCGGTGCACCTGAGTCGTCACCAGGGAGATGTACACGGGGCCGTCGGTGGCCCGGAGGAGGGGTGCCGCCGCCTGCCGGAATGTCGCAGCGGTGAACGGTAGCGCCCCGCCGATCCCGGGCCACGCCGTCGGCGACCCGCCGGCGCGCAGGGTGCGCAGGACCGTCAACAGCCCCCCGATGCTCGTGACCGGGAGGGCGGTGAGCCAGGGGCCCGGTTCCCCCACGGCCGCGACGCCGGCATCGGCGGACGCCGTGAGCGCGGCCACGGGCAGCACCACCCCGCGCGGCAGCCCCGTCGAGCCGGACGTGTCGATCACCACCGCCGCCGGCGCCGCGGCGGGTCCGGTCTCCGGACCGGTGCCGGGGCGCAGGTGGAAACCTCCGCGCCGACCCGCCAGGAGATCCCGCAGCGCCGCCGTCACGACCGACAGGCCGGCGGCTCCCGCGGGGACGGGCAGGCTGGGGAAGGCGGGCTCATGCATCGCCGTCTAGCCTATGGACAGCCGCCGACAAGGAGTAATCGATGGACTCGCGCGCCAAGTACGACCTGCCCCCCGTGGTGGCGGAGGACAGCCCGGCGATGACCGATCCCGCGCACTCCAGCATCGTCCCCGCCGCCGACTGGCAGGCTGCCGGTGACTACCAGGACATCGCGTACGAGACCGCTGAGGGCATCGCCAAGATCACCATCAACCGCCCCCACAAACGCAACGCCTTCCGCCCCCAGACGCTCTTCGAACTGGAGGACGCCTTCCGCCGCGCCCGGGACGACGACAGCGTCGGGGTCATCATCCTGACCGGCCAGGGGGACTGGGCCTTCTGCTCGGGCGGGGACCAGGTCATCCGCGGCGACGACGGTTACATCGGCGACGACGCCGTCGCCCAGAAGGGCATCGGCCGTCTCAACGTCCTCGATCTGCAGATCCAGATCCGGCGCACCCCGAAGCCGGTCGTGGCCATGGTCGCCGGCTACGCCATCGGCGGGGGTCACGTGCTGCACATCGTGTGCGACCTCAGCATCGCCGCCGACAACGCCCGCTTCGGCCAGACCGGTCCCAAGGTCGGGTCCTTCGACGGCGGTTACGGCTCCGGGCTGCTCGCCCGGCAGATCGGGCAGAAGCGGTCCCGCGAGGTCTGGTACCTGTGCCGCCAGTACGGGGCCGAGCAGGCGTACGACTGGGGTCTCGTCAACGCCGTCGTGCCCCTGGCCGATCTGGAGCGGGAGACGGTGCAGTGGTGCCGCGAGATGCTGACGATGTCCCCGCTCGCCCTGCGGATGCTCAAGGCCTCGCACAACGCCGCAGACGACGGGCTCGCGGGCATCCAGCAACTGGCCGGTGACGCGACGCTGCTGTTCTACATGAGCGAGGAGGCCCAGGAGGGCCGCGACGCCTACAAGGAGAAGCGGCGCCCGGAGTTCGAGCGGTTCCCGAAACGGCCATGACCCCGTTTCCGCTGCCGGCCACCGCGTTCACGCTGCCCTTCGTGGCACCTTTTCGCGGTCAGGAACAGCGGCAGGGAATGATCGTGCAAGGACCCGCGGCCGGGGAGTTCGCGCCCTTCCCCGACTACACCCCGGAGCAGGACGCGCGCTGGCTCGTCGCAGCGGTGGAGGCCGCCGTGGACCCGGCCACGGGGCCCGGCACGGCGCTGCCGGTCAACGCGGTCCTGCCCGACGTCCCCGACGCCGACCTGGCCGAGGAGGCGCTCGCCCTGCTGCGGCGCACCGGCTGCACCACGGTGAAGATGAAGGTCGGGGGCCGCTCGACCGGCGCCGAACTGGCCCGCGTCACGACGGTCCAGCGGGCCGCGGGCGGAGACCTGCGCCTGCGCCTCGACGGCAACGGGCGGTACGACGTGGCCGCGGCGCGGGAGCTCCTGGTCGCCCTCTCCTGGGCGGAAGCGCCGGTCGAGTACGTCGAACAGCCGTGCCCCACGTTCGCGCAGATGGTGCAACTGAAGGCCGACAGTGCGATCCCCCTGGCTGTCGACGAGACACTGCGGCGCGACCGGCGGTTCGGGGACCTGGCGGACGCCGCGGACGTGGCGATCGTGAAGGTGGCGCCGCTCGGGGGAGCCGTCGCGGTGGCGGAACTGGTGGGGAGCCTCGGGTTGCCCGTGGTCGTCAGCGGCGCCGCGGAGTCCAGTATCGGCGCCAGCCGGGACGCCGTGGTCGCCGCGGCCCTGGCGTCGGGGGACCGAGCCCACGGGCTGGGCACGGGGACCCTGCTCGCCGCCGACCTCACCGCCGACCCGATGCTGCCCACCGCGGGCGCGGTCGTCGCCGCGCGCCGGCCGGTGGACCCCGGTCTGCTGGCCGCGGCGGAGTCCGCCACCCCGCCGACCGAGCGGCGGGAGTGGCAGGAACGCCTGGAGTCGGCGTGGGCCACCGCGCTCGCCGGGGAGCTGGTGCCGGCGACCACGCTGGCGGCCCTGGACGCGGTCGCATGAGCCCCCGCAAGAGCGACTCCCTGCGCGCCGGGGCAGCCGTCGTGGCGGCCCTGCGGGCGGCGGGGGTGCGCCACCTCGTCGTCGCCCCCGGCTCCCGCTCCGCTCCCGTGGCGCGTGCGGCCGCCGCCGCCGAACTGGCGGGCGACCTGGACCTGCACGTCCGCCTGGACGAACGCAGTGCCGGGTTCCTCGCCCTCGGGCTGGCCAAGGCGTCCGGGCAGCCGGCCGCCGTCGTTTGCACGTCGGGCACCGCCGTGGCCAACCTGTTCCCCGCCGTCGTCGAGGCGCGGTACGCCGGGGTCCCCCTCGTCGTGGTCTCCGCCGACCGCCCCCCCGAGAACCGGGGCCGGGGGGCCAGCCAGACCATCGACCAGGTCGACATCTTCGGCCGGTTCCCGCTGGCGTCGCTGGACCTGCCCGTCCCGGAGGACGACTCGTGGCCGGTCGCCCCGGTGTCCCGCCTCGTCGCCACCGCCCGCCGGGCCCGCGGCCCCGTGCACCTGAACCTCCCGCTGCGGCCGCCCCTGATCGGTCCGGTCCCGGACCTGCCGGCCGTCCTCCCGGACGTGGCCTCCGACCCCCCGCCCGCCGCCCCGCCGCCGACTCTGGCGGGGACGGCGCGCGGCGCGCTCCTCTTGGGCGACCTCGACCTGTCCGCCGACGATCTGCGCCGCCGCATCCTCGCCCTGGCCGCGGCGACGGGGTGGCCGGTGGTCGCCGAGGCCTCGTCCGGCCTGCTCGGTCAGCCCGGCGTCGTCCCGGGAGGCACCGCCCTCCTGGAGGACCCGGACGCCCGGCAGGCGCTCGCCCCGGACCTGCTCGTCACGATCGGTCCCTTCGGGCTCGAGCGCGGGGTCATCGCGTGGGTGCGGTCCGCCGGCCGCCACGTCTCGGTCCGGCAGCGGCCCCGCACCGACCCCCCGGACCCCGTCGCGACCGCCGACCTCCTGCTCGACGACCTTCCCCCGGTCACGTCCGTGGTGCCCGACCCCGCCTGGCGGGCGGCGTGGTGGGACGCGGCACTTCCGGGTCCCGAGCGCTGGGGGCTGGAGCAGGTGGCCGCCACGGTCTGGGACAGCATGGAGCCGGCCGACCTGTTGCTCGTCGCCGCCTCGCGCAGCATCCGGGCCCTGGCCGCCGCGGTCCGCGCCCCCGGCCCCCACGTCGTCGCCAACCGCGGGGCCAACGGCATCGACGGGTTGGTGAGCACGGCGTGGGGAGCAGCCACCGTCTGGCCGGGTCGCACCGTCGCCCTGCTCGGGGACCTGGCACTGCTGCACGACACCAACGGGCTGCTCGTCCCCGCAGCGGAGCCTCGCCCCGACCTGACGTTCGTGGTCGCCGATGACAACGGCGGCGGCATCTTCGGCACCCTCGAACAGGGCCAGCCGCAGTACGCCGACACCTTCGAACGTGTCTTCGGAACGCCCCACGACCGTGACCTCGCCGCGCTGCTGCAGGTGCACGGCGTCCCGACGGACGTGGTCTCGGACACCCGCGCGCTGGCCGCTGCCCTCGCCACGCGCCCGCCCGGCGTCTCGGCCGTGGTGGCCACCCTGCCGGCGCGCCGCTGACCCGGCGCCGACCGAGGTGCGACTCCCCGGCTCAGGCCACAGACTGGGACCATGGACCTGTACGACTTCGACGTGACGGCCGCCGACGGCACCCCCGTGGCCCTGTCCCGGTACCGCGGGGACGTGGTCCTGGTCGTGAACACCGCCAGCAAGTGCGGGTTCACGCCGCAGTTCGCCGGCCTCGAGGAGTTGTGGCAGCAGTACCGCGACCGCGGCCTGGTGGTGCTGGGGTTCCCCTGCAACCAGTTCGCCTCGCAGGACCCCGGCAGCAACGAGGAGATCGTGGAGTTCTGCCAAGTGAACTACGGGGTGACCTTCCCGATGATGGCCAAGGTCGACGTCAACGGGAAGGACGCCGCACCGCTGTTCCGCTGGCTCACCCAACAGGCGCCCGGTTTCCTGGGAAGCAAACGCATCAAGTGGAACTTCACCAAGTTCCTGGTGGGCCGCGACGGCCAGGTCAGCGCCCGGTACGGCCCGAACGAGGCGCCCGATGCCATCGCGGCCGACATCGAAGCGCTCCTGGCGACAGCAGCCGCCTGAGCGGCCTCAGGACAGCGCGTCGCGCATCGCGGTCAGTTTGGCCGCGGACTCGGCCAGTTCGGCCGTCGAATCCGAGTCCGCCACCAGCCCGCAGCCGGCGAACAGCTCCGCGGAGGTGAGGTCGTCGGACAACTGCGCGCACCGCAGGGCAATGGCGAACTCGCCGTCCCCGTTGGCGTCGAACCAGCCCACCGGCCCGCTGTACCGGCCACGCTGCAGGTCCTCGAGTTCCTCGATCACCGCCTGCGCCCGCTCGGTCGGCGTGCCGCAGACGGCGGCTGTCGGGTGGAGGCTCGCGGCCAGCGCCAACGCGCTGGCGCCGTCAGCCAGGTTCCCACTCACGTCGGTCGCCAGGTGCTGCACGTTCGCCAGGCGCAGGACCGAGGGCTCGTCGGGAACCTGCAGGTCCGTGCAGTGGATGGCCAGCGCGTGCGCGACCGACCGGACGGCGTACTCGTGCTCGTCGAGGTCCTTGCTGCTCGTCTGCAGCCGCGCCGCGCTGCGGGCGTCGGTAGCCGTCGACCCGCTGGCCGCGACCGTGCCGGCCAGCACCCGCGACATCACGTGGTCCCGCGACCGACGCACCAGCAGTTCCGGTGTGGCCCCGACCAGTCCCTGGATGTGGAAGGTCCAGCACGCGGGATACCGCGCCGCCAACCGCTCCAGGACGGCCGCCACCGGCACGGGCGCCGCGAAGTGGGCCACGACTGACCGGGCCAGCACCGCCTTGTCCAGCTCCCCGGCCGCGATCCGTTTGACGGCCTCGTCGACCGCGGTGCCGAACGCGGCGGCCGAGGCCGTCTCCTCCTCCCAGCGCGCGGCCGGGATGCCGGGGGTCGCCTCGTCGGTCACCAGGTCGCCGATCCCCGTGGGGGTGGCGACGAACGGCGGCTCGCTGTCGTCCGGGGACCACACGTCGGTGCGCCAGGCGGATCCCCCGCGGGATGCGACCAGCGTGCGCGGGATCACCACCACGGACCCCTCCGCGTCGTCGTCGAAGGTGAAGGAGGCGAACGCCACGGGCCCGGCGCCCACGACGCCGGAGGAGTCCCGCACCTGGGACTGGGCCAGCCACTGGCCCACCCAGCGCTGCGCCCGACTGAACCGTTCCTCCCCGCGGAACTGCGCGGCGGCCGCCACGCCGAAGCCCACCATGCCCGCGCCGTCCCGTACCCAGGCCACCGACGGCGCCTCGCGCCAGCGGGAGCCGAGCAGGTCGACGGGACCGATCAGCGCCCGCGTACGGATCGGTCGCTGATGGGGGGTCACGGACACGATCGTACGGTCCCCTGCCCCGGGCCACCCGCCGACGGGCCGCGCCACGGCGGTTGCGGCGGGCTGGTTGGATGGGGGGGTGACCCGAGCCGACCTGGACAAGGATCCCCGCGACGTCGCCGCGATGTTCGATGACGTGGCCCGTCGCTACGACCTCACCAACGACGTGTTGTCGGCGGGGCAGACCGCCCGCTGGCGCCGGGCCGTCGCCGCGTCGCTGCGTCCGCTGGCGGGGGCCACCGTCCTGGACCTCGCCGCCGGCACCGGGACCAGCAGTCGGCCGCTGCTCGCCGAGGACGCCGTGGTGGTCTCGTGCGACTTCTCGATCGGCATGCTGCGGCAGGGCATCCGCCAGTACCCCGACCAGATGTTCGTGGCCGGCGACGCCCTGGCCCTGCCGTTCGCCGACGGCACGTTCGACGCGGCCACGATCTCCTTCGGGCTGCGCAACATCACCGACCCGGTCGCCGGGTTGCGGGAGATGGCCCGCGTCACCCGGCCCGGCGGGGTACTGCTGGTGTGCGAGTTCTCCACGCCCACGTGGGGACCCGTGCGCACCGTGTACCTCGAGTACCTGATGCGGGCCCTGCCGGAGGTCGCCGAACGGGTCTCCTCCAACCCGGAGGCGTACGTGTACCTGGCCGAGTCGATCCGGGCGTGGCCCGATCAGCAGGGCCTGGCCGACGTCATCGCGACCAGCGGCTGGACCGGGGTGCGCTACCGCAACCTGTCGGGGGGCATCGTCGCGCTGCACCGTGCGATCAGGCAGTGACGACCGCCGGCCGGACCCGGGGGAGTAGCAGACACGCACCGGCCGCGGCCAGGGCCAGTGCCCCCGCCAACAGCCAGGCGAGCAGGTAGTCGCCCGACACCGCCCGGATCGC
Source organism: Actinomycetota bacterium (assembly GCA_029978705.1). GTDB lineage: Bacteria > Actinomycetota > Actinomycetes > S36-B12 > CAIWTL01. The sequence goes on from JAPOIY010000007.1 coordinate 67,355, forward strand.
GCCGCTGGCTGCAGCGGCGACGGCGGCCCCGACCATGTGGGCGGCGAAGACCCAGCCGAACACCACGGCACCCGCGTCGACGCCGAAGCCCACCCGGCACAACGTCACCGTCGGTGGCACCGTCGCGACCCAGTCCAGGCCGAAGAGGATCATCACCACGATCAGCGGCGGGTCGACGTGCGGGCCCAGGATCACCGGGAGGGCGATCAGCGCCACCCCGCGGAGGCCGTAGTAGGCGACCAGCAGGAGGCGCGGGTCCACGCGGTCGGTCAGCCACCCCGACCCGATCGTGCCGACGATGTCGCACACCCCGACGACGGCCAGGAGCCCGGCCGCCGTCGTCGCGCCCATGCCGTGGTCGTGTACCGCCGGCACGAAGTGGGTGCTGATGATGCCGTTGGTAGTCCACCCGCACACGAAGAAGGTGCCGGCCAGCAGCCAGAAGACCCGGGACCGGAGTGCCGAGCGCAGGGCCCGCAGCGCGCCGGGCGGCGCAGCCGCCGGCGCAGCGGGTGCGGTTGCCGAGGTGGCGCCGTAGGGGAGCTGTCCCACGTCGGAGGGGCGGTTGCGCACCACGAGCACCACAAAGGGGATGAGGGCCATCGACAGTACCGCGATCAGTCCCGACGCCCACCGCCAGCCGTGCTGCCCGACCACCGCGGCCAGGGCCGGCAGGAACAGCAGTTGCCCGGTCGCGAAGGCGGTCCCCAGGATCCCCACCACGAGTCCCCGGCCCGATACGAACCACCGGTTGGCGATGAGGGCGCCCAGGACCAGGGCCGTGGCGCCCGTGCCGAGCCCGACCAGGACGCCCCACAGCAGCACCAACTGCCAGGGCTGGCTCATGACGACGGTCAGCCCCGTCCCGGCGGCGATCAGCCCCAGGGCGGCTACGACCACCGGGCGCACCCCGAAGCGCTCCATGAGCGCCGTGGCGAACGGCGCGGTGACGCCGTACAGGACGAGGTTGACCGAGACCGCCACACTCGTCGCGGTACGCGGCCACCCCAGGTCCGCCTCGATAGGCACGATCATCACGCCGAAGGAGGAGCGGAACGCGGCGGCCGCGAGCAGGACGAAGAAGGTGACGATGACGACCGCCCACGCCCGCGGGATACGCATGCCCACCTCCCACCGCGGAGTATGCCGTGGCCGGTGGACACGCCCCCGCTTTCGGCCCAGGAGAGGTGCGGAGCGGCCGGGGTCACTAGACTCGCGCTCGTGAACGGATTCACAAGTCGATTCGCGACGCAACGGTGCGGCGCGGTCCCTAGGATGTGGGCGAGCCAGCGGAGGAGCGCGTGAACGTCTACATCCCCATCCTGACGCTGGCCGGGCTGGCGGCGCTCTTCGCCTGCTTCTCGGTCACGATGGCGACGTTCACCGGCCCCAAGCGCTACAACCGTGCCAAGTACGACGCCTACGAGTGCGGCATCGAGCCCACGCCGCAGCCCGTCGGCGGCGGCAAATTCCCGGTGAAGTACTACCTGACGGCGATGATGTTCATCATCTTCGACATCGAGATCGTCTTCCTGTACCCGTGGGCGGTCTACTTCGACTCACTGGGCCTGTTCGGCTTCCTCGCGATGCTGCTGTTCTTGGTCAACCTGACCATCCCCTACGTGTACGAATGGCGCCGCGGCGGCCTGGACTGGGACTGAGAGGAGAAGCGTGGGTATCGAGGAGAAACTGCCCTCCGGTTTCCTGTTGACGACTGTGGAAGGGGTCGCCGGGTACGCCCGGAAGAGTTCGCTGTGGCCCGCCACCTTCGGTCTGGCCTGCTGTGCGATCGAGATGATGGCCACCGGGGCCGGGCGGTTCGACCTGGCCCGCTTCGGCATGGAGGTCTTCCGCCCGTCGCCCCGGCAAGCCGACCTCATGATCGTCGCCGGACGCGTCAGTCAGAAGATGGCGCCCGTCCTGAGACAGGTGTACGACCAGATGCCCAACCCCAAGTGGGTCATCTCGATGGGTGCCTGCGCCAGCAGCGGCGGCATGTTCAACAACTACGCCGTCGTCCAGGGGGTCGATCATGTGGTCCCCGTCGACATCTACCTCCCCGGCTGCCCCCCGCGGCCCGAGATGCTGCAGGACGCCATCATCAAACTGCACAACGAGATCCAGCACATGAAGATGGGCGCCAACCGCGAGGCCGAGGTGCGGGAGCTCGAGACTGCGGCGCTGGCGGCCACCCCCGTGACGGATATGACAGGACTGCTGCGGTGACGGACGAGACCGGGACCCCGGACCCGACCGAACCCGCCACGGGCGCCGAGGCGGTCCCGGCCACGCAGGTGCCCCCTCAGGTCGTGGGCGTGCGTCACGGTTCCTTCGGGGTCACCGGGTCCGGCGACACCAGCGGCTTCGGTGGCCTGGTCGAGCCGATCGTGTGGCCCGCCGCGGCCACGCGGCCGTTCGGCGTGCCCTACGACGAGATGGCCGACGAGATCGACCTCGCCCTGGTCGACCGCGGCGTGCCGGCCACCGAGGCTGTCGAGCGCATCGTCATCGACCGCGGCGAGATCACCTACTACGTGCGCCGGGAGCATCTGCTCGTCTTCGCGGCGACGCTGCGGGACGAACCCGCCCTGCGGTTCGAGTACCTGTCCGGGGTCAGCGGGGTGCACTACCCCCACGAGACCGGCCGCGAGTTGCATGCCGTCTACCACTTCGTGTCGATCACCCACAACCGCCGGCTGCGGGTGGAGGTGACGTGCCCGGACGACGACCCCCACGTCCCGTCCATCGTCTCGCTATACCCCACGAGTGACTGGCACGAGCGGGAGACCTACGACTTCTTCGGCATCCAGTTCGACGGCCATCCCGCGCTCACCCGGATCCAGATGCCCGACGACTGGGTCGGGCACCCGCAGCGCAAGGACTACGCCCTCAACGGCATCCCGGTCGAGTTCAAGGGCGCCACCATCCCGCCGCCCGACGAGCGCAGGAGTTACAACTGATGACGCAGACCAGCGAGAGCCTGTCGCTCGACGAGATGGCCGAGCAGGAGGTCACCGTCCAGGGTGGCGACTGGCAGACCGTGCTCGACGCCGCCGAAGGGGAGGCGCAGCGTCTCGTCGTCAACATGGGCCCGCAGCACCCCTCCACCCACGGGGTCCTGCGTCTGATCCTGGAGATCGACGGGGAGTCCGTGACCCAGGCCCGCTGCGGCATCGGCTACCTGCACACCGGCATCGAGAAGAACCTCGAGTACCGCAACTGGGTCCAGGGCGTCACGTTCACGACCCGGATGGACTACCTCAGCAACTTCTTCAACGAGACGGCCTACTGCCTGGGCGTCGAGCGGCTGCTGGGGATCGACGGGGAGATCCCCGAGCGGGCCCAGGTCATCCGGGTGATGCTCATGGAGCTGAACCGCATCTCGTCGCACTTCGTCTGCCTGGCCACCGGAGGTCTGGAGCTGGGCGCGCTGACCGCCATGACGGTCGGCTTCCGTGACCGCGAACTGATCCTCGACCTGTTCGAGCTCATCACCGGGCTCCGGATGAATCAGGCCTACATGCGGCCGGGCGGGGTGGCGCAGGACCTGCCGCCGGGGGCGGAGAAGAAGATCGCGGAGACCTGCACTCTCCTGCGCAAGCGCTACAAGGACACGCACGCCCTGCTCGTGGGTAATGCCATCTGGATGGGCCGCACCGTCGGCGTCGGCTACCAGGACCTGGCGGCATGCATGGCGCTGGGCGCCACCGGCCCCATCCTGCGGGCCACCGGGTTGCCGCACGACCTGCGCAAGTCGCAGCCGTACTGCGGCTACGAGAACTACGAGTTCGAGGTCGCCACCCAGAACACGTGTGACGCCTACGGCCGTTTCCTCATCCGGCTGCAGGAGATGGAGCAGTCCCTGAACATCGTCGAGCAGTGCCTCGACCGGCTGTCCCCGGGACCCGTCATGGTGGCCGACAAGCGGATCGCCTGGCCCAGCCAGCTGTCCATCGGCCTCGACGGCATGGGCAACTCCCTCGAGCACATCCGGCACATCATGGGGGAGTCGATGGAAGCCCTCATCCACCACTTCAAGCTCGTGACGGAGGGGTTCAAGGTCCCCGTCGGGCAGGTCTACTCGGCCGTGGAGTCCCCCCGCGGCGAGCTGGGGGTGCACATCGTGAGCGACGGCGGCACCCGGCCCTACCGGGTGCACTTCCGCGACCCGTCCTTCGCCAACCTGCAGTCCGTGCCCATCCAGAGCGAGGGCGGCATGCTGTCCGATGTCGTCGGCGCCGTGGCCAGCATCGACCCCGTGATGGGCGGCTGCGACCGATGAACCCCAGCGAGACCCCAGCGAGGCCCTCATGCCGTTGACCGATCAGACTGCTGCGGAGTGCCGCGACCTGGCCGCCCGGTACCCCGACGGCCGCTCCGCCCTCCTGCCCATGCTGCACGTGGTGCAGTCGGAGGAAGGCATGATCAACTCGGCGGCGATCGAGATGTGCGCCGACGTCCTCGGCCTCACCACCGCCGAGGTCACCGCGGTGGCCACCTTCTACACGATGTACCGGCAGAAGAGTCCGGGCGGCACCCACCACATCGGCGTGTGCACCAACACCCTGTGCGGCCTGCTCGGCGGCGACGCCGTCTTCGCCGCGCTCTCCGAACGGCTGGACGTCGGCAGCGGCGAGACCACCCCGGACGGGAAGTTCACGCTGGAACGCATCGAGTGCCAGGCGGCGTGTACGCATGCCCCGGTCATGACGGTGGACTGGGAGTACTTCGACTGCACGACGATCGCCGACGCGATCCGCACCATCGAGGCCCTCGCAGCCGACGAGATGGTCGTCGCCACCCGCGGGCCCGCGGTCCGCGGCTGGCGGGCCACCGAACGCACCGTGGCCGGCATCGACGACGGACTGGCCGACGAGGCGCGCTGCGTGGACGCCATCATGCTGGCCGGCCTCGAAGTCGCCAAGGAAAAGGGAATGACCGCTCCCGACCCCGGAAAGGGTGCCTGATGCCTCTCACCCCCGTCATCACCGCCCACTGGGACGACCCCCACTCCTACACGCTGGACTCCTACCGGCGCCACGGCGGCTACACCGCGCTCGCCCAGGCGCTCAAGACCGATCCCGACGAGGTGATCGCCACGGTCAAGGAGTCCGGGCTGCGCGGCCGCGGCGGAGCCGGCTTCCCCACAGGGCTGAAGTGGAGCTTCGTGCCGCAGAACGACGGCCGTCCCCATTACCTGGTCGTCAACGGGGACGAGTCCGAGCCGGGGGCCTGCAAGGACATCCCGATCATGCTGGCCAACCCGCACGCCCTCATCGAGGGCATCGTGATCACGTGCTGGGCCATCCGGGCCAGCCACGCGTTCATCTACATCCGCGGTGAAGTGCCCATGCCCATCCGCCGGATGCAGAAGTCCGTCGCCGAGGCCAGGGCCGCCGGATACCTCGGCAAGAACATCCTGGGCAGCGGTCTCGACCTGGAGATCGTGGTCCACGGGGGAGCGGGTGCCTACATCTGCGGCGAGGAGACGGCCCTGCTCGACTCCCTGGAGGGTCGCCGCGGCCAACCGCGCCTCAAACCGCCGTTCCCCGCCGTCGCCGGGCTCTACGCGTCGCCGACCGTGGTCAACAACGTCGAGACCATCTCGTCGGTCCCCTACATCATCAAGAACGGCGTCTCCTGGTACCGCGAGATGGGCACCGAGAAGTCGCCGGGCTTCAAGGTGTGGGCGGTCTCCGGTCACGTCACCCGGCCGGGCATCTACGAGGCGCCGCTCGGCATCACCATGGGGGAGTTGCTGGACTACGCCGGCGGTATCCGCGACGGCCGCGACGTCAAGTTCTGGCTGCCCGGCGGCTCGTCGGTGCCGATGCTGACGGCCGACCATCTCGACACCCCGATGACCTACGAGGCGATCGTGGACGCCGGCAGCATGCTCGGCACCGGCACGCCGATGCTGTTCGACGAGACCACCAGCGTGGTCAAGGCGATCACCCGTTGGCTGGAGTTCTACCGCCACGAGTCCTGCGGCAAGTGCACGCCGTGCCGCGAGGGCACCTACTGGATCACCGGCACCCTGGAGAAGTTCCAGGAGGGGCGCGGGTCCCAGGACGAGATCGAGGATCTCGTCGAGATCTGCAACCAGATCATGGGCCGCTCCTTCTGCGCCCTGGGGGACGCCGCCGCCACGCCGTACGCCCCCTCCCTGGCCCTGTTCCGCAGCGAGTGGGAGGCCGCACTCACACAGCCCGCGGACGAGGCCTTCGACCCCGCCGCCACGATGATCATTCCGAGCATGAGCGGAGTGGGTGCATGACCGCGACGTCCAACGACAAGGACACCGCCCAGGCCGCGGCCGAGGTGGAGATGGTGACCGGCGTCATCGACGGCCATGAGGTCACCGTCCCCAAGGGCACGGTGATCATCCGCGCCGCGGAGCTGACCGGCGTGGACATCCCCCGCTTCTGCGCCCCCCCGCTCCTGGACCCCGTCGCCGCCTGCCGCGCCTGCCTCATCGAGGTGGAGGGGATGCCGAAGCCCCAGCCCTCCTGCGCCGTCGAACTGGGCGACGGGATGGTCGTGCACACCCAGCTCACCAGCGAGGTCGCCGCCAAGGCGCAGGCCGGTGTGATGGAGTTCCTGCTCATCAACCACCCGCTCGACTGCCCGGTGTGCGACAAGGGCGGCGAGTGCCCGCTGCAGAACCAGGCCATGACCACGGGCAACCCCGAGACCCGCTACACGTTGCAGAAGCTGACGTTCCCCAAACCCATCAACATCAGCACGGAGATCCTGCTCGACCGCGAGCGGTGTGTCATGTGCCAGCGCTGCACCCGGTTCGCCGACGAGATCGCGGGAGACCCCTTCATCGAGCTCGTGCAGCGGGGCGCCCACCAGCAGATCGGGATCGGCGAGGAGCCGTTCGACTCCTACTTCTCCGGGAACACCATCCAGATCTGTCCCGTCGGGGCCCTCACCAGCGCCGACTACCGCTTCCGGGCGCGCCCCTTCGACCTCGTCAGCGTGCCCACCACCTGCGAACACTGCGCGTCGGGATGTTCCCTGCGCACCGACTACCGCCACGACGCGGTCATGCGCCGCCAGGCGTGGGACGACCCCGAGGTCAACGAGGAGTGGAACTGCGACAAGGGACGTTTCGCGTTCCCCTACCTGTCGCTGGATCGCCTGAGCGGCCCGCTCGTCCGGGAGGACGGGGAACTGCGCCCCGCGTCGTGGCCGGAGGCGCTGCGCCTGGCCGCCGACGGACTGGGCCGGGCCCGCGGCCGGGCGGCCGTGCTGACCGGCGGCCGCCTCACGATGGAAGACGCCTACGCGTACGCCCGCTTCGCCCGTACCGCCCTGGCCACCGACAACATCGACATGCGCGCCCGCGCGATCGGTCCCGACGAGGCGGGATTCCTCGCCTCCCAGGTGGCGGGGACGTGCGGCCCCACGTACGCGCAGCTGGCGGCCGCTCCCGCCGTCCTCCTCGTCGCGTTCGAGCCGGAGGAGGAGTCCCCGATCGTCTTCCTACGGCTGCGCAAGGCGGTCCGGCAGCACGGTCAGCAGGTCGTCACCGTCGCCCCCTACCCCTCACATGGCAGCACCAAGCTCTCCGCGACCCTCGTGCCCGCCGTCCCGGGCGCCGAAGCGCACTCCCTGGCGGCGCTGCCCGCGGACGTACGGGACCTGCTGCAGCAGCCGGGCAGCGTGATCCTGGTGGGCGAACGAGCCGCGACCGCGCCCGGCGCACTGCGGGCCGCCGCCGACCTCGCCGACCAGACCGGCGCCCACCTGGGCTGGATCCCGCGCCGCGCGGGCGAGCGGGGGGCGGTCGACACCGGCTGCCTGCCGGGGCTGCTCCCGGGGGGCCGGCCCCTCACCGACCCCGCGGCCCGCCGCGAGGTGGCCAGCGCCTGGGGCGTCGCCGCCGACGACCTGCCGACTTCGGCGGGCCTGGACCTGCCGGCCGTCGTGGCCGCCATCGCCGCGGACGTGGCGACCCGGCGCTCGGCCGCCGAGCAGGGCGACGAGGCGCCGGCCAACACGATCGACGCGCTGCTGGTCGCCGGTGTCGAGGCCTCCGACGTCCCCCACTCCGACGCCCTCCTGCGGGCGCTGCAGGACGTGCCCTTCCTGGTCTCGCTGGAGACGCGGCCCTCGGAGGTGACCGACTTCGCCGACGTCGTCCTGCCCGTCTCGGTGGTCACCGAGAAGGAGGGCACGTTCGTCGACTGGGAGGGCCGGCGTCGCCCGTTCGCCCGCTCCTTCCCGCTGGCCACGACCTTCCCCGATGCCGAGGTCCTGGCACTGCTCGCCGACTACCTGGACCTGGACGCCGCTCCCCGGGACGTCCCGGCGCTGCGGGCCGAGATCGACAGCCTCGGGGCATGGGGCGGGGAACGCCCGTGGCCCGGCGCGGCCGGCGCGACCGACACCCCGAACCCCGGCCCCGGCGAAGCCGTCCTCGCAAGCTGGCGGCTGCTCCTGGACCGCGGCATCATGCAGGAGGGCGAGCCCTACCTGGCGGGCACGCGCCAGCCCAGTGTGGCCCGGGTGAGCGCCGCCACTGCGGCGGGCGTGGGCGTCCCGGACGGCGAACGACTGTCGGTGAGCACCGACCACGGCACCATCGCGTTGCCCGTCGAGATCACCGAGATGCCCGACGGTATTGTCTGGTTGCCCATGAATTCCCCCGAATCGCGGGTGACCACCACACTACGTGCGACCCCGGGCGATACCGTGCGGCTCGGAAGGGAGTGAGCCGATGCCTGAACTGAGCGACTTCGGCAACGACCCCTTCTGGCTCGTCTGCCTCAAGACCCTCGGCGTCTTCGTCATCCTCGTCGTCCTCGTGCTGTTCACCATCTGGGCGGAACGCAGGGTCGTCGCGCGGATGCAGATGCGCATCGGGCCCAACCGCACCGGGCCCTTCGGTCTGCTCCAGTCGCTCATGGACGGCTTCAAGCTGGCCCTCAAGGAGGAGATCATCCCCGTCACCGCCCACCGGGCGGTCTACTGGTTGGCGCCCCTGCTGAGCGCCATCACGGCGTTCGCGGCTTTCGCCGTCATCCCCTTCGGTCCCGAGGTCTCCATCTTCGGTGTCATCACGCCACTGCAGTTGACGGACTTCCCCCAGTCCGTCCTCTACGTCCTCGCCGTCGCGTCCATCGGCATCTACGGCCTGGTGCTCGCCGGCTGGTCCTCCGGATCCACGTACCCGCTGCTGGGCGGCCTGCGGTCCAGTGCCCAGATGATCTCCTACGAGATCTCGATGGGACTGTCGTTCGTGGCGGTCTTCCTCTACGCGGGCTCGATGTCGACGTCGCAGATCGTGTCGTCCCAGCAGTCGTTGTGGTTCGCCGTGCTCCTGGCGCCCTCCTTCGTGATCTACGTGACGGCCATGGTCGGCGAGACGAACCGGGCGCCCTTCGACCTGCCGGAGGCGGAGAGCGAGCTGGTGGGTGGTTTCCACACCGAGTACTCGTCGTTGAAGTTCGCCATGTTCTTCCTCGCCGAGTACATCAACATGGTGACGGTCTCGAGCATCGCCACCACGCTGTTCCTGGGCGGCTGGATGGCCCCGTGGCCGCTGTCGCTCATCCCCGGGATCAACAGCGGCTGGCTGCCGATGCTGTGGTGGCTGGCCAAGACGATGCTCTTCATCTACCTCTTCATCTGGCTGCGGGGCACGTTGCCTCGGCTGCGCTACGACCAGTTCATGGCATTCGGCTGGCGGGTCCTCATCCCCGTGTCGCTGCTGTGGATCGTCCTGGTCTCCGGGCTGCGTGCCATCCGCGAGGAGATGGGGGACACGTCGAACACGATGCTCGCCGTGGGGGCCATCATCCTGGCTGTGCTGCTCGGACTCCTCCTCCTGGCCACGATGCGGCGCACCCGCGTGCGGGAGCCCGACATCGTGGAGCCCACCGGTCCGTTGTCGCCCCAAGCCGGCACCTTCCCCGTACCGCCGCTGCCGGGGCAGACGTTCGAGTACACCCCCCGCAGCCGGCAGCCGGTCGCGGGCGCCACCACGTCCGGCAGCCAGGAGGAGCCCGATGCCTGAGCTGCCCCCCGCACTGTCCGGATTCTGGGTCACGTTCCGCACCCAGTTCCAGAAGGTCAACACCGAGCAGTACCCCGAGCAGAAGGACAAGTTCCCCCCGAAGCCCCGCTTCCACGGGCGGCACCAACTGAACCGCTGGGCGGACGGCCTGGAGAAGTGTGTCGGCTGTGAACTGTGCGCCTGGGCCTGCCCGGCCGATGCGATCTACGTGCAGGGGGCCGACAACAGCGAGGCGCAGCGGTTCTCCCCCGGGGAACGCTACGGCCGCGTCTACCAGATCAATTACCTGCGCTGTATCTTCTGCGGCCTGTGCATCGAGGCCTGCCCCACCCGCGCTCTGACGATGACCCACGAGTACGAACTCGCCGACAACGGGCGGGAGAAGGTGATCTTCGAGAAGCAGGATCTCCTGGCGCCCCTGCGCGAGGGCATGGTGCCTCCGCCCCACGCCATGGTCGCCGGCATGGACTCCCACGACTACTACATGGGCAAGGTGACCGGCGCCACGGAGCAGCAGCGCGAGGAAGTCCAGCACGAGGAAGCCCAGCGCGAGGAAGCCCGGCGCCAGGACCAGGGAGCCGCGCAGTGAGCATGTCCGTCATCGTCGCGGCCGCGAGCGAGGGCAGCACCGGCGAGCAGTTCACCTTCTGGACCTGCGCCATCCTGTCCGTGATCGGCGCCCTCGGTCTGGTCCTGTCGCGCAAGACCGTGCACAGCGCTCTGTTCACCGCCCTCACCATGCTCAACCTCGCGGTCCTGTACATCGCCAACGACGCACCCTTCCTCGGACTGGTCCAGGTGATCGTGTACACCGGGGCCGTCATGATGCTGTTCCTGTTCGTCCTGATGCTGGTGGGGGTGGACTCCTCCGACTCGCTGATCGAGACCCTGAAGGGTCAGCGGCTGATCGCCGTCCTGCTCCTGGCGGGTTTCGCCGTTCTGCTGATCCTCACGCTGGGCACCGCGCTGACCGGCACACAGTCCGTGGGCCTGGTGGCCGCGAACGAGGAGTTCGGCGGCAACGTGCAGGGGCTGGCCCACCTGATGTTCACGACCTACCTGCTGCCCCTCGAGGTCGTGGCGGCGCTATTGATCACGGCGGCCTTGGGAGCCCTGGTGCTCGCGCACCGCGACCGCTGGACCCCCAAATTGGATCAGGAGGCCCTGTCCCGGCTTCGGATGGAGCGGTACGCCGAAACGGGCGCTCATCCCGGACCCCTGCCGAACCCCGGCGTCCTGGCCACGAGCAACGCGATCGGCACGCCTGCGCTACTCCCGGACGGCTCGCCCTCCGAACTGTCGGTGCCCCCCCCGCTGCGGGGCGAGAGCCGTTCCCGGCTCGCGGCGGAGACGACCGAGATCGATGCCGACGTCACCGAGGTGCGCGAGATCGCCGAGGGCAAGGAGACCATGCGGCCGAAGGCCCTGCGCGACGTGGACGGTCACACCGATCTGGCCGAGGTGTACCCCGAAGAGAAGGGGGACTGACCGATGGACCCGTCCGCCTACATCATCCTGTCCGCGATCCTGTTCACGATCGGAGCGATCGGGGTCCTGCTGCGGCGCAACGCGATCGTGGTGTTCATGTCGGTCGAGATGATGTTGAATGCCGCTAACCTCGCGTTCGTGACCTTCGCCCGGATGCACGGCAACCTGGAGGGTCAGGTCATCGCCTTCTTCGTCATGATCGTCGCCGCTGCCGAGGTGGTGGTGGGTCTGGCCATCATCATGACCATCTTCCGTACCCGCCGATCCGTGTCGATCGACGATCCCAGCCTGATGAGGAACTGATGAGCATCCTCACGGCGGCGCAGGCCGTCCTGCCGATGTCCGACGGCGCGCCCGCGGAGAACGTCGAGCCCATCACCGCCACCATCACCGCAGCCCAGGCCGGGGGAGCCTTCCCCCTGATGTGGCTGTTGTTCGCGCTGCCCGCTGTCGGAGCCGCCGTGCTCCTGATCGTCGGGCGGCGCAGCGACAGGTGGGGCTACCTGCTCGCGTGCGCGCTGCCGATCGGGTCCTTCATCCTCGCGTGCATCCTGCTCGCCCAGATGATGGCGCTCCCCGAGGCCGACCGGCAGGTCACGCTGGAACTGTGGAACTGGACGTTCGCCGGCTCCTTCGACGCGGCGTTCGCGCTGCGCCTGGACCCCCTGTCCATCTCGTTCGTCATGCTCATCACGGGTGTGGGCTCGCTGATCCACATCTACTCGATCGGCTACATGGCGGAGGACCCCAAGCGGCGCCTGTTCTTCGCCTACCTCAACCTGTTCGTGGCGGCCATGCTGCTGCTGGTCCTGGCGGACAACTACCTGCTCGTCTACGTCGGGTGGGAGGGCGTCGGCCTGGCGTCGTACCTGCTCGTCGGTTTCTGGCAGTACAAGGACTCCGCCGCGGTCGCGGCCAAGAAGGCGTTCGTCATGAACCGCGTGGGCGACGTCGGGCTGAGCCTGGCGATCATGCTCATGTTCCTCACGTTCGGGACGGTCACCTTCAGCGACGTCTTCGAGGCGGCGCCGGAGGCGAGCGAGACGACGCTCACGATCATCGGCCTCCTACTGCTCCTCGCCGCGGTCGGCAAGAGTGCGCAGTTCCCGCTGCAGGCGTGGCTGCTCGATGCCATGGAGGGCCCCACCCCCGTCTCGGCACTCATCCACGCGGCGACCATGGTGACCGCCGGCGTCTACCTCGTCGTGCGCAGCAACGCGATCTTCGATCTCTCCACCACGGCCATCTCGGTGGTCCTGGCCATCGGTGTCATCACCATGACGATGGGTGCCTGGATCGCCTGCGCCCAGGACGAGATCAAGAAGTCCCTGGCCGGCTCCACCATGAGCCAGATCGGGTACATGTTCCTCGGCGCCGGCCTGGGCCCCGCCGGCTACGTGTTCGCGATCTTCCACCTCCTCATGCACGGCATGTTCAAGGCCGACCTGTTCCTCAGCGCCGGGTCGGTGATGCACGGCAACGACGACCAGAAGAACATGCGGCTCTACGGGGGTCTGCGCGTCGCCATGAAGGTCACGATGGTGGCCTTCTTCTGCGGCTTCCTGGGCATCTCCGGGCTGCCGCCGTTCGACTCGTGGTTCTCGAAGGACGGGATCATCGACGCGGCGCTCGGCGTCAATGTCTTCGCCGGTCTTGTCGCCCTCGGCGTCGCCGGCATGACGGCCTTCTACATGACCCGCATGCTGGCCATGACGTTCTTCGGCAGCCCCCGCTGGGCGGAGGACCAACATCCCCACGAGTCGCCACCGGTCATGACCGTCCCGATGCTGATCCTGTCGATCGGAGCCCTGTTCGGCGGCCTCTTCTTCGTGTACGTCGCCCCGATCGGAGAGTGGCTCGCCCCCGTGACCGGCTATGAGGAGTCCACCCCGGTGATCCCGGAGATCCCGCTGAAACTGACCAGCCTGGCGATTGCCATCATCGGCATCGCCCTGGGCTGGCGGAAGTACGCCACCAAGGACGTGCCGCGGGTCGCCCCCACGAACGTCACGATCCTCACCACCGCCGGGCGCCACGAGCTGTACGGCAACGCCTTCAACGAGTCGCTGTTCATGCGCCCCGGCCAGTACCTCACCCGCTGGCTGGTGTGGTTCGACAACCGCTCGCTCGACGGCCTCGTCCGGGGCATCGCCACCGGGATCGGTGATCTGGGCGGCAAGCTGCGGCTCTGGGAGACCGGGTACGCGCGCTCCTACGCGCTGTCCATGCTCGGAGGCGCGCTGCTCTTGGGTGTCGTGGTCGCGACGGCGAGGTGGTTCTGATGGGAATCCTCAGTCTCCTCATCCTGGTGCCGCTGATCGGCTCCGCCGTCGTCGCCTTCGTCCCCGCGAGCCCGACCCGCTCCAAGCAGCTGGCGCTGGCATTCACCGTCGTCACCTTCGTCGTGGCGGTCGTGGCCTACCTTCAGTTCAGCCCCGGCGGCGAGCAGTTCCAACTCGTCGAGAGCTACCAGTGGATCCCGGCTCTCGGCGTGACGTTCTCCCTGGGCGTCGACGGACTCGGGCTGGTCCTCGTCTTCTTGGCCACGCTCCTGACCCCGCTGGTGATCCTGGCCGGCTGGAACGACGTCGAGGACGCGCAGGCCCAGAACGGCGACAGCCAGAGCGAGGGACAGGTCCGCGGCTACTTCGGGCTGATGTTGCTGCTCCTCGCCATGACGCTGACGCTGTTCACGGCGCTGGACGTGTTCCTGTTCTACTTCCTGTTCGAGGCCGTGCTCATCCCCGTGTACTTCATGATCGGGCGCTACGGCGTCGGGCGCCGCTCCTACGCGGCCGTGAAGTTCCTCGTGTTCAGCCTGTCCGGCGGCCTGGTCATGCTCGCGGGCCTCGCGGTGCTGTGGTACGTCTCCGCGCAGATCACCGGGGAGCCCACCCTCTACTTGCCCGAACTCATCGACATCGACATCGACCCCACGGTGCAGACCTGGATCTTCTGGGCCTTCTTCATCGCCTTCGCCATCAAGGCCCCGCTGTGGCCGGTCACCACCTGGCTCCCGGACGCGGCCGGGTCGTCCACTCCCGGTACCGCCATCCTCCTGATCGGGGTGCTCGACAAGCTGGGGTCGTTCGGCATGCTGCGGTTCTGCCTGCCGCTGTTCCCCGACGCCGCTGAGTCCGCCGCACCGGTCATCATCGTGCTGTCCCTCATCAGCATCTTCTACGGCGGTCTCATCGCCATCGGCCAGACGGACATGAAGCGGATGATCGGCTACATCTCGATCTCCCACTTCGGCTTCATCATCCTGGGCATCTTCGTGTTCACCAGCGAGGGCCAGGTCGGATCGTCCTTCTACATGCTGGGCCACGGGCTCAGCACCGCGTTGTTGTTCATGGTGGTGGGCTACATGATCGCCAGACGCAAGACGTCCACGATCGCGGAATACCACGGGCTGTCGACCCCGACGCCACTGCTGGCGGGCATGCTGCTGTTCGCCGGGCTGACGGCGCTGGCGCTGCCCGGCATGAGCACCTTCATCTCGGAGTTCCTGGTCCTGCTGGGATCCTTCACCCGGGTGCCCTGGGTGGGGGCGGTGGCGACCCTCGGGATCATCCTGGCCGCGGTCTACATCCTGCTCTTCTACCAGAACACGATGACGGGCAAAGTCACGGAGAAGAACAAGAACCTGAAGGACCTCAACCTGCGTGAGCGGGTCGCCCTGGCGCCCCTCGTGGTGGTCGTCGTGGTCCTCGGCTTCTACCCGGCCCCGGTGCTGAACGTGCTCAACCCGTACGTGGACGACGTCATGGCGCAGGTCGGGGCCACCGACCCGCCCCCGACCGTCCCGCTCGCGACAGGGGTGCAGCCATGACACCGTCCGCGCCGGTGGCGTTTCCCGACATCCAGTGGCTGCAGCTGGCCCCGATCATCGTGGTCCTGGGGGCGGCGGCCATCGAGGTGCTGGTGGAGGCTTTCGCTCCCCGCACGTCGCGCCGCAGCATCCAGATCGGCCTGACGTTCGCCGCCCTGATCGTGGCCTTCGCGATCATCGTCATCAACGCCGGGACCTTCCAGCTCGTGGTCGCCGGCTCCGCGGCCGTCGACGGCCCGGCCCTCTTCCTGCAGGGCGCCGTCGTTCTGACCGCCCTGCTGGTCGCGCTGCTCATGATGGAGCGCAAGGTCGACCCCAGCGGGGACGCCTTCGCCGCACGCGCCTCCGCCATGCCCGGCTCCGAGGACGAGCGGCAGTTCACCGCCCGCGGGTACCTGCAGACCGAGATCTGGCCGCTGTTCCTGTTCTGCACCGGCGGCATGATGCTGTTCCTGTCGGCCAACGACCTGCTGCTCATGTTCATCGGACTCGAGATCATGAGCCTGCCGCTGTACCTGCTCGCCGGCATGGCCCGCCGCCGCCGCCTGCTGAGCCAGGAGGCGGCGATGAAGTACTTCCTCCTGGGAGCCTTCTCGTCCGCGTTCTTCCTCTACGGTGCCGCCCTGATCTACGGCTTCGCCGGGACGGTCTCGTTCGGCGGCATCGCGGACGCCGTCGTGGGCCAGAGCCAGATGAGCGGACTGCTGCTCGGCGGCATCGTGCTGCTGTGTGTCGGGATGTTCTTCAAGGTGGCGGCGGTCCCGTTCCACGAATGGGCTCCCGACGTCTACCAGGGGTCGCCGACGCCGGTCACCGCGTACATGGCGGCCGGCGTGAAGGTCGCGGCTTTCGGGGCCTTCCTCCGCCTGATGTACGTGGCCTTCGGCGGTGAGGCGTGGGAGTGGCGCCCGGCCTTCTGGGTCGTGGCCATCCTGACCTTCTTCGTGGGGGCCATGATCGGCCTGGCGCAGAGCGACATCAAACGAATGCTCGCGTACTCGTCGATCGCCCACGCCGGCTTCCTCCTGCTGGGCGTGATGGCGGTGACCCCCGACAGCCTGTCGGCGTCGATGTTCTACCTGCTGACCTATGCCATCGCCACGGTGGGCGCCTTCGGCATCGTGATGCTGATCCGCGACGACAGCGGCGAGACGACGAGCCTGGATGCCTGGCGGGGTCTCGGCCGCACCCACCCCCTCCTGGCCACGGCGTTCACCATCTTCCTGCTCTCCTTCGCCGGGATCCCGCTGACCGCGGGCTTCATCGGGAAGTTCACGCTGTTCGCCTCGTCGGCCGCGGCCGGCGAGGGCTGGCTGGTCCTGCTGGCGGTCATCGCCAGCGCGATCGCCGCCTTCTTCTACCTACGCGTGGTCGTCATCATGTTCTTCTCCGACCCGGTCGGCAGCGGCCCGTCCGTGGCCACCCCGAGTTGGGCGACCCAGACCACCATCGTCGTCGCGCTCATCGTCACCGTCGTCCTGGGGCTCTTCCCGCAGGCGGTCCTCAACATCGCCGACCACGCCGACGTCTTCGTGCGATAACGGAACGGAAGCAGCCGCCCTGCGGCTCCGGGTGCGCGGGGGCGTGCGGGCTACCGTGGAGGCCCCGCCCATGAAAGGACTCTCCATGCGGAAATCCGTCGTCGCCCTCGCCGCGACCCCCTTCCTGGCCCTGGCGCTCGCGTCGTGCTCCAGTGGCAGCTCCACGAGCAGCAGTTCCGCCCCCGCCACCACCGCGGCGGCTCCCACCGCAGCCGCCACGGACGAGTCGGCGAGCGGCACAGCGGCTGAGGTCGATGCCTACTGCGCCAAGGTCAAGGAACTGGCCCAGAAGGTCAACGAGGCCAAGGGCGACCCCACCAGTGCCGCCGCTCAGGAGGCAGCCGCCAAGGCGCAGGAACTGGCCAACCAGGCCCAGGAGATGGCGAGCGAGGCCGCCAGCGACCCGGCCCTGGCACAGCAGGTCCAGCAGTGCAGCGAAGAAGCCGGCCAGGCGATGTCCGGCAACTGAACCCCCGTGGGGGCGGCCGGGATCCCGGCCGCCCCCACGCGTGTCCGGATTCCGCCGCATCGCGGTCCCGGAACGGCTACGTTGTCCCCGACAGTCCTTCGACGGGAGAGTCCGATGCGCAAGTCCCTGATCGCCGTCAGTGCCGCCCCGCTGCTGCTGGCACTCGCTTCCTGCAGTTCCGGTTCCAGCACGCCGACGAACACGACTCCCGAGACTCCCCAGGCGTCCAAGTCCGCCGTGGCCAACGCCGCCCAGGTGGACAGCTTCTGCAAGAAGGCCGACGCCACGGTGAAGAAGGCCAAGAAGTGGACCAAGCAGGCCCAGGACAAGGGTGGGCCCACGGCCTCGATGACCCAGGCGCAGACGAACAAGATCAAGAAGAAGGTGACGAACCTCAGCACCCAGGGGCAGAACCTGGCGGCCCAGGTGATCTCCACCCCGGAACTCACCGCCAAGGTCACGCAGTGCGCCGACCACCTGCAGAAGGCGACCACCGGCGGCTGATCGAGCGCGCCGGCGCGTGATCGTTCCCACCTTCCGGAGCCTCGGCGGGGTGCAATCGCACCGCACCCCCTACGCTTGGGTGTCATGGCACCGGCGCAACTGCTGACCTCGACGGGGTTCACCCTCGCGGACTCGGCCCTGGCGGAACGCCTGGCCTCGGGCCTGGCGGCCGTCGAGGAGCACCTCGCGGTAGCCGTGAAGAGCAGCGACGACTTCGTCTCCGAGACGTCCCGGCATCTGGTCGCGGCCGGGGGCAAACGGTTCCGCCCCCTGCTCACCCTGCTCGCCGCCGAGTATGGCGACGCGGAGGCGCCGGGCATCGTGCCCTCAGCCGTAGTCGTGGAACTGACCCACCTGGCCACCCTGTACCACGACGACGTCATGGACGAGGCCACCCGCCGGCGCGGTGCGGACTCCGCCAACGAGCGGTGGGGCAACACCGTGGCGATCCTGACCGGGGACTTCCTGTTCGCGCGGGCCTCCGACATCCTGGCCGACCTCGGTCCCGAGGCCGTGCGGCTGCAGGCGCGGACCTTCGAACGGCTGTGTGTGGGGCAGATCCGCGAGACCGTCGGTCCGGCCCCTGGCACGAGTGCCGTCGACCACCACCTGGCCGTGCTGGCCGACAAGACCGGAAGCCTGATCGCGACGTCCGCCCGCTTCGGCTCCCTGCAGGCGGGCGCCCCGGAGGTCGTGGTCGACGCGTTGACGCGGTTCGGTGAGCGCATCGGCGTCGCCTTCCAGCTCGCCGACGACCTGGTGGACATCACCAGTGACAGCACCAACTCGGGGAAGACCCCGGGGACCGACCTGCGGGAGGGGATTCCGACGCTGCCCGGCCTGCTCGTGCTGTCCCGCGACGACGGCTCCCGCCTGGCCGACCTGCTGTCCCGCCCGTTGCCCGACGACGGCGAACATGCTGAGGCGCTGGCGCTGCTGCGGGCCGATGCCGCCCTCGACGCGGCCCGCACCGAGGCACACCGCTGGGCCAACGACGCGCGCGAGTGCCTGTCGCCCCTCCCCGACATCCCCGCGACAGCGGCCCTGTCCGCGCTGTGCGACTACGTCGTGGACCGCACCGGCTGACGGCTCACAGGCCCATCAGGCGGGTCGCCAGGTCGGTCATCACCTCGGTCGCCCCGCCGCCGATCCCGAGGATCCGCACGTCCCGGTAGTGGCGCTCCACCTCGGTCCCGGTCATGTAGCCCGCACCCCCGAAGAGCTGGACGGCGCGGTCCGCCGCGAACTCACCGGCCGCCACCCCCGTCTGCTTGGCCAGCAGTGCCCGGAGGGTCACCTCCTCGCCCGCCGCATGTCGGGCCGCGACGTCCCGGGCGTAGACCCGCGCCACATCCACCTGCCGGTGCATCTCCGCCAGGGTGTGGCGCACGACCTGGCGGGAGGCGAGCGGCTTCCCGAACGTCGTGCGGTCGCGGGTCCATTCCGTCGTAAGGTCCAGGCACCGCTGCCCCGTGGCGTAGCCCGTGACGGCCAGAGTCAGCCGCTCGGTCACGAAGTGGCGGGCCAGAGAGGCGAAACCCTGCTCGAAACCCAGCACGTTGTCCGCCGGCACGCGGACGTCGGTCAGGGAGAGTTCAGCGGTGTCGCTGCACCGCCACCCCATCTTGTCCAGGCGCCGGGCCACCGTGAAGCCGGGGGTGTCAGTGGGCACGACGATGAGGGAGACCCCGGCGGCGCCCGCCTCACCCGTCCGTGCGGCGAGCACCACGTGGTCGGCGCGGGTGGCCGAGGTGATGTAGGTCTTGGCTCCGGTGATGACGACCTCGTCGCCGTCCCGAACGGCCCGGGTACGCAGGTTCGCGACATCCGATCCCCCGTCGGGCTCCGTGACGGCGAGGGAGGCGACGGCCGTCCCGGCCAGGACGGGACGCACGAAGCGGTCGAGCAGGCGGTCGGCTCCCACCCTGTCGCCGGCGGCGCGGCGGCGCCGGGCCTCGTCGACGATGTGGGGGGTGGCGATCCCGTGGGTCAACATCGCGGCCACCACACCGCCGGTCCCCCCGCCGGCGAGGATCTGCTCGATGATGACGGTCATGTCGACGGTGTCCCCCCCGGAACCGCCGACATCCTCCGGGAACCCCACCCCGAGGATGCCGGTCGCCGCGGCTGCGCGCTGCAGGGCGAGCGGTATCTCGCCGGCCTGTTCCCACGTGTCCATGTGCGGGGCGATGTGGTCCTGCGTGAAGCCGCGGACGGTGTCGGCCAGGGCGATCCGCTCCGGGCTGCCGAAAGGGTCCATACCCGGACCCTACGCGCGGCCGACCCGGCGAGCAGGTGACCGGTGGCGATGTGATGCGGGCGACAGCGCAGCCGGCGCTAGGGCGCAGGCGCGTCCTCCGGCCGGGGCTGAGCGGCGGGGAAGAACGTCCCCGCCCGCAGGGACAGGACGCTGCGGGCCGCTACCCACACCAGGAAGGCCGTGATCCCCGCGACGATGACCCAGCCCGCTGCCGTCTGCCAAGTGCCCGGCGATGTGGCCAGCCAGCGGAGGATGTAGGAGGCCACCGCGCAGTAGGAGAACGTGAAGGCCCAGAACGACAGGCCGAACGACAGTTTGCGGAAGACGAAGAAGTACAGCCGCACCTGGACCAGGATCATCAGCACCGCGAACCCGGCCAGGATGAGCTGGGTGGTGTCGGGGCGACCGCCGTTCAGCGCGAACCACGAGTTCCCCGCCACCACCACCGGCGCCACG
>JAPOIY010000031.1 GCA_029978705.1 Actinomycetota bacterium
CACCAGCCCGAAACGCGGACCGAACTGGGCGGCGAGCCAGCCGACGATGGGGGCGCCGATCGGCGTGGTACCGAAGAACACGGCGAGATAGACCGCCATCACCCGGCTGCGGTGCTCGTCACCCGTGCGGGTCTGCAGGTAGGAGTTTGCGCCGGTCATCATCGTGAGCGCGCTGATGCCGCACAGGGTCAGCGCGGCGGCGTAAGTGATGGGCTCCGGCGCCAGGCCGGCCAGCACGGTGGCCGCACCCAGCGACACGGCCGCGCCCGTGATGATGCCGAGGTTCGTGAACCCGCGCCGCGCCGCCAGCAGCGAGCCGGACAGCGAGCCGACCGCCATCACCGACGCCAGCACCCCGAAGACCACCGGCCCGGCGTGGAACTCCTGCGTGGACATCAGGGCGGTGGTCATCTGGAAGTTCAGCGCGAACAGCGACACCAGGCCCGCGAGGGCGATGACGTACAGCAGGTCGGGTTGCCGCCGGATGTGGCGCAAGCCGTCGGCGACCCCGCCCGTCGTCCGGCGTCGGGGACCTGCGGTGGTGCGGATGGACGCGGCAGCCACCACCATCGCCAGGAAGGCGGCCGCGCTCAGCAGGAACACCCATCCGGTGCCGAAGAAGGCGATCACCAACCCGGCCACGGCGGGCCCGACCAGGCGCGCCGTGTTCAGGGATGCACTGTTCAACGAGACCGCGTTGACCACCTGGTCGGCGGGCACGAGGTCCGAGACGATGGACGCCCGTGCCGGCCCGTCCAGCGCCGAGATGATGCCCAGGGTCCCTGCGGCCACCAGCAGCACGGCCGGGGAGACGAGCCCCGTGAGCGTCACGACGGCCAGCACGAGAGCTTGCGCCGCCAGGGCGGCGTTGCTGGCCATGAGGAGGTTCCGCCGGTCCACCCGGTCGGCCAGGACCCCCGCCCACGGCCCGATCAGCAGGATGGGCAGGAACTGCAGGGCCGTGACGGCGCCCAGCATCACGGGGTCGGCGGTGAGGCTCAGCACCAGCCAGGACTGGCCGATGCGGTAGATCCAGGTGCCGGTATTGGCCGCCAGCATGCCCGAGGCGTACCGGCGGTAGGCGGGGACCCTCAGGGACGCGAAGGTTCCCCGGGTCCCGCGATCCGGTCCAGCAGCGGCACCGCCGCCCACACCGTCGCCCGCTCGGCCTCCGTCAACTCCGCCATCCGCTGCTGCAGCCACACGTCCCGGGCCTGCCGGTACGTGCCGATCCACGCGGTCGCCTGCGGGGTCAGGTCGATCAGGCACTGCCGCCCATCCTGCGGGTGCGGCGTGCGGCTGACCCACCCGCCCTCCTCCAGCCCGGCCACGATGCGGGACATCGTGGGGGGTCGAACGTGTTCCATGGCCGCCAGGTCGCCGGGCGTCGTGGGCCCGTTCTGCACGAGGTCCCCGAGCACTGCCAACTGGCTCGGCGTCAACTGGTCGTCGCGTTCTTGCCGCAGCCGGCGCGCCAGACGCATGACGGCGGTCCGCAGGGACGGGATCTCGTCGCTCGCATCCATGGGCCCGCTCCTCGAGGTCAGGGACTGACGTGGGGAGCATTCTCATGGGCGCCGCCTTCATTAGCAAAACTAGTTACTTATGCTAACGATAAGGCGGTACCCGGTATTCCGCCAGGCCCGATCCCGACTCGTGACCCGCGCCGTGGGTGCCCGCGCCCCGGATGGTTCACTGGCTGCATGCCGTACCGCTGCTTCGAGGTCACCGTCGCCGACAAGGTCGCCCACCTGCGCCTGTCGCGGCCGGACGAGTTGAACACGATGGTCCCTGAGTTCTGGAACGACCTGCCCGCGATCATCACCGAACTCAGCGACCGCGGCGACGTACGTGCGGTCGTCATCTCCTCCACCGGCAAACACTTCAGCGCTGGAATGGATCTGTCGGTGTTCACCGGCTCGGGGCTGCTGGGCGACGCCGAAGCGGGCCGCCGCAACGCCACCTTCTCCCTGCTGGTGCGGCGGCTGCAGGGCACCTTCACCGCGCTGGAACGGGCCCGCATGCCCGTGCTCGTGGCCATCCAGGGCGGCTGCATCGGGGGTGCAGTGGACCTGGTCTGCGCCGCCGACATGAGGTACGCGACCCCCGATGCGTTCTTCGTCGTACAGGAGACCAACATCGGGATGACCGCCGACGTCGGCACCCTGCAGCGGCTCCCGAAACTGATCCCCGACGGCGTGGCCCGGGAGCTCGTCTACACCGGTCGGCGGCTGACCGCCGAGCGGGCCTACGAGCTGGGACTGGTCAACGAACTGTTCCCCGACCACGACGCGCTGTTGCAGGGAACGCTGGCGATCGCCCGCGAGATCGCGGAGAAGAGCCCGCTGACGATCTGGGGCGCCAAGGAGGCCCTGGTGTACGCCCGGGACCACTCGGTCCCGGAGTCGTTGCACCAGATCTCACTGTGGCAGACGGGCGCCTTCCAGCCGGCCGACATGATGGAGGCGTTCGCGGCCAAGGGGGAACAGCGCCCGGCCGTGTATCCGGACCTGCCGCCGGCGCCCACCCTGTCCTGAAACCCCGGCTGCCCGGGGAAGCGGGCTAGGGTCAGGGCGACACAGTAGGGGGAGACATGGCCCGCACCAGCATGGTGACCGCAGCCCTGGCGGCCGCCCTTCTGCTGGCGGCCTGCGCGCAGACCGTGGCGCCCCCGGACTCCACCCCGTCCGCGACGGCGACAGCCGACACCCACCCGAAGACCCCGCCGCCGTCTCGTGCGCCGGCGGCGCAGGAGTCCTCACCTCCCGCACGCAACGCGCCCCGCCACGGTTTCGTCGCGGTCGACGGGGACACCATCGAGCGCGGCTCCCTCGAGGTGCGCGTCATCGGCATCGACACCCCCGAGATCGGGAAGTGCGGCTACGCAGCGGCCCGCGCCGTCACGCAGCGGTTCATCGCCGGTGGCATCCGGCTGAGCCACCGCAGCGGTCGGGACCAGTACGGCCGTCTGCTCGCCTATGTGGTGGCCGCCGACGGTCGCGACCTGGGGACCGCCCTCATCCGCCGCGGCCTCGCCAATGCCCGCTACGACAGCACCGACGGCTACGACGGGCATCCGCATCAGGCGCGGTACCGTCGGCTGGACCGCCGGGTGAAACACCGCTGCGGCCGCCTTGCCGACGGACTCGGCGGTCCGGAGCCCTACCACCGCCCCCGCGGCGCCCCCTTCCCGAACTGCGACGCCGCCACCCAGGTGGGAGCAGCCCCCCTGCGCCGCGGCGACCCGGGCTGGAATCCCGACCTCGACGGCGACGGCGACGGCACCGCCTGCGAGTGACCACCCCGATGCGACCCCGCCGGAGAAGTCCCGGATCATGGGGCCATGGGTGAACGGGGCCGGGTCGGGGTCGGGGTACTGGCCGTCGTGCTGGTCGGCGCCGTGGCTGTCCTCGGCGCGCGCTGGCTGCTCGCCCCCGGCGGCGGCGGTCCACTGCGGGTCCTGTTCCACACGGAGGTCCTGCGCCGTGGTCTCACCGACTGGGTCGGCGGCGGCACCATGCCGCCGCCGGGCGTCGATGCCGCCGAGACCCGGATCCACCCCGCCGTGGACCCGCCGCCCGGCGCCGACTCCTACGCCTTCCTGCAATCCGACGACGGCCGACCGGTGACGTACTCGCCCTGCCGCCGGATCAGCGTCGTGGTCAACCCCCGCGGCGCTCCCCCCGGCGCCGTCGCCGTGGTGACCGACACCGTCCGCCTCATCGGCCGCGCCACCGGGCTGGCGCTGACCGTCACCGGCACCACGCGGGAGCCGTACCGTCCCGACCGGCAGCCCTACCAGCCCCACCGCTACGGCGAACGGTGGGCGCCCGTCCTCGTCGCCTGGGCGGGCCCCCACCGCATCCCCGACTTCGACCACGGCACGGTCGGCTTCGGCGGCAGCGTCGCCCTCGACCCCGTGGTCGGGGACCGCTCGTATGTGACCGGCAGCGTGGTGCTGGACCGCGAGTTCTTCGCCGACCCCACCCACCGGGGCTATATGGGGGAGGTCCTCCTGCACGAGTTGGGCCACGTGGTCGGCCTCGACCACGTCGGCGCCGAGGACCAGGTGATGTGGGCTGGGGGGCTGCATGGGGCCTCGCTCGGAGACGGCGACCGCGCGGGACTGGCCCGACTGGGGCGCGGCCCCTGCACTCCGGACCTCTGAGGCCGCGTCACTCCGACTCGTGGGGCGAGGACTCCCCGGCGATGATCACGTAGGCCAGCCAGATCGCGAGCCCGAGGATCAGGGCGGCGCTCACGGCGAGCAGAACATGCATCGCCGCCACGCCGAGGTCCACGCTGCCACCGTAGCGGGCGGGGAGCCCGGACGCCGTCGAGTTGCCGACCCCGTCCGGGCCCCCGACGCTGGGGGCATGTCACACCTGCAGGTCATCGTCCCCGTCGCCGCGTCGGCGCAGCGCGTCTGGCAGGCCCTCACCGACTGGGACACCCAGGGCCGGTGGATGCTGGGCACCACCGTCCGCAGTGTGGGCCCCCAACGGGGTGCGGCGGGCGACCGCATCGAAGCCTTCACCGGGATCGGCCCGGTCGGTTTCCTCGACACCATGACGGTGACGGAGTGGATCGACGGCCGGGAGGTCACGGTCGCCCACACGGGCCGTATCGTGCGGGGGACTGGTACGTTTCGGGTCGACCCCGACGGACCGGACCGCAGTCAGGTGGTCTGGATCGAGAACCTGAGCGTCCCGGGCGGCCGGGTGGGGGAGGTCCTGTGGCGCCTCACACGGCCCGTCAGCCGCTGGGCGGTGCAGCACTCGCTGCGCCGGTTCGCCGCACAGTTGGCCGAGCCCCGGCTGCCGGCGGCGGCCTGAGAGGATCGCCCCATGGCTCGCTATTGCGCCACCGTGGACAGTTCGCAGCCAGCTGACGCGGTGTTCCGGTACCTGAAGGACTTCGCGACGATCGCCGAATGGGACCCCGGCGTGGCCGAAGCGCGGCTGGTCGCGGGGGCGCCGGGCGAGGTGGGGGCCCGGTACCTCGTGAACACCGTGTTGTTCGGGCGGACCACGCCGCTGGAGTACGAGATCGTCGTCACCGCGGCGGCGCCCGACGGCACCCGGCGCGTGGACCTGAGAGCCGAGAACTCGGACCTCATCAGCTACGACGTGATCACCGTGCGCCCGCAGGGCGACGGGTGCGAGGTGACCTACGACGCGGACCTTGCCCTCAAGGGACTGCGGCGCCCGTTCGACCCCGCCCTGCGGGTGGTGTTCGCGGTCATCGGCCGCCGCGCCGAACGCGGGCTGGCGCAAGCGGTCAACTCGCCGCTGGTGAGACGCCGCGCCGCGTGATCGGGAAGTGGCTGGGCCGGTCCGTCGACGCGGCCCTGGAACTGACCGTGGCCGGCAGTTTCAGCCGTGTCGGCTACACCACGCGCCGCCGCTTGGAGTCCTGGGAACCGATCCCGGACATGACCGGCCGCACCGTCGTGGTGACGGGTGCGACGTCCGGCATCGGCAGGGCGGCTGCGGCGGGATTCGCGGCAGCCGGCGCCGACGTCGTGCTGGTGGGCCGCGACGAGGGGCGCCTGGCGGACGCAGCCCGCGAGACGGGAGCCACCGCCACCTACCGGGCGGACCTGTCCGACCTGGCTGCCGCCCACCGGTTCGTGTCCGAGTTCAGCACTGACCACGACCGTCTCGACGTCATCGTCCACAACGCCGGCGCGCTGGTCCCCGACCATCGCCTCACCCCGCAGGGATTCGAGGACACCTACGCCAGCCAGGTGCTGGCCCAACATGTGATCACCGCCGGGCTGCTGCCGCTGCTGGAGCGCAGCGGCGGCCGGGTGATCGTGGTCTCCTCGGGGGGCATGTACACCCAGAAGGTGGACCCCGAGGCCCTGCAGCTGGATGCCGACGACTTCGACGGGGTCCGCGCCTACGCCATCGCCAAACGGGCCCAGGTGACCCTCACCGGGGAATGGGCCCGCCGGTTCGGTGACAGTGGGGTGCAGTTCCACGCCATGCATCCCGGCTGGGCGGACACCCCGGGAGTGCGTACGTCGCTGCCCACCTTCCACCGCATCACCGGGCCGTTCCTGCGCACGCCGGAGCAAGGCGCTGACACGATCCTGTGGCTGGGCTCCAGTCCCGCGGTCCCGGCCGCGGGCAACGGGCTGTTCTGGCACGACCGGCGCCCCCGGAGTACCCAACGCCTGCCCGGTACGGCCCCCGACCCCGATACTGCCGCGGCGGTGTGGCGGGCGGTCTGCCGCGACGCCGGCGTGAGCCCCGGTCCCTGAGCGGCGGCCCGACGGGCGACGGGTCGCCGGGATTCGCCAGACTCGCCCCCATGGCGGACACCGCGGCCCCGCGTCGGGCGGAGGTCTCGGGCCTCGTGCTCGGCGGCGGTGCCCTGCAGATCGCCGGGGTCCTCACCACGATCCTCGCGCCGCTGTTGGCGGACGGGCTGGGGGCGGCCGGGCTGGACAACGCCGCGATCGGGGTGCATCTCACGGTCCTGCACGTCGTCCAGATGATCACCATTTTCGTCCTGGCCGGAACCGGATGGCTGACGCACCTCGACCGCCGCCGCAGCGGTGTGGCGGGCTGCTTGATCGGCGCCGCGGGTCTCGCCTGGATCGCGACCGGCCCCTCGCAGCAGGGTCTGCTGATCGCCATGGCGGTGGTCGGGCTGGGAGCCGGCGCCGCGTACGCCAGCGGCGGTTCCGCGCTCAGCTACGCCCACAACACCGAACGGGCCTACGCGATCGTGACCATCGCGTCCATCGTCATCGGCGCGGTCGTGCTGACCGGCAGCGCGGTGGTCGCCGGCAGCGATGCCCGCGTCGGGGTCTTCGTGGCCCTGGCCGTCGTCCAGGTCGGGCTGGCGGTGGCGGCGCTGCGGCTGCCCGCGTTCCCCGCCGTGTCCCGCGGCGCCGCCGACGGTGAACCCTGGCTGGGCGGCCCCGGAGTGGCCCTGATCGCGGGCTACTTCCTGATGAACCTCGGCCTCCTGGCGATCTGGACGTTCTCCGGTCAGATCGGGCAGGCGGCGGGGCTGTCGCAGGACACGTCCTGGTGGTTCCTCGGGGTGGCGCAGCTCCTGAGCATCGTCGGTTGCCTCATCGCCTGGGCCATGGGACGGCGACCCGCCAAGGTCGGGGTCCTGGTCGCGTCCGTCCTGGGGTTGGCGCTGGGGAAACTGATGGTGGGGTCGACGGTGCTGTGGGCGTACGTGATCGGCAACCTGCTCACCAACCTCGCGTTCTACACCGCCATCCCCTTCGTCTTCGCCGCCGGCGCGGACCTCAACCCCCGCTCGGGGCGCCTGGTGGTGCTCGTCGGGGTCGGTGCGATGGCCGCCGGCGCGATCGCGCCACTGCTCGGGGGAGCCGTGGCCGGCGAGTCCGGCAACTGGCTGCGCCTCGGAGTGGTGGTCGCGGCGATCCTTCTGCTGTCCCTACCGCTGCTGCTCATCGCCGAACGGGCGGCGTGGCGCCGCAAGTCCGGGTAGGCCGGTCACGGCACGCGGTCGGTGAAACGGTCCAGCAGGCCCGTCACGACGGCATCCGGTGCCGTCTCCGGGATCCAGTGCCCGACCCCCCGCAACTGCGTGAACGTGTAGTCCCCGGTCACGTAGTTGCCGGTCGCCTCGGCAGCGGCGCGGCCCAGCGCCGGGTCGCGGTCCCCCCACAGATAGGCCGTGGGAACGGAGATGCGGTGCATCGGCAACGAAGGCCGCAGCATGTCCCGGGGGAGGGCCCGGTACCAGTTGAGGGCCGCGGACAGGGCGCCCGGCTGGCGCATCCGGTCGGTGTAATGAGCGGCCTGGTGCGGCGGCAGTCCCCGCATCAGTTGGTCCCACCCCGGTCCTCCCGGGTGGATGATCTGCTCGCTCACCCACGGGACCTGGAACATGCCCATGTACCACGAACGCAAGCCCTGGGTGCTCGTGACGAATGACCGGCGCAGCGCCGCCGGGTGCGGTGTCGACAGCACCGACAACGTCTCCACCCGCTCGGGATACTCCGACCCGACGCCCCACGCGACGAAGCCGCCCCAGTCGTGGCCCACCACGTGAGCCTTGGGGAGGTCGAGGGCGTCGAGCAGCCCGATGACGTCGCCGACCGTCTTGGCTGCGGTGTACTCCTTGGCCGAACGGGGCCGCGCCGTCGCGGAGTAGCCGCGCAGGTTGGGCGCCAGGGTCCGGAACCCGTGGTCGTGCAGCGGGTCGACGATCCCGTCCCACGCCGTGGAGTCCTGGGGGAACCCGTGCAGCAGCACCACCGGGAACCCGTCCTCCGGGCCCTCGTCCTTGAGGTCGAAGACAAGGCCGTCGTGGGCGTAGGTCCGCATGGCCCCCACGCTAGTCGGGAACCCGGCGCGTCAGACAGCCCTCGTCGACTTCCGCCTCCGGATCGGCGGAGCGGGGGCACGCGTAGACTCCGCAGGTGACATCGCGACCCGACCTGCGCAACGTGGCCATCATCGCCCACGTCGACCACGGCAAGACGACTCTCGTCGACGCCATGCTCTGGCAATCGGGGGCGTTCCGGGAGAACGCCGACGTCGCCGACCGCGTCATGGACTCCATGGACCTGGAACGCGAGAAGGGCATCACGATCCTGGCCAAGCAGACCGCGATCCGGCATGCCGGACCGGAGGGCGAGGTCACGATCAACATCATCGACACCCCCGGCCACGCCGACTTCGGCGGTGAGGTGGAACGGGGCCTGGAGATGGTCGACGGGGTCCTGTTGCTCGTCGACGCGTCCGAGGGCCCGTTGCCGCAGACCCGGTTCGTGCTGGGCAAGGCGCTGGCCAAGGGCCTGCCGGTCGTCGTCGTCATCAACAAGGTCGACCGTTCCGACGCCCGCATCTCAGCCGTCCTCGACGAGGTGTACGAGCTGTTCTTCGACCTCGACGCCAACGAGCAGCAGATCGACTTCCCGGTCGTGTACGCCAGCGCGAAGGCGGGCCGCGCCTCCCTCGAGGCGCCCGCCGACGGCAGCATGCCCTCCGGCGAGGACCTGCAGCCGCTGTTCCGCACGCTGCTGGACACCGTGCCGCCGCCTGAGTACGACGAGGCGGCCCCATTGCAGGCTCACGTCACGAACCTCGACGCCTCCCCCTACCTCGGCCGGCTGGCCGTGTGCCGGGTGCACAGCGGCGAGATCCGCAAGGGCCAGCAGGTGGCCTGGTGCCGCCGTGACGGCAGCATCGAGATGGCCAAGGTCAGCGACGTGCTCATGACGGAGGCCCTGGACCGGGTGCCCGTCGACGGCGCCCGGGCCGGCGACATCATCGCGGTCGCCGGGCTGCCCGACATCACGATCGGGGAGACCCTGGCCGACCCCGCGGACCCCCGGCCGCTGCCGGTGATCACGGTCGACGAACCCAGCATCTCCGTCACGATCGGGACCAACACCTCCCCGCTCGCCGGGCGCAGCGGGACGAAGATGACGGCGCGCCTGGTCAAGAACCGGCTGGACGCCGAACTCATCGGCAACGTGTCGTTGCGGGTGCTGGACACCGAACGGCCCGACGCGTGGGAGGTGCAGGGCCGGGGGGAACTACAGCTCGCCGTTCTGGTGGAGATGATGCGCCGGGAAGGGTTCGAGCTCACGGTGGGCAAGCCGGTCGTGGTCACGCGCGAGATCGACGGCAAACTCCACGAGCCGATGGAGGAACTGACGATCGACGTCCCCGAAGACTTCGTCGGTGTCGTCACCCAGCTGCTCGGCCTGCGCAAGGGCCGCATGAAGCAGATGCTCAACCACGGCACCGGGTGGGTACGCCTCGAGTACAGCGTGCCCGCGCGGGGCCTCATCGGCTTCCGCACCGAGTTCCTCACCGAGACCCGCGGTACCGGACTGATGCACCACGTCTTCGGCGGCTACGAGCCCTGGCACGGCGATCTGCGCACCCGGCCGTCGGGCTCCCTGGTGGCGGACCGCCAGGGCGCGGTGACGAGTTATGCGTGCTTCGGGCTCCAGGAGCGGGGCACGCTGTTCGTCGACCCCGGGGTCCAGGTCTACGAAGGCATGATCGTCGGCGAGAACGCCCGCGCCGACGACATGGACGTCAATCCCACCAAGGAGAAGAAACTCACCAACATCCGGTCGTCCACCGGGGAGGAACTGGAGCGGCTCATCCCCGCCCGCCGGGTCTCCCTCGAGCAGGCGCTGGAGTTCTGTCGTGAGGATGAGTGCGTCGAGGTCACCCCCGATCAGGTGAGACTGCGCAAGACCATCCTTAACGTGACCGAACGCGTCCGGGCGGCCCGGAAGGCCTCATCCCGAGGATGAGCGTCACAGCCGGGCCGGTCGTGCCGCACACTGGTGTTCCCACCGAGTAGGAGGCGGACGTGCGGGTACGAGCAGCGTTCATCGGGACCGTCGCGATCGGGGTCGTGGTCGCCACAGCCGCACCGGCGGCGGCCACCCGGGCCCAGAGCCAGCAGATCATCGGCCTCGATTCCCCCTTGCGGGTCGCTGTCGGTTCCGCGCCCTCCGATCCCGTCACGGTGACCCCCGCCGACACCTCCTTGATGCTGCAGAGCAACGCGTCCGGCCAGTGGCAGGACGTACGCCGTTTCCGTCCGGACCTGTCCGGCGCCATCACCATCCAGTACCCCACCGCGGAGCTGGGGACCCAGGAGTACCGGTTGGTCCCGTCGACGCCCCCCGGCGATCCCGCGATGGTCGACGTCATCGGTTACGAGGAGCGCGCCACCGTCAGTGGCTGGCCCAAGGGCGAGACCTACATCCGCGCCGGCGAGGGCATCGTGCGCCGCGTCGAGGCCTCCCCGCCGGGGGCTTTGGCGGAGCTCCAGGCCCGTGACGGCGACCCGTGGCAGACCCTGAGCAGTTCGCGTGTGCACGAGGACGGGACCCTGCGGCTGGACCTGGGCAAGGCGAAGGAGGGGGCCACCCACTACCGCGTCCTGTTCCCGCAACAGGAACTGGTGGAGAAACGGACGACGACCAAGAGCTGGACGGTCGTGGGCTACCGGATCCCCCCCGCCATCATGCTGCCCGACATCCTGAACCGGCTGGTCCGCCCGTTGGGGATCCCACGGGTCAGCTGGCAGTCGGTCAGTGACGGCGACACCGCCCGAGCGGTCTGTGTCGCGCGGGAACTGTCCGGGATGAAGCCCTCCCGGTCGCGCCCCAGCCCGGAGTTGCGCGGCCGGTGGCTGCGCACCCAGAAACTCCGCAAAGCCCCCCGCGGCGCGGTTCCCGGCGTGAACGTGAGCCTGGCCTGCCAGGCGGCCTATTTCGTGCAACACGGCAAGGTCGTGCGCGCGGTGCCCGTCTCCAGCGGCCGGCCGGGCTATCCCACCAACAAGGGCACCTACCGGATCTACCGCGCGGTCAACGGCACGGAGACGTCCAATCTCTTTCCCGAGGACCACTGGAACATGTACCGGTCCCTGTACTTCCACGGGGGGGAGGCGCTGCACGGCTCCTACCGCGACGAGTACGTGCGCACCTACCCCGACTCACACGGGTGTGTGCGCATGCTGCACAAGGACGTCGACTGGTTGTGGCGGAACGGCTGGACGCTCGGGACGACCGTGCGCGTCTACGGCTCCTGGCGCTGACCCTCCCGCGACGCGGACAGGGCCGGAACGACCCGGCGGGGTCAGCTCGGGCCGACGGAGCGTCCGACCCGCCCGACACGGCAGCCCGGTGATCCCCCGATCGGAGCAGTTGGGGCACCGCCGCACGCGCGCATCATGGGGAGACCGACTACCGGGAGAATGATGAATTCGGCAGCACTCCGTAAGCTCTCACCCGCCCTCGTCGCCGGCGCAGCCGCAGCGGCCGCCCTCAGCGCCCCTGTCCCCGCCCAGGCGCACGGGAGCTCCCAGGACCCCCCGTCGCGCACCTACAACTGCGCCTTCGACCACCCCAACGACCCGATGTGTGTCCGGGCGCGCACGAGCAACCCGCAGGCGCTGTACGACTGGATGGAGGTCAACATCGGGAATGCGGCCGGACATCACCGCCGGATGGTGCCCGACGGGAAGCTGTGCAGTGCGGGGCGCGCCAAGTACGCCGCCTTCGACACCCCCTCGCGCCGGTGGCGGGCCACCACCCTCACCCCCGGAAGCGACGGCAGGTACACCTTCACGTGGGAGTCCTCGGCGCCGCATGCGACGGCCTACTACCGGCTCTACCTGACCAAGCCGGGATTCGACCCGACCCAGCCGCTGAAGTGGTCCGACCTGGTCAAGGTGCATGACACCGGGCCGCGCGGGGCCAGCCACCGGACGACCATCAAGACCGCGCTTCCCGAGCGTCACGGTCGGCACATCCTCTACACCGTCTGGCAGCGCAGCGACTCGCCGGAGGCTTTCTACTCCTGCGCGGACGTGCAGTTCCGCTGACCTGGGCCCGCCCCCGCCGCTACGCGATGCCGGTGGGGGCGCCCCACGCCGCTGCGACCTGCGGGCAGGACTCCGTGCGGTCGGGCAGGTGGAAGACGTCGTCGACGCAGGCGCCGAACACCGCTGCGATCCGGAGCGCGGTCACCAGGGACGGGGCGTTGTGCCCCTGCTCGATGGCGATGACCGTCTGGCGGGAAACACCCACCCGGCGGGCGAGTTCCGCTTGCGTCATCTCGCCGTGTGCGAATCGGAGATATCTGATCGAGTTCTCCATGGTCATCACTTCCTTAACGCCGGAGTGCCCCTTGGTCGCGCAGGTATACCTCTCCCGACAGGGCGTAACACTCCTCTGACAATTGCCCCGGCGGGTAGCCCGAATGGAGTAGTCGGGACGCTCAATGAGATCACCACTTGAGTCGATGAGTCCCTGCAGGCCAACGAAAGAGGCACACATGCGAGCAGCAGCACGCTCGACCTTCCGCCGCATCCTCGGCGCGGGAACCGGCACGGCCGTCCTGGCGGCCGGTCTGGTGGCCCTGGCCGCCCCGCCGGCGGCGCAGGCGCACGGCAGTTCCCAGAACCCGCCGTCGCGCATCTACAACTGCAACTTCCTGCACCCCGACGACCCCATGTGCGCCCGGGCCTGGCAGCAGAACCCGCAGGCGCTGTACGACTGGATGGAGATCAACATCAGCAACGCCGACGGGCGGCACCGGGAGTTGATCCCGGATGGCAAGCTCTGCAGTGCCGGGCGCGACAAGTACGCGGCCTTCGACACTCCGAGCACCGAGTGGCGCACCACCCGGCTGAACGCCGACAACGACGGCAAGTACACCTTCACGTGGGAGTCCTCCGCGCCCCACGCCACCAAGTACTACCGGGTCTACCTGACCAAGCAGGGCTTCGATCCCAGCCAGCCGTTGAAGTGGGACGATCTCGAACTCGTGCACGACACCGGTGCTCTGCCCGCGGAACGCCAGACCACCATCCGCACGGCGCTGCCCGCCCGTACCGGGCCGCAGATGCTGTACACGATCTGGCAGCGCAGCGACTCCACCGAAGCGTTCTACTCGTGTGCGGACGTGCGCCTCGACGCCGATCTCGCGCCGAGCCCCACGGCGACGCCGACCGCGACTGCCACCGCGGCGCCGACCGCCACCGCGACACCCACCGCGACTGCGTCCCCGACGGCTTCCCCGTCGACCGGGACGAACGCATCGGTCGAATACACGGTGACCAGTGACTGGGGTTCCGGCTACTGCATCGACGGCCGCGTCACGACGAACTCCACGACTCCGGTCACATGGTCGGTCCCCTTCGACAAGCCCGGTGC
This sequence comes from Actinomycetota bacterium, assembly GCA_029978705.1. Lineage (GTDB taxonomy): Bacteria > Actinomycetota > Actinomycetes > S36-B12 > CAIWTL01. Next base: position 13,697 of record JAPOIY010000031.1, read on the forward strand.
GGTGTCCTCCATCTGGAACGGTCGCCTGAACGGAACGGGCACCGCCCGCACCGTGGCCGGGGAGTTCTGGAACCCGACCGTCAGTGCCTCCGAGCCCACGACGTTCGGGCTGTGCGCGAACCGCACGGCAGCCGCCACGCCGACGCCGACTCCGACGACGGCCACGCCGACGCCGACTCCGACGACGGCCACGCCGACGCCGACTCCGACTCCGACGGCGAGCACCCCCGCGGTCACCGCGACCACGACGGTGACGTCGAACTGGGGCAGCGGGTACTGCGCCGACGTGCGGGTGGCGACCACGGCCACGTCCCCGGTGACCTGGTCGGTGCCCTTCACCCCCGGAGGCTCCGTGCAGAGCCTCTGGAGTGCCCGCGTCGCCGCTGGCCGCGCGTCCGGTGAGACGTGGAACGCCACAGTGAGCAAAGCCGCCCCCGTGACCTTCGGGTTCTGCGCCAGCGGGTCCCCCACCACGGTGACCCCGACGCCGACGGCGACCCCGACTCCCACGCCGACGACGGCCTCGCCGACGCCCACGAGTGCGTCCCCTACGCCGACGACGGCCTCGCCGACGCCCACGAGTGCGTCCCCGACGCCGACGGCGACGCCCACGCCCACGCCCACGAGTGCGTCCCCGACGCCGACGGCGACTCCCACGCCGACGCCGACAGGTCCGTCGACCGGGACCCGCCGCGTGGGGTACTTCACCGCCTGGGGCATCTACCAGCGTGCCTACCTCGTGAAGAACCTCGTCACGAGCGGTAGCGCCGACAAGCTGACCCATGTCAACTACGCCTTCGGCAACATCAACGCCAACGGCGAGTGCTACATCGTCAACCAGAGCGGGGAGGGGGACGCGTGGGCCGACTACGGCCGCTCGTTCACCGCCGCGGAGAGCGTCGACGGTGTGGGCGACACCTGGAGCCAGCCGCTGCGCGGCAACTTCAACCAGTTGAAGGAGCTCAAGGCCCAGAACCCCGGCCTGCGCACGCTCATCAGCCTCGGCGGGTGGACCTGGTCCAAGCGGTTCTCCGACGTGGCTCTGACACAGGCCAGCCGTGAGAAGTTCGTCAGCTCCTGCATCGACCTCTACATCAAGGGCAACCTGCCCCTGTTCGACGGGGCCGGCGGTCCCGGAAGTGGGGCCGGGGTGTTCGACGGCATCGACATCGACTGGGAGTACCCGGGCAGTCCGGGTCTGGACGGCAACGTCGTGCGCCCGGAGGACACCCGGAACTACACGCTGCTGCTGGAGGAGTTCCGCCGCCAGCTGGACAAGGTGACCGCGTCCACCGGCAAGTACTACGAGCTCTCGGCGGCCGTGGCTGCTGACCCGGCCAAGATCGCCAAGTACGAGGCGGGCCCGATCTCCCAGGCGCTGGACTTCATCAACGTGATGACGTACGACTTCCGGGGCTCCTGGGATGCGGCCGGTCCGACCAACTTCCACTCCAACCTGTTCACGGACCCGGCGTCGCCGGGAAGCGCGGCGATGAAGTCCTTCAGCGTGAAGACCGCCATCGACGCCTGGCGCGACGGTGGGGCGCCGGCCCGGAAACTCGTGGTGGGGGTGCCCTTCTACGGCCGCGGCTGGACCAACGTCACCGGGGGCGGGACCGGGCTCTACCAGCCGGCCTCCGGGGCCGCGCCGGCCACCTACGAAGCGGGGTTCGAGGACTACAAGGTCCTGCGCAACCTGCCCGGCTACACGAAGTACCGGGATCCGGTCACCAAGCAGATGTGGATCTTCGACGGTCGCACCTTCTGGTCGTATGACGACGCCCAGGTGCTGGGCGAGAAGGCCGCCTACATCAAGAACCAGAACCTGGGTGGCGCCATGATCTGGTCGATGGACGGCGACACGGCCGACGGCGAGTTGATGAGGGCGCTGGACACGTCGCTGCGCTGACCCGCAGAGCCCGCTCGGCCCCAGTGGTCCGAGCGGGCTCTGGGCTGGTTCCCAGCGTTTTCCCAGGTTCGCGGCTGATGCTCGCACCATGACGAACGACGAATCGTGGCCCCAGGCCGACGACCATCCAACCGAACCCCTCGCGCCCGAGGGCGCGGTCGCCACCGAGGCCGAGCCCACGCCGGAGCCCGACTGGCAGGCCAAGTACGAGTCCGAGCAGCGTCGGGCCCGCATCTTCATGGCCACGACGGCTGCCGCTGTGGCGGCCTTCTTGGCGGCGGCCGTCTTCGCGATTGCTCAGGCCGGCGACGACAGTCGCGAATTCCCCGGCGGAGGCCCCGGTGAGCATCGCGGCTTCGAGCATTCCCGCGGGTTCGACGACGACCACGAGTTCCCCGAGCAGGGGGTCGCCCCGCAGGGAACGATGCCCGGCTGAGCGGTCACGCCGTCAAGGAACCGTCCGGTGCGATGGCCCGGTAGCGGGGGTCGTCGGTGAGATCCCGCCAGATGGGGACCACCCCGATGTAGGTGAGGGCGGCGACCACCATCGACAACGGGAGGCTCAGCACCGACACCCCGAGGCCGACGAGCAGGGTCCCCGTGCCCGGCTGCAGCGCCGCCGCCGTCGTGATGAGACTGAGGGGAAGCAGGGCGACGGTCAGGACGGCCTGACCGACCACGTAGGCCACGAGGGACCACAGTAGGTAGCGCCCGAGGACCCCCCAGAAGGTGCGGCGGGTGGCCGCCCATGTCCAGCGCAGCGCACCGGATGCCACGTCGACCTGGACCACGATCGGGACCAGGCGGCCCAGCAGCCAGAAGATCGCGACCACCCAGGCGACGACCAGGATCACCGCCAAGAGGACGCCGAGCGCGGGCACCACCATGGTGAGTCCCACCACCGCCGCGGTGGCCGCGGCCAGCGCGACGACGGTGACGAGAAGGAGGAGGAGGCTGTAGCCGATCAGGCGAGCGCCTCCGGTGGCCCCGCTGCGCCACCCTGCCGACCACGTGACCGGCTGACCGGCCGCCGCGTCCAACGCGACCCGGTTCACCGCCGCAACCTGCACACAGGTGGCGGCGAGGCCGGTCCCGGACACGACGAGCGCCGCAGCCACGTACGGCATGGGAGAGTCGAAACGCGGGACCCCGGAGAAGGCCGCCCCGACGGTACGGGCGGCACCGGCCGGCCACCGGCCGTCGGGGTACTGCTGGGTCAGGTCCAGTGCCAGCGTGACCGCCCGCACCAGGCTCGGCAGATCGACCGTGAGCGCGATCAGCAGGGCGGCGAGAGCGAGCCAGAGGAACCAGATCGCGAGGCTGATACCCGTGATCGGCCACCACCCGCGGCGCAGGATCCGGCCCACATCGTCGAAGAGCTGCGGGAGGCGCCGCATCCCGCAGTCGGTCAGGACCCCGGCTTGCGGGGTGTATCGCCCGAAGTCGTGGGGATCCGACACGGCGGGATACGCGTGGGGCGTCCACGAAGCCCCGTCCCAGTACCGCTGTCCACCCGGGGACCCCGGGTCCGGGTACCACCCGGCGGGGGGAGGCGAGTCGCTCACCCGTCCAGGCTACGCGGCGGCGCGGAGCCCCCGGGAGTGCCGATGGTGACGTTGCCCCCCACCATGGAGTCATGACGAAGTGGACGGATTCTGACCTGCCCGACCTGACCGGGCGAGTCTTCGTGATCACCGGGGCCACCAGCGGACTCGGGCTGGAGGCGGCGTCGGCTCTGGCCGGCCATGGGGCGGAAGTGGTGCTCACCGGCCGCGACCCGCAGCGTCTGGAGCGGGCTGTCGCCGTCGTGAGGCAGGCCGCCAGTGGGGTCGACCCCGCCAGCGTGGCACTGGATCTCGCGGACCTGTCCTCCGTGAGGGCTGCGGCCGGCGAGATCGCGGAACGGTTCCCCGAGGTGGACGTCCTGATCAACAACGCCGGGGTGATGGCGCCGCCCCGCCGCAGCACAGCCGACGGGTTCGAACTGCAGATCGGAACGAACCACCTCGGCCACTTCGCCCTCACCGGTCTGCTGCTCCCGCTGCTTCCCCTCGCCGACGGGAGCCGTGATGCCCGGGTGGTCACCGTCGCCAGCGGCGCGCACCGCATGGGATCGTGCGATCCGAGCGACCTCAACTACGAACGGCGCACCTATCGGCCCTGGCAGGCGTACGGCCAGAGCAAGCTGGCGAACCTGTTGTTCACCGCGGAACTGGACCGCCGCGCCCGGGCCGCCGGAGCGGCGCTCACCGCGGCGGCCGCCCACCCGGGATACGCATCGACGAACCTGCAGTACGCGGGACCGGCCATGTCCCAGAACCCCGTGGGCCGGACTGTCATGAGGGCGACCAACGCCGTTCTCGGGCAGTCGGCGCGGGCGGGCGCGTGGCCGACCCTGTATGCGGCCACCCAGCCGGATGTCGTCGGCGGTGACTACTACGGTCCCGATGGGCTGGGGGAGATGCGGGGTCATCCCAAGAAGGTGTCGCCCAGTGCGGCAGCGCAGGACATGGCCGTGGCCAGTGCGCTGTGGGACCGCAGCGAGGACTTGACCGGGGTCACCTATTCCTGGCCAACCCCCTGAGGGCCCGTCAGCAAAAGGGGCAGTGCCGACAGAGGTTGCGGCAACAGCGGCCTCGGGCCGCGTGGGTGGCCGCGGTCATGACGAACAGCCCGGTGACGGGATCGGGATAGCCCGGCTGCCCGGCCGCCATGGCTTCCTCGTGCCGGCGCAGGATCTCGGTGCGCTGCGGGTGGTCGGGTGCGAGCCGGTCGGGGTGGGGGTCGGTGAAGTCGGTCCTCATGGCACCAGCACCAGACTGCCCGACACGTCGCCCTCCCGGACCCGAGTGAGCGCAGCCGCCGCATCCGCCAGCGGCAGCACCTCGGTGCTGGTACGCACCCCGGCCGCACCGACCAGCGCGAGGAACTCGCGGGCGTCGGCGCGGGTCACGTTCGCCACCGAACGGATGGACCGCTCCCACCACAGGTCGTCGTAGTCGAACTGCGGGATTCGGTCCAGGTGGATGGCGTTGATCGCGACCGTGCCGCCCCGACGCACGGAGCGCAGTGCGTCGAGCACGACGTCCCCCGACGGAGCGAACGTGATGGCCGCATCCAGTTCGTGGGGCATTTCCTCCCCGTAGGTACCCGCCCACTCTGCCCCCAGCGCCCGGGCCCGCTCCACCTCGAACGACGAACGGGTCACGACGCTGCACCGCACGCCCCAGTGACGGGCGACCTGGATCGTCAGCGAGGCCGACGCCCCGAAGCCGTAGAGCCCCAGCCGCACGGTCTCGCCGGCGGGCACCGGTCCGGTGAGGCCCGCGATGTGCAGGGAGCGGTAGCCGATGACGCCCCCACACAGCAGCGGGGCGATCTCGGTGTCGCTGCGGTCGGCCAGGTCGTCGGGGATCGGGTGGAGGAAGGCGGGATCCGCACGGACCTGCTGCGCGTACCCACCGTCGACGTCCCACCCCGTGAAGCGAGCGACCTCACACAGATTCTCCTCGCCCCGACGGCAGTAGGCGCACTCGCCGCACGCCCATGCGAGCCACACCAGCCCCACGCGGGTGCCGGCGTCCGGACCGGTGGCGATCCGCCCCACGACCTGATGGCCCGGGATGACGGGAAGGCGGCGCGCGGGGAGTTCCCCCGTGACCAGCTGCAGGTCGGTGCGGCACACGGCCGTGGCGCCCACGTCGATCAGGACCCCGGCGCCCGAGGGGCCGGAGAGGTCTTCCGCGCTCAGGGCCGCGGCCGGGTCCGGTCCCGGGTCGGTCAACACCTGCGCGAACACGCAGCCATCATCACCCATCGCGCCACCGGCTGCCACGTCCCGGGCGTGAGTCCCGCCACTTCCCGCGCGCCCCGGGGTTTTGCCGGTCCCGGAGCCGGGTACCGCCACGGGGACCGCGACTCGGAAGGACCTGACACTCGATGACCACGCCCGCCACGAGGGACTCGACCGTTCGCTACCCCCTCGTCGTCGTGGACTGGGCGGCGGACCGGGACCGCTTCGAGTCGGGGTGGCTGCGCCTCGTGGGCCCGGCGGACCTTCCGGGTCTTCCCCTGACCGACACCTGCCAGTCGTGGGACGGAAACGGCAAACCCGTGACGATCACCGGCACCGCCGTGCGGATCACGAGTGAGGCTCCCGACCCGGCTGTGCGCACCATCCTCCAGGACTGGCGGCGCCGCGCCCCGCTTCCGGTGCTGCCCAGCGCCGGCTCGGGGGACACCGCGCTTCCCTTCATCGTGGACGACGTCGCGGTGGCGAGTGGCCGGCTGACGGAGACCGGCACCACCCGCCGACCCAGTACCGCGCTGCGGGTGCTGCCGGTGGTGCTGATGGTGCTGAGCGCGCTCGCCCTGGTCCCGGGGGCGCTCGTCGACGCGCTCCCCGTCGTGGTCGCCCTGGCGGGTTACATGGTGTCGTCGGCTCTCATGCGCCGCTGGAGCTACCCGCCGAGCCACTGGGGCGAGGAGTCCCACCGCGACCCCCACGACGGCATCAGCCGGCTGGCGGTGGGCGCGAAGGTGCTGTTCTGGGCTGCAGCGGCCGGTCTGATGACCGCCGCCCTGCTGGACTGGGCGGGTGTGCTGCCGAACGCCGTGCCCTGGGCCTGACGCTCCGCGCTGCGCGAACAGGCTGAGCGGGGGTACCGGCCCCGGTGTACCTTCTTAACACGCGGATGACGCAGGCGACCCCTGCCACAGTTAGTGCCGGCGCCACGGCCGGCCCCGATCGGAAATGGATCCCCGCAGCGCTATGGACTTCAAGCGAATCGCCCGAGGGCCGCTGTTGTGGATCCTGCTCGCGCTACTGCTCCTCCTGGTGGCCACCAGCGTCATGTCCGATCTGCGGGGCCCCACCGAGATCTCGACCTCCCAGGCCGTCCAGACGATCCAGGACAACCAGGCGACCGAGGCCACGCTGGTCGACAAGGATCAGCGCCTCAACCTGACGCTCGCGGACGGCACCCAGCAGACCTCGCAGTACATCACCGGCCAGGGCGTGGAGCTGCAACAACTGCTCCAGACCAAGTTCGACGAGGGCCAGTTGAAGGACGGCTACAACGTCGAGGTGCCGCAGGAGAGCCTGCTGGTCACCCTGCTGGTGTCGTTCCTGCCCATCCTGCTGATCCTCTTCCTGCTGTTCTTCTTCCTCAATCAGATGCAGGGTGGCGGCGGCCGCCTCATGTCCTTCGGGAAGTCGAAGGCGAAGGTCGTCAACAAGGACATGCCCAAGACCACGTTCGCCGACGTGGCGGGCGCGGACGAGGCCGTCGAGGAGCTGCAGGAGATCAAGGAGTTCCTCGAGGAGCCGGCCCGGTTCACAGCGGTCGGGGCCAAGATCCCCAAGGGCGTCCTGCTGTACGGCCCCCCCGGCACCGGCAAGACCCTGCTCGCCCGGGCGGTCGCGGGAGAGGCCGGGGTGCCGTTCTTCTCCATCTCGGGCTCGGACTTCGTCGAGATGTTCGTCGGTGTCGGCGCCTCCCGCGTGCGTGACCTCTTCGAGCAGGCCAAGAGCAACGCCCCCGCGATCATCTTCGTGGACGAGATCGACGCGGTCGGGCGCCACCGCGGCGCGGGCCTGGGCGGTGGCCACGACGAGCGTGAGCAGACGCTCAACCAGATGCTCGTGGAGATGGACGGCTTCGACGTCACCGGCGGCGTCATCCTCATCGCTGCGACGAACCGTCCCGACATCCTGGACCCGGCCCTGCTGCGTCCCGGCAGGTTCGACCGGCAGATCGCGGTCGAGTCGCCGGATCTCAAGGGTCGTGAGGCGATCCTGAAGGTCCACGCCACCGGCAAGCCGCTCGCCCCCGACGTCGACCTGGAGAGCATCGCCAAGCGGTCGCCCGGGTTCACCGGCGCCGACCTCGCGAACGTGCTCAACGAAGCGGCGCTGCTGACGGCGCGCAACGGCGACAAACTGATCACCAACCAGGCACTGGACGAAGCCATCGACCGGGTGATCGCCGGACCGCAGAAACGCACGCGGGTCATGGACGACCAGGAGAAGAAGGTGACGGCCTACCACGAGGGCGGCCACGCCATCGTCGCCGCGTCGCTGCCCGGCAACGACCCCGTCCACAAGATCACCATCCTGCCCCGCGGCCGGGCCCTCGGGTACACGATGGTGTTGCCCGACCAGGAGAAGTACTCCCGCCGCCGCTCCGAGATGCTGAACCAGCTGGCATACATGCTGGGCGGCCGGGCGGCGGAGGAACTCGTGTTCCACGACCCCACCACCGGCGCCGCGAACGACATCGAGAAGGCGACGAGCCTGGCGCGCGCCATGGTCACCCAGTACGGCATGACCGAACGCCTCGGCGCCATCAAGTACGGCCAGGAGCAGGGCGAGGTCTTCCTGGGACGCGACATGGGGCATTCCCGCGACTACTCCGAGGAGATCGCCGGGGCCATCGACGAGGAGGTCCGGTCGCTGATCGAGGAGGCGCACCAGGAGGCCTACGACATCCTCGTCGCCAACCGGGACGTCCTGGACCACCTCGTGCTGGAACTCCTGCAGAAGGAGACCCTCGACAAGCAGCAGGTCGAGGCGATCTTCACCGCCTTGGACCTCAACCCCATCCGCCCGGCCTGGACCGGGTCCGCGCGCCGCGCACCGTCCGAACGTCCGCCCGTCCTCACACCGCAGGAAGTGGCGGGCCTCAACGGGCACGCGACCAACGGCGCCGCGTCGAACGGCGCCGCGACCAACGGCGCGGAGAGCGATGCCGCCGGGTGGGAGCCGCCGAGCGGCGAGAAGCCCGTCGGCCACTGACTGCGATCCAGTGGCGCATGACGGTTCCGCCCCCCACACTGGGGCGGTGAACGACGAGCGGGGCCCTCAGTTCGACCAACAACGGGCAGAGGCAGCAGTCCGGGAACTCCTACTCGCGATCGGGGAGGATCCCGATCGGGACGGTTTGCAGGACACACCGGCGCGGGTCGCCCGCTCCTTCGCCGAGGTCACCGGTGGGCTGCGGCAACGCCCCGACGACGTCCTCACCACCGAGTTCGATGCCGCCTACGACGAGATGGTCCTGGTGAAGGACATCGAGGTGTACTCCCTGTGTGAGCACCATCTGGTGCCCTTCCACGGTGTGGCCCACGTCGGCTACATCCCCAGTGACCGGGGCCGGATCACGGGGCTGTCCAAACTGGCGCGTCTGGTGGACGTCTTCGCCAAGCGGCCCCAGGTGCAGGAGCGGCTCACCACGCAGGTGGCCGACTCGCTCGTCGAATACCTGGAGCCGCAGGGGGTGATCGTGGTCGTGGACTGCGAACACCTGTGTATGGCGATGCGCGGGGTCAAGAAGCCCGGCGCCCGTACGATCACCAGCGCCGTGCGGGGACAGTTGCGCGACCCCACGAGCCGGGCCGAGGCGATGTCCCTCATCTTCACCAACTGACCCCCAGGCGCGGACCGGCGGTGCCGAGCGCCGATTACGCATCGGGCCGCGCCACCTATGCTGCGAGTATGACCGGACCCGCGGGGCTGCCGCCGGAGCTGTCCCGCGCCGACCGGTGTCTGGTGATGGGGATCCTCAACGTCACCCCCGACTCCTTCTCCGACGGCGGCCGCTTCGCCGACGCTGACGCGGCGGTGGCCCACGGCATCGCCCTTCGTGACGCCGGAGCCGACATCGTCGATGTCGGCGGCGAGTCGACTCGACCGGGCGCCGAACGGGTCGCGCCCGCGCAGGAGGTGGATCGCATCCTCCCGGTGGTGGCTGGCCTCGTGGCCCGCGGCGTGCCCGTCAGCATCGACACCATGCGTCCTGAGACAGCGACCCGGGCCGTCGCCGCCGGCGCGGTGCTCGTCAACGATGTCTCGGGTGGGCTGGCCGACCCGCGGATGGCCGGCACCGTCGCGGGTCTCGGGGTGCCGTACGTCGTGATGCACTGGCGGGCCCACTCCACCGAGATGGCGACGTGGGCCCGTTACGGCGATGACGTCGTGGCCGACGTCGCCGCGGAACTCGCCACGGCCGTGCAGGGCGCGGTCCGGGCCGGGGTGCCCGCGGACCGGATCGTCATCGACCCCGGGCTGGGGTTCGCGAAGGAGGCCGAGCACAACTGGGCCCTCCTGGCCGGCCTGGACCGGCTGGTGGCACTGGGTTTCCCGGTCCTGGTCGGCGCGAGCCGCAAACGGTTCCTCGGGGAGCTGCTGGCGACCCCCGCCGGCCCCCGTCCTGTGGACGAGCGGGAGGCGGCCACGGCGGCGGTGTCCGTCATGGTCGCGGCTGCAGGCGCCTGGTGCGTGCGGGTGCACGATGTGGCGGCGACCCGCGACGCAGTGAGGGTCGTGGCCGCGACTCTCGCCGCCGGCCACGACCCTCACTGAACGGTCGTTGTGGGAACTATCAGCCCCCGCTGGGGATGGGCTGCCCCTGCAACTGGTCGATCAGCCCGTAGCTGATCGGGTCGTCGGGCAGGACCCACGCGAAGCCTTCCAGGAAGATGATCGCGATCACGTTGGCAGCAAGCAGGATCATGAAGATCACGATGACGATGGTGGAGATGGTCCGACCCACGCCACCGACCGGCGCGACGGGGATGCCGCGGGGAGACACCATGCTGGCGACCGCGACGTAGAGCACCACGATGTAGAACGTGATGAGCGCCCAGCTGTACAGGTGCAGTCCCATCACCGGCTCGCCGTACCCCGGATCTCCGGGCTTGATGTGCAGCAGGATCTGGCGCACGGACACCAGGGCCCCGGCCATGGCACCGAGGGCGCCCATCCCCAAGCCCTGCATGTAGCGGGTGGAGGTCAGCGTGCCCCGGCGGGCCTGCATGATGATGAACAGCGCGCCGAGGGTGCTGAGCAGCATCCCGTAGCGCTGCAGCATGCACAGCGGGCAGGGGAACTCGCCCATCGCGAACTGGATGGTGAAGGCGCCACCGAGCACGCCGGCGTATCCGAGGACCCACAGGTGGGCCCCCCAGAAGGACAGCGTGCTCCAGATCGTCTTCTGGCCTGCGTCGGCGGGAGGGACATCGGCGGTCTCGGCGACGACGACCGTCTCGGCGACGGTCTCGGTGACGGCGGGGGTCTCGTCTGCGGCGCTCATCAGAAGCTCAGATCCAGGGCCGACGTGACGTGGTAGCGGAACAGCCCGAGCATGAGGATCAGGCTGATCACCCAGAGGGAGAGGATCAGGCCGCGCTTGGCGCCCATGAGAATCAGTACCGCTGTAATGAACAGCAGCGTAAGGATGATGATGTCCATGGGTCAGACAGTAGGGATCACGGTGCCGGTTGGCGCGGTAAACGCCAATCTTCGTGTGAGACGTGGTCCGGCCGCGAGGCTTGGCCCACCCGCGTGCAGCCCGCATGCCAGCATGGGGGCATGACCGCCCCCCGCCAGTCCCTCGGCATGCCGTTGGTTGCGCTGATCTTCGTGGCGGCGGTCGCGAACCTCAATCTGTCGGTCGCCAATGTGGCTCTGCCGGACATCGGACTCGCGTTTGACGCGTCCCAGGTGGCCCTCAACCTCATCGCCATCGGCTTCTCCCTCGGACTCGCGGGATCGGTGCTGTACCTGGGTGCGCTGGGCGACCACAAGGGCCGCAAGGGGATGATGCTGCTGGGCATCGTCCTGTCCATTCCCGCGTGCATCCTGGCCGCCTACTCTCCCAACGAGTGGATCCTCGCGGGAGCGCGGATCATGGGCGGTGTCGCGGCCGGCATGGCGTTTCCCACCACCCTGGCCCTGATCACGGCGATCTGGAGTGGAGCCCGGCGCACGAAGGCGATCGCGCTCTGGTCCGCCATCGGCGGCGGGATCACGGCGCTGGGGCCTCTCGTCTCCGGTGCCCTGCTCGAGTACTTCTGGTGGGGGTCCGTCTTCCTCGTGACCCTCCCGCTGGCGGTTGCCGCTCTCTTCCTGGGACTCAAGTTCGTGCCGGCGCACGTGGAGGAGTCGTCCGACCCGGTGGACAATCCCAGTGGCCTGTTGTCGATCGTGATGGTGGCGGCACTCGTCATCGGCATCAACTTCGCGCCGGTCCCGGGAGCGCTGCCCCTGGCTGCCGGTCTCCTGGGGGTGACCGTGGTCGCTGCTCTCCTCTTCGTCCGACGGCAGCGCCGCATCGAGTTCCCGCTGTACGACCTGCGGTACGCCAGCCGCCGCATCTTCTGGGTGGCGGCCCTGAGCGGCATCATCGTGTTCGGCAGTCTGATGGCGTCCATGTTCATCGGGCAGCAGTTCCTCCAGAACGTGCTCGGGTTGTCCACGCTGGCCGCGGGTGCCGTGCCGCTGCCGCTGTCGCTGGGGATGATCGCGGTGGCCGGGCTGTCCGCGAAACTGGTCGACAAACGCGGTTCGCGTTTCACTCTCCTGCTCGGTTTCAGCTGCTTCCTCTTGGCCTTCGTGATGATGCTCACCCTCTGGACCGAGAGCACCGGAGTTCCCGCCGTCCTGGTCACCTATCTCGTCGCCGGGTTGGGAGTGGGGCTCGCCGGCACGCCCGCGGCCCGGTCCCTGGCGGCCGCCGTCCCGCAGGAGCGAGCCGGCATGGCCTCCGCGACGGCGGACCTCCAGCGAGACCTGGGCGGCGCCGTCATGCAGGCCGTGTTCGGGGCCCTCTTGACGGCCGGGTATGCCGCCACTTTCACCCACCTGGCCTCGCAGGCGGCGCAACCGGTCAGCGATGACGTGATGACGCAACTGACGAAGTCGTACTCGAGTGCTGCCGCCACTGCTGCGCAGTACCCCCAGTACTCGGAGCAGATCATCTCCGCCGCGCGGCAGTCCTTCCTCAACGGCGCCAACCTGGCGTATGCGGCGGGGATCGTGTTCGTCGTCGTCGGTGGCATCGTGATCTTCGCCTTCTACCCGAAGCGGGAGCAGGAAGCGGCGGACCTGAAGCGGTATCTCAGCGAGGACGCGGAAGTGGTGACTTCCTGATGGACCACATCATCGTCACCGGGATCGCGGCCACCGGGTGGCACGGTGTCTTCGACCACGAGCGCCGGGACGGGCAGACGTTCGTCGTCGATGTCGACCTGGGGGTCGACATCGCCACTGCCGCAGCCAGTGACGATCTGGCGGACACCGTGGACTACGGGGCAGTCGCCGCCGAGGTGGTCGCCATCATCGGCGGCCCACCCCGAGACCTGATCGAGACGGTGGTCACCGAGATCGCCGACCGGCTGCTGCAGCACGCGGGGGTGCTGGAGGTGACCGTCTCCCTGCACAAACCCGAGGCCCCCGTCGGCGTCCCCTTCGACGACGTCATCGTCCGGGTGCGGCGGACGACGACGTGAGCCGGATCGCCCTATCCGTCGGCGCGAACCTCGGCGACCGGCTGGCAGCGCTCGACCTCGCGGTGACACGGCTGCGGGAGGTTCCCGGAGTCAGTGCGGTGCGGGTCTCGCCGGTGTACGAAACCGACCCCGTCGGGGGCATCGAACAACCGGACTTCCTCAATCTCGTGGTCGTTGCGGACCTGCCGGGCCCCGGGTCGCCGGAACAGGCGCACGCCCTGCTGGACCTCGCCCGCCGGGTGGAGGCCGAACTGGAACGCCGACGCGAGGTCCGGTGGGGGCCGCGCACCGTCGACGTCGACGTCCTCGCCGTCGGACAGTGGCAGAGCACCGATCCCGAGCTGACCGTGCCGCACCCCCGCATCGCCGAACGTGCGTTCGTCCTGGTCCCGTGGGCTGCGGTCGACCCGCACGCCTCCGTGCCGGGCCACGGGACGGTGGCAGGACTGCTGGCGGCCCTCCCCGACTCGGAGAGGGCCACGGTCCGTCCCTTCACCTGATCGCCCACCGGCGTCAGGGCGGTCGGCACAGCCGCTCCTCGCCAGTGGACGGGTCCCGCATCCCGCGGGCGGGGGAAGCGCGGTCCCCGCGCGGGCGCCTACAGTGGACCCGTGACCCCCACCCGCCCGCGACTGCTGGCCCTGATCGCCCTCGTGGCCGGTGTCGTCGGCTGGGTGCTGGCGACAGTGGCGGACTCGATCCTGGCGCGGTACCTGCCCGTGCCCTGGTCGGCAGCCCTGGCCATGTGGCTGCTGGCCGCTGCTCTGCTGATCTGGACCTTGCTCGCGCGGCCCCGCCTGCTGCGCCGCCCCGGCGCCGAACCGATGCCACCCCTGACCGCCGCCCGGACGGCAGCACTGGCGCTGGCCGCCTCGCGGGTCGGAGCCGGGGTGGCGGGCTTCTACGCGGGCGTGGCGGTCGTCTTCATCGCCGACCTCGCGGTGCCCGCGGCGCAGGCCGGGGCCTGGACGTCCGTGACGACCGCGCTGGCCGGAGGCGCGATCGTGGCGGTGGCCCTGTGGCTGGAGGCGCTGTGCCGGATCAAGGACGACGACGAGGACGACGAAGGTGCCGGTCCCGGCGTGCGCGGCGTCCCCGGCAGCGTGACCGGGGGCACCGAGCGCACGTCGGTGTGACCGCCGCCCGTAGTCTTACCCCATGTCACTGCAGGACCTGTCCTATGACGAAGTGAAGTCCCGGGCCATCCACCTGGCCGAGAAGCGGCACGACGTCGGATTCTTCTACGACCTGTTCCGCCACACCCCGGCTATGAACGCCGCCCAGTCCGAGGGGGGTTCGCTGGGGGACTTCACCGGAAGTCTCTACGAGATGGTGACGGCGGCCCGGGAGACGTTCGGCAGCGAGAGCGTGGGCGACATGGAACCGCTGTTCCGGGCCCGCTTCGAGCAGTACCTCACCGAACACGGCGAAGGCTGAGCCGCGGTCCGTCGCCCCGGGCGACGACCGCATGCAGATGACCCGTCACCCCCGGTGGCGCCGACGTGGTGGGTGTCACGGGGCTTTCCGGCTCAGGCTGTAGCCGCCCGTCCCCCGCACACGGTGTGCTGTGGCGGTGGGGGATGGCACATGAGCGTACGTATCACCGCGGGGGACGAACCGTCGTGGCAGTGGCCCGACGAGGATTCGGTGACCGACCCGGCGCAGTTCGACGCCGTGGTCGACCCTGACGACACCGACCGGCCGTCGCTCTGGCGACCTCCGCGAACCGCGCTGCGTCCCGCCTGGACCCGCGGCGTGGCGGGCGTGCTCGCCGTGGCGGCCCTCGCGCTCGTCGTCGGTGGTCTCGCCTACCGACTGTCGGTCCCCGCCCCCCCGGCGGCGCCTGTCGCTTCCGCTCCGCCGGTCGCCCCCCCGGCGCCGACCCCCTCCGACCCCGTCCCGTCGGCGACCGCCGGGAGCGGGGAGACCTCGGATGTCACAGCAATGCCCTGGCAGGGCGCGGCGCTGCCCGTCAGTGCCGCCGCCGGGCCGTACCGGTTCACGGAGACCAGGGCTCAGGGCTTCAGCCACGACCAGCAGGGAGCGGCGTTCGCGGCGGTCCACATCTCCACGCACATCGACCCGTTCACCGGCCCGGATGTGTTCGTACCCGCCATCGAGGAGCAGGTCGTGGGCGGTCAGGACCTCGTGGCCCGCACACAGCGCGCCTACGAGGTGGCGGCCCGCCGACAGGGACTGTCGGCGGAGGCGATCGCCGGCGGTGCCCCGGTGTTGGCGCCGACCGGCAACATCACCGCGTGGCGGATCGGGACGTTCCGCCCCGACGCAGTGACCACGGTCGAACTCCTCGTGGACACCCCGCAGGGGCAGCGCGTCGTCTACGAGGTGCCCGTGGTGTGGCAGGACGACGACTGGCGCGTCTCGTTCACGACGACGGACTCCTTCCGGGTCACCGACCCGCACCGACCAGCGCAGTTCACGAAGTTCATCGCCATGCGAGGGGGAGAGACAGTTGAGTAGTCGGCACGTGATCATTCCGGCGGGTCTGGTGGTGGTCGGAGGTGGCCTGTTCCTGGGGATCGGGTCGGCCCACGCTGCGCCCGGAGCGGAAGACGAACCGGGGCTGCACGCGTCCCCGGGCGTCGTGGCCCGGGACCCGCAGGACGAGCCGGACCTGGCCCCGGTCACAGAGCCCGAACCGCAGCCCGAGCCGGACCCACCCGATCCGCAGCCCCAACCGGGCGGCGGTGGAACGCCACAGCCTCCCCCCGACCCGGACCCGGCAGGGAGTGCGAATCCTGGGGGCGGCCAGCCGCAGCCCGATCAGGGCCCGCAGCCCGGCAACTCCACGCAACCTCCATCGGACAACGGGGAGCGACCGGCGCCCGAGCCCACCCCGGAACGAGGCGAGGCACCCAGCGGGAAGCCGGCACCGGACCCCAGTCAGGGCCCGACCCCAGACAGTGGCGAGGCACCCAGCGGGAAGCCGGCACCGGACCGCGGCGAGGCACCCAGCGGGAAGCCGGC
>JAPOIY010000034.1 GCA_029978705.1 Actinomycetota bacterium
GACAGCGCCATGCCGCTGATGTTGACCACCAGTTGCAGCAAGGACCCCAGCATCTCGTCCCAGAGTTGGAACGCCAGCGCCAGGGCCACGTTGCCCGATGCCGGGATGGTCGTCACCGAGATGAAGACCCCGGTCAGCCCCCCGGCCCGGTCCGAGGTGAGCGCGAGGACCCCGGCGGCGCCCGCGATCAGCGCCACGAGCAGGGACCACGTGTCGGGACGGTAGATGAACGCCGTCGCAGGACTGGGGCCCAGCATCTGCTGTTCGGTGATCAGGCCGGTCGCGCGGGCGATCAGCGCCAGAACCGTCGTGGCCACGATGCTGATCACGAAACCCAACAACAGTGTGCGCAGAGCGGTGCGGAACAGATTGCCACGCCGGCGCACCAGGGCGAGACCCAGCGCGGCGACAGCCCCGAACTCGGGCCCCAGGACCATGGCGCCGATGACGAGGATCTGGGAGTCCGTGACGATGCCGATGGCGGCGATCAGGGTCGCCATGATCATGAAGGAGGCGTACGTCCAGGTCAGCTGCGAGTCCTCGTAGGCGCGGTGAGTCACCTCCGCCCAGACGACGGCGTCCGAGCTGTTGCCCGGGACACGCTGCTCGGCCTCGAAGCCGCGGCGGGAGATCCACGCGGGAACGCTCTCCAGTTGGATGGCTCCCTCGTTCCCGACCCCCAGCCCGTAGAGGGCGCCGAGGATGTCGTTGGCGGACTCGCGGGCGATCTCAGCCATCACGAGGTCGGGCGCCGGCAGCAGACCCACCCCCCGCAGGATGGCGACCTCGCTGACCCCGGGCGAGCGCTCCAACTCGTTCACGACGCCGTCGGTCAACGGAGCCGGAGAGTAGATCCGCAGGTGAAGCATCGCATTACCGCGCCGGGCGCCCGCGGCTCAGCGAGACAGCCGGGGCAGCATGAGGACGCATGGGGCTCCAGAGGCGGACGGGCAACTCGGTCCGACCGTACTGGTCCGCTTTCCCGCCAGGCAACGAAACGGGAGAGGTGACAGCCCGGCTCACCCCGAACGGTTCCCGAACATGTCCCGGTCCGGTGGCGGCAGGGATCGGGAGGAGACTGTCCCCATGCCGACCACTCTGCACATCATGGTGAACCAGACGCTGCACCCGGTGAACCATCCCGAGACCGTCCTGCTCATCGTCTCCGCGATCGGGCTGCTCTATGTCGCCAGACGCCCGATGGCACGGCGCCATCTGCATGCGTGGGTGGCGGCACCGGCCATCGTGGCCGCCGCGGCCGCCGTCGCGTCTCTGCGGGCTCCCGCCCCGTGGGTCATCGCCGCCACAGCGGTGCTGGCCGGGGTGGGCATCATCGCTGTCGCGACTCGAGCTGGGCTGCGGGTGCCGGACCGTGCTGCCATCGTCGGGCGGGGAGCGGCCCGGTAGGTTTGGCCCCCATGGACAAGACGAATCCCGGCAACTTCTTCGAAGACTTCACCGTCGGGCAGGTGATCGAACACGCCACGCCACGCACGGTCACCGAGGGGGACCGCGCGATGTACGGGGCCCTCTATCCGACGCGCTTCGCCCTCCCTTCGTCGGCGGCGTTTGCGGCGGGGGTGGGGCTGGACCCCCACCCCGTCGAGGACCTGATCGGCTTCCACATAGCCTTCGGCAAGACGGTCCCCGACATCTCCCTGAACGCCGTGGCGAACCTGGGCTACGCCGAGTGCCGGTTCCTGCGCCCCGTCGTGCCGGGCGACACCCTCACGACGAAGTCGGAGGTGATCGGGCTCAAACAGAACTCCAACGGCAAGAGCGGCGTCGTGTACGTCCGTTCGACGGCCACCAACCAGCGTGGGGAGGTCGCCGTCGAGTGGGCCCGCTGGGTCATGGTGCACAAACGCGATCAGGAGGCGCCGGCACCCGACACGGTGCTCCCGGACCTCGCCGACGTGGTCGCGCCAGCCGACCTCGTCCTGCCCGAGGGGCTCGACTTCTCGACCTATGACTTCACCGCCGCCGGGGAGCCGCACCGCTTCGCCGACTACGAAGTGGGCGAGAAGATCGACCACGTCGACGGTGTGACCCTCACCGATCCCGAGCACATGATGGCCACGCGCCTGTGGCAGAACACGGCGAAGGTGCACTTCAACACCCAGGCCCGCCCCGATGGCAAACGACTCGTCTATGGCGGTCACATCATCTCGCTGGCGCGGGCGCTGTCGTTCAACGGCCTGGGGAATGCCCAACTCATCGCCGCGATCAACGCCGGTGCCCACACGGCGCCCGCGTTCGCCGGCGACACCATTTACGCCTGGTCGGAGGTGCTCGACAAGGCCGAGACGGACAACCCCAGCGTCGGAGCGCTGCGACTGCGCCTGGTGGCCACCCGCGACCACGACGACACCATGACCCTGCGGGGAGACGACGGCAAGTATGCCCCGGGCGTGCTGCTGGACCTCGACCTCTGGGCGCTCATCCCCCGGTAGGGCGGCCACACTGCGCAGAGCGCGGGCCAGCACTTGCCTCGGGCGATCGGCATGCCTAGGTTCCGAACAGAACAGCGACGAGGAGAAGATGTGGCGCAGCACGAAGGCGGCCAGTCCGGTACCGGCAACGCACCTGGGGGTGACCAGCCCCGAGTGATCGATGACGCCACGGTGGCACCGACGGCGACGGTAGCGGGGGGCGTCTTCCTCAGCCGTTCGGCCGCGGTGGAGGATCAGGCCCACGTCAGCGGCACTGTGGAGATCACCGACCATGGCAGGGTCGGTGGCAACGCTGTCGTCGCCGGCAGCGTGCGCATCGACGGCCACGCGCAGGTGGGCGGCGACGCACACGTCACAGGTACCGACATTCACGTCGGCGACGAGGCCGTCATCGAGGGGAACGCCGTCGTGACCGGGAACGGCATCGTGATCAAGGATCGGGCTCGCGTCGGGGAGGACCACCGCGTCGGCTCAGGGGCCCAACTGCTGCACGCCGACCACGTGGTCGCGTGGGACGGCGGTCACGACGGCCGCTGGACGATCTTCCGCACGGCCGGTGGGCACTCGGCGGGGATCAGGGACGGCAGCGACGAGACGGTCGCCGACCTGGAGAACTCCGACCAGGCTCCGCACGCCCTCAAGGAGTACGTCACGGCTCATCCCTGGGGGTGACGCGCCACAGCCCTGATTTCGCTCAGCCGCCGCGCTGAGCCAACCACGTGGTCCCTCCGGTCGCGCCGAATCGTTCCGGCAGCCGCGGCGGGAGTGACCCAGTGCCATGGGGGCACATCTGTTCACGTCAGCCCCGACACGCGGGGCCCACCGCCAGGAGAATCCCCATGAACCGCACCATCCGCCACTCGATCAAGCGAATCGCACTCGCCGGAGCCCTCGCCACCCTCGCGGTGGGGGTCGTCGCGCCGACCGTCGCCCAGGCCGCCCCAGCACCCGCGCACACCGCAACCAGCAAGTCCAGCAAGGCTTCGGACTCCCCGCAGTTCCGGTGGCAGAAGGGCACGATGGTGATCGTCCAGAACACCGGCGACCAGAGCATCTGGGTGGTCAAGCTCTACCCGTTCGGGGCCACTTCCGATGATCCGGTGCAGATCGACCCAGGCAAGCAGTACACCTGGCAGGGCAAACGCGACGGCCAGGACGACGTGGAACTCGCCGTCTACTTCAACAAGGGCGATGCGGACCGCGAGAAGAACGGCATCGATGTCGACGCCGAGAACCCCCTCTACTCCACCCCATGGCTGAGCGTGGACTGGGACTCCGAGTACTTCAACGAGGGATCCAGCCACACGTGGGTCACCAAGGACGGATCCCGCTACCACGGCAGGCGGTCCCACGACTCGCACGAGCACAAGGTGTTCTGGCTCCAGATCACGAACGTCTGACCCCTACCGACCGGCCCATAACCCCGTCGCGCCGGATCGTTACGGCACCCGCGGCGGGAGTGACCCGGTGCCATCCGGGCACATCTGAACCCATCAGCCCCGAGACGTGGGGCCCACCGACCAGGAGATTCGCCATGAACCGCAACGCCCGCCACACCGTCCAGTCCATCGCCCTCGCCGGCACGCTGGCCACCCTCACGCTCGGGGTCATCGCCCCCACGGTGGCCCAGGCCGCCTCGATCGCACCGGCCACGACCGTCGACGCCGCAGCTCCCGCCACGGCACGCGAATCCCAGCCCACCGGTCGAATGGGCGTCTGGGCCAACATCTACAACCGCAGTGGCAAGGCCACCATCTGGGTCAAGAACCGCGACACCGGTCAGACGTTCGAACTGAAGCCCAAGCAGTCACAGGCGTTCGACAGCGAGTTCACCACCGTCGCCGACGAGATCGAGCTGACCATCCAGCACCCAGGGCAGAAGGACTTCGACATCGACATCGCCAACCCCACCACGAGTTGGCCCAACGTCACCGTTGACGGCGACAACGAGAACTTCTCTGAATGGGAGACCCAGTTCTTCAAGTCCGGCGACTCCCGCATCGAGGTGCAACGACACAACGACCGCGACAACCGCAAGCGGTTCTACATCAACATCACCCCGCCCGGGCCCGTCCAGCCGGGCCCGACCGCCCCTCGCTGACGCTCAGTGAGGAGTGGCTGTCCGACACATGCCGCAGTGCAACCGCCTGTCGGTAGCGGCGGGAAGAGGGCCCAACCCGTTCCTCAGGCCACGGTCGAGGCGACGGGCAGCCATGTGCCGCGCATTCGTCGATCAGCGGCTGGCGATGGGAGAATCCGTCGGGACCTCTGGCCGAGGCTCCAGCAAGGTCGCAACCGGTACCCCTGCATATCGAAAGCTGGTCTTCATGATCGCGGAACCGTCCCGAAGGCGCAGAGTTCCCCGTGCGCTGGCAATGGTCGCGGTCGTCGGAACCGCATTCGCCCTGATGCAGTCGCCCGCACCGGCGGCGCCGGCGGCGGGACTGCCTGAATGCGCGTGGCCGGTGGTCACCAACGCCGAGCAGTTCAACGTCGCTTATCCGGACACGTCGGCGACCTACTGGACGGCCCCGTTCCAGTACGAGCCGGGGATGACCCTCACCGTTCAGGGAGAGTTCCCGCAGGCACGCTTCTTCTCTCTGAACACCTACGACAGCACCTTCGGCGCTTTCACCGTGAATGGGGCCCCCAGCGCACTCGTCGACTACCAGATCGATCCGGATCCGGGGTCGGCCAACCCCTGGCAGGACACGCCTGATGGGTCACAGCCGGAGCAGTTCACGGTGGTCGCGCAGGATCAGATCCCCGGCACCGGCAACGTCGTTCCCATCGCCCCCACCGGCACACCCGCCGGAAGCCTGGGGTACCTGATCATGCGGGTCTACCTGCCCGAAGGCGCGGATTTTGCGACCGTGCCGCTCCCGCAGATCACGGCGTCCAGTGCGGCGGGCACGACGACCATCGAGCCCTGCGACGGGAGTCGGCAGACCCCTCCTGGAACGACGAACAGTTCCCTGCAAGGAACGCTGCAACAAGCCATGGATGGTGCCGCGCAGGCGCAGTCCCAGACCAAGGACCCGGCGACCGGTGGCGGCGGCCCCTGCCGGGGTCAGGAGTGCCCGCCACGGCTCGCGTTCTTCCGCGCGTCGGCGGCCGCCACCAACGCCGTGTTCCCCAATTCCGCGACCGCCTACGTCAGCGCGATCATGCGGCCCCGCTCTGATCGCGTCGTGGTCGTGCGCGGCAAGGCGCCGCGCACTCCGGCCCGACCGGCCCCTGGTACCGAGCCGGTCGTGTGGCCCCAGCAGCGATACCAGCTGCGGTACTTCTCGTTGTGCACCAATCTGTACCGGCGCCCCTGGCCGGTGGTGCTGAACGCGCTGCCGAATGGCGCGACGGATCCGGGCTGCCGAGCGGACAACGAGACGACCGTGAACGCACGCGGTCGCTACAACTACGTGGTCGCGCGGGAACGCCAGCAGCAAGTGGTGGAACGTTGGCGGTCGGCCACGTTCGTCCCGACCGCCAACCGGGAACGTCGGCTGCGGGAACTGCTGATCCTTCGCAACATGCTTCCGGCGCCAGACTTCGCACGTTCAGCCGCCAGTGCGCCACAGAACGACAGTCCGGCTGCAGCGGCGAAGGCGATGAGGGCCTACTACCCCCGCGCGGTGTCGTGTCCCGTCGACGTCTACCGCTCCGGCGGCCCCAGTGCCTGCTTCCGTCGCTGACATCAGGGCTCAGTAACCGGTTGCGGCGGGAAGAAGGTTCTTCCCGCCGCAGCCATGGTCACAGCAGTGCGCAGCCGATGATGATCTCCTCATTCATGACGCTCTCCTTTCGTATGGACGGTTTCTCCGACACGGAGTTTATTCCCGGACGCTGTCCTGGTAAACCTCTCAGGCTCGCTCATCGCCGGCGCCGGTCCAACTCCTTCTTTGGGCTACGGACAAGGCGATGGGCAGCCGCGTGCTGCGCATTCGTCGACCAGTGGCCGGAGATGGGACAATCCCTCCTGTCGGATCTTCTAGCCGAGGATCCGGCAGGTCACCGGGCGCTCCACCGCCCGGTGACCACCCCCTACGACGGAGCCGAGTTTTCGGGCCATGACAGGTGGCGGGAGAACTCCGGCCCGGTGCCGAGCGACAGGAAGGGCGGCCACGTGCTTGCAGAGCAAGGAAACCTGCCGCTCACCGGCGAACGCACCGTCCCCGGCATCGCGCGCGAGAACTACTGGTTCCGCCGTCACGAGGTCGTCTACCGCTGGGTTGCGGACCAGGGCTTCGCGCGGGGCACCGTTGTCGAGGCCGGCTGCGGCGAAGGCTATGGCGCTGACCTGCTGCGAGCAGCGGGGGCACAGGTCCTCGCGGTCGACTACGACCAGGCGGTTGTCGACCACGTGCGGCGCACCTACCCACGGGTCCAGGCCGTGCACGCAAACCTCGTGCAGTTGCCCCTGCGCACCGGGGCGGCCGACGCCGTCGTCTCCCTGCAAGTGATCGAGCACCTGTGGGACCTGCCCACGTTCTGGGCGGAGGTCCATCGGCTGCTGCAGCCGGGAGCCCACATCGTCGTCTCAACTCCCAACCGGGTCACCTTCTCCCCCGGCGTCGGTCGCGGCGAGAAGCCGACCAACCCCTTCCACGTCGAGGAGTTCGACGCCGACCAGTTGCACACGATGCTCGTCGATGCCGGATTCCGGGACGTGATGGTGTTCGGCCTGCGTCACGCCGACCGCCTGCAGGACACCGACGTGGTGGGCCGCCAGATCGCCGCCATCCTGGCCGGGGACTGGCCGTCCGACCTTGACGACCTCGTGGCCTCCGTGACCTGCCAGGACTTCGTGATCGGCGCCGTCGACCGCGACGGGGACCTCGACCTGATCGCCGTGGGCCGCCGATGACACCGACCGTCGGGACGTTCTGCCTGGTCCTGCACACACATCTGCCCTGGCTGGCCCACCACGGCTCGTGGCCGGTGGGCGAGGAGTGGCTGCACCAGTCGTGGGCGCACTCCTACCAGCGCGTGGCGCGGGTCCTGGCCGACCTGGCGGCAGAGGGCCGGACCGACCTCCTCACCCTCGGCGTGACCCCCGTCGTCGCTGCCCAGCTCGACGACCCGTACTGCGTCGGCCTTCAGGAGACCTGGCTGCACGACTGGTACTGGCGGGCCACCGGGATGACTGCCGACCCGGGCCGGCGCGACCTCGCCGTCTGGGAGGCCGGCCAGGCCCATCACGCCATCGCCGACTTCACGCGCTGGTCGCGCGGCGGCTCGGCGGTCCTGCGCGGACTCGCCGACTCCGGCGCCGTGGAACTTCTGGGAGGCCCGCTGGCCCACCCGTTCCAACCCCTCCTCGACCCCGACGTCGTCGACTTCCAACTCGCCGCGGGACTGGCGGACTCCGCCATCCGGTTCGGTGACCGGCCGCGGGGTATCTGGGCGCCGGAATGCGCCTACCGGCCGGGCCTCGAAGAGCACTACGCGGCCAACGGCGTCGGGCACGTCCTCATGGACGGCCCCACGTTCCAGCACGTGGGCGCGGACCTGCATGAGGCGCATCCCCTCGGCGACACGGGAGTCCTGGCCCTCGCCCGCGACCTGGACATCACCTACCGCGTGTGGTCGCCCCGGCGCGGGTACCCGGGGGGCCGGTGGTACCGCGACTTCCACACCTATGACCACGCGTGGGGGTTCCGGCACAGCCGCGTCACCAGCCCCGCCACGCCCCCCCAGGACAAAGCCCCCTACGACCCGCTGGAGGCACAGGCCGCCGTGCAGCGGGACGCGGAGGACTTCGTCGATACCGTGCGCACGCGACTGCTGGACATCGCTGCGGCCCGCGGCGGCCGGCCCGGTCTGGCTGTCGCCGCGTACGACACCGAGCTGTTCGGACACTGGTGGTTCGAAGGCCCCGACTGGCTGGCGGCCGTCCTGCGGCTGCTGCCCGAGGCGGGCGTCACCGTGACCACGCTTTCCGGCGCCATCGATGCGGGACTGGTGGGCGACCCCGTCTGGCCAGAGGCGGGATCGTGGGGGGCCGGAAAGGACTGGCACATCTGGGACGGAGACGCCGTCGTCGACATGGTGGCCGACAACACCCGGGCCCAGGCCCGTGTCCTCGAGTTGCTCAAGACCCTGGAACCGCATGCCGGCCGCAACCACGTGGCCGACCAGGTGGTGCGGCAATTGACGCTGGCCCTGCAGTCGGACTGGGCCTTCATGGTCAGTCACGACTCGGCGGCCCACTACGCACGCACCCGCCACGAGACGCACCACTGGTCGCTGGCGGAGTTGGCCGACCACGTCGAGCACTACGGCTGGCAGGATCCCCGCACCGTGGACCTGATGTCGCGGCAACTCGGCGCGGACTACCCCTTCGGCCACCTCGACGCTCGCGCCCTCGGGGCACGGCGCTGACGTGCGTATCCTGCACGTCGCCTGGGAGTACCCGCCCCTGGTCTACGGAGGCCTGGGGCGCCACATCGGTGCGCTCGCCCCAGCCCAGGCGCGGGCCGGTCACGATGTCACCATCGTCACCCAGGCCGAGGATGACCAGGAACCGCGAACGCAGACAGTCGCAGGGGTGCGGGTGATCCGCGTCCGGCGGGAACAGCCGCAACTCGTCTTCGATGCCGACCACATGCTCGACTGGGTGGCGGGCCTCGAGGAGTCCCTCTCCCGCGCGGTCGTGGACCTGTCGCGCGACTGGCGCACCGACGTGATCCACGGGCACGACTGGATGGTCGCCCGCTCCGTCGCGACGGCCCAGGAGGCCTTCGGGGCGCCCATCGTGGCCACGTTCCACGCCACCGAGGCGGGTCGCCACCAGGGCTGGATCGCGGGCCCGCTGTCCGAGTCGATCCACTCGGTCGAGTGGGGGCTGGCGCATGTGGCCACCCGGATCATCGCCTGCTCGGCCCACATGCGCTGGGAGGTGAGCGAACTGTTCGATGTTCCCGAGAGTGTGGTCTCGATCATCCCCAACGGAATCGACATCGCGGAGTGGACCACCACTCCCGATGCCGTCGCGATGGCGCGCCGCGAGTACGCGGGCGCGGGGCCTCTGATCGTGTTCGCCGGCCGACTGGAGTGGGAGAAGGGCGTGCACACACTCCTGGATGCCATGCCCCTGCTACGGCGGACGGACCCGACCGCCCGCCTGGTGGTGGCGGGCCGCGGCGGCCGGGCGGAAGACCTGCACCGCCACGCAGCGCGTCTCGGCCTGGGGGAGGCCATCCGCTTCACGGGTTGGCTGCCGGAGTCCGACCTGCATGCGCTGGTCGCCGCCGCGGACGTCGCGGTGGTGCCGAGCCTGTACGAGCCGTTCGGTCTGGTGGCGTTGGAGGCGGCGGCCCTGGGCACCCCCCTCGTGGTGGCCCGCACCGGCGGCCTGGCGGAGATCGCCGCGGGAGGCCGGGTGGCCGCCACCTACCCGCCGGGCGACCCGGAGACCCTCGCCCGGACCCTGACTGCGGCCCTGGCCGCCCCCGACACCATGCGCCGGATGGCGGACGCCGCGACGGCGGAGTTGGCGACCACCTACAACTGGGAGAGGATCGCCGCCCTGACGGGGCGTACCTACGAGTCCGCGGTCACCTCGTGGGACGGTTCGGCCGGCCCGCTCCCGGTACCGCCCGACGTGCCTTCGGGCAACCTGCTGTCGCGCGCCGCGGGGTCCTGACCGGCCGCGCCCCGCTGCGCCGCGGCCTGCGTCTTGCGCGCGATGTCGGCCAGCGCCGCCCGGGTCGCCGCCTTGGCTTCGTAGATCTGCACCCGGTCCTTCAGGACCCGCGCCGGCACGCCGCCCAGGATGCTGAAGGGCGGGCACGACCCGCGCACGACGGCGTGGGCCGCGATCACCGAGCCGTGCCCGACACACGCACCGCGCAGCACGGTGGCCTTCGCCCCGATCCAGACGTCGGCCCCGATCCGGACCGGCGACTTGACGATGCCCTGGTCCTTGATCGGCACCGTGATGTCGTCGGTCACGTGGTCGAAATCGCACATGTAGACCCAGTCGGCCACGATCGTGCCGGGGCCGATCTCGATGTCCAGGTAGCAGTTGATGGTGTTGTCGCGCCCGAACACACACTTGTCCCCGATGGTGAGTACACCCTCGTGGCACCGCAGCCGGTTCTCGTCACCCACGTGCACCCAGCGTCCCAGGACGAGCTGCCCGTATCCCTTGCGGGCCCAGACCTCGACCCGCCGGCCCAGGAAGACGAACCCGGTCGTGATCACGTGGGGGTAGCGCACCTTGAACCAGAAGAAGCGCCAGTACCGCACCAGGTACCACCAGGACCAGGCGCGGTTGCGCACCACCCAGCGCAGGGAGTCGCGCGTGAGGAACCGGGCCTGACGGGGATCGCGTGCCATGGCGGCTAGGGCTTCACTCCGGTGACCGCCACGTTGTAGAAGAACCGGCCGGGCACGACATGGGACCAGACATTGCCGTCCACCCAGTTCAGCGCCTTCCAGCCCCGGTAGGCGAACTGGTACCAGTTCCAGCCGAGCGAGCCGGGCCGCACCGCCGCCTCGACCGTGCGGATCGGCCAGCCGAACCATGACGCGGTCAGCTCGTCGGTTTCGGTGGCCACGGCGACAGCTCCCGCGCGGCGGCACAGGTCGGCCAGCTCGCCGGGGTCGAACGTGTGGATGTCGACGACCGCCTCCAAGGCGGCCTCCCGCTCGGACTCCGCGATCTCCTCCTGCGGCCGGCCGTAGCGGTCGCGCAGCAGGGGCATCCGGATGGCCCGCGTCGCCGCGGACCAGGTCGCCTGCGACAGGCGGCGGGCCACGACGTCGCCGTCCCGCGTCGGCTCCCCGGCGAACACGAAACGGCCACCCGGCTTGAGGACCCGCAGAACCTCACGCATGGCCAGGTCCAGGTCGGGAATGTGGTGCAGCACCGCGTGCCCGCACACCAGATCGAAGGTCTCGTCCTCATAGGGGAGACTCTCGGCGTCGGTCGCGGTCCCGTCCACGGCCAGATCCAGCTGCTCGCCGTTGCGCAGCGCCACCTCGACCATCCTCGGGGACAGGTCGGTGATGGTGCCCCGCTCGATGAGGCCGCCGAGCATGAGATTGAGGGTGAAGAACCCGGTCCCGGCGCCGATCTCCAGCGACCGCGGGAACGGGGAGGCCACGGGCCCGGCGACGTGCTCGAACCGGTCGGAGACGTACCGGATGCAGCGCTCGTCGTACGAGATACACCACTTCTCGTCGTAGGTCGAGGCTTCCCAGTCGTGGTAGATGACGTTGGCCAGTTTCGGGTCGTCCCAGGCCTTCTCGATGTCTGCGGCGGTCGGCCGGCCGTCGGGGGAGGCTGTGGTGGTCATCGTCCGCTGAACTCCGCCTTGCCGGGGCCGTTGTCGATGAACGACTTCATCCCGTCGTACCGGTCCTGGGTGGCGAACAGGGCCGCGAACTGCACCCGTTCGATGTCCAGCCCGGTGGCCAGGTCCACCTCCAGGCCGCGGTCGATGGCCTCCTTCGCAGCCCGCAGCGCGTAGGGCGGCCCCGCGGCCAGCTGACGGGCCAGCTCCTGGGCGGCCGTGAGGACATCATCGGGGGCGACCACCCGGTTCACGAGTCCCATGGTCAGGGCCTCGGCTGCGTCCACGAACCGGCCGGTGAACACCAAGTCCTTGGCGCGGGAAGGACCGACGAGCCGGGACAGGCGCTGCGTGCCGCCGGCGCCGGGGATGATGCCCAGCAGGATCTCCGGCTGGCCGAGGCGGGCGTTGTCGCCGCACACCCGCAGGTCGCAACACAGGGCCAGCTCGCAGCCGCCGCCCAGCGCGTAGCCGGTGATGGCGGCGATGGTCGGCTTGGGGATCCGCGCGACGGCGGAGAAGCAGTCGGTCAGATCGCTGGAGTGGTCCACGGCGTCGGTGTAACTCCAGTCGGCCATCTCCTTGACGTCGGCCCCTGCGGCGAACACCTTGGGGCCGCCGTAGAGGATCACGGCCCGGACCGCCGGGTCGTCGGTGACGGCGCGGGCCGCCTGCCGGATCTCCTGCTGCACGGTGGTGCTGAGGGCGTTCATGGGGGGACGGTCCAACCGGATGACGGCAACACCCTCCGCCACCTCGACGTGTACGAGATCTCCCATACCGACTCCCTCGCGTTTCCCCGACAGACTACGCGGGACGCTCCCGCGCGCCCCCCGCAGGTGGGGCGTCCTTCTTCCATGGCCGCCGCGCGCCGTCACAGGCAGGTGACTAACGTGGGGCGCGTGATCGGACGGTGACGATGGATTCGGTGGCGTGGCCCGGACGCTGGTCGCCGTTGGGCGTGACTCATGACGGCCTGGGCGTCAACGTGGCGTTGTGGTCGCAGGGCGCGGACCGCGTCGAGTTCTGCGTGTTCGACCGGGACGGTACCGAGACCCGCCACGAGTTGGCCGAGAGCACCTTTCACGTGTTCCACGGCTACGTGGCAGGGGTCGAGCCGGGCACGGAGTACGGCTTCCGGGTACACGGCCCGTGGGACCCCGAACAGGGTCACCGCTTCAACCCCAACAAGCTGCTGATTGACCCGTACGCCCGCGCGATCACGGGCGAACTGGTGCTGGACCCCGCCATCTACGGCCACGTCGGTTCCGACGACCTGGTCATGAGTCACGGCGACTCCGCGCCGTTCGTCCCCCGGTCCGTGGTGACCAGCAACGGATTCGACTGGTCCGGGGACCGCCACCCGCGGACCAACTGGAGCGACACCGTCATCTACGAGGCTCACGTGAAGGGCATGACGGCGCAGCATCCCGAGGTCCCCGAGGAACTGCGCGGAACGTACGCCGGCCTCACCCACCCCGCCGTCATCGACCATCTACTCGCTCTCGGGGTCACTGCGGTCGAGTTGCTGCCCATCCACCACTTCGTGCCGGAGACGGGGGTGCTGGAGCGCGGCCTGGTGAACTACTGGGGGTACAACTCGATCGGCTACCTGGCACCCCACGCCGCCTATGCCGCGTCCGGCACGCGGGGCCAGCAGGTCAACGAGTTCAAGGGCATGGTCAAGGCCATGCATCAGGCCGGCCTCGAGGTGATCCTGGACGTCGTCTACAACCACACGGCGGAGGGCAACCAACTGGGCCCGACCCTGTCGTTCCGGGGCATCGACAACAGCCACTACTACCGGCTGTCCCAAGGCCGCTTCTACACCGACTACACCGGCTGTGGGAACACCCTGGACGCCTCCAGCCCCCACGTCCTGCAACTGATCATGGACTCGCTGCGGTACTGGGTCACGGAGATGCACGTCGACGGGTTCCGGTTCGACCTGGCCAGCGCGCTGGCCCGGTCCTTCCACGACGTCGACATGCTCGGCAGTTTCCTGACCACCGTGCAGCAGGACCCGGTCCTGCGGAACGTCAAACTCATCGCCGAACCGTGGGATGTGGGCGACGGCGGCTATCAGGTGGGTGAGTTCCCGCCCCTGTGGACGGAGTGGAACGACAAGTACCGCGACTGCGTGCGGGACTTCTGGCGCGGGTCGGTGGGGGTCGGGGAACTGGGGTGGCGCCTGAGCGGCTCCGCCGACCTCTACGCCTCCGAGGGACGCCGGCCGTTCGCCTCCATCAACTTCGTCACCGCGCACGACGGCTTCACCATGCGCGATCTGGCCACCTACGACTACAAACACAACGAGGCGAACGGCGAGGACAACCGCGACGGCACCGACAACAACCGCTCGTGGAACATGGGTGTGGAGGGCGAGACCACGGACGTCGAGATCGACCGCGACCGGCACCGGCAGATCCGTAACTTCTTCGCCACGCTCCTGCTGTCGAGCGGGGTGCCGATGATCACGATGGGGGACGAGCTGGGGCGCACGCAGGACGGCAACAACAACGCTTACTGCCAGGACAACGGTATCTCCTGGGTCGACTGGGAGCTGGCTCCCTGGCAGCAGGAGATGCTGGAGTTCGCGCACCGGGTCGTGCACCTGCGCCGGCAGCATCCCGTGTTCCGCCAGCGGTACTACTTCCGCGGGGACGCGGTGACCGAGACGGGGCAGAAGGACCTGGCGTGGATCGGCCCCGACGGACGCGAGTTCAGCGCGGAGGAGTGGAACAGCGGCACCACGCGGACGATCGGGATGTTCCTGTCGGGCCCCCTGCGCGGCCGCGACAAGTGGGGGCGGCCGGTCACCGACACGTCGTACCTGATCCTGCTGCACTCCGGACCGGACCATTGCCCCTTCGTGCTGCCCGGCCCCCCGTGCGGGCACTCCTACCGCAGGGTCCTCGACACCACGGACGGTGGTGAGACGGTGAGCCCGATCGCCGAGCCGGAGGGCACGAAGATCATGCTCACCCCCCGCAGCCTCGTGGTGTATGAGGTCGTCTCCTGAGCATGCGCCCGGCCGCCGTCATCTCGGCTGCGGTGGCCGTGGCAGCGGGCTGCGGGACGCTGAGCCCGTCGGTCACTGTCCCCGTGCTGTGGCCGGCCGCGGACACCACTGGGGTCAGCCACGCGACGGTACAGGTGGCCGCGGGCTCCGGCGCCCCGGTCCAGGTGATCCCCACTCTGGGTGGCCGGGACTGGCGGGTTCCCGCCTGGAACGGGGCCGCGGCGGGACTCCTTCTGGCCGGGGGCGACCCCCACGACACGAGCATCGTCGTCAAGCGGGACGGGCCGGGCGGCGGGCGCTCGACCACGGCCGTCGTCGCGGCGGCGACGTGGGCGGGACTGAGCGGTACCGCACTTCCCGCCACCGCCACCCTGGTCGGCGACGTGCTGCCCAACGGAGCGCTCATCGCCACACCGGGGACCGCGGCCCTGGTGCGACGTGCCCCCGCGTCCGGTCCGACCCCGATCGTGGTGCCCCCCGGCTCCGCACCGGTTCCCGGACGCACAGCCGTCGCGGCGACCCTGTCCGACGCGGTGGACCTGCTGGCCGACGTGCCCCCTCCGGAACCCGCTCCCCCGCCGGCCGAGGATCCGGAGCTGCAACAGCTGGTCACCATCGCCGCGGGACAGATCATCGGGCAGGTGAAGGCGGTCGCCGCCGATGCCCCGCCACCCGTCCGCCACGACCTGCGGATCGCGGCCCGGCGCGCCGGACACGAATTGGCGGCGGGGGCCCCCTACGCGGCCTACGCCACGATCACCCTCTCCCAGCAGCAGGCGGAGATGGCCGCAGCCGCCGCGGCGGTGGACGGACCCCTACCGCGGGAGCAACGCAGACTCGACGCGGCCCTGCGGCGGCAGCGCCGCGCGGTGACCGACCGGGTCGACCTGGCAGCCTCTACGCCGTTGAACCATCTCGAGCAGTATCCGGCGCTGGCCGACGCCCTCACGTGGGGTACCGGCACGATCGCCCTGCTGGACCTGGCCGAGGCGGAGCTGACTCCCGCCGCCACCCGGGCCGACCTGCGGGGCGTGGCGCAGGTGCTGGCCCGTACGGACTACCGGCTACGCACGTACCTGGCACTACAGGTCGAGGCTGTGGAGCAGGTGGGCCGGGTACCGGTCGGCGACCCCGCGGCCACCCTCGCCATCTTGGACGGTTACGCGGAGGTGTTCGCCGGAGCTGCCGACGCCAGCCTGCCCGATCTGACCGGTGCAGCGGGCGAGTCGGCGCAGCGGGCGCAGGCTCTGCACCACCTGTGGCGGCGTCTCCCGGCCGACGACACGAAACAGGAGCCGACCTTGACCCGGCTTGCCGCCGCCGTGTCGTACTACGTCATCACCCACTACGCGCTGCTCACCGAGCAGGTGACCCACGCCGACACCGGCTCCCGGACGCTGCGCCGTCAGGTCGCTGTGGCGACCGGCGAGAACGAGAAGCTGGCTGTCGCTCTCGCCGCCGCCGGACTGGACCCGTCGTACACCATGTGGGGCAACCGGTGGGGGCTCGCCTGGGCGCGGCCCCAGCCGGGTCTGACGACGGACCCGATCGTGCGCGGGACCGGGCTGACCTACCAGTGGTACGCCACGGTCCAGGGCAGACTGCTCACCGCGGTGGCTCCGTGAGTCAGGAGCCGGCCGCGGGGATGAGCCGGTAGGGCAGCAACGGCGGTGGGAGGTCGCGGCCGTACAGCATGGCGACGATGTGTTCGGCGATGATCTCCCCGCACTCCGCCCCCAGCAGGCTGAGGTAATGCACCGCGGGGTCGATACCGATACCGGTGCCCTCCCCCTGGGCCACCACCACGAGCGAGCCCGCGCCGGCCCGAGGGCTGACCGAGCGGCCGCGCTCCGCGGCCACCGCCTCGAGAACCGCGGTGACCCCGGTCAGGTCGACGATGCCGTCGATGTCGGGATCGTCGGGCACCGCGGCCCGTACCGCGGTGACGAGGTCACCGTCGGCCAGGTCCGTCCCGGACACCACCAGATCGTGGTCGGGGGCCGCGGCGACCAGGCCGCGCTCGATCTCGGCGGCATACCAGTGTCTGCCCGGCCGCCGGATGACCTGCACGCGGGAAGCGCCGCGGTCGGCGAGGAATTCGGCCAAGTCCCGGCCGATGGCCGCGTAGTCGTGCTGCAGCACCACACCGCTCTGCCCGGGCTCGATCAGGTCGCTCGGGTCGGCGTCAGGGCTGAGCGCCACCACCTGGCCGAAACCACCTCCCTTCAGCGAGGCGATCCGCGACGCATTGCTGGTGAGAGTCAGCACCGCCTGGGCGGGAAGTTGGCGCACGTCGTTCGTGGAGCCGTCGAAGTCGAGGATCACGGCGTAGCCGTACTCACGCGCGGTGACGGTGAACGAGGTCAGGAACTTGCCCCAGAAGGCGTGGATGCTGCCGTCGGGGGCATGGGTGATCTCGCGGTCCGCCACGACTGCGATGAATGCGGTGGTCCCTTCCCGCAGCACCTTCGCGACGCTCTGGGTCTGGTAGCCGAGCTGTTTCGCTGCCGACCGCACCTTGTCCCGGGTGGCCGCGGAGACCCGGCCGCCGCCCCGCAGCGCGTCACTCGCCTGACTGACGCTGACCCCTGCCAGGGCCGCGACTTTGGCCAGTGTCGGCCGCCTCGTGCTCACAAGTCGAGGCTAGTGCAATCAGGGCGTACCAGGCCCTGATGCAGCCGTCCCCGGCGCATCGGGCGCGGGCGTGCGACGCAGCCATGCGGTGATGAACAGCGCGAGGCCTGCCATGATCGCCAGGAGCACCCACAGCACCACGACGAAGTCCATCCAGACCCCGATCGGCGGCGCACCAGGCAGGTTGAGTCGCAGGGGGATGAGGGCGAAGAGCATCGCAGCGAACCATCCGGCCAACTGGACCGGAGCCTCCCGGCGCCTGCTGGCGGATGCCACCGCTACGAGCATCGCCAGTACGGCGAGCACGATCATCGCCGCGAGCAGGAGGAAGACGAAGGTCTTGGTGGACCACGACCGCAGCAGTTCGACGTTCACCGATGTCCCACCCGTCGCCGGCCACGAGCGCACCTCGCCGGCCCGGATCAGCCAGGACGGCACATCACCCAGGACCTCGAGCTGAGCGCTCTCGGCCTCCTTCCCGGGAACGCTTGCCGTTGCCACGAGAGTGGACCGGAAGACGTCGAACGGGTAGTCCTGATAGGCACCATCCACGGTGAGGGTGGCGTTGCCGGCCAGGGTGAGGATCGAGGATCCGCGGGTGAAGTCGAGGCGGGACACCGTGTAACCCATCCGGGCCTGGTCGTCCCTCACGTTCGGGAACGACGAGATGATCTCAACAGTCAGGTCCTCCCGAAGCCGCAGATTCCCGTCGATGAATTTCTTGGCGGGTAGCACGCGCACGACGGTCTGGGCGGTCCCCCCGAGCGGGTCCACCGACGTGAACTCGATGCCCACGATCGAGCTGTCGCCGTTCTCCGAACCCCTGTCGTCGACGGCGACCTCGAGCCGGGTCGAGGTCGCGTACAGCACCAGGACGCCCACATAGACGATGAGGACAACCACAGCAACCGCCACCGACCACCGCCTGCGGCGCCGCGTGGGTGCTCCCGTCGGTCCCGGTGGCGTCGCGTCCGTCACAGGGACCTCACCGCCGACTTCCCGTCGACGATCTCACCCACCAGCACCTCGTCGGCCATTCCGACGAACAGTCCGTTCTCGACGACACCGGGAATGTTGTTGATGTCCTTCTCCAGCGCCGCCGGGTCGTTGATGGCAGCGAACTTGGCGTCGACCAGCAGGTTCCCCTGATCCGTCACCACCGGCCCTGCCTTTCGGACAGCCATGCGCAGCTCCGGCTGCGCGCCCATCTCGGCGAGGCGCGCCATCACCTGACGGTAGGCGTCGGGGAGGACTTCCACGGGGAGCGGGAAGTGCGACCCGAGCACGTCGCTGAGTTTCGTGGCGTCCACCACGACGACGAACCGGTCGGCGCGGCAGTCCACGAGCTTCTCCCGGGTCTGGCAGCCACCGCCTCCCTTGATGAGGTTGCGGTGGGGGTCGACCTCGTCGGCACCGTCGATCGCCAGGTCCATGTGGTCGATCTCGTTCAGGGTGACCAGCGGGATGCCGTACTGCTGGGCCAGGATCGTGGCCTGGAACGACGTGGGGACGCCCCGGATGTCCGTCAGATCGCCCGCCTGCAGGCGTTTGCCCAGGTCCTCGATGAGGATGGCCGCCGTGGACCCCGACCCGAGCCCCAGCGTCATGCCCGACTCGACGCCTTGAGCCGCCGCGCGGGCGACCTCGTGCTTCATGCGTGTCTGAACGTCCACACCCGCACCTTAGTGGGGCCGGAGTGCCGGGAGCGCGGGGATTGCCTAGCGTGGGGGCATGACCACCGACCTGGCGCCGCCCACGGCAACCGGAATCGTCACCGCGACCGACGTGACCAAGATCTACGGTTCCGGGGAGACCACGGTGCGCGCGCTCGACGGGGTGACGGTCTCGTTCCCGCAGGGGCAGATGACCGCGATCATGGGGCCGTCCGGCTCGGGCAAGTCGACTCTGATGCACTGCTGCGCCGGTTTGGACACGGTTACCTCCGGGTCCATCCGGCTGGGGGACGTCGAACTGAACGGCCTGTCGGACAAACAGTTGACGCTGCTGCGCCGGGACCGCGTGGGCTTCATCTTCCAGGCCTTCAACCTCATCCCCACCCTCACCGCCAAGGAGAACATCGAGCTCCCGCTCGCGCTGGCAGGCCGGTCCCCCGACCCGGAGTGGCTGCGTCAGGTCGTCGACACCGTGGGACTGAGCAGCCGGCTCACCCACCGGCCGTCGGAACTGTCCGGCGGCCAGCAGCAGCGGGTGGCCGTGGCGCGCGCACTGGCGAGCCAACCCGACGTGATCTTCGCCGATGAGCCGACCGGGAACCTCGACTCCCGGACCGGGGCGGAGATCCTGGACTTCATCCGGGGTGCCGTCACCGACCTGGGCCAGACCGTCATCGTGGTGACCCACGACCCCGTCGCCGCCAGCTACGCGGACTCCGTGCTGTTCCTCGCCGACGGCCGCATCGTCGACTCCATGGCCGATCCGACGCCGGCCACCGTCCTCGACCGCATCAAGACGCTCGACGCATGATCCTCACCCTGGCGCGCCGCGGGATGCTGGCGCACAAGCGCCGGCTGGTCGGACTGACCGCCGCCATCGCCCTCGGCGTCGCTTTCCTGACCGGGACCCTCGTCCTCGGCGACACCATGCGCGCCTCGTTCAACGAAGTGTTCGCCACGGCCAACGCGGGCGTCGATGCGGTGGTCCAGGGCAAGACCATCACCGACGGGCCCCGAGGCAATGAGAAGGCCGCGGTACCGGCCGACTTCGTGGCCGAACTCGCCGATGTCCCGGGGATCCGCACCATCCAGCCGACCATCGACGGACTCGGTCAGATCGTGGGCTCCGACGACGAACCCATCGGCGGCAACGGGCCGCCCACCCTGGCAGGCAACTGGATCTCCGATCCTGACCTCAACCCGCAGCGCATCGCCGAGGGGCGCGCGCCGCGCGCGAAGGACGAGATCGTCATCGATGCGGGTTCCGCCGAGACCGGCAAGATCTCGGTGGGCGACAAGGTCGAGGTGCTGCTGCCGAAGCCCGTGAAGTTCACGGTCACCGGGCTGACCAAGTACGGCGAGCAGAACTCCCTGGGCGGCACCACCTACGTGGGGATGACCTACGCGGCAGCCGAGAAGCATCTGGCGGACAAGGGCGAGGTATCCAGCATCATCCTTCAGGGTGAGGAGGGGGTGACCCCGGAGGATCTCGTGGCGCGGGTGGACCCGCTCCTGCCCAAGAAGACGGAGGTCATCACCGGCGAGCAGTTGACCGAACAGCAGAACCAGGAGATCCAGGGCGGTTTCCTGAACTTCTTCACCCTCTTCCTCGTGATCTTCGCGGTCATCGCCGTGATCGTGTCGGGGTTCACGATCTACAACACGTTCTCGGTGATCACCGCCCAGAAGACCCGCGAGTCCGCCCTTCTGCGAGCGGTGGGCGCCTCCCGGGTGCAGGTCCTCGGGGCTGTCGCCGGCGAGTCGCTGCTGATCGGCGTCCTGGCATCCGTCGTGGGCTGCGCGCTCGGCATCGGCATCGCTGCAGCGTTGGTGGAGGTGTTCAAGTCGCTGGGTGCGGTCCTGGACTCTGCCCGCCTGGTCATCGAGCCGTACGCCCTGGCGACCGGCTTCGGCGTCGGCGTGCTGGTCACCCTCATCGCGGCCATCTTCCCCGCCGTGCGGGCGTCGCGCGTTCCGCCGCTGGCCGCGCTGCGGGACGTGGCCAGTGAGGGCCGCGCGCGCATGCCGGTGCGCGCGACCGTCGGTGCGCTGCTGATCATCGCCGGGGTGGTGACGGTCTGTTCGGTCGCCTGGCAGCCGGACAACCCGCTGCCCCGTGCGGCACTGGGCTCCGTCGCCGTGTTCGTGGGGTTCGTCGTGTTCGGTCCGGTCGCGGCGCGGCCGACGGCAGGTGTGGTCGGCCTCCCGATCGCGGCCGTACGCGGCGTGTCCGGCCGGATGGCGCGCGGCAACGCCATGCGCAATCCCCGGCGGACCGCCGCGACGGCTACGGCCCTCATGGTGGGGGTCGCGGTCGTCACGATGTTCACGATCTTCGCCAGCTCCGTCAAGGCCGCCATCAGCGACAACTTCGTGGGCGAGCTGCGGGCCCAGTACGTCCTGAGCACCACCAACTTCAGCGGTGCCGGATTCGACGCCGCCATGGTGCGCAAGATTCGCGCCCTCCCGCCGGTCGAGGCCGTCTCCACCCTCGACCCCGCGTCCGCGATCATCGACGGGGAGCCCGAGGACATCACCGTCGTCAATGTTCCGGGACTGGGGGCGGTCACGGGGCTGGACGCCGGGCTGACCGGCGACGGAATCGCCGTCGACCGCGAGAAGGCCGAGGAACTGGACCTCCGTCTCGGGGAGCGCGTGACCTTCGAACAGGCCGGCGACCCCAGCGCCATCGCCAAACAGAAACGGCAGAAGAGGAGAGCGGCGCGCGCTGCGGCATCCGCTCCCCCGGGCACTGTGCCGCCCGCACCGCCGCCGGAGCCCAAACCCGTCAAGGTCGAGGTCACTGGCGTGTACCCCAAGAGCAACCTCGTGAACGGGATCCTTGTGCCGCGCTCGCTGTACGAGGGGAAGCTGCATGCCGCCGACACCCCCGACATCTACACCGTGCTGATCAAGGGCTCACCCGAGGCACAGGCCGCGGCCCAGCGGGTCGCCGACCGCTACAAGGCCGGGGACGTCCTGACCCGGGAGGAGTATGCCGACGAGCAGGCCGGCCAGATCGACCAGCTGCTCGGGATCATCTACGCGCTGCTGGTGCTGGCCATCATCATCGCCCTCATCGGGATCGCCAACACGCTGTCCCTGTCGGTCTTCGAGCGCACGCGGGAACTGGGTCTGCTGCGGGCCGTCGGCCAGACCCGTCCCCAGATGCGTTCGATGGTGCGCTGGGAGTCGGTCATCATCGCCGTCTTCGGCACCATCGGCGGCATCGCCCTGGGCGTCCTGTTGGGGTGGGCGCTGTTCTCGGCCGTGGCCGAGACCTCGGGGCTGGGGGGCAGCCTGTCCGTCCCGGTCGGGAACCTCGTCGTCATCGCGATCATCGGAGCCCTCGTGGGCGTGCTGGCCGGGTGGCGGCCGGCCGCCCGGGCCGCCCGCCTGAACGTGCTGGCTGCGATCGCGTCCGAGTGAGCCGGGTCAGTTCCCCGCGGCGATCTGGTCCGCCGTGCGGTCGAACTGCTTGGCCACGCCGCGGACCTGGAATGCCGAGATGATCTCGAGCACACCGACCACGACGAGGACGAGCCCCACGATCCAGATGAACAGGCTCGCGGTCACGTCGGGCCACACCAGCAGGACGACCCCCGCCAGCGCCAGCAGGATGCCCGCCAGGAGGCCGCTGCCCTTCCCCTCCACGGGGTCGGAGCGGAAGGAATCGATGATCAGCATGATCCCGCGCAGCAGGAAGGCGATCCCGACGATGATGACCAGAACGCCGATGACTCCCAGGCTGCTGCGGAAACACAGGACGCCCAGGATCAGGTAGATGATCCCGGAGATCAGCAGCAGCGTGCGCTCCCCACCGTCGAGGTCGGAGCCGAACGCGCGAATCACCTGGAAGATCCCGGAGACGACCAGCCAGATGCCGACGACGATGGCGAGCCACGTCAGTGCGGTCTGCGGACTGAACAGGGCCACCACGCCAACGATCGCGGTGATGGCGCCCAGGATCAGCAGGAGCCACCAGTAGTCGCCCACGCTGCCCACTCCACGGCTGATCTCCCGCCGCGCCTCGGGCTGGGCGGAGGCCGGCATGGCCGCGATACTCGTGTTGAGGTCGGCCCGCAGCCCGTCCAGTTGCGCCTGCATCTGCGCGTTCTGGCTGGCGAGTTCTTCCGGGGTCGGGGAATCGCTACTCATGTGACACTCCCATCAGTGACTGTGAGCGGGAGTCTAGGGACCGCGCTCACCGCGTGGGGGGACCCCGACGCGTGTCGCGCGACCTCATCCACGACCCGATCGGTCCGGCTGCACCGGAACCTGCATCCCGCAGACCCCAGTGGTTCCTTGTGTCAGGCTGACGGGATGACCGTCACCGAGCCGCCCGCAGCCGCTGAACGCATCCGCCCCACTTACCTCGACTGGGGCGCGGCCGGACGCAGCGGGAATCTGCGCTACCTGATCGGCACCGTTCTGATCCTGGTGATCTGGTTCGGTGGCCAAGGGTTCCTCCAGGCGTTCCTGGCACCGCTGATGGGGATCACTCCGGCACCCGACGGTTCGTTCGCGGCACCGTCGCCCACCGCCGGTCTCATCCTCAATCTGGTCTCGTTCATCCCCTTCTTCGTGGCGACACCGTTGATCGTCCGGTACCTCCACAAACGTCCTGCCCTGACCGTCGTGACCCCCTTCCTTCGCCTCAACTGGGCCCTGATGGGGAAAGGGATGGTGCTGTGGCTGGTCGCCCTGGCGATCCCGTCGATCCCAGCGGTCCTCATGAGATCCGGCGATCTACGCTTTCAGTTCGACGCCGGCGCGTTCCTGATTCTCGTGGTGGTCACCGCGGCCTTCCTGATCTGGCAGACGACCGCCGAGGAACTGTTCTTCCGCGGGTACCTCCTGCAGTGGTTCGGCAAGAAGCGGTGGCGCGATCCCGTCTTCCTGGGCGCCCTGAGCGGCCTCCTGTTCGCCGTACCCCATCTGGCGAACCCCGAGGTTCGCGGTGCCGCGGGCCTCGACTTCCTCCTCGGGTTCCTCGTCTACTTCTCGGTGGGGTTCGCGTTGGGGTTCGTGAGTGTCCGGTCCGGGACCATCGAGCTGGCGATCGGGGCGCACTTCGTCAACAACCTGGTGAACATCCTGTTCATCACGGTCGAGACTTCGGCCCTGGGCCCGACCGCCCTGGTCGTCGACACCGCACCGAGCCTCCTGGAGGCGGGCCTCACGGGCACACTGACCGCGGTGCTCTTCATCCTCTTCACGTGGCGCAGCCGTGGCAACGGCACGGTACGACCGATGCCGGGCGAGCCCACAGCAGCACCGGCCCACGGCTGACGGAACCCCGGACGGCGCCTCAGAGCTGCCCCGAGCCCTCAGAACTCCCCCTTCTCGTCCGCAGACGTGCCCCGTACGGGGCAGGTATGCGGTCGGCGCGTCAGCGCAGGTCGCCTTCCGGCATTCCCTCGCCCTCCGGGGGAAGGGCGACCAGACCCATCTCGGCGGCTGACACGAGGCCGGCGTGCCGGGGCACGATGCGCACGGTGTAGCCGAACGGGCCGGACCGGTCGAGCGGGATGGTGCCCTCGTAGCGCAGCCGGTCGCCGGAGAAGGACTCCGCGACGGCGAGGTCGGCCACGTCACTGCCCGCCAGCCGGTCGTCGGCGTCGACACGGCCGTGCAGCGCCTGGACGGCCACGTCGTCGGGGCCCAGGCCACCGAGGGCGGCGTACACCTTGACGGTGAGGGTGTCGCCGATCTCCGGCTCGTCGCCGATGCCGCTGGTCTCGATGTGTTCCACCGCGACGTCCGACCAGTGGGCCCGGACCCGATGTTTCCAGTCAGCGAGGTCGCGGGCCAGGGCGTAATCGTCGGCCTCGACCTCGGCCGCCGACCGGGCGGCGGGGCGGTAGAGCTTCTGCACGTAGTCGGCGACCATGCGTGAGGCGAGTACCTTCGGGCCGGTATGTTCCAGGGTCTTGCGCACCATCTCGATCCACCGCACGGGCAGGCCCGCCGCGTCCTGGTCGTAGAAGGTCTGGGCCACCGAATCCTCGATCAGCTCGTACAGCGCGGCGGCCTCGAGGTCGTCCCGGCGGTCGGCGTCCTCGATACCGTCCGCCGTGGGGATGGCCCACCCGTTCTCGCCGTCGTACCACTCGTCCCACCAGCCGTCGAGGACGCTGAGGTTCAGCGCCCCGTTCAGGGCCGCCTTCATCCCCGACGTACCGCAGGCCTCCAACGGCCGCAGCGGGTTGTTCAGCCACACGTCGCAGCCGGGGTACAGGACCTCCGCCATCCCCATGTCGTAATCGGGCAGGAAGACGATGCGGTGCCGCACCTCGGCGGAGTCGGCGAACCGGACCAGCTCCTGGATCAGGCGTTTGCCGCCATCGTCGGCGGGATGCGACTTGCCGGCGATGACCAACTGCACGGGATGCTGCGGGTGGAGCAGCAGCGACTTCAGCCGGTCCGGGTCACGCAGCATGAGCGTGAGCCGTTTGTAGGAGGGCACCCGGCGCGCGAACCCGATGGTCAGCACGTCGGGGTCGAGCACCTCGTCGACCCAGCCGAGCTCCGCCGAACTGGCCCCCCGCTGGCGCCACGCCTCCCGCAGCCGACGCCGGGCGTCCTCGATGAGACGTTCCCGCAGCCGGCGCTTGACCGCCCACACCTCGTCGGCCGGGATCTGCGCGATGGCCTCCCAGCCCTCGGCTTCCTCCACCAGCTGTGACCCGGAGGCCCGGGCGGCCAGTTCCCACACCTCGGGAGCGACCCAGGTCGGGGCGTGGACGCCGTTGGTGATCGAGGTGATCGGCACCTCGTCGGGGTCGAACCCGCGCCACAGGGCGCCGAACATCTCGCGGCTGACCTGGCCGTGGAGCACTGACACCCCGTTGGCGCGCTGCGCCAGGCGCAGTCCCATGACGGCCATGTTGAACACGTGGGGGTCCCCACCCGGGTACGTCTCGGCCCCCAGCTCCTCGATGCGGTCCAGCGGCACGCCCGGCAGGGCGCCCTGACCGCCGAAGTGGGAGGCGATGAGGTCCATCGGGAAGCGGTCGATGCCGGCCGGGACCGGGGTGTGGGTCGTGAACACGGTGCCGGCGCGGACCGCCTGCAGCGCCGCGTCGAAGGACAGGCCGGGTGTGGCCATGAGTTCCCGGATCCGCTCCAGGCCGAGGAAGCCGGCGTGCCCCTCGTTGGTGTGGAACACCTCGGGTTCCGGATGCCCGGTCAGGTCACAGTAGGCGCGGATCGCCCGTACCCCGCCGATCCCCAGCATCATCTCCTGCAGCAGGCGGTGGTCCGACCCGCCGCCGTACAGACGGTCGGTAACCGAGCGCTCCGCCGGACCGTTCTCCTCGATGTCGCAGTCCAGGAGCAGCAGCGGCACCCGGCCCACGTCGGCGCGGCGGATGTGGGCGGCGATGCGCCGGTCCCCGGGCAGCTCGACGTACACGGTCACCGGCCGACCATCGGCGTCACGGACGAGCGAGAGGGGCAGGTTGTCGGGGTCGAGCAGCGGGTACTTCTCCTGCTGCCACCCCTCCAGCGACAGGGACTGGCGGAAGTAGCCCGAGCGGTAGAACAGACCCACCCCGATGATCGGCACCCCGAGATCGGACGCCGCCTTGAGGTGGTCCCCGGCCAGGATCCCGAGGCCCCCGGAGTACTGGGGCAGCGCCGCCGTCACCCCGAATTCCGGCGAGAAGTAGCCGATGGCGGCCGGTTTCTCCCCCGCCAGGGACTGGTACCAGCGGGCGTCGGTCAGGTACTGCTGCAGGTCGGCGTACACGGCTTCGGCGCGGGCGACGAAGTCCGGGTCGCCGGCGAGTTCGACCAGGCGCTCGG
This sequence comes from Actinomycetota bacterium, assembly GCA_029978705.1. Taxonomy (GTDB): domain Bacteria; phylum Actinomycetota; class Actinomycetes; order S36-B12; genus CAIWTL01. The sequence continues at coordinate 26,891 of JAPOIY010000034.1, forward strand.
GGGGCACCTCGCCCAGGATGCGCATCGGGTCGGCGTCCACGTCGTTCCACGCCTGCGGGTCGATCTCCGCGAAGAGGTCCTTCGTCGGCTGGTCCCACGACCAGCGCAGGTTGTGCGCCAGCTCGCTCAGACAGCGCAGCGGCTCGGGAAGGACGACCTGGACGGTGAACCGGCGGAAAGCTTTCACGGCCGACACGCTATCGGCGCGCAGGACCTCTGGCCAACTGTCCGCCGCCGCGCCGCAGCGCGGGTCAGCCCGTTCCGCCGATGCGGCACTGGATCGGGTGCTTCGCCTTCACCCGCCACGTCCGGTGCCATGTCGTGCGCGCCTCACCCGGCTTCTTGGCCACCAACGTGACCTTGATCCGCAGACCCTTCGTGCACGTCGGCGCGGCGATCACCTTCGCCCGCTTCGCGGACTTCTTCTCCACCAGTCCACACAGGCGGTGCGACAACCGCTTGCTCAACGTGTTGCCCTTCAGCACACACTTCGCCCGCACCTGACGGAACGTGCCATCGGTACGCGCATCCACCAACACCGTGGGCCGATCCACCTTGACCGGACCCTTCGGCGCGTCGACCACGATCTCCGTCTCCGGCTTCGGAGTGGGAGTGGGTGTCGGCGTGGGCGTCGGTGTCGGCGTAGGAGTAGGCGTGGGCGACGGCGTCACCGGCGTCACCGCCGCACTCGGGTCGCTCGGAACGCTGGTGCCGGCGCTGCTCGTCGCGGTCACCGTGAAGGTGTAGGGCGTCCCGTCGGTCAGCCCCTCCACCGTGCAACTGGTCGCGCCCGTCGTGGTGCACGTCTTGCCGCCTGGCTGGGCGGTGACCGTGTACCCCGTGATCGGGGGCGCCCCCTGAATGAGAGTGGGCGGCTTCCACGACACCGTGACCTTGCCACTGCCGGGCACACCCGTGACACCGGTCGGCGGGGTCGGAGCACTGTAGTTGAGGACCCGCAGCCTTGCTGGCACGTAGCTCGTGACGTAGGCGGGTGCGCCAGCACCCGGCTTGTACGCGATGCTCAGCGGATCCGTGACCGTCACCGGAGCAACCGCCGTGTTGTCACTGGTCCGGATGACCTGCACCTTGTCATCGTCCGGGGACGACATCGAGACTTCTGAGCCATCTGGCGATATCGCCAGACGCCGCGGGGGATAGGTAACGGGAATTGTGGCAATCACGACGTTGTCGCTGGTCCGGATCACCGACACGGTCTTGCTTCCCTCGTTGGCCACGTAGACGCGGGTACCGTCCGGCGTCACGCGGATCCCAGAGGGCTGGTCCCCGACAGGAATCGGCGATCCGATCACACTGGGGCCACTGGTGGCGATGACCGAGACTGTGTCATCGCCGAGATTGGACACATAGACCCTCGTGCCGTCCGGGGACATCGCCAGGAATCTCGGAGTGGAGCCGACGAGGACTTGCGCTTGGTTTCCGGTGCTCGTATTTACCCGCGTCACCCTGGGCAAGCCGTTCAGGTCCTCATTGCTCACGTAGGCGTATTGACCGTCCGGGGTCAGGGCGATTTCGTAGGGGCGACGCACGGGACTAGTGGGAGGACTAAGGGGCCATGTGTTCGCCACCGTCAGCGCCGCTCTGTCGATCTTGGAGACCGCGGGGCCAGTCTGTTGGGTGACATAGATCCACGTGCCCGTGGAGTCGACCGCGACTCCTGTGGGACTGGATGGAAGCGAGAGGGTTCGCGTCACCGTGGGCGGGTTGGTCGTCGTGTCAACCTCCGACAAAACCCCGCTCTGGCTCGGGACGTAGGCGCGGGTGCCGTCGGGCGACAGGGC
>JAPOIY010000118.1 GCA_029978705.1 Actinomycetota bacterium
CGACAACCTCCTCGGGCGCAGCGGCCAGGGTGTGCCGCAGCGCGGCCAGGCCGCCGCGACCGCGGTACTCGTCGAGGTCGAGCGGATCGGTGATCCCGACCCGGGCGAAGGTCAGTCGCTGCTGGCGGGCCAGCCACCCGATCTGCTCGACCAGCCCGTGGCCCAGCGGGTGTGATCCGCCGGCAAGCAGGGCTTCGAGCAGGGAGTCGACGTCGCCGGGGGTGACCGGGCCGTAGCCCACCCGCCCGGTGGGGGTGTCGACTTCGACGAACGGTTCCAGCCACAGCATCCCGCGCGAGCCGTTGCGGATGACCTCGACGGCCTGCCCGCGGTCCGCGCAGGCCTGGGCGATGCGCGCCGCGACCCCGTCGGCTCCGACCGATCGCGCGGCGGAATCCCCCGGCACGAACACCCGTGTCACGAGCGCACCTCCTGGGCGCCGGCCACCGCGGCGGTGAGCCTGGCGATGTCGGTGCGGCCGACCAGCCGGCCGTTGACCATGACGGCCGGACCGAGGGCGCAGTTGCCCAGGCAGTAGGCCTTGGAGAATTCGACGGCCCCGTCGGCGGTGCGCTCGCCGAGGGTGGCGGCGAATTCGCGCTCGATCTCCCCGACCAGCAGCCGCGAACCCTGAGCCTGACAGGCCTCGGCCACGCAGACCTGGACTGCCACCGCGGGCGGTGGTGTGGTCCGCAGATCGTGGTAGTAGGTCAGCACCCCGACCACCTCGGCCCGGCTGACGTTGAGGAACCCCGCCGTCGCCTCGACGCCTCCGTCGTCGACGAAACCGAACACCCGTTGCAGGCGCTGCAGGCAGGGCAAGATGAGGCGCTCCTCGGCGGGCAACGCCTCGAGGACCTGGAACGCAGGCTCAGAAGCTTCCGGACGATGCATCTCTGTCGAGGCTAGGGCACGCCCGACCTGGGCGGTAGCGCGCAGCCCGCGACACGGCTGACGTTCGGAAATCGTTATCCCGGCAGCATCAGCCCGGTGCTACGTTGACGGTCGGCCGGGCATCGGCTGACCGGTGTGGGCGCGGGAGGCGGGTCCATGGGCCAGATCGACTGGGAGGCACTCCGGGCGGCCGCGGTAGCCGCACTGGCCTGGTCCTACTCGCCGTATTCCAAGTTCCCGGTCGGGGTGGCCGGAATCGTCGACGACGGCCGGATCGTGTCCGGGGCCAACGTCGAGAACGCGTCCTACGGACTGACCCTCTGCGCGGAGTGCTCGATGGTGTCGGCACTGCACGCTTCGGGCGGGGGGCGCTTGGTGGCCGCGTACTGCGTGGACCGCAACGGCGACGCGTTGATGCCCTGCGGCCGCTGCCGCCAACTGCTCTACGAGCACGGCGGGCCCGGACTGCAGATCATGACTCCCCGGGGCGTGCAGACGATGGCGCAGATCCTGCCGCAGGCGTTCGGGCCCTGGGATCTCGAGGACAGGCAATCTCGAGGATAGGCAATCTCGAGGATAGGCAGTAGCGCCTCAGGAGCGGTCGAAGCGCAGATCGCCGCGGAACTGCAGCAGCAGCGCCACCGTGGCGGTCCACCCGGTCTGGTGGCTGGCGCCCAGTCCGCGTCCGGTGTCGCCGTCGAAG
>JAPOIY010000142.1 GCA_029978705.1 Actinomycetota bacterium
CCGTGGTGGTTCGGGAGATCTCCGGTGACGGTGGCGCGCGCCGCTATCAGCTGGTCATGGGGGAGCGCCGCTGGCGGGCGTCGCAGCAGGCCGGGCTGACGACCATCCCGGCCATCGTGCGCGAGACCACCGATGACAACCTGCTGCGCGACGCCCTGCTCGAGAACATCCATCGGGCACAGCTGAATCCACTGGAGGAGGCGGCCGCCTATCAGCAGCTGCTCGACGAGTTCGGGGTCACCCACGAGGAGCTGGCCGGCCGGATCGGCCGGTCGCGGCCGGTGATCTCCAACATGATCCGGCTGCTGCGCCTGCCGGTCGCCGTCCAGCGTCGGGTGGCCGCAGGCGTGCTGTCCGCGGGGCATGCCCGGGCGCTGCTCGCCCTCGAGGCCGGCCCGGAAGCCCAGGAGGAACTCGCGGCCCGCATCGTCGCCGAAGGGCTGTCGGTCCGGGCGACCGAGGAGGCGGTGACGCTGGCCAATCGGGGCGGGGGGCGGCCGCCGGCGCCCCCGCGCCGCAAGCCCATCCAGATGCCCGGGCTGCAGGAGGTCGCCGAGCGGCTCTCCGGCGCCTTCGACACCCGGGTCAGGGTCAGCCTGGGCAAGCGCAAGGGCAAGATCGTCGTCGAATTCGGTTCGGTGGAGGATCTGCAGCGCATCGTGGCGCTGATGGACTCCAAGGCCGGCCGGTAGGGCGATCCGGCCCGCCTACCCGACAACCAGGCATTTCGTCACTGTGACACAATCACCCCGCGGCCTGAAAACGCCACTGCCCCAAAGGTTTTCGCGGTATGCCCCCTGTCCTGAAACTGGCGTCGTGCCAGTCCGCACCCGGGGAGACTAGTGTCCTTTCGCATCGGCCCGCTGCGACTCGAGGCCTTCGAGCAGCTCCCCAAGCACGCCCGGCGGTGCGTGTTCTGGGAGGTCGATCCGGAGACGGCATGCTCGGAGTACCTGCCCGACCCTGAATTCGAGAAAGAGGCATGGCTGTCGATGGTCATGCTGGAGTGGGGTTCGTGCGGTCTGCTCGCCACCACAGCCACCACCTCGGACGCCCCGGACACACGGGACACCGACACCGACACCTGTCTGGGGTACGCGCTGTATGCCCCGCCGCGCGCGGTGCCGCGGGCGCAGCGGCTCCCGACCGGACCGGTGAGTGCCGACGCG
>JAPOIY010000027.1 GCA_029978705.1 Actinomycetota bacterium
GCCCGGGCCAGGACCACGTCTACGACCTGGCGGCCCGGCTGGGACTGCCGACGACGCCGTCGAACGTCACCGGCGACAAGTTGCTGCACTTCGACGGGCGGCCCACGCGCTACCGGGGCCGGGTCCCGCGGCTCCCCCCGCTGGCGCTGGCCGACGTCGCCCAGGCCCAGTGGCGCTTCGACCGGCTCGCGGCCACGGTGGACCTGCGGCACCCGTGGCGCACGCCGAACGCCGAGACCCTCGACGGACAGACCTTCGAGACGTGGATCCGCCGCACCGTGCGCACTCGCGGCGGCCGGGAGTTCTTCCGGGTGGCCGCCCAGGGAGTGTTCGCCACCGAGGCGGCGAACCTGTCCCTGCTGCACGTGCTCTTCTACTCGCGCTCCGGCACCGACTTCGAGACCCTGCTGACCACCGCCGGCGGGGCCCAGCAGGACCGGCTCGTCGGCGGCACCCAACAGCTGGCGCGGGGCCTGCACCGGATCCTGGGGGACCGCGTCCGGCTGGGTCACGCCGTCACCCGTCTGCACCAGGATGAGCACGGGGTGTCGGTGACGGCGGGGGCCGACACTGTCACCGCCGCGTACGCCATCGTGGCGGTCCCCCCCGCCCTCGCGGCCGGCATCGAGTTCCATCCCGCGCTGCCCCCCGACCGCGCCCAGTTGCAGCAGCGTATGCCGCACGGCTCCGTCATCAAGTTCCACGCGGCCTACGAGCGCCCGTTCTGGCGCGACGACGGACTGTGCGGCGAGGTGGCGGGGGACCGGGGCCTGGTCAAGGTGATCTTCGACAACTCGCCGCCGGAGGGCACGCCGGGCATCCTGGTCGGGTTCTTCGAGGGGATGGACGCCGTCGCGGCCGGCCGGTACCCGCAGGAGGTCCGCCGGGAGGTGGTGCGCCGCGAACTGGTCCGGTATCTCGGGCCGGAGGCGGGCGCCCTGATCGCGTACACCGACACCGACTGGAGCGCCGAGCCGTACACGCGCGGATGTTACGGCGCCCACCTGCCCCCCGGCGCCTGGACCCAGTTCGGTACCGCCCTGCGCCCACCGGTGGGCCGGGTGCACTGGGCGGGCACGGAGACCGCCGAGCGGTGGGCCGGGTACATGGACGGCGCCCTCTCGTCGGGGATCCGGGCAGCCGACGAAGTGCTGGTCGGCATCCCCCGGTGAGACTGTGATCGGGAAAACGCTGTCGTTCGGGGGCGATTCAGCCGATAGTAGGGACATGCACCTGCTCCGCCCCGCCCTCGGCTGCGCCCTGGGCGTCGCTCTGGTCGCGGCGGGCAGCCTGCCGGCGCGGGCAGCCGGGGACGACGTGAGTGTCTCCGAGGCGGCGCAACGCCTGACCGCCATCCGCGCGGAGCGCAAGGCGGCCGAGGCGCGAATCGCGGCAGCGCAGGCGCAGGCGCAGGAGGCCACGACCGCCCTCCAGGTGGCCGATGAGCACGTGACCGCCGCCCAGGCGGTGGACCGCGTCACCGGCAGACGCGCTGACGAGGCGGCAGCCGTCGCCACCAAGGCGACCGGTGTCGAGACCCGGGCCGTCGGTGACGCCCGCGAGGCGGAGAAGGCCCTCAGCCGGGCCGCCCGCAACGCCTACATCAACGCCATGTCCAATTCCGACCTGGAACTGTTCGCCGGGTTCGCGGCCGACGGCCCCGAGGCCCTCGTAAACATCGCGCGGCGGGACATGGCCTTCGACAACATCGGCGACGCCTCCCTGGTGACCGCCCAGCGGACGGTGCGGGTGGCGTCGGAGGCGAAGGCCGCTGCCGCCGAGGCCCGCTCCGGGTACGACGACGCCCAGGCGGAGCATGCCGCGGCCCGCGCCGACCTGCAGGACGCCCGCGCCGAGTCCGCGGCCGCCACCGCCGACCTGCGCCGGGCCGATCAGGCCGAGAAGAGCGCGGCCGGCGACGTGCGGGCCACCGACGCCCGCTACGAGCGGGCCCAGGACGTGTACAAGTCCGCACTGAAGGAGTCCCTGGCCGGCGCCCCGCCGATCTCCAGCGGCCCGGCCGCGGAGATCGTGTGGGCGACCCTCAAGAAGGAAGGGTTCTCGGAGGAGTCGATCGCCGGCATCCTCGGGAACCTGCAGCAGGAGTCCGGCATCGACCCCACCGTCGTGCAGAGCAACGGCGTCGGCCACGGTCTGGCGCAGTGGTCCGCCGGCGGCCGGTGGGACAACGGGTCGGCGAGCCTCATCTCCTTCGCCTCCGCCAACGCACTGGACCCGTGGGACGCCCGCACCCAGGTGCGGTTCATGATCTACGAGATGGAGAGCAGCCTGGGCGGCTTCGACATCGACATGTTCAAGGACATGACCGACGTGCTCGACGCCACCGTCTACTTCCACGACGTCTACGAAGGATCCGCCGACAGCGCCGACTTCGTGCGCGCCGTGCGGGGCAGTTACGCCCTGCAGTGGTACGCCCGGCTCAGCTGATCCCCCTGGCGACCCGACCTCCCCCCGGCTAGGTTCAGCGCAAGGAGGGTTCCCATGAGCGTGACCGAAAGACTGGACGAGAGCCACCTGGAGGTGGAGTCGTTCCGCAGCGAGCTGGCCCAGGTCCAACAGGCCCTGGAGCGCGCCGACACCTACCTGGAGAAGACCGACGAGGCGCTGGTGGGAGCCGCTCAGGTGGCGACCGAGACCCGGCGGCTGGCACCCGCCATCGGGCTGGCCATCGCGGCCACGGCCGCAGTCGTGATCACGGTCGCGATCCTGCGCCGTCGCCGGCGCCGCAATTACGACGACTGACCGGGCGGGCAGCCACTGTCGAGGCGGGCGTCGGGGGGCAGGTCTCCCGCCAGGAACGACTCGACCGCACCGGCGGCCACCGCACTCTGGAACAGCACCGAGTGCCCGGCGCCGCGCACCACGGCCAGTTGCGCGCCGGGGATGAGGCCCACGAGTTGCCGACTGTTCGGCGGCGGCGTGATGACGTCCTCACGTCCGACGAGGACCAACGTGTCGGCCGCCACCGCTGCCAGTTGCCGGGCGTTGCCGTCCGACCTCAGCCACGGGTCCTCGGCGGCGACCATCGCGTCATACGTCCGGCTGGGTACCCGGTCGGGGGGGAAACGGCCGGATCGCACGGCCGCGGCCTGCCGGCGCAGGAAGCCCCGGCCGGCCGTCTGGGCGCACCGGTTGCGGGGATAGTTGGTGCGCAGGTAGGTGCCCAGCCCCGCATTCGGGTCACTGTCGGCGCGCTGCACCCAGCGCGGTCCCAACGTCGTGCGCGACCCACCGGGGTTGCCGCCCACCAGCACGAGCCGCCCCACCCGTTCCGGGGTGCGCACCGCCATCCGCTGCGCCACGAAGGTGCCCATCGACCATCCCAGGATGTCCGCCTGCGGCACCCCGATCCGCGCCATCCACTCCGCGACGACGTCGGCCAACCGGTTGAAGGTGAGGCGTCCCCGCACGCGGGTGGACCCTCCCAGACCCGGGTAGTCCATGACGATGACCCGGCGGTTCCCCGCCAGCGCGCCCAGCAGGGCCGGGTCCCACTCGGCCATCGGCGAGCCGGTTCCGTTGAGCAGGACGAGGGGCGACCCGGTACCGATCTGGGCCCACGCGACGCGGCCGCCGGCGACCGGGGCTGACTGCACCTCCAAGCGGACCTCCGCCGCGGCGATCGGAGTGGCTCCCGCCGCCGGAGGAGAGGGGTCGACCGCGCAGGCCGACAGCAGGGCTGTCAGGAGAACGGCGGTACGGCCGACCCGCCAGTGATGCAGCACATCCACCTCCGTCGGTTCCCGGTAAACCCCACGTTCGGGGTGGCCACGAAGAGGTCACGCCCCGGCGGGTGAGGCTTGCATGTCGAGGTTTGCCCCCCACACTGTACGGGGAGGAAGTCCTGTGATCCGAGTGTTGCCGACCAGCGCAGCCGTGGCTGCGCTGCTCACGGCTGCTCTCACTCCCGCCGCGGGAGCCGCGGACACCGAGATCGCCCCCACCGACACCGGCCGCTACGTCGTGTCGACGCCGCCGGCCGCCGACCCGGCCGCCCTCGTCGGCGACGTCGCCCCGGACGCCGACGTCGCCGCCGTCTCGGGGCCGGCCTACACCGGCGCAGTGGTGGACCTCGCGCCGCAGCAAGCCCAGGAACTCGACCGACTCCCCGGGGTGTCCGTCGAGCCGGAGCAGACGTTCACCACGGCGGGCGCTGCCCGCACGCCGGGCCGTAGCCGCAAGGCCCGCGCCGCCGGTGAGGCCGCGACGTGGGGCCTGGACCGCACCGATCAGCGGGACCTGCCCCTGGACGGCCGCTACACCCCGACGTCGGCCGGCGCCGGGGTGCACGTGTACGTCGTCGACAGCGGCGTGATCCCCGATCACCCCGAGTTCAGCGGGCGCCTGGCCCGCGGCGCCTACAGCACCGGCAACAGTGTGCGTGACTGCTTCGGCCACGGCACCCACGTCACGGGCATCATCGGGTCCAACCGCTACGGGATGGCCCCCGGCGTCACGCTGCATCCGGTGAAGGTGCTGGGCTGCGACGGCGGCGGCACGACCTCGGCCATCCTGGCCGGCCTCAACTGGGTGGCCCGCAACGCCCCCCGCCGGGCCATCGTCAACCTCAGCCTGCGCGGCAACTTCAGCCCAGCTCTGAACCGCGCCACCCGCCAGCTCGTGGCCGGCGGCCGCGTGGTGGTGACCGCCGCCGGCAACGACGGCAACGACGCCTGCCGCTACTCACCGGCGAGCGAACCCTCCGTGATCACGGTCGGCGCGACGGACGCGGCGGACCGTGAGGCGGCGTTCTCCAACTTCGGCTCCTGTCTGGACCTCTACGCCCCCGGCGTCGGGATCCGCTCCACCTCCGCCACCGGCCCGGGCGGCCGGGTGGACAGTGGCACGTCCATGGCCGCCCCCCACGTCTCCGGCGCGGCCGCCGTGCTGTGGGCCTCCCAGCCACAGTTGACCGGCGCCCAGGTGCGCGATGCCCTGGTCCAGGACGCCACCCACGGCGCCGTGCACTTCAGCGCGGGCCGGGGGCAGTCCCCCAACGCGCTGCTGCACTCCGAACCGGCGCAGAACCCCGGCGCTCCGGAGGCGGTGTCGGCGCGTCCACTGGACGCGAGCGCCCGCGTCCAGTGGCGGCCGGCCGCCAGCAACACGACCACGACGACGTACACGGTGACCGCGTCCCCGGGCGGTCAGCAGTGCCAGGCAGTCAACCGGTCCACCTGCTTGGTGGCCGGGCTGACGAACGGAACCCGCTACCGGTTCACGGTCCGCGCCGGCAACATCGCCGGGCGCGGACCCACCTCACCCGCCAGCGGCGCGGTGACCCCGACGGGCTGACCCGTCAGCGGCCGGGCTGCAACGGCCCCCACGTGAGCCGGAACGGCATCTCGCCGCGGCAGTCGGATGTCCAGCGCGTGCCGTCCGGGTCCGTCTCGGAGTACGAGGCGGTGACCAAGACGGACGCCAGCGTGGTGCGGTGGGCCCGGAAGGTGTAGCCGATCTCCACTTCGGCGTTGTCCAGGAGGCTGCCGTCGGTCTCCTCGGTCCAGGAGAAGCGACCGTTGCCGTTACGGGGGATGCGGAACCGGCGCGAGTCGTCGCTGGTTGTCGGTCCGAACGCGACCTGGGATGAGGTCCCGTCGCTGTGCTGGCACTCCACCGTGAGCATGACCTGCGGGTCGATGATCGTGCGGTGCCGCACCTTGAAGAGCATGCCCTCGGTCCCGAACAGGTCGCCGTAGCGGCCGTTGGGAGCGGGGACCTGCCGCTGGGCCGGCTCTGCGGCTGCGGGGAGGGCGACGAGGCTGAGGCCGGTGACGGCTGCCATTCCGACGAGGATGCTGGTGCGTGCTACAGACATGCACCGAGAGTAACTCAGGCAGCGCTTGCGGTCACGGTCCGTTTTCCGTCAGTGCACGGGGTCCATCAGGCGGTTGACGACCTTGGCGAACACCAGCAGGACCACGCCGATGGCCATCGGGATCGCCGCGCTGAGCAGGAAGGTGTTGACGGGGTTGTCGGCGGTGAACTTGCCGATCTGGCCGCCGATGCTGGTGCCGACCGAGGTCGCCACGAACCACAGGGCCAGCATCTGCCCGCTGGCCCCGGCGGGGGCGAGTTTGCTGGTGGCCGACAGTCCCGTCGGGGACAGCAGCAGTTCCGCCCACGTCTGCAGCAGATAGGTGCCGAGGATCCAGAACAGCACCGCCTGGGTCCCATTGTTCTGGAACCCCGTCATCGGGATCACCAGGATCAGCACCGAGATACCCACGCCGATCAGGGCGATGCCGAACTTGATGGACGTGCGGGGCGCCCGGTCGGCGAGCTTGGTCCAGAGGGCCGCGAAGATGGGGGCGAAGATGATGATGAACAGCGGGTTGGCCGACTGCAGCCATGCCACCGGCATCTCCCACGACCCCACCGACATGTTGGTGACGTCCTCGGCGAACAGGGTGAGGGTGGACCCCGACTGCTCGAAGACCATCCAGAAGGACGCCGCCCCGATGAACAGCCACAGGAACGCGCGCACGTGGCGCCGCTCCGGCGGCGTGTAGTCCTGGCGGCGGAAGAGCTGGAAGAAGTACACGAACGGGACGATGAGGATGAAGATCGTGATCGCCGTGGCCACGCGGTCGAAGAGGCTGGCGTCGCCGAGGAGGTCGAGGATCCAGGCGATGAGCCCGATGAACACGACGACGCCGAGCAGGAGGAGCAGGAACCGGTTGCGTTCGGCGGGGGTCGCGGGCAGGGGGGCGGTCTGACCGACTCCGTGCAGCCTCTTCCACCCGAGCACGTACTGGATGACCGCCAGGGTCATCCCGATGCCGGCGATCGCGAAGCCCCAGTGGAAGCCGCGCTGCTGGGCGGCCCAGCCCGTGACCAGCGGTGCGGCGAAGCTGCCGAGGTTGATCCCCATGTAGAAGATCGAGAAACCCGCGTCGCGGCGGGTGTCGGTCTCGCCGTACAGATCCCCCACCATCGCCGAGATGTTCGGCTTCAGCAGGCCGGTGCCGAGCGCGATGAGCAGCAGCCCGACCCAGAAGGAGGCTCCGAGCGGCGCGGCCATGCAGTAGTGGCCAAGGGCGATGACGATGCCGCCGTACAGGACCGTGCGCCGCGCCCCGAGGAGGCGGTCGGCCACCCACCCCCCGGCGATCGGGGTGAGGTACACCAGGCCCGAGTACGCGCCGTAGATCGCGATGGCGGAACCCTTGTCGAGTTCCAGCCCGGGCCCGTAGCCGGTGTCGGATACCAGAGGGGCGGTGAGGTACAGGACGAGGAGCGCCCGCATCCCGTAGTAGGAGAACCGCTCCCACATCTCGGTGAAGAAGAGAGTGGACAGCGCACGGGGCTGACCGAAGAAACCCCGGTCTCGGAACTCGCCCGTGGCCTGCGCCGTTGCCATGCCCCGACCCTAGTCGCAGCCCCCCGCAATGTCCTGCAAGCGGAGGTCGGCCCCGGGACCGAGTCCCGGGGCCGACGAGGTCACTTGAAAGCGACGTGCACGTGGTCGAAGTGGCGCGTGGTGCAGCTGCCGCCGGCCATGCCGTGGCGCCAGTGCCGCCACTTCGTGGGCCCCCGGTCGGACGACCAGTAGGAGTTCTTCCAGATGAGGTAGCGCACGTGATGCTGCTTGGCGTTCTTCATGAAGTAGCGGGCCACCACGTTGCCGGTGGTGCGTCCCGCGCGGCAGGAGCCCTTCATGTTGACCATCACGTCAAGGGCCTTGCTCGCCGTGGGCATGTGCCCGGAATAGGAACTGATCAGCTTCACGCCCTTCACGCGGGAGGACACGCAGCGGCCTCCCAGGACGGCGTCGACGTCGAAGTCGAAGCGGTGCTCGTTGAACTTCCCGGACTTCCGGCAGCCGGCGAAGAAGGGTTTCTGCGCCTTGGCCATCACAGCGCGCGGCCGGGCGTCGGGTGCCGCGGTAGCCGCGGTCGTGGGCAGTACGAACAGGCCGGCGATTACGGCTCCGACGGCCACCAGGATCGTCGTCATCAGGCGACGGGACACGGTTCTCCACCTCCGAACGGTCGGCGTGACGGTCACGCCGCTGCGGCGCTGGATGGCGCCGTCAGAGGAGGCTCCTGCCCGCTGCGACACAATTTCAACATTTGTGGGACAGAAGTGAGATAGGACTCAACGGCCCCTCGGAGGGTCCGGCGAACGAACGAACAAGCGTTCGATATTAGGAGAAGCCGACAGGCAGGACCTGTCCCCCGCCCACGAAGGGGTTGCTCGCTTCGACCACGATGAAGATGAGGAATCCGATGATCGCGGCATAGGCCCCGATCAGGAACAGATTGGTCTGCAACGAGGAGGGCAGGAACGCGGCCGCCACCGCCAGATTGCACAGCCCGAGCAGGAAGATGAGCATCACGACGCTGGGGGCCGCGGAACGGGGCAGCGCGTTGATGCGGTCGGTGCCCTTGTCCACCATGTCCAGCACCGCGTTGCGGACCTCCGAGTAACTCTCCGCCGACTTCAGGGACTTGCTGGGGGTCAGGATCAGCCCGCCGGCCACCGCCACACTCGCCCGGTGATGGATCGCCAGCGCCGCAGCCGAGTCCGCGCGCTGTAGCAGCGGCCACTCCTGCTCGACCACGTCCTGGCGATAGTTCTCCAGGGCGGTGAGAACTTCGTCCCGTTCCTGCCCCTGGGGCAGCAGCCGGGCAGCCACGAGAGCCGCGTTGAAATCCGCGACCTCGGTCTGCAGGGCCGTGCGCGCGTCCTGGGCGTTGCTCCAGAAGTTGCTCAGCGTGAAGGCCAGCAGGAACACGAAGGCGGTGCCCGTGATGGTGATGATGCGCCCCGCCAGATCGTCCGGCGGGGGCGGCTCGTACAAGCCGCGTTCTTCGTGAGCCTGGGTGAAGGAGAGCTCGTCGGCATTCGCGGGCGGCGGCCAGGGGGCGCCGTTGCCCAGCGCCACGATGCGTTGGTGGAACAGGGCGACCACGGTGACGGTGATGCCGACGAACAGCAGCATCGCCAGCAGCAGCCGGGCCATCGGAGGCACCTCGATCATGAACCAGTTCATGGCACGTCCCCGGTCAGCGCGGCGCGACGCCGGTCTTGATGACGACGAGGCGCTCCTCGGTCATCTCCCGAATCGTCCAGCCCGGGCCCTCGCGGGTGTTGCCCGAGTCCCGCAGTCCGCCGTAGGGCATGTGATCGGCGCGCCACGTCGGCACCTCGTTGACCAGCACTCCTCCGAAGTCGAGCGAACGGGCCGCCCACATCGCGGTGTCGATGTCCTGGGTGAAGATAGCCGCCTGCAGCCCGTACCGCGAGTCGTTGGCCTCAGCGACCGCGGCCCGCACGTCGGTGAAGGACCGCACGACCACGACGGGCCCGAAGATCTCGGTGGCACACACGTCGTCGTCGGGCCGGGCGTCCACCAGCACGGTCGGCCGCAGGTGTCCCTCCGGCGTGCGGTCCCCGCCCGTGGCTACCGTGGCCCCGCCGGCCACGGCGGCATCCACCCACGCGGCGACCCGTTCCGTCTCCGCCCGGGTGATGAGGGCCGAGACCTCGGTGGCCTCGGCGAGCGGGTCCCCGACGACCAGGCTGGCCACCTGCGCGACCAGCTCGGCGACGAACTCGTCCTTGATGCTCTCCGCCACCAGGATGCGCTGGGTGGAGATGCACGACTGACCGGCGTGGGAGAAGCCGGCCAGGCGCACCGCCTTGGCGACCGCCCGCCAGTCCCCGTCGGCGCACACGATCAGCGGCGAGTTGTTGCCCAACTCCAGTCCGACGCGCTTGCGCGGGGCCGCCGCCCGGATGTCCCACCCGACCGCCGGAGAGCCGGTGAACGAGATCAGCGCGACGTCGTCGTTGTGCACCAGGGCGTCGCCGATCACGGCGCCGGGACCTGGCACGACACTCAGGTAGGCCAGGGGCAGTCCGGCGTCGTAGAGGACCCGCGCGAGGTTCAGCGCCGACACCGGTGTCTGACTGGCCGGTTTGGTGACGACGGGGCAACCGGCCGCGATCGCGGGGCCGAGTTTGTGGGCCACCAGGTTGAGGGGGAAATTGAACGGGGTGATGGCGCCGACGACACCCACGGGTACCCGGAGCACCATGCCGAGGTGGTCGACACCGGCGGCCGCCGCGTCCATCGGGACGAGGTCGCCGGTGAACGTGCGCGCCTCCGCGGCGCAGAACTGCAGCGTCGAGACCGCCCGCTGCACCTCCAGTCTCGCCTGGCCGAGTGGCTTCGCGGCCTCGGCAGCCAGGTCGCGGGCGATCCCGTCGGCGCGCTCGCTGAGCAGGACCGCGGCGCGGTCGAGGATGGCGGCACGTTCGTGCGCCGCCAGGGGCTGGTCGGCGAGGGCCCGCCGGGCCACGGCGACGGCGCGGTCGACGTCGGCCGCCGTGAAGGACGGCACCTCCGCCACCACCGAGTCGTCGAACGGTGACCGGATCTCGCGGGTGTCGGTACCCGCCGTCCACTCCCCCGCCACGGGGAACTCCAGTGTCGTCATGGGCCCAACTCTAGGACCTCGCCGGTGGTCACGTACTGCAGGAGACGGTCGCGGTCCAGGTCCGCGATCCCGCAGCGCTGCAGGGTGCGGCCGTCCGCCGCGAAGTCCTGCGACAGCAGGGCCCCGGACAGGGCGATGACGGATTCCATGAGCGGGGCGGGCACTCCCATCGCGCGTCCCAGTTGGGAGTAGACGGTCAGCCCGATGGGGACGTCCTCGGTCAGGTAGCGGCTGTCGACACGTTCCGGGCCCTTGATGCCGTGCAGGGAGGCCACGCCCCGGATCACCGACCAGAAGGTGTCGCCGCGCGGCCCGTATCCGACGGTGGGGTACGTGTCGAGCAGGCTCATGACGGAGACGCCGAGGGCGTCGCCGATGGCCACCCGTTCGGCGTCGATCGCCTCGATGGCGCGGCAGACGTGCGGTGTCATGCCCTCCTCGTAGTAGTAGAAGTCGCCGTGGCTGAACTCGATGCGGCTGGCAGAGAGGAGGACCCCCAGGCAGTGCAGCGTGGGGTTGGGATTGTTCAGGCCCGCCTCCAGGACGTTGCGCATGAGCTGCAGCCCGGGATACAGCGACTCGAGGATGGGACTGACCCGCGGCGCCGCGACGGCCGGGAAGACGCCGGCGGAGACCAGGCTGCGGCGTCCGAAGACATGCACCTCGTCCGGGGCGGTGATGCGGGTGGCGTAGGGAAGCGCAGCGAACTCCGACACCGTCACGTCGGCGGTGACCCCGGCCTCCCGCAGGTACTGGACGAACTCCAGCGACCCCAGCGAGCCCGGCATGAGGGCGACGTTCATGCCGTCCCGTAGCAGCGGTGCCAGCAGGTGGGCGTAGGTGAGCTGGTAGTTGGTCGGGACGACGACGAGGAGCAGGTCCTGGTTGGCGACGGCGTCCGGCAGGTCGCTCGTCACGCGGACCGGGGCGTCCCCCTCGATCACCCCAGTGGCCCGGATGCGGCCGGTGTCCGCGATGCGCGACAGCCGGTCGCCGAACTCGGGACGGCCGAACAGGGTGACGTCGTGTCCCCCGAGGCCGAGCTCCGCCGCCGCCGTACGGCCCCCGTTGCCGGCCCCGAGGACCGCCACCCGCTGCGCACCCATGGGCCACCTCCACCGCACACGCTAGTGGCGCCGGCAGGTGGAGGCAGGCCGTCAGGCAGCGACGGCGACGAGGGTGGCCAGGAACACCAGCACGCTGACGACGATCTCGCCGGCGCCGATCCGGGCCGGGGAGGCGGTCGGGCGCATCGCCACCGACCGCACCAGCGCGACAGCGAACGGCACGAGCAGCCACGGACTGGCCAGGGCCCACAGGAGCGCCGCGACGTGGAAGGTGACGTCGGCGACGCGCCAGCGCCGGTCGTCGGCTTCGCGGATCAGCGACTTGACGTGGATCACCGACCCCACGAAGTACGTGGCGCACACACCCGCCGCCAGCCAGATGCGTCCGGGCACATCTGCCGACCCGGTCGACACGAACCACAGCAGCGGCAGCGCCAGCACCGACTGCCCGACCAGCAGGACATCGTTGCCGAACCCCCGCTCGCGGCCCGCGACGGTGAGCCACTGGCTCACCGTCCACAGCAGGGCCAGCACCACGCCGACCGGGACCAGAGCCGGCCGTACGGCGAGCAGCACCACCGCTCCGAGCGCGGCCACGGTCAGCCACGGGACGGCCGCGGACAACTCGCGTCTCGCGATGCGGCTCCACGCGCCCCGCCGCACCCGCACAGTGACCGCGCGGCCCAGGTAGTAGGAGGCGGGGTAGGCCGCCACCCACGTGACGGCGAAGACGACGCCGGGCCACGTCACCCCGGTCAGCGCCAGGCCGAGCAGCAGCGGCAGCGCGAGGAACGCCCAGGCCCCGTGCTGCGGGGGCACCGTGAGCCGGGGGGAGGTCCGGGGGGTGGACCCGGCGACCGTCATGTCAGCGTCCGACCCGCTCCCAGCCGCGCCGCTCGGGCCGGCTGCCGGGGTCGTGCGGGCCGCGGTCCCGGTACACGACGTAGGGCCGGAAGACGTACCCGAGGGGAGCGCTGAAGGCATGCACGAGGCGCGTGAACGGCCAGATGATGAACAGCAGCATGCCCGCGATGGCATGCACCTGGTAGGACGCGGGCGACTCTGCCATGTCCTGGATCTGCGGGTTGAGGTAGAAGATCGACCGGAACCACACAGCGACGGTGTCGCGGTAGTTGTAGGCGGGACCGAAGATCCCGGACCCGTAGAAGGTGGTCACCAGTCCCAGGCAGATCGCGGCGACGAGGAACACGTACATGAACTTGTCGTTCTTCGTGGTGGCGGAGAACACGGGCCCCACGGTCCGGCGGCGGTAGATGAGCAGGACGATCCCGGTGAGGGTGCAGACGCCGGCGATGACTCCGAGCACCACCGCCATGGCGTGATAGGCCGCCTCCGGTGCCCAGCCCGTCCACTGCTCCGGGATGACCAGACCGATCACGTGCCCGATGACGACGGCGAGGATGCCGATGTGGAACAACGGGCTGGCGATGCGGATCAGATTGCGTTCGTACAGCTGACTCGAACGCGTGGTCCACCCGAACTTGTCGTAGCGGTAGCGCCAGATCATGCCGACCGCGAACACGGCGATGGTGACGTAGGGCAGCACGGCCCACAACAGGATCTGTACAGTCGTCGACTCGGTCATCGTCGCGCTCCGATCTCCACGAAGGTGGGTGAGATGGGGTAGGGCTCGGCGCCGACCGTTTCGACCGGCGGGCCCGCCGCGGCCAGCTGCCGCATCCGCTCCTCGATCTCCGGTGTCGGCTCGGGGACCGTCGCGACGACGGCATCGAGGACATGCACGTAGGCGGAGTCCATCTTCCCGAGGGCGTCGCGCAGCAGATGGAGGGGACCGGTGTGTTCGGCGAGCAGAGCGTCGCCGGTCAGGGAGTCCCCCACCGCGGCGAACTCGAGGACCACGGCGAGGTGATCCGGGAGTTCCTCGTCGGTCGGCGTGAAGCCGCTGGACACGTAGGCCTCGCGGAACCGCAGGATCGCCCGCCCCCGGTTCCGGGTCTCGCCGTCGGTCCAGTAGGACAGGTACGGGCACGCGCGCCGCCTCATGTCGAACACCTGCACGAAGTGCTGCTGCAGGACGGTCAGGGGCGTGTCGGCGAGGTGGGCGAGGAAGGCCCGCAACGGGGCCCCGGTCGGGGGCGGCAGGATCTCCGCGACCTCCGCGATCTCGTCGAGGCGCGCCAGCAGGGCTTCATCGGGATACGTCAGCAGCCAGGAGGCGGCCAGCCGGGCCGCGGCGGTGCGTGCGCGACTGTCGGTCATGAGGACTCCGGGGATCGGGGCGGGACGGTGGGGACCCCGAGGGGGACCCCGAGGCCGTCCCAGTTCAACAGGTTCACCTTGGCGTCAGCGTCGGCGACGTCGACGATGCCCTCGGTGGTCTGGCGCTGCTTCAGGGCGTGGAACGTCTCGACGGCCACCGGGGTGGGGCGCCCGGAGGCCTCCCCGAACGTGCCGGACGAGTACTGGCCCGGACCTCCCTCGAAGTCCAGCGAGCAACCGAGCTCCTCCAACTGGCGCCCGACCTCGGCGTGGGCCTCCGGGATGACGTAGCGGTCCTCGTACTTGGCGATGGCGAGCAGCCGGTACAGCGCGAACATCTCGTCGGCGGTCATGCCGACCGCTGCGGGGATCGACTCGTCCGGTTGCCCGCCGAGGTTCTCGTCGCGCATGAACGAACGCATGGCGGCCAGCGTGTGCAGCGACTGCAGCACCGGGCCGGGATCGCCGGCCGTGAAGAGTTCCGCGAGGTATTCCACGGGGATACGCAGGGACTGGATCGCGCCGAACATGTTGTCGGCGTCCTCGGCATCGTTGCCCGTGTCCCGCAACGCGTCCACGATCGGGGACAGCGGGGGGATGTACCAGACCATGGGCATCGTCCGGTACTCCGGATGCAGGGGCAGCGCCACGCGATACTCCTTCGCCAACCGGTAGACCGGCGAGTTCTTCGCCGCCTCCAGCCAGTCCGGGGCGATGCCGTCGCGCAGGGCGGCGGCCTGCACCTCGGGATCGTGCGGGTCCAGGATGAGGTCGAGTTGCGCCTCGTAGAGGTCCTGCTCGTTCTCGACCGCCGCCGCCTCGGTCACCCGGTCGGCGTCGTAGAGGAACAGCCCGAGGTAGCGCAGCCGGCCCACACAGGTCTCCGAGCACACCGTCGGCATCCCCACCTCGATGCGCGGGTAGCACAGGGTGCACTTCTCGGCCTTGCCGGTGCGGTGGTTGAAGTAGACCTTCTTGTACGGGCAGCCGGTGACGCACATCCGCCAGCCCCGGCACGAGTCCTGGTCGACCAGGACGATGCCGTCCTCGGAACGTTTGTACATCGCACCGGACGGGCACGAGGCGACACAGGCGGGGTTGAGGCAGTGTTCGCAGATACGGGGCAGGTAGAACATGAAGGCCTGCTCGAACTCGAGTTTGACCCGGTCACCGACCTCATCCTTGATCTTCTTCAGGACGGGGTCCTGGGGCGCCAGCTCGGGACCGCCGGCCAAGTCGTCGTCCCAGTTGGCCGACCACTCGATCTTCATGGGCCTGCCGGTGATCAGAGACTTCGGCCGGGCGACCGGGGTGTCCTCCCCCAGGGGAGCGGAGATGAGGTTGTCGTACTCGTAGGTCCACGGCTCGTAGTACTCGTCGAGTTCCGGCAGTTTCGGGTTGGAGAAGATCTGGGTGAGCCGCTGCCAGCGCCCACCCGCCCGGAGCTTCAACCGGCCCCGCTTGGTGCGGACCCAGCCGCCCTTCCACTTCTCCTGGTCCTGGTAGGTGCGCGGGTACCCCTGACCGGGACGCGTCTCCACGTTGTTGAACCACACGTACTCGACCCCCGCGCGGTTGGTCCACGCCTGCTTACACGTCACCGAGCAGGTGTGGCACCCGATGCACTTGTCCAGGTTCATCACCATGCCCATCTGGGCCATTACCCGCATCTCAGTACTCCACATCCTGCGAGCGGCGCCGGATGACCGTCACCTCGTCGCGCTGGTTGCCCGTCGGTCCCAGGTAGTTCATGAAGAACGACAACTGGGCGTATCCGCCCACGACGTGGGTGGGCTTGATCATCAAGCGCGTCAGCGAGTTGTGGATGCCGCCCCGCAGCCCCGACAACTCCGCCTTCGGCACATCCACGGTCCGATCCTTGGCGTGGTACATGTACACCGTCCCGGCCGGCATCCGGTGCGAGACGATCGCGCGGGCGACCACCACGCCGTTGCGGTTGTACGCCTCGATCCACTCGTTGTCCTTGACCCCGATCGCGTCGGCGTCGACCGGGCTCATCCAGATCTCCGGCCCGCCCCGGGACAGCGACAGCATGAAGAGGTTGTCCTGGTACTCGGAGTGGATCGACCACTTGGAGTGCGGGGTCAGATACCGGACGGTCACCTCCTTGCCCTGACCGGTCCCCTGGTCACCGAAAATCCGGTGCATGTTCAGGGGCGGTCGGAACGTCGGCAGCTGTTCGCCGATCTCGGTCATCCAGTCGTGGTCGAGGAAGAGATGCTGACGTCCCGTGAGGGTGTGCCAGGGTTTGAGCCGCTCCACGTTGATGGTGAACGCCGTGTAGCGACGCCCGCCGTGCTCGCTGCCGGACCACTCCGGCGAGGTGATGACGGGCACCGGCCGGGCCTGCGTGTCGGGGAAGGTGATGCGTTTTCCTTCGTGGTCCTCGGCCAGGTCGGCGAGGCGCTGCCCCGTCCGTTCCTCCAGGTTGCGGAACCCCGCGACGGCCACCCGGCCGTTGGTGGTCCCCGACAGGGTCAGGATCGCCTCACAGGCCTGCTGGGCCGTGACGAGCGCCGGCCGCCCGGCCGCGGGGCCGTCCGGGATGACCCCGTTGGTGCGGGCGATGACCTCGACCTCGGGCGCCGTCTGGACCGCGACCCCCTTGGTGACGGTGCCGACGGTGTCCAGCAGCGGTCCCAGCGCGCTCATCTTGGCGCCGAGGGCGGTGTAGTCCCGCTCGACGGTGATGAACTTCGGCGCGGTGACGCCCGGCACGAGATCGACCTCGCCCTTCTTCCAGTCCCGCACCACGCCGCCCGGTAGCGCCATCTCGTCCGGGGTGTCGTGCAGCAGCGGGATGGACATGACGTCCGTGCGGGTGTCCAGGTGGCCGGCGGCGAGGGTCGAGACCTTCTGCGCCAGCGCCTGGAAGATGTCGTAGTCGCTACGCGTCTCCCACGGCGGGTCGATCGCCGGGGTGAAGGCATGCACGAAGGGGTGCATGTCGGTGCTCGACAGGTCGTGCTTCTCGTACCACGTGGCCGCCGGCAGCAGGATGTCACCGAACAGCCCGGTGCTCGTCATCCGGAAGTCGAGACTGACGAGGAGGTCGAGTTTCCCGACGGGCGCGTCCTCGCGCCAGTCGACGTCCTCGGGACGCAGGTCCTCGGGGGTC
Organism: Actinomycetota bacterium; assembly: GCA_029978705.1. Classification (GTDB taxonomy): domain Bacteria; phylum Actinomycetota; class Actinomycetes; order S36-B12; genus CAIWTL01. The sequence goes on from JAPOIY010000027.1 coordinate 16,917, forward strand.
TCCTCGGCGCGCACCGCATGGTCGGTGCCCAGCAGGTGTTTCAGGAAGTACTCGTTGCCCTTGCTGGACGACCCGAGCAGGTTGGCGCGCCAGATCGTGAGCACGCGTGGCCAGTTCTCGGGCGCATCGGGGTCCTCGATGGCGAACTTGAGGTCACCGGACAGCAGTTGTTGCTTGATGTACTCGGGGGCCGCGACTCCGGCCGCGGCGGCCTCGTCGGCGATGGTCAGCGGGTTGCGGTTGAGGCTGGGGAACGACGGCATCCACCCGGAGCGGGCGGACTGCGCGACCGTGTCGATCATGCTGCGGCCCGCGAACCGGCCGTCGCCGAGCGGGGAGGCCAGCACATCGGCGCCCATGGCGTCGTAGCGCCACTGGTCGGTCTGCACATACCAGAAGGCCGTGCCGATCATCTGCCGCGGCGGCCGGTGCCAGTCCAGCCCGAAGGCGAGGTTGGCCCAGCCGGTCACGGGACGGCACTTCTCCTGGCCCACGTAGTGCGCCCAGCCGCCGCCGTTGACCCCCTGACAGCCGGTCAGCGTGATCAGCGCCAGGAACGTGCGGTAGATCGTGTCGGAGTGGAACCAGTGGTTGGTCCCGGCCCCCAGCACGATCATGGAGCGGCCGCCGGAGTCCTCGGCGTTCTGCGCGAACTCCCGGCCGATGCGCTCGACCAGGTCCGCGGGCACCCCGGTGATCCCCTCCTGCCACGCCGGCGTGTAGGGCGCGGGGTCGTCGTAGCCGGTCGGCCACTCCCCCGGCAGACCGTCCCGCCCGACCCCGTACTGGGCCAGCATCAGGTCGTAGACGGTGGTGACCAGCCGCTCCCCGTCCCGTGTGGCGACCCGGCCGGCGGGGACACCCCGGCGGTGGATGCCGCCACCCTCGTTGTGCTCCTGGTCGGAGTCGAAGCGGGGCAGCAGCACCTCGAGGGTGTCGGTGTTGGCGGCGCCGTACAGCGACAGCGCCGGGTCGACGCCGTCCAGGTCCAGGTTCCACTTGCCCATGCCGGAGTCGGTGAACCGGAAGCCGAGCGAGCCGTTGGGGACGTGCGGGCGTCCCGTGGCCGAATCGACCATCACGGTCTTGAACTGCGCCCCCTCGGCGTCGTCTCCCAGGTCGTGCGAGGTGACGAACTTGTCCGGCACCCACGCCCCGTCCTTCTCCTTGAGCGAGACCAGGAACGGCAGGTCGCTGTACTTCTTCACGTAGTCGACGAAGCGCGGCACCTGCCGGTCGACGAAGAACTCCTTGAGCACCACGTGACCCATCGCCATACCCAGCGCGCCGTCGGTACCCGGGTGGGGCGCGAGCCACTCGTCGGCGAACTTCGTGTTGTCGGCGTAGTCCGGGGAGACCGTCACCACCTTCTGGCCGCGGTAGCGCGCCTCGGCCATGAAATGCGCGTCGGGGGTACGGGTCTGGGGGACGTTGGCCCCCCACATGATCAGATATGAGGCGTTCCACCAGTCCGCGGACTCGGGGACGTCGGTCTGGTCCCCGAACACCTGCGGGGAGGCGACCGGAAGGTCGCAGTACCAGTCGTAGAAGGACAACATCGCGCCGCCCATGAGGGAGATGAACCGGCTGCCGGCGGCGTGGGAGGCCATGGACATGGCCGGGATCGGCGAGAAGCCGAACACCCGGTCCGGGCCGTACTCCTTGATGGTGTGCACGTGAGCGGCGGCGACGATCTCGCTCACCTCGTCCCACGAGGCGCGCACCAGTCCTCCCTTGCCGCGGGCGCGCTGGTAGGTGCGGCGGGTCTGTTCGTCGCCCACGACGGCGGCCCAGGCGGCGACGGGGTCGGGGTGCTCGGCCTTGGCGGCCCGGTAGGCCTCGAGGAGGACACCGCGGATGTAGGGGTACCGCACGCGGGTGGGCGAGTACGTGTACCAGCTGAACGCGGCGCCGCGGGGGCACCCGCGGGGTTCGTACTCGGGGCTGTCCGGCCCGATCGAGGGGTAGTCGGTCTGCTGTGTCTCCCACGTGATGATGCCGTCCTTGACGTACACCTTCCAGGAGCACGACCCGGTGCAGTTGACCCCGTGTGTGCTGCGCACGACCTTGTCGTGGCTCCAGCGGTCACGGTAGAAGACGTCGCCGTCGCGGCCGCCCGACCGGGTCACGGTGCGGAGGTCCGGCGATACGTCCCCGGGCGTGAAGAAGCGGGCGGCCCGGACCAGGAAGTCGCCGGCGACATCGGGATCGGCGGTCGTGCTCATGGGGTTCCCTTCGAACGGCGCTTGGCGCGCTTCGGTGCTGCGGGTGTGTCGGTGGCACGGCGGTCGCGCGACCCCGGGATGACCCATTCCGGGGACCGGTCCGGGCGCTCCAGGTGGGCCCGGCACATTCCCGGGGCGGGGAAGACTTCCATGTCCCCCACCTTCACCGGCTGACCCGTGCGGTCCAACAGGTCGCGCAGAAGTGCCGTGTGGATGTCGCAGATGACCGGCTGGTCGCGCACGAGCGCGGCGTACGGGCAACTGCCGAGGGTGATGGAGTCCCCCACCGGGGAGACCTGCGCCGAGAAGCCCAGCCGGTCCAGGGCCTCGGCCGCCCGGTCCACGGCGTCGTCCAGGTCGGTTGCGGGACCGGCCCGGTCGGCCACCACCTCCGCCCACCGCGACGCGGCGTCGTCCACGAGGGCGCTGTCGGTGTTCTCACCGAGCTGGTCGACGAGGGTGGCGACGAGGTCGGCGTACAGGGGGGCCTCGTTGGACATCGCCGCGTAGAGCATGGGGGGCCGGCCGCGGCCCCGCCGCGGGCCGGGGGTCCGCTCGATCTGCCCCGCCGCGAGGAGGACGTCGAGGTGGCCGCGGACGGTGTTGGCATGCAGGCCCGTCTGCTCGCACAACCACTCCACCGACACCGGTTCGGGGGACTCGGCGACCAGCCGCAGGATCTGACTGCGGGTGTCCCCCTCGGGGGCGCGATACGGCGTGAGCGCGGCGAGCCGTGCGAGGGTCCGTCCGATTCCGGGTGCCACTGCCATGACTCCGTTGTACCACATTTTCTCCGGGGCTGGTGATTTAGCACGGGGGAAAGGTGTATGGTGTGAGTAATTGGCCGGGAGGAGCAGCAATGACCACCATCCACCCCGGTGCCACCGGCACCGTCGCCGACCAGCCGGACCAGCCCGGCAACCCCGACCGGGGCAAAGGCCGGGTGCTGACGATCTCCACGATCGCGTTCACCCTCATGTTCGCGGTGTGGCTCATGTTCGGCGTCCTGGGGATCCCGATCCGAGACGAGTTCGGTCTCACCGACGTGCAACTCGCCTGGATCACCGCGGTCGCCGTCCTCAACGGCGCCATCTGGCGACTCCCCGCCGGCATCATCGCCGACCGCTACGGCGGTCGCATCGTCTTCACCGTCATGCTGCTGCTGACGGCGGTACCCGCCTACCTGGTGTCGCAGGCCACCTCTTACACCGTCCTGCTGTTCTACGCCTTCCTCGTCGGATTCGCGGGCAACTCCTTCGCCGTCGGGATCTCGTGGGTCAGCGCCTGGTGGCCGCGGCGCCAACAGGGCCTGGCGCTCGGTGTCTTCGGGGCGGGGAACGTCGGTGCGTCGGTGACGAAGTTCATCGGCCCGGCCCTCATCGCCGCCGTCCCCGCCGCGGGCCTGCTCGGCGGTCTCGTGCCCGGGGGTTGGCGCTTCGTGCCGTTCCTCTACGCGGTGCTGCTCCTGGCGATGGCGGCCGTCGCGTGGTTCGTCTCCCCGCGCCACGACCGGCGCCCCGGTCAGGGACGCTCCCTCGGATCCATGCTCCGACCCCTGCGCGAGGTCCGGGTCTGGCGGTTCAGCCTCTACTACGTCATCGTGTTCGGCGCCTACGTGGCGCTGGCGGCGTGGCTGCCCAAGTACTACGTGGACGTGTACGGCCTGCCGCTGAGCCAGGCAGCGCTGCTCACCGCCCTGTTCATCTTCCCCGCGTCCCTGCTGCGCCCGGTCGGTGGCTACCTGTCGGACCGCATCGGTGCCCGCAAGGTCATGTACGCGACGTTCGGCACGATGCTGGTGGCCAGCGGGATCCTGATGATGCCGTACGGCTACATCGTCCTCCAGCAGCCCGGGGCCGACCCCCGCCAGGTCATGCCGTGGAACGTCGGGGTGGTGCTGTTCACCGTGCTCGTCGTGATCATCGGATGCGCCATGGGCGTCGGCAAGGCGGCCGTCTACAAGCACATCCCGGAGTACTTCCCGCACGACGTCGGCGCCGTCGGCGGCCTCGTGGGATCCCTGGGAGCGCTGGGCGGGTTCTTCCTGCCGCCCCTGTTCGCCTACGCGACCGGGTGGAGCGGAGCGCCCCAAGCCACCTTCGGAGTTCTTTTCGTGACCACCCTGATCGGGGCACTCTGGATGCACGGGACCGTCGTGCACATGCTCCACCAGGCCAGCCCCGAACTGGCGAACAAATTCGAGAAGGACCAGCCCGCTGCGGACGACCTGTCCGGAACGCAGTGGGCGGAAGCGGACGGCGGCATGCCCGGCGCCCCCATCCCGTCGCACCCGGATCGTCCGGTGGCGACAGCACAGAAGGGAAGCGACTCATGACCACGCAGCACGACACCCCGTCGGTCGCCCGACACGGGGACGACTGGCTGAAGAAATGGGATCCCGAGGACACCGAGCACTGGGACTCGTCCCTGGCCTGGCGGACCCTGTCGATCACCACCTTCTCCCTGACCCTGGGCTTCATCACGTGGTTCCTGGTCTCGGCCCTGGCCCCCGTGCTCAACTCCATCGGCTTCACCCTCACCACCTCCCAGCTGTACTGGCTCGCGGCCATGCCCGGCCTGGCCGGCGGGTTCCTGCGGCTGGTGTGGATGTTCCTGCCGCCCATCCTCGGCACCCGCCGCCTGGTGTGGATGAGCACGACACTGCTCCTCATCCCCCTGATCGGGTGGGCCGTCGCCGTCACCAACCCGGCGACTCCCTACTCCGTGCTGCTCCTCCTGGCTTTCCTGGCGGGCATCGGCGGCGGGGTGTTCAGCGGGTTCATGCCCAGCACGAGCTACTTCTTCCCACGCGCCAAACAGGGCACCGCCCTGGGGATCCAGGCCGGGGTGGGCAACTTCGGCGTGAGCATCGTGCAGTTCGTCACCCCGTGGATCGTGGGCTTCGCGATGGTCGGGTTCCTGGGCGGCGCGCAGCGCTTCGTCGACCAGGCGAAGGGCGTGGACAAGTCGGTCTGGTACCAGAACGCCGGCTGGGTCTGGGTGCCGTTCGTCATCGTCGCCGTCATCCTGGCCTTCACGCTGCTGCGCAGCGTGCCGGTGCAGGCCCGCGGCGTGCGGGAGCAGTTGGACATCTTCAGCAACAAACACACGTGGCTGATGACGGTGCTCTACATCATCACCTTCGGCACGTTCTCCGGTCTCGCCGCGCAGTTCGCGCTCCTGATCAAGAACTACTACGGCACCGAGGCCTTCGGCGCCGCCGGCGTGAACCCCGTGCAGTACGCGTTCTGGGGCGCCCTGGTCGGATCCGCGGCCCGGGTCCTCGCCGGGCCCGTCGCCGACCGCGTGGGCGGCGCCCGGGTCACGTTCGTCGCCGTCCTGGGGATCGGCGTCTCGGCGCTGTACACGTCGTTCCAGCTGCACCCCGCGAACGTCGGCGACTTCAGCCACTTCTTCTGGGGGATGATCGTCATCTTCTTCTTCGCCGGGGTGGGCAACGCCAGCACCTTCAAGCAGATGCCGATGATCTTCGAGCGCCGCCAGGCGGGTGGGGTGATCGGTTGGACGGCGGCGATCGCGGCCTTCGGGCCGTTCGTGTTCGGACTGATGTTCGCCCTCGGCCATCCCGAGCTCATCTACTGGATCGGCGTGGTGACATGCGTGATCGGCGCCTGGATCACGTGGCACTACTACGCCCGGCCGGGAGCCGAGAAGCCCTCCTGACCCGGCAGCGGCAGCCACGGCACCTCCGCCGTGGCTGCTGCCCCCCCGGGGGGGACCACCGCGAAACCGTCTGCTGCGGCGAGGCCGCGCAACATCGCCGAACCCAGATGGGAGGCAGCCGTGAAGCGGCCGCCCGACACCGTGCCGAGTACGAGGCGGTGCTCCGCAGGGGGCGCCGCGAGGTCATCGGTCACCGTCACGACCCGCAGCGAGGGATCGGGCCGGTCCTGCAGGCCCCGCAGCACGGGCTCCCCCAGGGTCAGCAGCGCCACGATGGCGCTCTGCGGGTTGCCCGGCAGCCCTACGACCGGCATTGTTCCCCACACCGCCAGCAGCATCGGATGCCCGGGCCGCACCGCCACGGAGTCGACCACCAGGTCCGCGCCCACCTCGGCCAGGGCGGCATGCAGGCAGTCCACCGGTCCCGCGGCGGTCCCGCCCGTCGTCATGATCACGTCACAGTCGGCTGCGTCCCGCAGCGCCGCGACGAGGTCCGCGACCGTGTCGGGCACCCGGGTCACGCGGACCACGGAGGCGCCGAGGCGCTCGCACCAGCCCGGCAGCTGCGGACCGAGGGAGTCGCGGACCTGGCCGATGCCCGGGATCCCCACGTCGAGCAGTTCATCGCCCAGCAACAGGACCGCCACGCGTGGCACCGCCCGCACCCGCACCGTGTCGCACCCCGCGGCCGCCAGGAGCCCGGCCACCGCCGGTGTGACGCGGGACCCCGCGTCCGCGAGCACGTCCCCGGCCCGGCACTCCTCCCCGCGGGGACGGATGTGGTGGCCCGGACCCACCCGGTCGGCCGTCAGCACCCCGTCGCGTACCTCCCCCGACTCGCTGCGGATCACCTCATCGCACGAGGCGGGCACCGCCGCTCCGGTGGCGATCACGACCGCACGGCCGGCAGCCACCTCGGGCGGGGCCGCACCGGCCAGCACCTCACCGACGACCTGCCAGGGACCCGGGCCGCACACGGCCCAGCCGTCCATGCTGGACGTGGCGAAACCGGGCAGGTCGCACAACGCCGCCACCGGTTCCGCCAGGACCCGCTCGACCGCCTGCGACACCGGGACGCGGACGTCCGGCAGCGGCGCCACGAGGTCCCGGGCGGCCCGGCGCGCGCGGGGCCACTCCGGCGCGTCAGTCATCGCCGCCGGGAGGCCACTGCGCCGCGAGGTCGCGGATGAGCGCCGCGGCCTCCACCGGGTCTCGACCCGCGGCCACCGCGAGCCCCAGCAGGTACGTCGTGACCGGCGCCGCGGGCCGTTCGACCTGATGGGCGGCATCCCGGGCGACGTCGAGCACCAGGTCCACGTCGACCTCCGCCGGCACCCCCAGTCGGGTGCTCACCGCTGCCAGCCATTCCTCCATGGGGACCTCCTCGGTCGCCGCCATTATGGTCCTCGCCCGAGCAAGATCGTCCGGAGTGTCGACATCGGCGAGAACCACCGCGTCCCCGGCGACGGTCTGTACGACCAACTCCGCGAGGACGTCGCGCACCGCTCGCCCGCGCGGGTCGCCGAGCGCAGCCAGCGCCCGCCGCAGGGCGGCCGTGCGGTAGGCCGCGCTGAGCGGCTGGCGCACGCCGGCCACGTCCGGGACCACGGCGTCGGCTCCGGACGCCCGCAGGGTGGCGGCGAGGACCGGCAGGACCGGGCCGGCGTGCGGCAGGTCGACGGCCGCCACCACCGTTGTCGGCGTGGTCACCAGCGCGAGGCCGGCGGCCAGACCCGCGACCGGTCCGCCTCCGGGTGGGTCCTCCCGGGTGACGGCCACGGGCCGCGGCAGGTCCTCCGGGGCGGGCCCGACCACGACGGTCGGTACTGCGGGAGGCAGCGCGACGAGCAGTCGGTCCAGCAGTCGACGTCCGGCCACGGTGACCTGAGCCTTGTCGTGGCCCATCCGACGAGACGCACCGCCTGTCAGAATGACAACGGACCAGTCGGAGGGCGTGTCACTCACCTCCGCACCATACGACGGGAGCAGCCGTGAGCGGACTGAGCCACCTCGACGACGAGGGAGCCGCGCGGATGGTGGACGTCGCCGGCCGCGAGGTGACCGTGCGCACCGCGGTCGCCTCGGGCGCGGTGGTCACGTCGGTCGCAGCCGCGATCGCCGCCGGTGCCGTACCCAAGGGCGATGTGCTGGCCACCGCGCGGATCGCGGGGATCATGGGCGCCAAACGCACCCCGGACCTCATCCCCATGTGCCACCCCATCGCGGTGCACGCTGTCGCGGTGGACCTGGAGGTCGTCGCCGACCGGGTCCTGATCACGGCTACCGTCACGACCGCCGACCGCACGGGTGTGGAGATGGAGGCCCTGACCGCGGTGAGCGTCGCCGCCCTGACGATCATCGACATGACGAAGTCCCTGGACCCCGCCGCGGTGATCACCGATGTGCGGGTCGACAGCAAGACCGGCGGCCGCAACGGGGAGTGGTCGCGGTGACCGCGCACGACATCACGGCTCTGGTCGTCACGTGCTCCGACACCGCCAGCCGCGACGCCGCCCATGACCGGTCCGGCCCTCTGGCTGCGGACCTGCTCACCGGCGCCGGGTTCGCGGTGACCGGCGTGGAGATCGTGCCCGACGACGAGCAGTTGATCGGTAAGGCGGTGACGGCGGCGGCCGAGAGCGGTCACCGCCTCGTCGTGCTCACCGGAGGCACCGGTCTGGGCCCGCGCGATGTGACGCCGCAGGCCCTGGCCGCACTGGGCGCGACTGCGGTGCCCGGTGTCGGCGAGGCCATGCGGGCCGCCGCCCGCGAACGCGTGCCCACCACCGACCTGTCGCGCAGCGGGGCCTGGACGTGGGGCCCGATGCTGCTGCTCGCCCTGCCCGGCAGCACCGGCGGGGTCCGCGACGGCTGGGCGGTGGCCGCCCCTCTCGTCGAACACGCAGTCGCGATGCTGGCCGGGGGCGGTCACGTCCCGACCCTGGCGCCGGAGACCTGGGTGGGCCCGCAGCCCATCGACGTGGCCCGGGTGTGCGCCGATGTCGCCGACGACGGCGCGGGCGCGACGGTGGTGTTCGAAGGGCGGGTGCGGGATCACGACCAGGGCCGCACGGTGGTGGCGCTCACCTACGAGGCGCACCCCGGCGCCGACGCCGTACTGCGCGAGGTGGTCGCAGCCGCCGCCGCCCGACCCGGGGTGCTCGGCGCCACCGCGCGCCACCGGGTGGGCGACCTCGCCATCGGCGACCTCGTCTATCTCGTCGCCGTCTCGGCTGCGCACCGACAGGAGGCCTTCGACACGTGCGCCTGGCTGGTGGACACCGCCAAAGAACGTCTCCCGATCTGGAAACACCAGTCGTTCGCCGACGGCACCACTCAATGGGTGAACTGCCCATGACCGGACTGACCGACCGGTTCGGCCGGACCCACACGGACCTGCGGGTCTCCTTGACCGACCGCTGCTCCCTGCGGTGCACGTACTGCATGCCCGCCGAGGGGATGCCGTGGATCGAGCGCGACCGGCACCTCACGACCGACGAGATCCTCCGTCTCGTGCGTATCGCCGTCACCCAGGGGGTCACGACCGTCCGGCTCACGGGCGGCGAGCCGTTGTTGCGTCCGGATGTGGTCGACATCGTGCGCCGGATCCGGGACCTGTCCCCGGCTCCCGAGGTGGCGCTCACGACGAACGGTCTGCGGCTGGCCCGCCTGGCGACGCCCCTCGCCGACGCGGGCCTGAGCCGCGTGAACATCAGCCTCGACACGGTCGACCGGGAACGGTTCGCCACCCTGACCCGGAGGGACCGGCTCGTGGAGACCCTGGCCGGGGTGACCGCCGCGAAAGCGGCCGGTTTCGACCCCGTCAAGGTCAACAGCGTGCTGCTGCGCGGGATCAACGACGACGAGGCGCCGGCCCTCCTGTTGTGGGCGTTGGCGCAGGGTGTGCAACTGCGGTTCATCGAGCAGATGCCGCTGGACGCCCAACGGTCGTGGGACGCCGACCGCATGGTGACGGCCCGCGAGATCCACGAGCGCCTGGCCGACGCCGGGTTCTCACTGAGCCCGGTCGGCGGGCGCGGGTCGGCGCCCGCCGAACTGTTCGAGGTCAACGGCGGCCCCCAGGTCGTGGGCATCATCGGGTCCATGACCCGGCCGTTCTGCGGGGACTGCGACCGGGTCCGGCTCACCGCCGACGGGCAGTGGCTGAACTGCCTGTTCGCGCGCAGCGAGACCGACCTGCGGACGCCACTGCGGGCCGGCGCCGACGATGCCACGCTGGCGGCGCTCATGCGCCGGGACGTGGCGACGAAGAAGCGCGGCCACGGCAGCGACGACCCTGGCTTCGTGCGTCCCGACCGCGGCATCTCGGCCATCGGGGGCTGACCGTGAGCCTCGGTACCGTCGCCCGCACTCCCGCACGCAGCACCGATGCGGCGGCCCTGTGGTGGCGGGAGGCCTCCGGCGCCGTCGCCGACCTGGGGGTCCTGGTCCCGATCGCCGTGACCCTGGTGGTGGCCAACGGTCTCAGTCCCACCGCCGTACTCCTCCCCGCGGGAATGTTGTACGTCGTGGTCGCGCGGGTCTACCGCCTGCCGGTGGCAGTGCAGCCGTTGAAGGCGTTCGGGGCTGTCGCCATCGCGGCGGGCCTGGGCGCCGACGTCATCGCCGCCGGTTCGCTGCTGATGGGGGGCATCTTCGTCGTACTCGGGATCGGCGGCGGACTGGACCGCGTGGCGCGCCTGTTCCCCACGTCCGTGATCCGGGGGGTGCAACTCAGCGTCGGACTGCTGTTCGCGAAGGTGGCGTGGGGGCTCGTGACCGCTCCCCCGGCCGCCTTCACCGACCAGCTCGCTCCCCCGTGGCTGATGATCGGTGCGCTTGCACTGTTCGCGCTCCTGCTGTGGCTGCGGAGCCGGATCGTGCTCATGGTCGTCGTGCTGGCCCTGTTGGCGGCGACCGTCCTGCTGCTGCGCAGTGGCACCGCGCTGCCCGGGCTCGGCCCGGCTCCCGTCTCCCTGCCGACCCTGACCCTCGACTCCTTCGCCGTGGCTTTCGTGATGCTCGTGCTACCCCAGTTGCCGCTCACCTTCGCGAACTCGTGCCTGGCGCCCGCCGATGCCGCCCGCACCTACTTCGGAGCCGCGGCCGCGCCGGTCACGCCGTCCCGGCTGGCCCGCACCCTCGGTGGCGCCAACCTGTTCGCAGGGGCCATCAGCGGCATGCCGGTGTGCCACGGGGCGGGCGGCCTGAGCGCTCACTACGCGTTCGGCGCCCGCACGTGGCGCGCGCCCGCGCTGCTGGGCGGCGTGCTGGTCGTGCTGGCACTCGGGTTCGGAGCCGTGATGGCCGGACTGCTGCCGCTGTTCCCCGTGAGTGTGCTCGCGGCGCTGCTGGGGGTGGCGGCCGTCGTGCACATCGGGCTGTTGCGCGACGTCCGCGGAGCGACCGACTGGACCATCGCGCTGGTCGTCGGCGCGGTGGGGGCCTTCGGCAACCTCGGGGTCGCCGTGCTGCTCGGTCTCGCAGCCGCCTTCGCCGCCTCGTGGTGGCGGCGGTCCCGGGAGGAGCCGTCGTGATCGCCGTACGGTTCTACGCCGCCGCCCGGGACGCCGCCGGTCGGTCGGAGTGCCAGGTGGACGCCGCCGACACCACATCCCTGCAAGCGGCTCTCGCGGCCCGGTTCGGCGAGCCGATGGCGCGGGTCCTGGCCGTCAGCAGCCTCGTCAGCGCCGGGACCCGGCTCTCCCCCGACGACCCCCTGCCGCCCGATGCCACCGTCGACGTCCTACCGCCCTTCGCCGGGGGATGACCGCCACGCAGCTGGCCCGCCCGCGACACCGGCGACGGCCGCCGCGGTCCCGGCTATGGTCGGTGCCATGGCCACCCTTGAGCCCACCCGTATGCCCGACCGCATGTCGACGTCGCGGGCGGAACTCGACGCCCTGCTGGATGCGCAGTACCTCGCCCATGTCGGCCTCACAGTCGAGGGGGAACCGGTCGTGTTCCCGACGCTGTGCGCCCGCGACGGTGACCGGCTGCTCATCCACGGCTCGACGGGGTCGCGGTGGATGCGCAGTCTCGCCGACGGGGCGTCGGCCTGCGTGACGGTGACCGACGTCGGCGGGATCGTGGTGGCCCGGTCGGCGTTCGAGTCGTCGATGATCTACCGCAGCGCCTTGCTCTTCGGCACATTCACGGAAGTGGCGGACAAGGGCGCAGCACTCGTACTCCTGACCGACCATGTCCTGCCGGACCGCTCCCGCGAGGTGCGCGCATCCACGGCGAAGGAATTGGCCGCCACGATGGTGCTGCAACTCCCGATCGACCAGTGGTCCCTGCGGCTGAACGATCACTGGCCCGAGGATCCCCCCGAGGACGTGGCAGGTCCGGCGTGGGCGGGCCTGGTGCGGTTCGGGCCGGCGCCCGTGACCGCCGAGCCGGCGCCCGATCTGCGGTCCGGGATCGCGGTTCCCGGGTCCGTGGCCGCCCTGGGCACCCCCGACGCGTCGCCGTGACCAGGGGCTGGCCGGACGCCGGGTAACCTCGGTCCCACGTCGACCGACTGGAGCCCTTTGTGTCCCTGCTCATCTCCCGCCGCGATCTCGACTTCCAGTTGTACGAGTGGCTGGACGTCGAGTCGTTGACGTCCCGGGACCGTTTCGGCGCCCACTCCCGCGAGACCTTCGACGGCCTGCTGGACCTCTCCGAACAGCTCGCGACCGAGTACTTCGCCCCCCACAACCGGGCCGGCGACGTCTCCGAACCGACGTTCGACGGCGAGCGGGTCACGTTGATCCCGGAGGTGGGCGAGGCCATCCAGGCGTTCGCCGCCGCCGACCTGCTGGCCGCCCCCCTGCCCGAGGACCAGGGCGGCTTCGGGCTTCCCGGGACCGTGTACAGCGCCTGCATGATGCTGTTCGGGGCCGCCAACGCCGCCACCGCCGGGTACCAGATGCTGACCTTGGGCAACGCGCGGCTGCTGCTGGCCCACGCCAGCCCCGAGCAGGTGGAGCGCTTCGTGCCGCCGATGCTGGCCGGCCGGTTCACCGGCACCATGGCCTTGTCCGAACCCCATGCCGGGTCCAACCTGGCCGACATCACCACCCGCGCCGAACCGCAGCCGGACGGCACCTACCGGATCTTCGGCCAGAAGATGTGGATCTCCGGCGGCGATCACGAGATGACGGAGAACATCGTCCACCTCGTCCTCGCCAAGATCCCCGGAGGACCGCCCGGGACCAAGGGCATCTCGCTGTTCATCGTGCCCAAGTACCTGGTGTCCGACGACGGCTCCCTCGGGGAGCGCAACGATGTCGTCCTGGCCGGGATCAATCACAAGATGGGGTTCCGGGGCACGGTCAACACGGCGCCCTCGTTCGGCAGCGGGGCCTTCAGCCCCGGCGGCGAGAAGGGGGCGGTCGGCTACCTGGTCGGCGAGCCGCACCGCGGCCTCGCGTACATGTTCCACATGATGAACGAAGCCCGCATCAGCGTCGGCATGGGAGCGACGGCACTCGGCTACACCGGGTACCTCAAGTCCCTGGAGTACGCCAAGGACCGGCTGCAGGGCCGCGGGATCGGGGAGCCGCCGGAGTCCCCGCAGGTGCCGATCATCAGCCACGCCGACGTGCGGCGCATGCTGCTCGCGCAGAAGGCGTACGTCGAGGGCGCGTTGGCACTCGGCCTGTACGCGGGGCGTCTCGTCGACGAACTCGACAGCGCGGACGGCGAGGACCCGGACGACCTGCAGCTGCTGCTCGACGTCCTGACCCCCATCGCGAAGTCCTGGCCGTCGCAGTGGTGCCTCGTCGCCAACGACCTCGCGATCCAGGTGCTGGGCGGCGCGGGGTACACCCGCGACTTCGACCTCGAGCAGCACTACCGCGACAACCGGCTGAACCCGATCCATGAGGGCTCGCACGGCATCCAGGCCCTCGACCTTCTGGGCCGCAAGATCCTCGGCACCCAGGGCCGCGGGCTCATGCGCCTGCTGGCCGAGATGAACACCACCGCGGAGCGCGCCGAGGCGGCCGGCGGGGAGGCAGCCGAGCTCGGGGCGCAGTTGCGGGCATCGGCCACGCGGCTGGCCGAGGTGACCGCCGCCGTCGGCACGCTGCCCGATGTCACGCCGATGCTGGCGAACGCCTCCGCCTACCTCGATGCCGCCGGCCACCTGGTGATCGCGTGGCTGTGGCTGGAGCAGTATCTGGCCGCAGTCGGCAAGGAGGGAGCCTTCTACGACGGCAAGCGGCAGGCGACCCGGTACTTCTTCCGATGGGAGTTGCCGAAGATCCAACCGGCGCTCGACGTGCTGGCGAGCGGGGATGACACCACACTGGCCATGCAGGAGGACTGGTTCTGACAGGAGATGCTCATGAGATTGCGTACCGCGGGAGCAGCCGCCGCGGCGTTGCTGGGCCTCTCCCTGCTCGCCGTTGCCCCGGCTGAGGCGACCCCGACCGCTCCCGGCGAGGCAGCGGGAACCGTCTGGTTGTGCCGTCCCGGCCTCACGACGGACCCCTGTACCGGCAGCCTGCGCACCACCGACCTGGCCTCGGGCCGGGTCTGGACCCCCCGTCGTGCGGCGCACCGGCCGGTGGACTGCTTCTACCTCTACCCGACGGTGAGCACCCAGCCCACGATGACGGCCGACCTGACCATCGACGCCGCCCAGGTGTCGATCGCGCAGTACCAGGCGTCGCGGTTCTCGCGGACGTGCCGCGTGTTCGCCCCCATGTACCGGCAGGTGACCCTGGCGGGACTCGGCGGTGTCGCGTCCGCCCGGGACTGGCGCACCTCGTACCGCAGCGCCCGCTCGGGGTGGCGGGACTACCTCCGCCGCTACAACGACGGCCGCGGAGTGGTCCTGATCGGTCACTCCCAGGGCGCCTACATGCTGCGGCAGTTGATCAGCCGCGAGATCGACCGGAACCCGGCCGTGCGGCGCCGGCTCGTGGGTGCGGTGCTGCCGGGCACGTCGGTGGCGGTTCCGCGCGGGCGGCTGGTCGGCGGCGACTTCCGCCACGTCCCTGGGTGCTCGGGGCGGGGCCAGGTCGGGTGTGTACAGAGTTGGGCGACGTACAACCGCCTGACGCCGCCCCGGGACACGTACTTCGGCCGGCTCGACCGGTCGGACTCCCCCAGCCCGAAGAAGGACTATGAGGCGCTGTGCACCGAGCCCGCGCGGATCGCGGGACAACCGCCCCGCTACCGGGGACTGAAGCCCTCCGCGCCCCCGGCCAGCCCGTTCAACGCCGGCCTGGCGATCATGTTCTCCGGCGACGTGCCCACCGCGGCCACCCCCTGGGTGGCACCGGCCGGGCGCTACGCGGGTCACTGTCAGCGGCGGGCCGGCGCCCACTACCTGCAGTTGCGGTCCCTCGGCGACGCCCCGGTGCTCAACCCGGCGCCGGACCTGGACTGGGGGCTGCACATCCTGGACATCAACGGGGCACTCCCGCAACTGACCACCGGCGTCGCCGCGCAGATCCGCGCCTACACCCGGGCACACGGCTCCTGACCGTCAGGGAACGACCTTGATGACGGCCATCATGCCGGTGTCCTCGTGGTCGAGGATGTGGCAGTGGATCACGGTGGTCCCGGTGAAGTCGTCGAACGGCACCCGGATCACCTTCTCGCCGTAGGCAGGCACACTCACCACGTCCTGCCACCCGGCCTGCCCCTCGGTCTGGAACGGCCAGGTGTGCAGGTGGATGGGGTGAACCATGGGGGTGTTGTTCTTGATGACCCACTCCTCGACGGTCCCTTCCTTGGCGGTGAAGTTGACCGTGTCGGCATCGAACGGTTTGCCGTCGATGGTGGGGTCCATGTGCCCGTCGAGCGTGATGGCGCGGGTCCGCGCCACTTTGACGTCCGGGGCGAACAGGTCGCGGTCATCGGAGTGGAACGATGCCGGCAGCACCGAGGTGTCGGCGCCGGCGCCGGGCTCGACCCGGGCCACCACCTCCGGCTCCCCCGTCGGGCCGCCCCTGCCCTCGTTGGCGAGACGCTGCGCGGTGAGAGTGCCGCCATCCGCCCCGGGGACAAGGACGAGTTCGGTGCGTTCGCCGGGCGCCAGCTCGACGGCCGACGCCTGCTGCGGTGCGGCCAGCCGGCCACCGGGGCTGGCCAGGCGCAGCATCTGGGCCCCGTCATAGGCCAGCCGCAACGACGTCGACGCGGTGGCGTTCACCACGTGGACCCGCTCCAGCTTGCCCGCCGGGTCGGTCAGGGTGACACCGTCCTGGCCGTTGGTGAGCAGCCGCGGACCGGTGCGGCCCATCATCGCCGTCATCATGTCGGTTCCCGAGTCGCCCATCATGGAGCCGTCGTGCCCCATCATCGAGCCGCCCGAGGACTGCCCTTCGTCGGGATTGGCGGTGGTGATCGGAGGGTCGTTCACGACCAGGACACGGTCGGTGCTGACGTCCGCCAGGGTGGTGTCGTCGGCACCTTCGACGATGATCGCTCCGGACAGTCCGGCCGCCACCTGTTGCGCAGTCATCTGGTGCACGTGCGGGTGATACCAGTACGTGCCCGGCTGCTGGTCCTTGGGGATGTCGTAGGTGAAGGTACGCGACCGGCCGGGCTCGACCATGACGAACGGGTCGTCCTGCTCCGGCGAGACGTGCAGGCCGTGGGTGTGCAGGCTGGTGGGCTCCGCCAGGTCGTTGACCAGGGTGATCGACAAGGTGTCTCCGGGGTGCACGCGCAACGTCGGGCCGGGGGTGGTGCCGTTGTACGTCATGGCCCACCGCGTGCCGCCGTCGTACGGCACCTGGGTCTCGGCGGCCGTCAGCGTGACCGCCACACGGCCGTCGGTCCCCCTCACATCGGTTACGGGCACCTGTTCCTGCGGCGCCGCCGGTGCCGCGGCAGGCTGCGCCGCGCACCCGGCGAGGGCGAGCAACAGGACCGCGACTGCTGCCGCCGCCCATCGGCCGCGTCGTGTGTCGTTCATCGAGTCGTCACTTTCCACCCCGCCGACCGCGCCCAGCGGTCCCTTCCACGATGGGTGGTGAACGCAGTCAGGGGAAGGGGCGGTACCGCTCTCTGACACGACCCTTGCAGGCAGTCGCGCCGGGATCGCGGCCTCCGCCAGCGGTCGAGCGGAGGTGTCGGGGGTGGTGGGTAGGTTCGGAGACATGGAGCCCCGTCCCCCTCACCAGCCCGCCAGGCGGTCGGCTGCGTCGGCGGTCGAGGCGCGCCTCTCGTCGCGGCTGGGGTGCGGGTTCCCGATCTCCTCCCAGCCCCACCCGCACCCCAACCCCGCCCCGACCCATGACCACCCCTCCCCGCGTGCCGAGTGGACCCAAGCCGGGTGGTGGGACGCCGGGATGCGGCCCGAGATTCGGGCGTTGCTGCGGCTGGCCAAGGGTCCCGAGCTGATGGCGGCGGTGCAGCGACTGGGCCCCGTCGACGGACACCGGTGCGGGTTCCCCCATCCGCGGGCCAGTGTGCTGTGGGACGGCGTGGACCGACCGGTGGGCACGCCCGGCAACCCGTGCGCCTGCCAGGTGGTGTTGTCCGCCGCTTGGGCCACCGCCGCAGCGTGGGCGGCCGAGCAGTCCGACCGCAGCGTGCTGCAGTGCCTGGGCGCTGCCGTCCAGGAGCCCGACCTGGATCCGATGCACCCGGAGTTCGGGCAGATCGTCGATCCTGGCATCGAGTTGCTGGCCCCGGCGTTGCGTCGCTCCCCAGCGTCGGTGCGGGCACTCATCGGCCGACTACGGAAGCGCGCCACCTGGGGTGGACAGACCCTGGCCGACGCAGTCGCCGACGGGCTGCTACCCGGGTGGCAGGCCGATCTGCTGCTGCAGGACCTGGCGGAGGTCGAGCCGGTGGGCCGCGACCTGGTCATCGACGCCGTCGTGGCCGCGATGCGCCGCCGCCACTCCAAGGGCCTGGTCGGTTGGACGCTGTCGGACCTGAGGCGCCACGCGAAACGCCTCATCGCAGGACTCGACGACGAGCTGCGCCGGCAGCGGGAACGCGGCGAGCCTCAGGACCGGGTCGACCGGGAGATCCTCGGCGATGGGCGGGGCCGGCTGATCGCCGAGCTTCCCGATGACGTGGTGCAGCGGATCTACCAGCGGCTCACCGCGATCGCCAACGGCATCGCTGCCGACGATCTCAGCGACGACCGCAGCCTGGACAAGGTCCGCGCCGACGTCTTCACCGACCTGCTCCTGACTCCCGACGCCACTCCCACCCCAACCTGCACGCCATCCCCAACCCCAACCCCAACCCCTACCCCTGCCGCGACCTCCACCCTCACCTCCGGCGAGGTCGCGGTCGTCATCGGACTGGGCACGCTGCTCGGCGTGGACCAGCAGGCCGCCCAGGTGCCCGGCGGAGACCTGGTCCCCGCCCACATCGGGCGGGAGTTGGCCGCCGATCGGCGGTGGCGGGCCTGGTTGACCGACGCAACCGGCACCGTGGTGGCCACGAGTCGCACCACCTACGTTCCGACCGCAGCCGTAGCCCGTGTCGTGCGCGCCCGGGAGCCGTACTGCCGCATGCCCGGGTGCCGCCGGAGCCGCGTCGATTTGGATCACGTCATCCCATTCCCCCACGGCCCCACCGAACCGGCGAA
>JAPOIY010000014.1 GCA_029978705.1 Actinomycetota bacterium
CAGCGTGCCCCGCGTGTTCGAGAAGGTCTTCAACGGGGCGCAGGCCAAGGCGGAGGCGGCGGGCAAGGGGTCGATCTTCAACACCGCCGCCCAGACCGCGGTCGACTACAGCCGCTCGCTGGACGATGTGGGGCCCAGTCTCGTACTGCGCGTCAAACACGCCGTGTTCGACCGGCTCGTCTACCGGAAACTGCGGGCGGCGATGGGCGGCCGCGTCCGGCACTCGGTGTCGGGGGGAGCGGCGCTGGGTGACCGCCTGGGGCACTTCTTCCGCGGGATCGGCGTGACCATCCTCGAGGGGTACGGCCTGACGGAGACGGCCGCCGCCAGCACGGTCAACCGGCCCGACGGGATCACCATCGGCTCGGTGGGGCGGCCGATCCCCGGCACGTCCGTGCGCATCGCCGCGGACGGCGAGATCCTGCTGCGCGGGCCGCACATCTTCCGCGGCTACTGGAACAACGACGCCGCCACCCGCGAGGCCATCGAGCCCGACGGCTGGTTCCACTCCGGGGACATCGGCCGGATCGACGATGACGGTTTCCTGCACATCACGGGGCGGAAGAAGGAGTTGCTCGTCACCGCGGGAGGCAAGAACGTGGCCCCCGCCGTGCTGGAGGACCGGCTGCGCGCCCACCCGCTGGTGAGCCAGTGCATGGTCGTCGGCGACGGCAAGCCGTACATCGCCTGCCTGGTGACGCTGGACGGGGAGTCCCTGCCGGTCTGGCTGGAGAACAACGGGAAGTCCCCCAACACGCCCGTCGCCGACCTGGTCGACGATCCGGCAGTCGTCGCGGAGATCCAGGGGGCGGTGGACCAGGCCAACAAGGCGGTGTCGAAGGCCGAGTCGATCCGCAAGTTCACGATCCTGCCGGTGGACTGGACCGAGGAGGGCGGCCAGCTGACCCCGTCGCTGAAACTGAAACGCAACGTGGTGATGGCGGAGTTCGGGGACGACGTGGCGGCGCTGTACTCCTGACGACCGCCGGCGCCCGGCTCCCGGACGGGTCACCCGACCTCGCGGCCCAGGTCCCGCGGGTCGCGCAGCGGCGGCACCAGCCCCCGGTCGGCGAGGACCACGATCGCGGCGGCGGCGGCGCGGTCCAGCTCCGGTGGTCCCAGCAGCACACTGACCAGACAGTCGCCGCACGCCACGTCCCGCACCGGGCAGGTGGCGCAGTTGATCGTGATGTCGTCCCCGGGGGAAGCGTTCGTCGGCACGGGGCCCTCCTTCGGTACCGCTCCGGGCACCCTGATCGGCTACCCGGAGCACGTTACGGAGGGGGTCCGACAGCGGTCAGGGGGTGCCGCCCAGGTCCTTCTCGTCCGGCGTGGCGCCGGTGGGCCGGTCGACGATCTCGATGCGGTCGGACGCCCCGCACCAGCGGCACATCACCGACGCCACCTCCTCCGCCACGACCGTGGTCTCGGCCACCTCCGGCTCCCCGGCCATCGTGAAGTGCCAGTACTCGGTCACGGTCCGGGTGCGGGTGACGTCGAAACGCGTGAGATTACCGCAGTGGCCGCACCGCCAGCGGCTGCCCGGACCGGGAATCGCGAACGCCTCGGTCGGCATCAGGGCAGCCCTCCTGGGTCGGTCCAACGGTGACCCAGCGTACCGCGCGGCCCGGGACCGGCCGGGTGTCGGACCCCTTGCCTACGGTGAGCCCGAACCGACCGAACGGAGGACCACCGTGGCCAGCCCGGCCCCCCCGCTCCAACAGTCCTTCGCGGACCTCGGCTGCCCGCTGCATGCCGTCGAGTTCGTGGTCGTCGACCTCGAGACCACCGGCGGCTCGCCGCGGGAGAACGGCATCACCGAGATCGGCGCCGTGCGCACCCGGGGGGGCACGGTGGCGGGTGAGTTCCACACCCTGGTCAACCCCGGGGTGCCGATCCCGGCGTTCATCGCGGCCCTCACGGGGATCACCGACGGCGCGGTCGCCGGAGCGCCCCGCATCGCCGCAGTGCTGCCGCAGTTCCTCGAGTTCGCCCGCGGGGCCGTCCTGGTGGCGCACAACGCCCCGTTCGACGTCGGATTCCTCAAGTCGGCGGCGGCGCACGCGGACACGCCGTGGCCGGAGTTCGCGGTCGTGGACACGGCCCGGCTGGCGCGGGTGCTGCTGCACCGCGACGAGGTGCCCAACACCCGCCGGGCGCCCCGGGCCCGCCACTTCCGCTCCCCCGTCACCCCCGACCACCGGGCTCTGACCGATGCCCGCGCCACGGTGACGGTGCTGCACGGCCTCCTGGAGCGGGCCGGGGACCTGGGTGCCCACCACCTCACCGACCTGGTCGCCCTGGGCAGCCGGGTGCGCCCCGAACAGCGCCGGAAACGCACCCTGGCCGACGGCCTGCCCACCGGCCCGGGGGTGTACCGCTTCCTCGCAGCCGACGGGCGCACCCTCTACACCGGCAAGGCCACGTCGCTGCGGGCTCGGGTGCGGCAGTACTTCACCGCCGGCGAGACCCGCGGCCGCATCCTCGAGATGATCCGGATCGCGGACCGCGTGGCCGTCATCGAGTGCGCCACGGAACTGGAGGCGGCGGTCCGCGAGGTGCGCCTGATCGCCGCCGAGCAGCCGCCCTACAACCGGAGGTCCCGCAACGCCGAACGTGTCTTCTGGGTCTCGCTGACCGACGAGGCGGCCCCCCGCCTGTCGGTGACCAGGTCCCCGAGCGCCGCAGCCCTGGGCCCCTTCCCGTCCCAGCGGGCCGCCCGCCGTGCGGTCGAGGTCCTGCACCTGGCCCATCCGTTGCGGACCTGTACGACCCGGCTGACGCCCCGCCGTACCGCTGCGGCGTGTCTGCGCGCCGACCTGGGGTCGTGCCCGGCCCCGTGCCGCGACGCAGCCGCCTTCGTGCCGTACGGCGAGGTGGCCCGCAGCGCGCGGCACACCGTCACCGCGGACCTGTCCCCGGTCGTCACCGCCGTGACGCGGCAGCTGCACGACGTCGCCACCGCGGAGAGGTTCGAGGAGGCAGCCCGGCTCCGGGATGACCTGCGACTGGTCCTGGCCGCCGCGGAGAACGGCCGCGCCCTGGCGATGCTCGGTGCGTGCGCCGAGGTCGTGGCCGCCCGGGCCGTCGGCCGCGACTGGCACGTGCACGTGATCCGCCACGGCCGCCTGGCGGCCGCCACCCGGGTTCCCCCCGACGCGGACCCGCGCGCAGCGGTGGCCGCGGCTGTCGCGACGGCGGCCGACGTCGACCCGCCCGGCCGCGCCACGCCCACGAGCGCGTCGGCCGAGGAGAGCCGGCTGATCCTGGCGTGGCTGGGACGCCCGGGCACCCGCCTGGTGTCCCTCACCGGCGTCCTGGCCCAGCCGCTGATCGGCGCCCAGCCCACGCTGGGCACGCTGACAGCCGTCCCCACCGGCCGGCCCCGGCCGGAGCCGCCCGCGGCGGCCGCGCCCGTCAGGAGCCGACTGGCGCGCCCCCGGCCAGTCGGCGCGTGACCTCGCCCCACCGCTCGAGGGTGTCGCCCGCGGCTCCGCTGGCCATCAGGGCGCGGGCGCGGGCCAGAGGCGCCGCGAGCGCGTCGGGCAGGGGGACGTCGGGGGCGACGCGGCCCGCGGCGGTGTCCTGCACCAGCATCGCCGCGGCGGCGTTGAGAGCGACGGCCTCGCGGACCGCCGCGATGCGGGCGGGCGGGTCCCCCCCGGACAGGACCGCGCGGGCGACCTCCGCGTTGAACGCCGCATCCCCGCCGGCCAGGGCGCCCGCCTCGGGCCGGGGGATGCCCAGGTCCCGCGCGTCGACCGACGTCGGGAGGACCTGCCCGGTACGGGTGTCCCAGACGCGGGTGGGCGCGGCCGTGGTCAGCTCGTCCATCCCGTCGTCGCCCCGCACGACCAGGGCGACGGTGCCGCGCCGGGCCAGAGCGCCCGCCACGACGGGCGCGAGCTCGGCGTCGGCCACGCCCACGACCTGGGCCGCCGGTCGGGCGGGGTTGGCCAACGGGCCGAGCACGTTGAAGATCGTGCGGATACCCAGCTCCCGCCGCACCGGTCCGGCGTGCCGCATGGCCGGGTGGAACACGGGCGCGAAGCAGAACGCGAGGCCCGCCTCCGCCACGCAGGGCGCGATGGCGTCGGGCGGAAGGTCAGCGACCACCCCGAGGGCCTCCAGGACGTCGGCCGACCCGGACAGTGAGGAGGCGGCGCGGTTGCCGTGTTTGACCACGGTGCGGCCGTCGGCGGCCACCACGACCGCGGCCATCGTGGAGATGTTCACTGAACCGGTGTTGTCCCCGCCGGTGCCGCACGTGTCGACGGTCACGCCGGGCACCGTCACCGGCACGGCATGTTCGAGCATGACGTCCACCAGGGCCGCCACCACGTCCGCGGCCACGTCCCCGGCGCGCAGGGCCACCAGGAACGCCGCGATCTGCGCGGGGGAGGCCCGGCCGGCCATGACCTCGTCCATCGCCCACCGGGCGGCCGGGGGGTCGATCGCCCCGGTCTCCAGCAGGCCGTCCAGCAGGGACGGCCACGACGGGGGGGCGGAGGTCACGGCGCCAGGGTACGCGGGGCCGTCAGAGGGTCGGGAGGGCGGCGATCCGGCGCCGCAGGAGGGCCGCCACGCCCTCCGGGAAGGCCAGCGGGTCCAGCGGCACCGAGGCGACGTCGTCCGCCCGGGACCACGTCGCGAGCCACGCGTCGGCGTGGCGGCCGACGACCAGCAGGATCGGGGGGCACTGGTAGATCTCGTCCTTGAGCTGCCGGCAGATCCCCATGCCGCCCGCCGGGACCGCCTCGCCGTCGAGGATGCACAGGTCGATACCGCCGCTGTCCGCCCCAGGCTTCTGCTCCACCTCGGTCGCCACGTGCACCCCGGGGGTCAGCGCCCGGATCACCATGGGCTCCGTCGCGCACTCCACGTACTCGACCTGGGGCAGTTCGGCCGACGGCCGGGGCCCGAGCAGGGAGATGATCCGGGCACGGGTGTTGCGGTCGCTGGAGTACACGAGAACACGCAGCCTGCGGGGGGCGTCGGTCATGGCCCCGATCCTAGCCACGCGGGCCGCCCCCGTCTGCCCGACCGGGGCGGTGGGGCGCCGGCACGGCCGCGATCCGGAGGAAAATGTCCCCTTGATCGGGGGGTCAAGTATCCGTCGCCACCCAAAGGTGCCAGAATCCGCGTGTGAGCACTGCAACGGCAACTGCGGCGCAGGCACATCAGCCTGCCTCCCGGCCGAACATGGTGTCGGTCGGGACCATCGTCTGGCTGTCCTCGGAATTGATGTTCTTCGCGGGCCTGTTCGCGATGTACCTCACCCTGCGGGGCACCAACCCGGAGATCTGGGCGGTCGACACCCAGAAACTGAACGTGCCGTTCGCCGCCGCCAACACGACGGTCCTGGTCCTCAGCTCGGTCACGTGCCAGATGGGCGTGTTCGCCGCCGAGCGCGGTGACCGGGACCGGCTGCGCTTCTGGTTCGCCATCACCTTCGTCATGGGCTCGGTCTTCGTCGCCGGCCAGGTGTTCGAGTACTCGCAGCTGCTGCATGAGGGGCTGAGTTTCTCCGGGTCGCCCTACGGCTCGGCCTTCTTCCTCACCACCGGGTTCCACGGCCTGCACGTGACCGGCGGTCTCATCGCCTTCCTCTTCGTGCTCGCCCGCACGTACATGGCCCGCCGGTTCACCCACCAGGAGGCGACGTCAGCCGTCGTCGTCTCGTACTACTGGCACTTCGTCGACGTGGTGTGGATCGCCCTCTTCGCCATGATCTACATCCTGCAATGACCGCGACAACCCATGACAAGGGGTGAGCTGAGACCGTGAAGACCCTCGCCAGCCACCGCCGCCACCCGGCTGCGGTGTTCGTTGCCATCCTGGTGGGCCTGTTCGTCACCGGCGGTCTGTACGCCGTGGCCAACACCGCGACGCAGGCCCAGTCCGCTGAGCAGGTCGACGCCACCCAGATCCTGACCGGCAAGAAGCTCTTCCTCGAAGGCTGCTCCAGCTGCCACGGCACCGCCGCGCAGGGCACCGAGAACGGTCCCACGCTGATCGGCGTCGGGTCGGCCGCGGTGCACTTCCAGGTGTCCACGGGCCGGATGCCGCTGGCGAATCCCGGCGCCCAGGCGCCGCAGAAGCCCCCGGAGTACAGCGAGGCCGACGTCGCAGCGATGTCCGCCTACGTGGCCTCCCTGGCCCCCGGTCCCGCCATCCCCACCGCCGAGGACCTCGACTACTCCGACGCCGACGTGGCGGAGGGGGGCGAACTGTTCCGGGCGAACTGCTCGCAGTGCCACCAGGCGGCCGGACGTGGCGGCGCGCTGAGCAACGGCAAGTACGCCCCCAACCTGATGGAAGCCACCCCGCAGGAGATCTACGAGGCGATGCTCACGGGCCCGCAGAACATGCCCGTCTTCGGTGACAGCACGATGCCGCCGGAGGACAAGCAGGCCATCATCGCCTACGTCGAGACCCTCAAGGCCTCCGACGACCCGGGCGGGTGGGCCCTCGGCCGTTTCGGACCCGTCACGGAAGGCCTGTTCATGTGGATCGGCGCCCTGCTGCTGGTGGTGGCGTGCGCGATCTGGATCGGAGCGAAGGTTCGATGAGCGACAGCAAGGATCTGACCCCGGCGGCCGGGGACGCAGCGGCGCCCGCGACGCAGCAGGCGCTGCGGCCGGGCGAGTGGCCGCGCGCCGACGTGGCGCACCACCTGCGCCGCACCGACACCGACCCACGGGCCCAGAAGCGGGCGGCCCGCCAGGTCGCCATGATGTTCCTGCTGTCCGTGCTGATGGTGGTCCTGTTCATCGTCGCCTTCGTCGCCATCCCCCGCGACGCGGTCATCACGCTGCCGTACATCGGGGCGATCGGGGCGCTCACCGCTGCGATGGGCGTCACCTTCGGCCTGGCGATCTTCCTCATCGGCGCCGGCGCGGTGCACTGGGCCAAGAAGCTCATGAGCGACGTCGAGGTGGTGCAGGAGCGCCACCCGATGAAGACGGACGCCGAAGACACCGCCGTGGCCGCCGACATCTACCAGGTCGGCAAGGAGTCCTCCGGCTTCGCGAAGTACCCCGTCATCCGGCGCACGATGCTGCTGGCGATGGCGCTGGTGCCCATCCCCTTCATCGTGTCCCTGCGGGACCTGTGGGTCACTCCCCCCGGCATCACCACGCCCTCCGAGGAGCTGCTGGTCACCCTGTGGAAGCCGGGCATGCGCCTGGTCACCGACATCACGTACCAGCCCGTGCGCGCCGACGACATCCCCGTCGGAGGTCTCGTCAACGTCGTGCCCGCCGACCTGCCCCTCGACGAGGAGGAGACGGGCAACCTGGACGCCCGCGCCAAGTCCGCAGCCATCATCGTGCGGATGACCCCCGAGGAGATCCAGTCGCAGCAGGGTGAGGGATGGGACTACCAGGGCATCCTGGCCTTCTCCAAGATCTGCACCCACGTCGGCTGCCCCATCTCGCTGTACCAGCAGCGCACCCACGAACTGCTGTGCCCCTGCCACCAGTCGACCTTCAACCTGGCCGACTCCGCGAACGTCGTCTTCGGTCCCGCCGCGAGGCGCATGCCGCAACTTCCCATTACGGTGGACGACGAGGGGTACCTGGTGGCCGTCAGCGACTTCCAGGAACCCGTCGGTCCGAGCTTCTGGGAGCTGAAGGAGAGCTACTCATGAGTACCTCGCAGTTGGCGCCGGTAGAGGCGAAGGGCGCGGGCGTCGCGACCTATCTGGACGAACGCGTCGGCGCGAACGGCTTCCTGCGCCGCAACCTCAACAAGGTCTTCCCCGACCACTGGTCGTTCATGCTCGGCGAGGTCGCCCTCTACAGCTTCATCGTGGTCCTCATCTCCGGGGTGTACCTCACGCTCTTCTTCAAGCCGAGCATGGTGGAGGTCATCTACGAGGGCCCGTACATCCCGCTCAAGGGCGTGAAGATGTCGCAGGCCTACGACTCGGCCCTGGACATCTCCTTCGAGGTGCGGGGCGGTCTGCTCATGCGCCAGATCCACCACTGGGCGGCCCTGTTCTTCATGACGGCGATCGCCGTGCACATGTTCCGGGTGTTCTTCACCGGCGCCTTCCGCAAACCGCGGGAGATGAACTGGGTGGTGGGCGTCAGCCTCGCCATGGTGTCGCTCATGGCCGGGTTCTCCGGCTACTCGCTGCCCGACGACCTGCTGTCCGGCACGGGGCTGCGGATCGCGGAGGGCATCGTGCTGTCGATCCCCATCGTCGGCACGTGGGTGAGTTTCCTGATGTTCGGCGGCGAGTTCCCCGGAACGGACTTCATCTCGCGCCTCTATGGCATCCACATCCTGCTCATCCCGGGGATCCTGCTGGCCCTGATCACGGTCCATCTCATGATGGTGTGGGTCCAGAAACACACCCAGTTCCCGGGGCCCGCGCGCACCAACAACAACGTCGTCGGCTACCCGCTGATGCCGATCTACATGGCCAAGGCGGGCGGCTTCTTCTTCCTGGTCTTCGGCATCATCGTCGTCATCGCCGGAATCGTGCAGCTCAACCCGATCTGGCTGTTCGGGCCCTACACCCCGGACCAGGTGTCCGCGGGCACCCAGCCGGACTGGTACATCGGCTGGCTCGACGGCGCGTTACGGGTGATGCCGAACTGGGAGATCCAGGCTCTGGGCTACACCCTGAGCCTCAACATCCTCATCCCGGCCCTCGTCGTGCCGGGCATCATCACCACGCTGCTCATCGCCTACCCGTTCATCGAGGCGTGGGCGTCGGGCGACAAGAGCGAGCACCACCTGCTCGACCGCCCGCGGGACGCCCCGACCCGGACCGCTCTCGGGGTCATGGCCATCACGTTCTATGTGCTGCTGTGGATCGGTGGCGGCAACGACATCATCGCCGTGGGCTTCGACCTGTCCATCAACTTCATCATCTGGGCGCTGCGCATCAGCCTGATCGTGCTGCCCCCGATCGCCTTCCTGATCACCCGTCGGATCTGCCTGGCGCTGCAGCGGCGCGACCGCGACAAGTTGCTGCACGGCCGGGAGACCGGACAGATCCTGCGGATGCCCAACGGCGAGTTCCTCGAGATCCACGCCCCCCTCAACGAGGAGGAGCGCGCGAAGATCATGGCCAAGCCGGACGTCAAACCGCTGCCCATGCCCCCCGAGACCGACAGCACCGGGGTCAAGAACCCCCGGCTCAAGAAGGACCGGAGGCGGGCGAAGATCTCGCAGTTCCTGTTCGGGGACAACATCGCCGCACCCACGAGCGCCGAGATCTCCGAGGCCGACGCGCACCTGGCGCACGAGGTCCAGCAGGACGCACCGGTGGTCGCCGAGGAAGAGTCCCTGCAGATCGCTCACGACGGGGCGGTGCTGGAGGAGTCCAGCAGCACGAGGGACTGACCAGCTCCCCTCCCCCACCTCGGGGAGCGCTCACCGGGACGCGCTCTGCTCACGCTGAGGTCTCACACTGAGGTCTCACGCTCAGGGCTCACGCTGAGGCCAGGCCCCGCGTGGGGAAGGTCAGCCCGGGAGGGCGGACCCCTTCTCCCACTCGGTGTAGGGGACGTTCCACTGGGTCCAGCCGTTGGCGTCGTTGCCGTCGTGGGAGACCGGGGTGTTCTTGACCTCCACCACGTCACCGACATGCACGGTGTCCATCAGCCAGGCGGCGTTGTCGGGGCTCACGTTGATGCAGCCGTGGCTGACGTTCGCGTACCCCTGGGAGCCCATCGACCAGGGGGCCGAGTGGATGTACTCGCCGGACCAGGTGATCCGCATGGCGTTGTACACCTCGAGCCGGTAGTAGTTCGGGTCGTCCTTGGAGACCCCCAGGCTCGCGGCGTCCATGACCACGTAGGGCTCCTTGGACATGATGACCTTGGTGCCCGAGCGGGTGTCGTAGCCGGGCCGGCCGGACGAGGTGGGAATGGTCCGGATGGTCTTGCCGTCCTTCTTCACCACCATCTGGTGCTTCTCCGAGTCCTGGATGAGGATCATCCGCGGCCCGGTCTTGAAGTCCTCCAGCTTGTTCGTCATGGCGTAGGTCTGGTTGCCCGCGTTGACGCCCTTGATCTCGGCGTCCAGCTCGACCTTGCTGTCGGCGGGCCAGTACGTCTTGGGGCGGTACGTGACCTGGGTGTCACTGTCCCAGTGCCACGACCCCTCGACGGGGGCGTCATCGACCGTGACCAGGAGCTTCTCCTCGATCGCGGCCCGATCCTTCACCGGTTGGCTGAAGGTCACGATGATCGGCATACCGACGCCGTAGGTGTCACCGTCGGTGAGATTGGTGGCCACGGTCAACTCGTTCTCGGGAACGAACGTCTTGAACGAGTCGCTGGTGGTCGTCTCCTTGCCGCGTAGATCGACGGCGTTGGCGGTGACGAGGTACTTGGTCCCGAAGTCGAGGTCCGACGTGTCGATCTTCCATCCGGCGCCGCCGTCGATGGGTTCGCCGTCGACCTTCTTCCCGTCCGCGGAGGTGACGGACACGTCGGTGATCCGGCCGTTCTCGACCGAGATGACCGGCGACTCGTCGAACGTGACGTCCTTCTCCCCGAAGAGGGTCGACTGGATGACAGCCTGGGACTCCCCCCAGGGGGCGCTGACCATGGTCAGCGACGGGCCGCATCCGGCCGTCCCGAGCGCCACTGCCCCCAGGCCGACGCCGGCGGCGGTCCACCGGAAGGCGCGCGTGCGGGAGCGGGTGGTGATGGTCTGGTCGTCCGTCACGTTCTCATTCCCCTCCGAAGACAGAATCGCGGAGAGCATGGCCGGGATCGAGTTCCCGCAAACCTCAGAACCGCCCCGGAGGGCGGATCGTGACGTCTGTCACCGCCTGTCGGCACCACGGGCCCCGCGGTGCCATCGGGTTCAACGATACGACGCGGGGGTGTCTTCCCCGGCGTACGTGCGCCGCGGGGAGGTCACGATTCCGTCACCTCGTGGGACCGGGATCCCCCGGATTCAGTGGGCGTGGTCCCCGTAGTAGTACTCGAAGAGCCAACCGCTGGCGGTGATCAGGATCAGGATGATCCCGAACGCGAACATCCAGGCGGCGAAGATGAAGCCGAGCGAGGTCACGAACGCCGAGAAACCCACCGCCAACGGCCACCAGGAGTGCGGGCTGTAGAAGCCGTAGTCCGGGTCCGCCTCGTCGATGTTGGCGTCCCGGCGGTCCTCCGGGCGGGGATAGACCCGGCGGGCGGTGTAGAGCATGTAGTACCCGGCGATGAGCGCCAGGAGCGCCGTGAACAGCAGGAAGACGAACCCGATGAGGTCGGCGCTGAGCCAGAGGTAGATGAAGGCGATCAGGCCGAAGAAGATCGCCCCGGCCGCGAAGAGCCATCCCTCGATCTTCACTGCGTGTCTCCTTCGGTCGATGCGGGCGCTCCTGCGGCCACCCCCGCGGTCTGCTTCGCGGTCGGTAGGGCGTTGAGAGCGTGGTCCGGGTGGTGCAGGTCGAACGCGGGCCGCTCGGACCGGATGGGCGGGATGGACGTGAAGTTGTGCCGGGGCGGGGGGCACGAGGTCGCCCACTCCAGCGAGGAGCCGTATCCCCACGGGTCGTCACAGCCCACCATGGGGGCTTTGCGCCACGTCCAGAGCACGTTGTAGATGAACAACACGGTGGAGATGGCGACGATGCCGGAGCCGACGGTCGAGATGTGGTTCAGCAGCCCGAAGTCGTCGGACGGCAGGTAGTCGCCGTAGCGCCGCGGCATCCCCTGCACGCCCAACCAGTGCTGGCACAGGAAGGTCACCTGGAACCCGATGAACAGGAACCAGAACTGCCACTTCCCGATGGTCTCGTTGAGCATGCGGCCGGTCCACTTGGGCCACCAGAAGTAGTAGGCGGCGAACATGAGGAACACGACGGTGCCGAAGACCGTGTAGTGGAAGTGGGCCACCACGAAGTAGGAGTCGGACACGTGGAAGTCCAGCGGGGGGGAGGCCAGGATGATCCCGGTCAGGCCGCCGAAGAGGAACGTCGCCATGAAGCCCAGGACGAACAGCATGGGCGCGTCGAATGAGATCGAGCCCCGCCACATCGTGCCGATCCAGTTGAAGAACTTCACCCCCGTCGGGACGGCGATCAGCATCGTCATGAGCGCGAAGAAGGGCAGGTACACCGACCCGGTCACGTACATGTGGTGCGCCCAGACGGCCACGGACAGGCCGGCGATCGCGATGGTGGCGAACACCAGGCCCTTGTAGCCGAAGACCGGCTTGCGGCAGAACACGGGGATGATCTCGCTGGCCACCCCGAAGAAGGGCAGAGCGAGGATGTAGACCTCGGGGTGCCCGAAGAACCAGAAGAGGTGTTGCCACAGGATGGCGCCGCCGTTCTCGGGGGCGAACACGACGGTTCCGAACTTGCGGTCGACTTCGAGGACGATGAGGGACGCCGCCAGGATCGGGAACGCCATCAGCACCAGCACGCTGGTGATGAAGATGGTCCACGAGAAGACCGGCATCCGGAACATCGTCATGCCGGGGGCCCGCATGCAGAAGATGGTGGTGATGAAGTTGACCGCACCGAGGATCGTGCCGAGGCCACCGGCGGCCAGGCCCAGCAGCCACATGTCGGCGCCCACCGTCGGGGAGTAGACGGCGTTGGACAGGGGGGTGTAGGCCGTCCAGCCACCCGCGAACGCCCCCTCCGGGGAGATGAGGCTCAGGGACGCGGTGAGGCCGCCGAAGAAGAACAGCCAGAACCCCAGCATGTTCAGCCGGGGGAAGGCCACGTCGGGGGCACCGATCTGCAGCGGCATGATCGCGTTGCCGAGGCCAACGAACAGTGGCGTCGCGAACAGGAAGAGCATGATCGTGCCGTGCATGGTGAACAGCTGGTTGTACTGCTCCAGGCTCACGAACTGCATGCCCGGCGAGACCAGCTCCGCGCGGATGATCAGGGCCATCAGCCCGGCGATCAGGAAGTACGCGAACGACAGCATCAGGTACATGTAGCCGATCACCTTGTGATCGGTGCTGGACAGCCAGCGCACCACGGTGCGCCCCATCCGGGGGTCGTTCTTGGGCTCCCACGGCTGGGAGATGTCGCGCGGCGGGGTGAGGTCCTGGGCGTCCTGGGGGGGCTCGGCGAGGATGGTCATGTCGTTCTGAAACCCTCCGGTCCGGGGACACCCGACTGGTTCACGCGTCCCGTCTCCAACTGGCCGGTGAAGCCGGCCTTGCGCAGTTCCTCCATGTGAGCGTCGTATTCCGCACGGGGAACGACCTTCACGTTGAACAACATGTGCGAATGATCGACGCCACACAACTCGGCGCACTTGCCGGCGAACTCACCGGTCTGCGTCGGCGTGATCTCGAACTGGTTCAACTTGCCCGGGATGACGTCCATCTTGAACAGCCACTGGGGCACCCAGAACGAGTGGATGACGTCGGGGGACGTGAGCTCGAAGCGCACCTTCTCGTCGACGGGGACCCACAGGGTGGGGAATTCGTCGGGGGTGCCGATGTCGTAGACGTCCTCGTCGACGTAGTTGAACGCCCAACTCCAGCGGAACCCGACCACGTTCACCGTGTGGGTGTTGTCCTCCTCGATCGACAGGACGGTCGCCTGGTCCCGCGCGGTGAACCAGAACAGTCCGAAGATCATGATGAGGGGGGCGATCGTGTAGAGCACCTCGATGGGCAGGTTGTAGGCCGTCTGCTCCGGCATGTCGGGGCGGCGGCGCCGCGAGTAGGCGATGATCGCGAAGATCATCAGACCCCAGACCAGGATGCCCACGGGCCATGCCGCGATCCAGGCGCCGTCCCAGAGGGACTTGATGATCTCGCCCTCCTGGCTGGCGGGCTCCGGCATGTCGAAGAAGAACACTTCGTTCGCCGTGCAGCCGCTCGTGGCCACCGCCACGACTCCGGCAACGCCGAGCAGTCCCCAGCGCCTCCGGCGCCGGCTCGCTCCTGCGAGAACTGACACTGCATCAGCCCTTCCGCTAGGGCCCGTCCCGGGCAGCCGCGTCGGTCGCGGCACCAAACCACTTCAGGGCGAGACTAGCGCAGCCGCGGCCACCGTGGCGGGGAGGGGCGGGGGGTACTTTCCTCACATGGCGCAACCCTCCCCCGCCGGTGGCGGGCCGAGTGCGGGATTCGACTCGGCGAGCGGGATGCCGCCGTCGCCCACCACGCTCGCGGCCCTGTCCGGGGCGTGGCCGGCGGCATGGGCCGACCCGGGCCGCCGCTACCCCGCCGGCCGCGAGGCCCGCCATGTCCTGGACACCGCCCGCGCCGCCGTGGCGCGGGCGTGGGGCGCCGATCCGGGAACCGTTCTGTTCGCCCCCGACCGGGCCACCGCCGTCTGGTGGGCGCTGACGGGCCACCGCGGGACGGCGCCGCGGCTGGTGGTCGGCGCCACCTCGGCTGCCGACGTGCTGCGCACCGCAGACGTCCTGGCCGGGTGGGGGGCGCCCACGACGGTCGTCCCGGTGGACCCGGACGGCCGGCTGGTGGAGGCCGACCTGGTCGCGGCCCTCGCCGCCGCCGGCCCCGCCACGGTCGTGGTCGAACAGGCCAACCTCGAGATCGGGACGGTGGCCGACCTCGCCCGGATCCGCGCGCTCAGTGCGGGGCACACCCTGGTCGTCGACCAGCAGGCGGTGGCGGGCCGGGAGCCGCTGCGGCCCGAGTGGGATGTCGCGTTCGCGGACGCCCGGATGTGGGGCGGCCCCCCCGGCGTGACCGTGGTGGCCGTGCGCGATCCGGCCCGCTTCGCCCCCGCGGCGGCCCCGACCGACGGCCACTGCGGGGTGGAGGCGACCTACCCGCCGGTGCCCCTGATCGCCGCCGCGGGCCTCGCGCTCGAGAACCCCGATCCCGGCTGGGCGGCCCTGGCGGAGGTGTCGGCCCACCTGCGGGCCACCGTATGCGCCCGCATCACCGACTGTGCGGTGGTGGGCGATCCCGGCCTGGGGTATCTGACGATGTTCACCCTCCTGTACGTGGCGGCCGACGAGCTCGTCGACGCGCTGGGCCGCCGGGGCTGGGCGGTCGCCAGCGGGGCCTCGTGCACCTCCGACACCCGCCGGCCCCACCACGTGCTGGTGGCCGTGGGCGCCGCTACCCACGGCAGTCTGCGGGTGTCGCTGGCGCCGGGGGCGACCCGGGCCGACGCGGACCGTTTCTGCGACGACCTGGTCGCCGTGGTTGCGGCGGGCCGCGCCGCGGCGGGAGCGGGGGACCTGTGACCGAGCCGGACCTGGTGGTGGATGCCCGGGGGCTGCGGTGCCCGCAACCGGTCCTGCTGCTGGCCCGGGCCGCCAAGGACCGGCCGGGGGTCCTCGTCGAGGTGTGCGCCGACGACCCGGCGGCAGCCACCGACATCCCGGCCTGGTGCCGGATGCGGGGCGCCGAGCTGCTGGTGGCCGACGAGACGGAGGGCCGGTGGCTGGTGCGGGCCCCGGGCGGGTGAACGGTCAGCCGGGCCAGGCGGGCGGGAGGGACAGCGCGAGGGGCAACAGGTCCAGGTAGGCCGTACGCGGCACCGCCACCGCGCCGAGGCTGCCCAGGTGCGGCGTCCACCACTGCACGTCCAGCAGCCGGCCGGCCCCACCGGCGGCACGGAGGATCTCGACGAGGGCGACGAGGGCCACCTTCGAGGCGTCGGTCTCGTGGTGGAACATCGTCTCACCGCAGAACAGTCCGCCCTGTTCGATCCCGACCAGTCCCCCGGCCAGGCGCTGCCCGGACCAGACCTCGACGGAGTGGGCGCAGCCGCGGGCGGCCAGCGCCCGGTACCCCCGCCGGTATTCGTCGTTGATCCAGCTGCCGGGGCGCGCCGGGTCGGCGCAGGCGGCGACCACGGCCTCGAAGGCCCGGTCGGTGGTCACTGTGAAGCGCCGTCGCGAACGGCGCAGGCTGCGGCTGACCTGCAGCCCGGCGAGGGGAAGGATGCCGCGGGGGTCCGGGGAGTACCAGCCGTTGACCCCCGCAGCCAACTCCATGGCGAACAGGCCCCGGCGGTAGCCCGCCAGGGCCAGGTCGGGCGTCAGGGGGCCGGCGAGGGCCAACAGGTCCTGTCCCGGCGGGGCGCGCCAGGGATCGGGCAGTGCGTCACCGCGCACGCCGGCTCATCCCCGGACGAGATGGGTGGCGACTTCCGCGCCCGCGGCCGCGCCGAACGCGCCGGCTACCCGCTCGGCGAACTCGGTGGGGGTGAACTCGTATTCCTGGGTGCCGACGGTCTCGATGACGTAGGCGGCCAGGGTCGCGCCGATCTGGGCGCACCTCTCGTAGCCGACCCCCCAGGCCATGCCCGCGACGAAGCCGGCCCGGAAGGCGTCCCCGACACCGGTGGGGTCGGCTTTGGCCTTCTCGGGCACGACTCCCACCTCGATGGCCGGCTCGCCGCGCTGCTCGACCAGGGCCCCGTTGGCTCCCAGCGTGGTCACCCGCAGCGGCACCCGCGCCATGATCTCGTCGGAGGTCAGGCCCGTGCGCTCATGGAGTAGGGCGGACTCGTACTCGTTGCTGAACAGCATCGCCGCCCCGTCCAGCAGGTGCATGATCTGGTCCGACGTCATGGACGACAACTGCTGGGAGGGGTCGGCCGCGAAGGGGATCCCCCGGAACCGCGCCTCGTCCGCGTGGTTCGCCATGGCGACGGGGTCGTTGGGGCTGACCAGGAGCAGGCCGACGTCGCCGAGGCGTTCGGCGACGGGCCCCAGCTCGATCAGCCGCGCGTCCTGCATGGCCCCGGCGTAGAAGGTGGCGATCTGGTTGCCGGCGACGTCGGTCGTACACACGAAGCGGGCGGTCTGGTGGACGTCGGACAGGTGCACGGACGCGGTGTCGACGCCGTGCCGGTCCAGCCACGAGCGGTAGTCCTCGAAGTCCTCCCCGACCGCGCCCACGAGGGCGGGGGCCAGCCCGAGGCGACCGAGGCCGAAGGCGATGTTGGCCGCCGACCCACCCCGACGCACCTGCAGGTCGGTCGCGAGGAAGGACAGGGACACCGACTCCAACTGCTCCTTCATCAACGAGTCGGCGAACCGACCCGGGAAGGTCATGAGGTGGTCGGTGGCGATGGATCCGGTGACGACGACGCGCATGCGGGTATTGAACCAGCGCGCCGCAGCGTCGCCGGTCACCGACCCCCGGTCAGTGGAAGGAGTCGCCGCAGGCGCACGAGCCGGTGGCGTTGGGGTTGTCGATCGTGAAGCCCTGCTTCTCGATGGTGTCGACGAAGTCGATCACTGCCCCGCCCAGGTACGGCTGGCTCATCCGGTCGACGACGACGTTGACGCCGTTGAAGTCGATCTTCTCGTCGCCGTCGAGGGCGCGGTCGTCGAAGAACAGCTGGTAGCGCAGGCCGCTGCAGCCGCCGGGCTGCACGGCGATGCGCAGCGCCAGGTCGTCGCGGCCCTCGGCCTCGAGGAGCGCCTTCACCTTGTCGGACGCGGTGTCCGTCAGGTTCACGGTGGTCGTCCCCTCCGGGGTGCCGGTGGAGCTGTCGGTGGTCATCGGTCCTCCTGTGCGGTCACGATCGCTCGTGCAGTTGCTTCAGCGTAGAACGCATCGGCCCCGGGGACCATTCCCGGCTGCGCGCAGGGGTGGCGGGGCCCGTTGCCTGTCCCGGACGCGGTGGCGGTGCCAGAATGTGCCCGTGAGCACGTTCACCGAGCCCGAACCCACTCCCCTCGCCCTGTTGCTGCTGGGTCACGGCGCCGAGCCGGACACTGAGAAGGGGGTGGAGTGCCCGGGAGAGATGCCCCCGTCCAGCGATGCGGAACTGGTGGCCGCAGTGCGCCGCCACAAGACCGAGCTGGGCGACCGGGTGTTCATCCTGGGCCACCACTACCAGCGGGACGAGGTGATCCAGTTCGCCGACGTGACCGGGGACTCGTTCAAGTTGGCCCAGCAGGCCGCGGCGCGCCCGGAGGCCGAGTTCATCGTCTTCTGCGGCGTGCACTTCATGGCCGAGTCGGCCGATATCCTGACCGCCGACCACCAGCGGGTGATCCTGCCGGACCTGGCGGCGGGGTGCTCCATGGCCGACATGGCCGACATCGCCCAGGTCGAGGAGGCGTGGCGCGTCATCACGGACGCGGGCCTGGCCGACGCGACGATCCCGATCACCTACATGAACTCCACCGCCGCCATCAAGGCGTTCACCGGGCGCAACGGGGGTGCGGTGTGCACCTCCAGCAACGCCCAGCAGTCCCTGACGTGGGCGTTCGAGCAGGGGGAACGGGTGCTGTTCCTGCCCGACCAGCACCTGGGCCGCAACACGGCGGTGCGTGATCTGGGGCTCGACCTCGCGGACTGCGTGGTCTACGACCCGCACCGCCCGGGCGGCGGCCTGACCGCGGACCAGTTGCGCGACGCGAAGGTCGTCCTGTGGCGGGGGCACTGCTCGGTGCACGGACGTTTCCAACCGGACGAGGTCGACGAGGCGCGGCGCCGCATCCCGGACGTCAACGTGCTGGTCCACCCGGAGTGCCGCTACGAGGTGGTCGAGAAGGCCGACTACGTGGGATCCACGGAATACATCATCAAGACGATCGCGGCGGCCGAGCCGGGGTCGGCGTGGGTGATCGGCACCGAGCTCAACCTGGTACGCCGGCTGGCCCTAGAGAACCCGGACAAGTCCATCTCGTTCCTGGACCGGTCGGTGTGTTTCTGCTCCACGATGAACCGCATCGACCTGCCGCACCTCAACCGCTCCCTGGAGCGGCTGGCCCAGGGCTCCGTCGAGAACCAGATCGTCGTCGACCCGGACGTGGCGCATTGGGCGCGGGTGGCGCTGGACCGCATGCTGGCGCTGCCCGGGGTCGGCGCGCGCGACTGAGGCCCTCACTCCAGGCCGGGGGCGCCCCAGACGGCGAACCACCGCGCCAGGTTCCCCTCGACCGCCAGGTCCGCGCCGAGGGTGTCGCGGATCTGGATCTCGAGGATGTTGTCCCGCTTCTCGCCGGACCCGGGCACCGGGGCGAAGGGGTAGAAGGTGCCCTGCTTGAACAGGTAGACCATCCCCAGCATCTGCCCGCCGGCGCCGCGGAACGAGACCAGCGAACACAGCAGGGTGGGACCGAAGCCGGTGTCCTTGAGGGTCGCGTTGATGGCGTGCAGGTCGGTGACCAGTCCGGCCACATCGGAGGGGTCGCGGCGCACGACGAGCCAGGTGTATCCGAAGTCGTCGCGCACGGACTCGACCTTCGGCCCCCCACCCGCATCGAGGAGGGCCTGGATCTCCTCCTGGACCTCCGCGAACGCCCGACCCTCGGGGGCCCGGAACGCCACCGACCCCACGCCGGTCGGAACGAAGTCGAGGGCGGCCTGCAGGGTGATGGCGGCGGCGGGCAGCCCGAACAGCTGGTCCAGGTCGGGCTGGGCCGCCTTGCTGCGCCCGAGCACGTTGTCGAAGAACCCCATGGCGCCGCTACTGGCCCAGCTCCGCGGAGACCTGGGCCAGGTTCTCCAGCCGCTTCTCCAGCGGCGGGTGGCTGGAGAAGATCCGGGCGAGGTCGAAACCGCGTCCCTTGCCCAGCGCGGGCACGAAGGCCAGCGCCGAGACGGCCTCCATCTGGCGCAGGTCCTGGTTGGGGATCTGGCCGACGTCGCCGCTGATCTTCTGCAGGGCCGACGCCAGCCCCCGCGGGTTGCCGGTCAACAGGGAGCCGCCGCGGTCCGCGGCCAGTTCCCGGTAGCGCGACAGAGCCGCCGTGAGCACGTACGACACCACGTAGACCACCGCCGACACGACGAGGACGGCGAGGAACACCAGGGCCGTGTTGCTGTCGCGGCGGTCCCGCATGACCCCGCCCCACATCGCCGTACGGATCAGCAGGCCGGCCAGGATCGCGGCGAACGAGGCGACCGTCATGACCGTGACGTCGCGGTGGGCGACATGCGCCAACTCGTGGGACAGCACACCCTCCAGTTCGTCGCGGTCGAGGCGGCGCAGCAGCCCGGTGGTCACGCACACCACGGCCCGGTCGGGGGTGCGGCCGGTGGCGAAGGCGTTGGGGATGTCGGTGTCGGCGACGGCCACCCGCGGCTTGGGCATGTCGGCCAGGACGCACAGCCGGTCCACGATGCCGTGCAACTGGGGGGCCTGTTCCGGGGTGACGACGCGGGCGCGCATGGAGTGCAGCGCCATGGAGTCGGAGAACCACCACTGCGCGAAGAGCATTCCGCCGGCGATCAGGACGACGAAGATCGCGTTGAAGCCGACCGCGACCAGCACGACCGCCACGACGACGTACAGGACGGCCAGGCCGCCCATCGTGCCCAGCATGCGCCGGGTCAGGCCGGAGTCGCTGGCGTAACGGGTGCGGGCCACCCCCCTATCGTGGCACGGATCACCGACCGCAAACCTGCCCCGCACGGGGCAGGTCCGGCGTCTGAACGGCCATAAGTGCCCCGCACGGGGCAGGGGTGCGGTCAGCCGGGGATGAGGCCGTCGTCGCGCAGGACCGCTCGGACGTCGGCGGCGGTGGCGTCCGCCGCGGGGAGGATGACGTCGCTCTCGACGAGAGAGTCGGCGGCGACCTCGGTCCCGGACTCGCGCACGAGCGCCAGCAGCGCCGCCAGGGCGGTCGCGAACTCGGCGTCGTCGGCCGCGAGCGCGGCCTCCACGTCGGCGTCCAGGACGTTCAGGCGGGCCAGGGTCGCGTCGTCGATCTCGTACTGTCCCTCGCCGGAGATGCGGATGATCACTTCGGCCTCCTCGTCAGGAATTCCCGCCGGATGCCGGCGGGGGCTGCTTGGCGGGGGCCTCGACGGCGGGAGTCGCGGGCGCCTCGACCGCCGGCTTCGCGGGCGAGCCACTGACCTCCGCCTTCATCGCGGCCAGTTGGGAGTCGACGTCGCTCTGCGAGGCCATCGCCTCCAGCTCGCGGGTGAGGTTGTCCTTCGTGGTGCCCGTGGGATCCTCCAGGGCACCGGACGCCAGGAGCTCGTCGATCGCGCCGGCCCGCGCCGTCATGGTCTGGGTCTTCTCCTCGGCCCGCTGGATCGCCAGCCCCACGTCGCTGAGTTCCTCCGACACGCCCGCGAACGCCTCGTTGATCTTGGTTTGGGCCTCGGCGGCGGAGTACTGAGCCTTGATGGTCTCCTTCTTCGTACGGAAGGCGTCGATCTTGGCCTGCAGCCGCTGCGCCGCATCCACCATCTTCTCCTCCTGGCCCTGCAGCTGCGTGAGCTGCGTCTGGAGGTCGTTCAGCTGGTTGGTGAGGCCCGACTTGCGGGTCAGCGCCTCGCGGGCGAGATCCTCCCGGCCTCCCTGCAGCGCGGCCCGCGCCTGGGCGTCCAGCTTGTCGGCCTGCTGCTGCAACCCCTGCATCTGCAGTTCGACCCGCTTGCGGCTGGTGGCGACGTCCGCCACGCCGCGCCGCACCTTCTGCAGCAGCTCCAACTGCTTCTCGTAGGAGTAATCCAGCGTCTCGCGCGGATCCTCGGCCTTGTCCAGCGCCTTGTTCGCCTTGGACTTGAAGATCATGGTGAACCGCTGCCAGAAGCCCATGGAAGGCACCCTTCGTTCGTCGGATGGAACCACGCTAGCCATCAGGCGGTGCCGTCGCTCCCTTCCGGAGCATTATCCTGGGCGGGTGTTCAGCCGACGCTCCCAGCCTCCCGCCGAGACCCCGACCCCGGACGAGGGGGCGGATCTGCCCGCAGCGCAGCGCCCCAAGGGCCGGCCCACGCCCAGCCGCAAGGACGCCGAGATCCACCGGAAACAGACGCTGAAGGTCCCCAGCGACCCGAAGGCCGCCAAGAAGGCGATGAAGGACCGGGAGCGCCAGGCCCGCATGGAGGCCCGCGCCGGGCTCATGGCCGGCGACCCCAAGTTCCTGCCCCCGCGCGACCAGGGCCCGGCGAAGGCGTACACCCGCAACTTCGTGGACCGCAAACGGCGCCCCTCGGAGTACTTCATCTTCCTGGCCGTCGGCATCCTCGTCATCGGCTTCTTCCGCAACCCGCAGATCCAGAACATCGTGTCGCTGGTGTGGTTCGCGGTGATCGGCCTGGTGATCATCGAGGTGGGCTGGATGCTCTTCTCCCTCAACAAGCAGCTCACGGAGCGCTGGCCGGCGAAGGAGGACCGCAAGGGGTGCCTGCTGTACGCCACGCTGCGCACGCTGCAGATCCGCCGCCTGCGGATCCCGCCCCCGCAGGTGAAACCGGGGGGCGCACCCATCGAGCGCTGATCGGCCCGGGGCGGCCACCCCGCCGCAGTCCTACAGTGACGCCATGGAGCACCGGCATCTCGGCAGCAGCGGACTGACGGTCAGCGAACTCGCCTACGGCAACTGGATCACGCACGGCGGCCAGGTCGAGGAGGACGCCGCCCGCGCCTGCGTGCGGGCCGCCCTGGACGGCGGGATCACCACCTTCGACACCGCCGACGTCTACGCCGGCGGCAAGGCCGAGGAGGTCCTGGGCCGCGCCCTGGCGGGGCAGCGCCGCGACGGTCTGGAGATCGCGACGAAGGTCTTCTGGCCGACGGGCCCCGGCAGCAACGACCGGGGGCTGTCCCGCAAACACATCATCCGCTCGTGCGAGGCGTCCCTGCGCCGGCTGGGAACCGACTACATCGACCTCTACCAGGCACACCGCTTCGACTTCTCCACGCCGCTGGTGGAGACGCTGCGCGCCTTCGACGACCTGGTGCGCGCCGGCAAGGTCCTCTACGTCGGGGTGTCGGAATGGACGGCCGACCAGATCGCCGCCGCGGTCACCGTCGCCGAGGACATGGGGTT
Organism: Actinomycetota bacterium; assembly: GCA_029978705.1. Classification (GTDB taxonomy): domain Bacteria; phylum Actinomycetota; class Actinomycetes; order S36-B12; genus CAIWTL01. The sequence continues at coordinate 22,686 of JAPOIY010000014.1, forward strand.
CGACCGCATCGTGAGCAACCAACCGCAGTACTCGCTGCTGTGGCGGGTCATCGAGGAGCAGGTGGTGCCCGCCAGTACCCCGCTCGGGGTCGGACAGATCGTGTGGTCCCCCTTGGCGCAGGGCGTGCTCACCGGCAAGTACCGGCCCGGGGCCGACCTGCCGCTGAGTTCGCGTGCGCTGTCCAAGGAGGGCAGCCCCTTCATCCAGCGGTGGCTGCGCGAGGACGTCCTGGCGCGGGTGGAGCGCCTGGGGTCCGTGGCCGCCGAGGCCGGTTTGACCCTGCCGCAATTGGCCCTGGCGTGGGTGCTGCAGAACCCGGCCGTGTCGGCCGCGATCATCGGCGCCACCCGCCCGGAGCAGGTGGGCGAGAACCTCCGGGCCAGCGGCGTGGTCCTGGACGCGGCCACCCTGGCGGCCGTCGACGACGTGCTGGCCGACGTGATCGAACGCGACCCGGCCCGCACGCGCTCCCCCGAGCAGCGGCCGTAGCCGCGGGACCGCGATCGCCTGCGTGTTAGAGTTCCGCCACCGAATACGTCCGATGTTCAGGGAAAGCCGGTGGGAATCCGGCGCTGACCCGCAACCGTGATCGGCCCCCGGGCCGTCAGTCGGAGCACCTGACGGACGTGAACGGCTCCACTCGCCGTGGTCAGCGAACCGGAGTCCCGTCCGATGACGGTGCCCGGTCCGAGGACCGCACATCGGAAGGAACTCCCGTGCGCCGCCTCCTCCTCCCCACCGTCGGCCTGGCCGCCGCTGCCACCCTGGCCGCCGCGCCCGCCGGCGCCGCCCCCGACCACGGCCTGTTCGGCAGCCAGGACCCGACCTACGACGGCGTCTACCGGCAGGGACTGGCCATCAGCGGCCTGGTCGCGGCCGACGCCCGGGTCCCGAAGTCCGCGGTGACGTGGCTGCTGACCCAGCAGTGCGGCAACGGGTCGTTCACGTCCTACCGGGTGGACCCGGACACCGCGTGCGGCAAGCCCGATCCGGACGCCTACACGGGGCCGGACACCAACGCCACCGCCGTGGCCGCCATGGCCCTGCGGGCCGCCGGCGAGCGGGGCGCCGCCCGGGACGCCTTCGCCTACCTGCTGCGCCAGCCGAACAAGGACGGCGGCCTGCCCTGGTTCCGCGGCGGCACCAGCGACAGCAACAGCACGGGGCTGTTCCTGTCCGCGGCCCACGACTTCCCCGCCAGCGCCCGCACCCGATCGGCCGTGCGAGGGGCCAAGAAGTGGCTGCGGTCGGTACAGCTGCGGTGCTCCGACCCCGTGGCGGGCCGCGGCCTGCTGCGGTTCCAGGCGGGCCAGGACAGCGCCGACCCGCTGGGCAGCGCGCAGGGCGCGCTCGGCCTGCTCAGCCCGCTGCCGGTCGCGGGTGATCCCAGCACCGGGAGCGCCGTGCGCTGCGACGGCGACAAGGAGATCGGGTCCACGTCGGTGACCGCCGGCCTCCTGCATGCGCTGGCCCGCGACCTCGCCGACGGGCTGCTGCCCAGCAGCATGGGCTCGGGACGCGACCTGACGGCGTCGGCCAACGCGGCCATGGCCCTGGCCGCCGCCGAGCACCGCCGCGACGTCGTCGACCGGACGGTCCGGGCGCTGCGCAAACGCGCCAAGACCTACACCGTGTCCGACGGCAGCACCAGTGCGGGTGCCGTGGCCACGCTGCTGCTCACCGCCGACGCCACCGGCGCGAACCCCGCCCGGTTCGGCGGGGTGGACCTGGTGGCCGCGCTGCTGGCGTCCCGCCGGTGACCCGCACCCCCCTGGCGCTCGCGGCGGCCCTGGCCGTTGCGGGTGCCGTGGGCGCGGCTCCGGCATACGCGACGTCCTACCGGTACTGGACGTACTGGTCGGGCAGTGGGAACGACTGGACGTTCTCGGCCGTGGGGCCGGCAGGGGCGACTCCCGCCGATGGGACGGTGCAGGGGTGGCGGTTCGCCGTCACGGAAGGTGTCCGGGGCCAGGGCAACGCGCCGCGGCTGGCCCCTGCGGCGGCGTTCCGGCAGTTCTGCGGGGCGACGCCGCCGGCGGCGGGGCGCAAGAGGGTGGCCGTCGTCCTCGACTTCGGGGACCCCGCGGACGCACCCCCGGGCCAGTCGCCCCCGCCGGCTCGCGGCACGTGTGTCGTCGCCGCACCGGCGGCGACGGGCGCCCAGCTCCTGTCCGATGCCGTCACCGTGCGCACCGACCGGGGGCTGGTGTGTGCCCTGGCCGGCTATCCCGCGGGCGAGTGCGCGCCCGCCGTCACCGCTTCTCCCGAGCCGCGCTCCGCGGCTCCCGTCGCCCACCGGACCCGCTCCGAGACGTCCGCCCCGGCACAAGCGCGCCGCGACCCCACGCCCGCGGCCGCGGTGTCGCCGGAGCCGAAGACCCCGGCCCCGGCAGCGCCGTCCTCGCCAGGGCGGTCCCCGGCGCCCCAGTCCTCGGCCGGGCACTCCCCCGCCGGGCAGTCCTCGGCCGCGCCGTCGGCGGTGTCCGAGCCGCCGACCCCGCGCCCCACGCCCACGTCCCCCGGCCCGGCCGCCGCAGCTCCCGCCGGGCCGACCCCCAGTCCCGTCTTCGTGGCTGCAGAAACGGTCCCCGCGCCCGCCGGGAGCGAGTCCTCCTGGCTGCCCGCGGCCGGCACTGTCGCTCTCCTCGCGGCTATCGGCGGGGTCATCGGGTGGCGCCGTCGGCGCGGGCCCACGTCGTGACGCCGCGATAGGCGCACGACCGGGAGGCCACCTCGGCCGCGCGCGCCAGTGCGTCCGGCAGTACCTCGACGCCCGCCCCGGGCCGGGCCGCCAGTTCGTGCGCGAGGGCTCCGTGCAACACGTCGCCGGCGCCCAGGGTGTCGACCGCCGCCACGGCGGGGACGTCGATGAGAAGGCGCTGCTGCCCGACCCGCAGGTCCAACGGCCGCGCGCCATGGCTGACGGCCACTGCGGGAACCCCGTCGAGCAGGCCCTGGTCCGGCGCGGCGAAGTCGGCCGACAGGACCGCCACGTCGATGTGTGGCAGCACGGCGGCCAGGCCGGGTTTCCACGATCCACCGTCCAGGACCACGACGGCCCGCCCGGCGCCGGCCAGCACGGCCGCGGCCAGGTCGGGGTGGTGGCCATCCACGAGGATCACCGCCGCGTCGTCATCGGGCACCGGTCCGGTCGCGGCGGGCGCCCCGGAGGCGTTGCCGGAGATCACCGTGCGCTCACCGTCGGGGGCCACCACCGCCGTCGAGACCGGCACCTGCCATGACGACGTGACCGGGGTATGGTCCACCACGGTCACCCCGTCCCCGGCGAGGACCTCCCGGGCCGCGGCGGCGAAGGGGCCCCGGCCGAGCAAGGTGTGCAGAAGCACCCGGGAGCCCAGCAGGGCCGCGGTACGGGCGGCGTTCGCGGCCGGACCCCCGACATCCCAGTGGTAGTCGGGCACCTCCGTCTTGGTCCCCACCACCAGCGCGCCCTCGTAGGTGAGGTCGAGCGTCGTAAGACCGCAGCACACAACGGTTGCGGGCGCCACGGTCAGGCGGGGTCCAAGGACATGGGGCCGTACACCTCGCGGCCCTCCTCGAACAGCATCACGGACGCGACCCCGTGCTGCCGCAGGTCCCGCCACGTCTCACCGAGCCACGTCTCCGCATCCGACTGCGAGGGGAACTGTTGGACCTCGGTGCCGGCGGCCGCCTGCCAGGGGTTCCCGTCGCGGTCCAGAAGCTGCCAGCGCCACGCCATGGACCGACCCTAACGGCCCGGCCGCGGGTGCGCGAGGCGCGCCGCGGACCCCGGTAGCCTGGGGGGATGCGTGTCGGAGTCGTGGGAGCCACCGGTCAGGTGGGTGCGGTCATGCGGGAGATCCTCCAGGAGCGCGACTTCCCGGTCACACAGATGCGGTACTTCGCGTCCGCACGGTCGGCCGGCACGACCCTGCCGTGGCGCGGCGAGATCATCACCGTGGAGGACGCGGCCACCGCCGACGTCAGCGGCCTGGACGTCGCGCTCTTCTCCGCCGGGGGCACCACGTCGAAGGCCCTGGCTCCCCGGTTCGCCGCCGCCGGGGCGACCGTCATCGACAACTCGTCGGCCTGGCGGATGGACCCCGCGGTGCCGCTGGTCGTCAGCGAGGTGAACCCCGAGGCCGTGCGGGATGCCGCGATCGGGATCATCGCCAACCCGAACTGCACGACCATGGCCGCGATGCCGGTGCTGAAGCCGCTGCATGACGCGGCCGGGCTGACCCGTCTCATCGTCAGCTCCTACCAGGCGGTGTCCGGCTCCGGGCTGGCCGGGGTGACGGAGCTGGCATCGCAGGCCGCCGCCCTGGCGGGCCACGAACAGGACCTGACGCACGACCCGCGCCGTACCACCCTGCCGCCGCCGCAGAAGTACGCCCGCACGATCGCCTACAACGTCGTCCCGCTGGCCGGTTCGCTCGTCGCCGACGGCTCGGGGGAGACCGACGAGGAACAGAAGCTGCGCAACGAGAGCCGCAAGATCCTCGACCTCCCCGATCTCCGGGTCAGCGGGACGTGTGTGCGGGTACCGGTGTTCTCGGGCCATTCCCTCAGCATCACCGCGGAGTTCACCGACCCGCTGACCCCGGAGCGGGCCACGCAGCTGCTGACCGGAAGCCCCGGGGTGGTGGTGACCGACATTCCGAACCCGCTCGAGGCTGCGGGTCGCGACCCCAGTTACGTCGGGCGGATCCGGCAGGATTCCGGCGTCCCCGGCGACCGCGGACTGTCGCTGTTCATCGCCAACGACAACCTGCGCAAGGGGGCCGCGCTCAACGCGGTACAGATCGCGGAACTCCTCGTCGGGTGAGGCCCGACCCGCTCCCCCGCGTGCTGCTCACCGGCGGCGCCCGCAGCGGCAAGAGCACCCTCGCCGAGCGCCTCGTCGGGGACCGCCCGGCGACCTTCGTGGCCACCGCACCGCCCCGCCCGGGGGATGCGGAGTGGGACCTTCGTGTGGCCGAGCACCGGGCCCGGCGCCCCGAGGCCTGGCAGATCGTCGAGTCAGCCGATCTGCCGCCGCTCATCCGACACGCGTCGCCGGGCCACCCCGTGCTGGTGGACTGTCTGACGCTGTGGCTGGCGGCGCACCTCGACCGGCTGGGCGCGTGGCCGGATCCCGCCGAGGTGGCCGACCCGGTGGCCCGACTGGTCGACGATCTGGCGGCGGCGGTCGCGGAGTGCCCGGGGGGGTTGGTCCTCGTCACCAACGAGGTCGGGTCGGGCATCGTGCCCGCCGACCCGGGCACCCGGCAGTTCCGCGACTGGATGGGTGTCCTGAACCGTGCCGTGGCCGACCGGTGCGACCGTGTCTTCCTCGTCGCCGCGGGCCGGGCGCTGCCCTTGGAGGCGTGGTGAGCATCGACGAGGCGGCCCGCACCGCGGCCGCCGCCCACCTGGACCGCCTGGCCAAGCCTCGCGGCTCCCTGGGTCGCCTGGAGGATGTCGTGGTGTGGGCCGCCGGCGTGCAGGGCCGCTGCCCCCCCAGCCCGTTCGCCGCGCCCCGCGTGGTGGTGGTCGCCGGCGACCACGACGTCGCCCGACTGGCGGGCACGAGTGCCTACCCGCCGGAGGTCACCGCGCAGATGGTGGCCGCGATGGTCGCGGGCACCGCTGCGGTGTGCATCCTGGCGGAGCGGGCCGGTGCCGCCGTCCGCGTGGTCGACGCCGGGGTGGCCGCCGACTACTCCGGGTCGGAGGTGCCCGCCGAGGTGGCGGCCGACCGGGTCCGGGCGGGCGCCGGAGCCATCGACCGCACCGACGCACTCACCGCCGACGAACTGGACCGGGCCCTCGCCCTGGGCCGCAGGCTCGTGACCGAGGAACGAGCGGCGGGCGGGGACCTCCTGGTCCCCGGGGACCTGGGGATCGGCAACACCACGCCCGCGGCGACACTTGTGGCCGCACTCACCGAGGAGGACGTGATCGCGGTCACCGGGCGCGGCACGGGCATCGACGACGCGACCTGGATGCGGAAGGTGACCGCGGTACGGGATGCGCTGTGGCGCGTGCGGGATGACCACGACGACCCGCTGGCGCTGGTACGGCGGGTCGGTGGGCCCGACATCGCCGTCCTGGTGGGGATGCTGCAGGCAGCCGCCGAGCAGGGGCTGCCGGTGATCCTGGACGGTGTCGTCGTCACGGCGGCCGCCCTCGTGGCGGAGGAACTCGCCCCGGGAAGCAGCGACTGGTGGGTCGCGGGGCACCGCTCCGCCGAGCCCGCCCACACCGCGGCCCTGGACCGCCTGGGCCTGTCCCCACTGCTGGAGTTGTCCCTGCGGTTGGGCGAGGGCACGGGCGCGCTCATGGCACTGCCCGTCCTGCAGGCGGCGCTGGCCCTGGCGGCCGACATGGCCACGTTCGACTCCGCGGGGGTCTCGGACCGGGACCCCGGGTGACGTCGCTGCGGCTCGCGCTCGGGCTGTTCACCGTCTTCCCGGCCGGGGCGCCCTCCACCGACCGGCGCTCGGTCCGCGGCGCACTGGTGTGGGCGCCGGCCATCGGGCTGCTGCTCGGCCTGCTCACGGCCGGCGTGCTGCTGGCCGCCCGGACCCTCACCGAGGCGTTCTGGACCCTGCCGCCGCCGGCGAACCCACTGGGGCATCTCCTCGCGGCGGCGCTGGCGATCATCTGCCTGACACTGCTCAGCGGCGGCCTGCATGTCGACGGCCTGGCGGATACCGCCGACGGCTGGGCTGCGCGCGGCGACAAGCACCGCACGATGACGGTGATGGCGGACCCGGCCGTGGGGGCTTTCGGCGCCTACGTCGTCGCCGCCGACCTGCTGGTACAGACGGCCGCTCTGGCACTGGCCGTCAGCCGCGGCCACGGAACCGAAGCGGTCGTGGTCGCCGCTGTGACCGGGCGCCTCGCCATGGTGTGGGCGGCGACGCGGGCGCCCGCGCGCCGCGACGGGATGGGCGCGTGGGTGGGCGGCTCGGTCGGAGTGGTGGCCGCCGCCGTCCTGACCCTTCTCACCCTCATCGGAGCCGGCGTCCTGGCTGCGCTCGACGACGACGCGACCCGGCGGGCGGGCCTGGTCGTCGTAGCCGCCGTGCCGGTCGGGCTCGCCGTGGCGGCGGCGGCCACCTGGCCGATGCGGCGGAGGCTGGGCGGCATCACCGGGGACCTGCTGGGAGCTACCTGCCAGGTGGCCACGGCCGCGGTGCTCGTCTCCGTCGCCTGCGCCCCCTGAGACGACGGAAGCGGCGCACACGGAGGTGTACGCCGCTTCCTGAGGTAGCCCCGACGGGATTCGAACCCGCGCTACCGCCTTGAGAGGGCGGCGTGCTAGGCCGCTACACAACGGGGCCAGGATCACCGCTCCGGCCCTGCGACGGGCGCCGGACGGTGAGGAGTCCCGGGGACACCGGGACTCTCGCTGGGGTACCAGGACTCGAACCTAGACTAACGGAACCAGAAACCGTCGGGCTGCCAATTACCCCATACCCCAAGGGCTGCGAAGAGTATAGCCCGATCCGGGGGCGGGCTCGCTCTCAGCCCGCCAGGGCGGCGTCGAGACGGGCCAGGGTGCGGTCCCGACCGAGGAGTTCCAGCGACTCGAACAGCGGCGGCGAGACCCGCCGGCCGCTGACGGCCACGCGCACGGGCCCGAACGCCACCTTGGGTTTGAGCCCCAAGCCGTCGATCAGCGCGCCCCGCAGCCCGGCCTCGATCGCGGGGGTACTCCATTCGGGGATGGCGGCGAGGGAACTGCGCGCCGCCGCGAGCACCTCTCCGGAGCCTTCCCCCAGGACCTTGGCCGCGTCGGCGGGATCGACGGTGAACGCGGCGTCGTCGGTGAACAGGAAGGCGATCATGGGCGCCGCCTGCCCCAACGTGTCCATGCGGGTGTGGATCAGCGGCACGACCTCGCCGAGCAGCCGCTCCTGTTCCGCGGTCGGGGGTTCGGAGAGCAGCCCTTCCCCCTGCAGGTACGGCACGAGCCGGGCAGCCACCTCCGCCTCCGAGAGGTGCCGGATCCAGTCCCCGTCGATGGCGGTGCACTTCTTGAGGTCGAAACGCGCGGGATTGGGGGTGACCCGGGAGATGTCGAAGTGTTCCGCCATCTCCTCCTTGCTGAAGAACTCGCGGTCCTCGCCGATCGACCAGCCGAGGAGGGCGAGGTAGTTCACCAGGCCCTCGGGCAGGTACCCCTGCGCCACATACATGCCCAGCGAGGACTCGGGGTCGCGTTTCGACAGTTTGCGGTTGCCCTCCCCCATCACGTACGGCAGGTGGCCGAACTGCGGAGTGGGCCGGTCGGTGACGCCGATGGCGCGCAGCGCGTCATACAGCGCCAGCTGCCGCGGCGTGGAAGACAGAAGGTCCTCGCCCCGCAGGACGTGGGTGATCTGCATGAGCGCGTCGTCCACCGGGTTGACCAGTGTGTACAGCGGCTCGCCGTTGCCCCGGACGAGGACGAAGTCGGGCACGTGGTCGGCGCCGACGTGCAGGGGCCCGCGCACGGCGTCGTCCCACGTGAAGTCGGTGTCGGGCATCCGGAACCGCAGCGCCGGGGTCCGGCCTTCGGCGGCGAACGCGGCGATCTGGTCGGCGCTGAGGTCGCGGCAGTGGCCGTCGTACCCCGGGGTGCGGCCGGCGGCCAGCGCGGCCTCCCGGCGCCCGGCCAGCTCGTCGGGAGTGCAGTAGCAGGGGTAGGCGTACCCGCCCTCGGCCAGGCGCCGGGCGACGTCGGCGTAGATCTCCAGCCGCTCCGACTGCCGGTACGGGCCGAACGGCCCCCCCACCTCGGGGCCCTCGTCCCAGTCCAGGCCGAGCCACCGCAGCGCGTCGACGAGCGCCTGGTAGGACTCCTCGGAGTCGCGGGCGGAGTCGGTGTCCTCGATCCGGAACACGAAGGTGCCGCCGTGGTGCCGCGCGAAGGCCCAGTTGAACAAAGCGGTGCGGATCATGCCGACGTGGGGGTTGCCGGTCGGCGAGGGGCAGAACCGGACGCGGACTGCGGCGGGCGTGGTCTCAGTCAAGGCTCACCTCGTTGGTCAGGGATCCGACACCGTCGATGGTGACGGTGACCTGGTCGCCGTCGGCGAGGGGGCCGACGCCGGCCGGGGTGCCGGTGAGGATCACGTCACCGGGGAGCAGGGTCATCACCGACGTCACGTGCGCGACGATTTCCGGTACGCCGAACACGAGGTCGGACAGCGGGGCCTGCTGGCGGACGTCCCCGTTGACGGTGCCGGTGACCTGCGCGCCGTCCGGCAGGGGGTCGGTCTGGATCCACGGGCCCAGGGGGCAGAACGTGTCGAATCCCTTGGCCCGGGTCCACTGCCCGTCGGACCGCTGCAGGTCGCGCGCCGTCACGTCGTTCGCGCAGGTGTACCCGAGGATCACCTCGGCGGCATCCGCCGCGGCCACGTTGCGGCACAGCGAGCCGATGACGACCGCCAGTTCCGCCTCGAACTCGACCTGCCGCGACTGTTCCGGCAACAGGATCCGGGCGCCGGGCCCGACGACGGCCGTGTTGGGTTTCAGGAACATGAGCGGATCGGCGGGGAGTGCGGAGCCCATCTCGGCGGCGTGCCCGGCGTAGTTCTGGCCGATGCCGACGATCTTCGACGGCAGCACCGGGGGCAGCATGCGCAGCCCCGCGAGGGGAACGGTCCCGTCCACCAGGTCCGGTTCACCGAACGGGTGGCCGCGCATGGGGCGCACCACCTCGGGTTCGGTCAGACCGTCTCCCTCGATGACCGCGAAGACCATGCCGCTGGGGGCACCGGCGGGACCGTCGGACGGCAGCGAGAAACGGGCGATACGCACGCTGCGAGCCTAGCGACGCCTCGCTACCGTGACCGCATGACCCTTCCCCCGACAGTCCTGGTCACCGGCGCCGGGGGCTTCATCGGCCGTCACCTCTGCGACCGGTTGGCCGACCGGGGCGTCACGGTGCGCGGCGTGGACCTCGTCGGAGACCCGGCCCGCGGGATCTGGGAGGGCACCACCCTGGAGCCGGAGTCGTGGCGCGAGGCGCTGGCCGGGGTGGACGCCGTGGTGCACACCGCGGCGACGGTGTCGAACGTCGCCCCGCTGGCCGAGGCGTGGACGGTGAACGTCCTCGGCACCGACCGCGTGATGCGGGCCGCGGCGCAGGCCGGGGTGAAGCACTTCGTACACATCTCGTCGATCGCCGTCTTCGGTGAGGAGTTCCCCGACGGCGTGACCGAGGAGTACCCGGCTCACCTGACGGGGCACTCGTACGCCGACACGAAGATCAACGGGGAGGCGGTGGTGCTCGCGGCCCACGCCGCCGGTCTCATCGACTGCACCATCGTGCGCCCGGGCGACGTCTACGGCCCCGGCTCGCGGCCGTGGGTCCTCATCCCGATCGAGTTGATCCGCCGGCACCAGGCGATCCTGCCCGACCACGGCCGCGGGATCTTCTCCCCCACCTACATCGACAACCTGGTCGACGGCATCGCGCTCACCCTGGCCGACCCTGTGGCCCGCGGCCAGGTGTTCACGCTCACCGACGGGGTCGGGGTGACGTGCGCGGAGTACTTCGGCCGGCTGGCCGCCCTGGTCGGCGGCACCGTCCGGTCCGTCCCGGCTCCCGTCGCCCGGGCCCTGGCCGTGTCCGTCGGCACGCTCACGCGCGCGGTCGGCGGGGACAGCGAACTCGGCCACGCCAGCATCGCCATGCTCCTGCGCCGCGGCACCTACTCCATCGGCAAGGCCCACGCGATGCTGGGCTACCAGCCGGCCGTCGACCTGGACGAGGGCATGCGCCGGGTCGCCGCCTGGCTCGACGAGCAGGGCCTGCGCTGACCCTTTCCCGACCTTGCGCTGCGCCCGCCTGGCGCGCCACCCCGGCGGCCAGCCCATACAGTCACGAGCCACGCCTCTCGATGGGGCCTGGGAACGGAGCCACGGTGCCCACGAGACCTGCCACCACCGCCCACCTGCTGGGCTCGGTGGCCCTGCTGGCGGTGGTGCTCACGTCCTGCAGTTCGGCGACGCCCGCGCCGTCGGCCAGCCCGAGCGCCGCCACCGCGGCCGCCGACTGCATCGCGTCCCCGGCCGAGTATCAGGCGGCCTGGGACGGCCATCAGGTCCGGTGCGTCGCCCCCACTCTGTACGGAACCACCTCCGGCAAGGACAGTGCGACGCTCTACCCGGAGGGGTTCTCGTTCGCATGGGCCGGGACCAACGCGAACCTCGAGACCTATCTGGTGCTGCGCAAGCGCTACGCGGCCGAGCCCGCCGAGGTCGGGATCGGGATCCTCTCCTACGTCGGCTTCCCGGGACTGGCGGAGTTCGACACCCCCACCAACCTGAATGTCTACACGCTGCCCGAGGGCGTGAGCCCGATCGTGCCGTCCATCGACGGGTGGACCCAGGTGCTCGACGATGAGCTCGGCAGCCCGGACGCGTTCCCGCCGCAGGCGCAGGAGGAACTCATCGCCGCCTACACCGGACTGGGGAAGGACCAGGACGCCGTGGACGCCTTCCAGCAGGTGACGGGCTGCAGACGCAGCGAACTGCTCAAGGGGGCTGAGGTGTCGGCGGCGATCGGCTGCAAGAAGGACTTCCTCAAGGCGGTCCAGGCCGCGGGACCGTCACCGTACGACAGCGGGACCACGGCGACCTGCCTCACGAACTTCCAGTCGCGCTACCAGGGCCCCCACAGTGCGGCCGCCATCCGCGGGGTCCTGTTTCAGTGCTTCGACGCGGGGTTCCTGAACACGGGTGTCGCGCGCGGGTACAACACCTACGCCAACCCGATGGTCTGCGGGTCGGCCGCCAAGGAGCGGGTGGCGCAGCGCGTCACGGGGCGGGAGGTCATCGTGCCGAACGCGACCATCGCGTCGCTTCCCGAGCACGTCGCCCTTCCGCTGGACCTCGGCAGGCCCCAGGCTCGCGGCTTCCTCGAGAAGGGCTACTGCTGACCGGGGTCACTCCGGGACGGCGGCGACCCCTCGGCGGGAGAGTTGCCGCCATTGCGTCAGGACGACGCCGCAGATGACGATCGCACCCCCCACGAGTTGGTGCCACAGCACCTCTTCCCGCAGCACCAACGCTCCCACGGACGTGGAGACCAGCGGGATCACATAGGTGACCGTCGCCGCGACCGTGGCGCCGGCTTTGCGCAGCACGTGCCAGAACATCGCCATGGCCAGCCCCGTGCCCAGCACCCCGAGGGCGACGACCGCGACCACAGCCTGCCCGGTGATCGCTCGGGGAGCGGCGTCGGGGGCGAAGGGGAACAGCAGGAGCAGGAAGAGCGCCCCCAGGGACAGCTGTCCCCCGGTCAGCTGGATCCCGGCCAGGCCGGTGTCGCGCAGGGCGACCCGACCGAAGGTGATGCCGAAGCCGTACCCCACGGTAGCCGCCACCATGGCGGCCACCCCGAGCACATCGAGGCCGGTTCCCGGCAGGTCCCACGCCCCGATCAGCACGGCGATGCCGGCGAACCCGACGAGCAGCCCGATGACCTGCAGCATCCGGGGACGTTCGGCGGGGATGAGGAGACTGACGAAGACAGCGGTGAACAGCGGGGTGGCGCCGTTGAGCAGACCGGCCAGGATCGACGACACCCTCGTCTCCGCGAAGGAGATCAGCAGGTACGGCAGCGCGAGACCGACGACCCCCAGGACAGCCAGAATCCCCCATTCGCGGGGCGCCGGCCGCGGCAGCCGGCGGGAAGCCACCAGGACGATGACCACGGTCAGCGCGCCCAGGCCCATGCGCGACGCTGTCACCTGCAGCGGCGTCAGGGCGGTCAGGCCTTCCTTGATGAGGGCGAAACTCAGCCCCCAGACGACGGCGAGAGCGAGGTAGGAGGCCAGCCAGGAGCGGCCGGCCACTCAGGAGTCCCCCGGCGCCGCACCCGGGTGGAGGAGCGAGTACCGCAGGGCGTCGTCGAGGGCGAGCCACGACGCCTCGATGACGTTCTCGTGCACCCCGACGGTCTGCCAGTCGCGCACCCCGTCGGACGTGGTGATGAGGACGCGGGTGACCGCCTGGGTCCCCTTCACCCCTTCGAGGATGCGCACCTTGTAGTCCACGAGCTCCAGGTCCTGGATCTCCGGGCGCGCGGTCAGCAGTGCCTCGCGCAGGGCCCGGTCCAGGGCGTTCACCGGCCCGTTGCCCTCCGCGGTGGAGATGATCCGCTGCCCCTCGACGAGGACCTTCACGGTCGCCTCGCTGATGACGGTGCCGTCCGCCTGACGCTCCACGAGGGTGCGCCACGACTCCAATGCGTACACCGCGGGCGGCAGGTCGTCGGTCTCGGAGCGCACCATGAGTTCGAAGGACGCATCGGCCGCCTCGAACGACCAGCCGTGGGCTTCCAGGTCCTTCACCCGGTCGACGACGCGGGTGACGGCCTCTTTGTCGTCGGACAGGTCGAGGCCGAGTTCGCGGCTCTTCAGCTCCACCGACGCACGTCCCGCCATCTCCGTCACGAGGATCCTCATGTCGTTGCCGACGAGGGCCGGGTCGATGTGGTTGTACAGGTCCGCGGACACCTTGAGCGCGCTGGCGTGCAGGCCCGCCTTGTGCGCGAACGACGACATGCCCGCGTAGGGCTGGTGGGTGTCGGGGGGCAGGTTGGCGATCTCGGCGATCGCGTGGGAGACCCGCACGGTCTCGGTGAGGTTCCCGGGCGGCAGCACCTGCATACCCAGCTTCAGCTCCAGGTTGGCGACGACCGCGAACAGGTCGGCGTTACCGGTGCGCTCACCGTAGCCGTTGGCGGTCCCCTGCACGTGGGTGGCGCCAGCCTCGACGGCGGCGATCGTGTTCGCGACCGCGCAACCGGTGTCGTCCTGGCAGTGGATGCCCAGGCGCACGCCACTGCGCTGGTGCACATCGGCGACGACGCGGGCGATCCCGCTGGGCAGCATGCCGCCGTTGGTGTCGCACAGCACCCCGACGTCGGCGCCGGCGCCGGCGGCCGCCACCAGCAGGCGGACGCCGTAGTCCGGGTCGTGGGCGTACCCGTCGAAGAAGTGCTCGAGGTCGACGAACACCCGGCGGCCTTCGCCGACCAGGAAGGCCACGGTGTCGGTGACCATGGCGACGTTCTCGTCCAGCGTCGTCCGCAGGGCTTTGTCGACGTGGCGCACGTCGGACTTCGCGACCAGCGTCACGACGGGCGCACCGGACTCCAGCAGCGCCCGCACCTGCTGGTCGTCCTCGACCGCGACCCCGGCATGCCGGGTGGAGCCGAAGGCGACCAACTGCGCATTGCGCAGTTTGAGGTCCGTCTGGGCTTGCGCGAAGAACTCCGTGTCCTTGGGCATCGCACCGGGCCAGCCGCCCTCGATGAACCCGACGCCGTAGTCGTCCAGCAAGCGAGCCACCGCGAGTTTGTCGGCCACGGAGTACGTGATGCCCTCCCGCTGGGCCCCGTCGCGCAGTGTCGTGTCGAACACGTGGAACGAGTCGTTGGGGACGTTCATGGCTGCCTTCCTTCTGCCGGCCACCCGCACCAACGAAAAACCCCCTCGCCGGTGGCGTAGGGGGTGTGCGCGGCAGCGGGGGCTGACGCGCTATCCGATGATGACGACTGCGGGAGTCACGCCGTCATGGTGACACCGGCGCGGCTCCCCGCGCAAGCAGGGCGCGGCGCCTACCGTGGCTGCGCTGGTGCGCCTGATGCTGGCGGCGTCGCGCTTCGAGGTGACGGTCGACCCGCTGCTGAAGCGGTGATGGGGCGCCTCAGGCGATCCGGGTCATCCATCCGTGGGGGTCGGGGGCCCGCCCGGTCTGGATGTCCAGCAGGGCCGCCCGCAACTGCTGGGTCACCGGGCCGGCGGCGCCGGCGGCCACCGTCCACGACGCATCGCGGCCCTTCACGTGCCCGACGGGTGTGATGACGGCGGCGGTGCCGCACGCGAACACCTCGGTGATCTCGCCCGACTCACACCCCTTGCGCCAGTCCTCGACGCTGATCCGGCCCTCCTCCACCGGGTAGCCGAGATCGGCGGCGAGGGTGAGCAGCGAGTCGCGGGTGATGCCCGGCAGGAGGCTGCCGGTCAGCGACGGCGTCATGAGCCGCGCGTCCGCGCCACTGCCGTACACGAAGTACAGGTTGTTGCTGCCCATCTCCTCGATCCACCGGTGTTCGTTGGCGTCGAGCCACACCACCTGATCACAGTTGTGGTCGATGGCCTCGGCCTGGGCGAGGAGCGAGGCCGCGTAGTTGCCGGCACATTTCGCTTCCCCGGTACCGCCCGGGGCGGCACGCACGTAGTCCTGCGACAGCCACACCGTCACCGGTTTGAGGCCACCTTTGAAGTAGGCGCCGGCCGGGGACGCGAGCAGGAGATAGAGGTACTCGTCGGCCGGCTTGACGCCCAGGGCCACCTCGGTGGCGAACATGAAGGGCCGCAGGTAGAGCGACTTCTCCGGGTCGTCCGGCACCCACTCGCGGTCCTGGCGGACGAGCGCCTCGATCGAGCCCAGGAATAGGTGGTCGGGCAGCTGCGCCATCGCCAGCCGCGCCGCCGACCGGCGGAACCGGGCCGCGTTGGCCAACGGGCGGAACGCGTAGATACCGCCGTCGGCATGGCGGTAGGCCTTCAGCCCCTCGAAGACGCTCTGTCCGTAGTGCAGCGCGGCGGTGGCGGGGTCCAGAGTCAACGGCCCGTAGGGCACCACGGCTCCGTCATGCCAGCCGCGGTCGGCCAGCCACCGCAGTTCCACCATGTGGTCGGTGAACACTCCCCCGAACCCGGGGTCCTTCAGGATCATCTCCCGCTCGTTGGCGGGCAGGGGACTCGGGTTCGCGCGCAGCGGGAACGGCTGCGTGGCATCCGTCATCGCGGGCTCCTCGGCAGGTGGGTGGGAGGCCATTGTGGCGGATCGACCGCCGGCCGTCCCCTCCGAGGTGCTCAGCCCTCGCTCTTGGGACGTTGCGAGGACTGGTGGTTCACGATCCGCCACTCCCCCTGGGAGTTGCGGTGCCAGACGAAGGTGAACCGTGCCGGGACCTCGACCGGGCCACCGGTGTCGGAATCGTACTTGAACGTGTAGAGCCCGGTCGCCCACTTGATCCCGTGGTTGCCGCCGGCGCGGAACCAGTTGGTGGCGACCCGCAGGTTCTCGTTGCAGGTGAGGTGGTCGAAGTAACCGCGGATCTTCTTGCGGCCGACGATCTTCGACTTGAACGTCGCCAGCAGTACCGCGTCCTTGCTGTAGCGGGAGGCGGTGAGGTTGCCGTCGCACCGGGTCTGCGACAGCGACGCGGCCCAGTCGTCGTACAGCGAGCGCGGGGTGGATGCGGCGTGGCCGGGCGTCACCGCTCCGGTCAGGCACACGCCGGCGGCCAGGGCCGCGAGGACGCCGCGACGGACGATCGGGGACATGGACTCTCCTTCTGCGGAAAACACCACAGTATCTCGCAGGCGCCGGGCGGCGCCGTCCGGGAGTTTTCGCTGCGCGTGCTACCCGGCGGGATCGGTGACACTCTGGCCCGATGGTGGACTGGCTGCGCTTCGGCGCTGACATGGAGGACCTGGCGACGCAGTCGCTGCGCACGGGCAAGAGGGTCACCGGGCTGCTGGGCCCGACCGTCATCCAGCCGTACCGGGGATTCATCGCCGACGGGGTCGCCCACGTCCGCGCCCGGGTCATGGAGCAGCCCGTGTTCGACTACCAGCCCGGGGGGTTGCGCGTGGACGCCACCTTGGCCGCGAACCTGCTGCGGTGGGTCGTGCTGGACATGGCCGGGGTCGAGGTCCAGGTCGCCATCAACGAGAACAGCGTGACGGTGAACAGCAACTCCGACGGGTTCGTCATCGCCAAGGTGCCGGTCGGGGACATCCGACCCGGTTGGCACGACGTGCGGTTCACCGCGGTCGACCGCGGCCGGGAGGTGACGGCCACGGGACGCGTGGTGCTGCCCGACCCGGCGTCGCGGGTGGGCATCATCACCGACATCGACGACACGATCCTGGCGACCGGCATGACGGAGGGGATGAAGGCGCTGCGCCGGACCCTGCTGCGGGATGCGTACGGACGCCGCCCCATCCCGGGGACCCCGAGTCTCTACCGCGGCCTCGCGCGCGGCACCGAGGGACACCGGCCGGAGTCAACGTGTTTCTACGTGTCATCGGGCCCGTGGAACCTCTACGACATGCTGGTGCAGTTCCTGGGGGTGCGCGGGTTCCCGCGGGGCCCGCTGTTCCTGACCGACTGGCGCCCGGGGTCGCCGACCAGCGACGAGGACGGGAAGTTCGAGTCCCACCACAAGCAGGCCCGGATCCGCCGAATCCTCGACGCCTACCCGGACCTGGAGTTCATCCTCATCGGCGACAGTGGCGAGCAGGACCCGGAGATCTACGAGGAGTTCCTCGCCTCCGACCCCGACCGCATCCGCGTGGCGATGATCCGGGACGTGACCGCCAAACCCGCGGACATCGAGCACGACGAGTCCGGCTCCGGCCCCGACACGTCCGAACTGGTGACCGTGCGCAGTTCGATCCAGATGGCCGAGATCGCGCAGCGGTTGGGCCTGGTCGACGACCTGACCGTCGAGGAGGTCCTCACCGAGATCGACGCCCGACTCTGAGCCGGCCGCGTCAGAGCCGGCCCGCGATCGCGTCGCCGACCTCGCTGGTGGTCCGGGGAGCGGCCCCGCGCTCGGCGAGATCCGCGGCCACGGCCGCCTCCACCTGCCGCGCCGCCCCGTACTCGCCGAGGTGGTCGAGCATGAGGGCAGCGCTCAGGATCGCCGCTGTCGGGTCCGCCTGGCCCTGACCCGCGATGTCGGGCGCGGAGCCGTGCACCGGCTCGAACATGCTGGGGTTCTCCCGGCTCGGGTCGAGATTGCCGCTGGCCGCCAGGCCGATCCCCCCGGAGATGGCGGCGCCGATGTCGGTGAGGATGTCGCCGAAGAGGTTGTCGGTGACCACGACGTCGAACCGTTCGGGCTGGGTGAGGAAGAACATCGCCGCGGCATCCACATGCTGGTAGTCCGTCGTGACGCCGGGATGCTCCGCAGCCACCTCGTCGAAGACGCGTTTCCACATACCCCCCGCGTGCACGAGGACGTTGGTCTTGTGCACCAGGGTGACGCGGTTGTCGCGCCGGGCCGCGCGCGCAAAGGCGTCGCGCACGATGCGCTCCACCCCGTAGGCGGTGTTGATGCTCTCCTCGGTGGCGACCTCATGTGCGGTGCCCTGCCGCAGATTGCCGCCGGCGCCGGCGTACGGGCCCTCGGTGCCCTCGCGGCACACCACGAAGTCGATCTCGTCCGGGCCTTTGCCGGCCAGCGGGCCGGAGACACCGGGAAACAGCTTGACCGGGCGCAGGTTCACGTGGTGGTCGAGCGCGAAGCGCAGCCGCAGCAACAGGCCGCGCTCCAGGACACCGGGGGGCACGGCGGGGTCGCCGACCGCGCCGAGCAGGATGGCGTCGTGTCCCCGCAGTTCGGCGAGCACGGAGTCCGGCAGCACCTCACCGGTCGCCAGGTAGCGGCGCGCGCCCAGGTCGTACGGGGTGGGGGCGAACGTCACGGCCGCGGCCGGGGCGACCGCGTCGAGGACCTTCAGCGCCTCGGCGGTCACCTCGCCCCCGATGCCGTCGCCCGGGATGACTGCTAGCGAGTACGTGGACGTCATGGACGGTGAGTCTATGCGGCCCCCCGGCCCCCCTCGCCGGGGCTCCGGAACGGGCGCATGCGACCGTTCCGGAGAACGTTGGGGAACGTCGGGGCGGGCGGTCAGGAACTGTGCCGGGCCTCGTGGTCCAGCAGCCACTGCTTCACCGGCAGGCCGTAGCCGTAACCGCCGAGGCCACCGTCGGCGGCGATCACCCGGTGACAGGGCACGAACGGGGCCACGTGGTTCGCCCCGCAGGCCGACCCCACCGCCCGCGCGGCGCGGGGGCGGCCGACGAGGTCCGCCATCTCGCCGTAACCCACCGGCTCTCCGGGAGGGACGCGCCGCAGCGCCGCCCATACCGCCTGCTGCATCTCGCTGCCGTCCTGCCGGACCGGCACGGTGTCCAGCGCGGCGAGGTCGCCGGCCAGGTAGGCGTCCCACGCAGGGCGGACCGCCGCCGCGTCCCCCGGAACCGGTACGTCCGGGTCCGGCAGCATCGCCAGGACGCGTTCGACGGGGCCGAAGCCGGAGGCCACCACCGCTCCGTCGTCGGCCACGACCACCACGAACTGGTCGGGCCCCCCGGGCAACACATCGACGAACATCGCGCCTCCCGTCATCGGCCTGAGTCTCCATTGTGACCCCCGCCACCCACCGGAGCGGATGGACCAGCCGCGGTCACGCTGGTACCGTCGAAGGGATGTATGCGGGCCTGCTCCTTGGCAGCCGCGGCGAGGCCTGATCGACTGGCTTCCTCGCCGCGGAGTTTCCCTCTGCCGGTCTCCCCGGTCCGACCCGCTCCCCGAGAGGCCCCCATGACCACATCACACGACGACCGCAATCCCCAGTTGCCGTCCCCCATGCCGTCCCACCGCTACCGGCCGTTCCAGCCGGTCGCCCTCACCGACCGCACCTGGCCGGGCGCCGTCATCACCGAGGCGCCGCGGTGGTGCGCCGTCGACCTGCGCGACGGGAACCAGGCGCTCATCGACCCCATGACCCCCGACCGCAAACGCCGCATGTTCGAGCTGCTGGTGTCGCTGGGCTACAAGGAGATCGAGGTCGGCTTCCCGTCGGCGTCCCAGACGGACTTCGACTTCGTCCGGCAACTGATCGAGGACGACGCGATCCCCGACGACGTCGTCATCCAGGTCCTGACGCAGTCCCGCGAACACCTCATCGAACGGACCTTCGAGTCCATCGAGGGCGCCAAGCAGGCCATCGTGCACCTGTACAACTCCACGTCCACCTTGCAGCGCCGGGTGGTCTTCGGACTGGACCGCGACGGCATCATCGACATCGCCGTCCACGGCGCGCAGCTGTGCGCCAAGTACGCCGAGAACACCGACACGGACGTGTTCTTCGAATACTCCCCCGAGTCCTACACCGGCACGGAACTCGACTTCGCCCTCGAGGTCTGCAACCGCGTGATCGAGGTCTGGGAGCCGACCCCGGAGCGCAAGGTCATCATCAACCTGCCGGCGACGGTGGAGATGGCCACGCCGAACATCTACGCCGACTCCATCGAGTGGATGAGCCGCAACCTGGCCCGCCGCGACTCGGTGGTACTCAGCCTGCATCCCCACAACGACCGCGGGACGGCCGTGGCCGCCGCCGAGCTGGGCTACCTGGCCGGCGCCGACCGCATCGAGGGCTGCCTGTTCGGCAACGGCGAGCGCACCGGCAACGTCTGCCTGGTCACGCTGGGCATGAACCTGTTCAGCCAGGGCATCGACCCGCAGATCGACTTCTCCGACATCGACGACGTGCGCCGCACGGTGGAGTACTGCAATCAGCTGCCCGTCCACGAGCGGCACCCGTACGGCGGGGACCTCGTCTACACCGCGTTCAGCGGGTCGCACCAGGACGCCATCAACAAGGGCCTGAAGGCGATGGCCACCGACGCCGCGGCCGCCGGCGCGGAGGTCGACGACTTCCGCTGGGAGGTGCCGTACCTGCCGATCGACCCCAAGGACGTCGGTCGCACCTACGAGGCCGTCATCCGCGTGAACAGCCAGTCCGGCAAGGGCGGTGTCGCGTACGTCATGCGCACCGAGCACAAACTCGACCTGCCCCGCCGCCTGCAGATCGAGTTCAGCCAGGTCGTGCAGCACCGCACCGACGACGAGGGCGGCGAGGTGCTGCCCGGGGAGATGTGGACCATCTTCACCGACGAGTACCTGCCCGACCCGAACGCGGCGTGGGGCCGCTTCGCGCTGGTGAGTGTGAACCAGGAGTCCGCCGTCGGCGGTGAGACCGCCGTCTCGGCGGTGCTGACCGACCACGGCCGTGAAGTGCACCTCACGGGGACCGGCAACGGCCCGATCGCCGCTTTCTGCGACGCCCTGTCGCGCCACGGGGTGGACGTGCGGGTCCTCGACTATGCGGAACACGCGATGGCATCCGGCGGCGACGCGAACGCCGCGTCCTACCTGGAGTGCGCCATCGCCGACCGCGTCTTGTGGGGCGTCGGCATCGACCCGTCCATCGTCACGTCGTCGCTCAAGGCCATCATCTCCGCGGTCAACCGCGCCGAACGCCGACCGTAGCCCTGCCCCGCACGGGGCCGTTCTGCGGTCGGGCGGCGGGAGTTCTGCGGCTGCGGGGCAGGTCTGGTGGACGGGTAGGGCTAGGGTGGCACCATGTCCGAGCACTGGCGCCTCACCTTCCCCGAAGAACACGTCACCGATCCGGTGATCTACCACCTGGTGAAGGACTTCGACGTGGTGCCGAACATCCGCCGCGCCGCGATCGAGAACCACTTCGGTTGGCTGGTGCTCGAGGTGGAGGGCGAGCCGACGCGCATCGCCGCGGCCAAGGAGTACCTCCTGGGCCAGGGCATCGAGATCGACACCGCCGAGGGCGACATCGTCGCGGGCTGACCTACCCGACCGCCTCGATCACCTCCAGCGCCCGCACGCTGTCCATCGGATCGACCGGCACCGGGCCGCGGCCGGTCATGTGTTCCGTCATCAGCCGGTAGAACCGCGGGTAGTCGCCCGCGTCGCTCGGCTGGACCCGCTCCCCCCGCGCCCGCGTCGTCAGCTGCCCCCAGTGGGACCGCGGCTCGCGCCCCCACCCCGGCCCGCCCGGCGTCACCCCGGCCCGCAACTCCGCCTCCTGCGGGTCCAGCCCGTCCTTCCGGTAGGCCCCCGCGTCACCGAGCACGCGGAACCGCGGTCCCGGCGCCGCCGCGACATGACTGACCGACAGGTGCGAGGTCACGCCGGACTCGTGGCGCAGCAGCACGAAGGCGTCATCCGGAACCTGCGCGCCGGGACGCACCGTCGCCACCCACCCCGTCACGTCGGCCACGGGCCCGCACAGGAGCATCGCCTGGTCGACCAGGTGCGGGCCGAGGTCCCACAGGATGCCCGCTGCCGGGCCCGGGCGCTCCTTCCACCCGGCGGCCACGTCGGGGCGCCACCGCTCGAACCGCGACTCCAACCGGTGCATGCTGCCGAGCGCCCCCTCGGCCACGAGGCGGCGCACGGTCAGGAAGTCCCCGTCCCAACGGCGGTTCTGATAGCACGTGAGGGTCACTCCCGCCGCGGCAGCGTGCGCCACCAGCGCACGGGCAGCCGCGGCAGACTCGGCCAGCGGCTTGTCCACGACCACCGCGATGCCCCGGTCGAGCAGCTGGGCGGCCAAGGAGGCGTGGGTCGCGTTCGGCGTCGCCACGACCGCCACGTCGACATCCGCCAGTTCCGCGACCTCGGCCACCACCCGCGCTCCCGGATAGCGCTCCCGCACGGCGGCGGCGGCGCCGTCGCTGCGGGCGACGACGGCAGCCAGGTCGGCTCCGGGAGTGGCCGCGATGATGGGGGCGTGGAACGCCGACCCCGCCACGCCGTAGCCGACGACCGCGTACCGCACCACGGGCTCCAGCCTGCCGCCGGGGCGCGGCCGATGCGCGGCGGTCAGCGGTCGGGGCCCTCCTGGCACTGCGGGCACCAGTAGGTCAACCGGTCGTGCGGGCCGACGCGCCCCACCCGGATCGGGGTGGCGCAGCGCAGGCACGGCCGGCCGCCGCGCTCGAACACGTTCAGCCGGGCCCGGCTGACCCGCTTCGGGTCGACGACGGCCCGCCGCATCCGCTGCCGCACCCGCTCGAGCGCCGGCTCCAGGCCGGCCACGTCGCCCGCCGCGCGGTACGGCGTCACGCCCGCGGCGAAAGCCAGTTCCGCGGCCCACATCGTGCCGACGCCGCTGATGACCCGCTGGTCGAGCAGCGCCGCGACGACCGGCCGCTCCCCCTGCTCCGCCACCCGCCGGGCCCCCGCGCCGCCGTCCCACGCCTCGTCCAGGATGTCGGGCCCGAGGTGCCCGACCAGCGTGTCCTCATCGCTGGTCGGCACTACGGTCACCTCCATCAGTCGCAGTCCCACCGCCTGGGCCCGTTCGGCCACGAGCCACACCCGCACCTGGTGCGCCGGGCCCGCACCCGGCCGCGGGCCGGGGGGACCGGTCGCCCAGCGGCCGTCCATGCGCAGGTGGGAGTGCAGCGTCCACCGGGTGTCGTCGCGCTGCAGTCGCGTCAGGAGGTGTTTGCCCACCACGTGAGTGCCGAGGACCGTCATCCCGACCAGGTCGACGGTCGCCACCCGCGGTACCCGCAACTCGGCACGGCGCAGCACCTGACCGGCCAGCGCGGTGTCCAGGCGGCGCGCGGTGCGCCGCACGGCGTCTCCTTCGGGCATACCCCCAGGCTGCCACCCGCCGTCAGGCGACGGGCGCACCGGTCGGGGGTGCCCACGCGGGCGTACCGCTGCGAATCACCGACAGCCGCTGCCGGGCGGCGATGATCCGCTCGGACGCATTGTCCGCGGCGGCCTGGTCGCCCACCCGCACGGCGACCGCGAGGTCGGCCTGGGCGCGTTGGAGGTCGGTCATCGCGCGGCGCGCGGGACGGCCACCCGCCAGCCGGGCGGCCCGGCGAGCCTGCCGCCGGGTGCGGCCGGATGCCAGCATCTGCTGTTCGGCCGGCGAACACAGCCAGTCGGGCACCTGGGTCAGACCCACCGAGAAGAACTCGGCGTCACGGTCCCGCGCGAACCGCAGCCCGACCGCCAGCGCCGCCAGCGCGACTGCTCCTTTGACCAGCAACGACAGGACCCCCAATTCGTCGAACAGGATCGGGGAGTTCCACAGCCCGTGCACGAAGTACGCGGCCAGGAACGCCAGCAGGGCGACCGCGATCCGGCGGCCCCACCCCCGGTCGGTCGCCGTCACGAGATACCCCAGTCCCAGACCGACGATGCCGGTGTAGACGGCGTGCGAGAACGGCCCGGCGATCAGTCCGCGGACCACGAACATCTGCACCAGGGGCGTCGCACCGGGATCACCCTCCGCGGCGGCGGCGTTCATCGTGTAGCCGAAGTCCTCGACGACCTGGAACCCCAGCCCCACCACCGCGCCGATCACGAAGCCGTCCAGCGCGGTGCGCGGGCGGCGCGGGCTGACCAGCAGGATCAGCAGGACACCCACACCCTTGGCGATCTCCTCGGTCGTGGGCCCGGCGATGGCGGCCCCCCACTCCTGGGCAGTCGCCACCCCCGCCGTCACCGTCACGAGGTCGAAGATCGCGCTGTTGGCCACCATCGCCATGCCCGCCGCGATGAAGCCGCCCCACCCGAAGGCCGCGACGAGCGACCCCCACGGCTCGCGCTCGAAGTAGTCGATCCGGCGGATGACGATCAGGAACGGGATCGTGTAGAGGGACCACACGACGGCAGAGGCGAGGGCCAGCCCGGGGGACACCGCAGTCGACAGCGTCAGGTTCTCCAGGCTCACCGCCACCGGGACCAGGCACAGCAGCAGCGCCACGGTGAGGATCCAGAAACGTTCCCGCGGGCTGGTCAGCGGAGCCCGTGGGGCGGTGCGACGGGGGACGGCGCCGGGAACCGTCATGACGGTTTCCGGATGCGGATACCGAGGACCATGTCGTCGATCTCACCGGTCAGCGCTGCCACGGCCACCGGGTCACCGACCGCCGACACCGGGACCACGTAGCTGCCGTCGCGGGCGAGCACGGTCGCGGCCACCGCCACGTCGTCCGGCCCCACCGCCCGCACCTCGACGCCGGGGTCGTCGGTCGCGGTCTCGAATGGGACGGGTTCGCTCTCGGGGACCATGCCCAACCCGGCCACGAGTTCGTCGAGGGAGACAGTCGGGGTGGTGGCAGTCGTGACCGGGCGCAGCGTGAAGGCGAGGACGACATCGTCCTTGGTGAGGTACCGCGTGTCGGGTGAGTCCCCCGGCATCTCCTCCCAGCCCGGCTGGGGCTGCAGGCTCACCCGGTCGATGCTCACCGCTCCGGCCGGGACGACCGACTCCGACACGGCCGCGGCCCACACCGGCAACACGAAACACAGGGTGACCCCGACCAGCACCGACAGGACCAGCGCCACGGTCACGAAGGGGACGCCGATGGTCCCCTCACGCCGATCGACGTCCGGCGCCAGGCTCACCCCGCCGCTCCCGGCACGCGGGTGGGCGGCACCCCCTGCGGCCACGGTGACGCCTCCTCGAGCTGCAGCGCCAGTTCCAGGAGGGTCCGTTCCCCTCCGACGTCCGCAGCCAGGTGGATCCCGATCGGCAGGCCGGCGCTGTCCTGCGCCAGCGGCAGGCTGATCGCGGGCGCCCCGGCGATGTTCTGCAGCGGGGTCACCGACACGAACCGCAGCAGCCGGATCAGGTGGTCGCGGTCCGCGGCCTGCGGGCCGAGGTAAGCCAGAGGCGGCGCCACGTGGGCGACCACGGGCGAGATGACGACGTCATAGTCGGCGAAGGGGGCCGAGTAGGCGGGACCGAAACGCCGGAGGCGGCCCAGCGCCCCGATGAGCCGCTCGGGGGCCGCGGTGAACATCCGCGCCAGCTCCACCGTGAACGGTTCGAGCAGCCCCGGGTCGAACGGCTCCCCGAACAACCGGCCCCCCCACTTCTTGAGGAGGAACGACAAGAAGGCCCAGTACCGCAGGAAGTCGACGCCGACCTGCTTGCCGTAGGGGAAGTCGATGACGCTCACCTGATGCCCCAACTCGTCGCACAGGCGCCCGGCCGCCAGGACCGCCGCGGCCGTCTCGGGGCTGGTGGGCAGGTCAGGATGCCCGGCCGGGGTGACGGCGATGCGCAGCGGCCGGTCGATGGGGCGGGTCACGTGGCCGATGGGGGGCAGCGCCGTGTTGCGGTAGGCCCGTTCGGCGACGGCGTAGTACAGCGCCGTGTCGCGCACACTGCGGGTCAGGACACCTTGGGTGGTGATGTTGACGGGGAGTCGCTCCAGTTCGGGCATGTCGACCAGCCGGCCGCGGCTGGGTTTCAACCCCACCAGTCCACAGCACGCCGCGGGGATCCGGATGGAACCTCCCCCGTCATTGGCATGGGCCAGCGGCACGACGCCCGCGGCGACCAGCGCCGCCGATCCGCCCGAGGAGCCCCCGACCGAACGCGACCGGTCCCAGGGGTTGCGCGTCGGACCGGACAGCAGCGACTCGGTGGTCGACGTCAGCCCGAACTCCGGCAGGGTCGTCTTGCCCAGCGGTGTCGCCCCCAGCGCGAGGAACTGGCTGGTCCACACCGACGACTCCCGGGCAGGAGCGTCGGACGTGGCCCGCGAGCCCTCTCGCGTGGGCAGCCCGGCCAGTTGCTCGTTGTCCTTGATAAACGACGGGATGCCGGCCAACGGCGTGTCGGGGGCAGCGGTCGGCGCGGGATCGGGCACCCACGACACCACCGCATTGAGGCGCTCCTGCGCCCCCCGCGCCCGCGTCGCAGCCGCCGCCACGAGTTCCGCCGCGGAGACGTCCCGCCGCTGCAGCCGGTCCAGCAGGGCGACGGTGTCGTCGGTCCCGAGGGCGTCGTCGGTGACCGTGGTGAACCGGTCAGTCAATGCGCATCCGATTCAGGTGGATCATCCGGTCCACGATGTCGGGGGCGGACCGTTCGTAGAAGTCGACGATGTTGATGTTCGTGGGCTCCCCCTGCTTGGTCCACCGGGTCATGTAGCCGGCGACGCGGTCGTTGACGAGCGCGGCCAGCCCGGCCAGCGAGCACGGGTCCCCGGTGTTCTGCCAGATGCAGCCGACGTAGCGGGAGACGCTCGGCGTCAGCTGCAGCTGGTTGACGAAGAGGCCGCACCAGTACGCACCGTCGGCGTCGGTACAGCGCCCGCTGGACAGCCGCTGCCCGCGCTCCGCCAGATAGCCGTCGTTGTCCTTCTTGCTGACCGCAGGAACGTCGGTGTTCGGCCAGGGGCTGACGAGAGCCAGGTCCCGGTCGTAGTAGCAGGACCGGGCGGGCAGAGCGGAGTCCATGAGCACGAGGATGTTGCGGTCGGTGCGCCACGCCCGGCGGATCGGGACCTTGGTGCCGACTCCGTGCGCGGTGGCGCCGACGCTCGCGGGGGTCCAGGCTCGCGAACAGATGCTCTCCGAGCCGACCAGCAGTTGCCGCAGGACGCCGATCAATGCCTTCTGGTAGTACGCGTTGATGGCCGGGTCTTCGGTGAGGTCGATGTGCTGGAAGTCCAGGATGACGACCTCGCGCGGGTGCTGGGTCGCGAACCGCAGCGTCTGGCGCAGCCCCGTGGCAAGCGGAGCGGACACGTAGTTGTGCTGCATGACCAGGGGTACCGCCAGCGGGTCGGGGGCGGGAGGCTCGGGGGCCGGGATGACCTCGTCGGCCGGTACGCCCACGCGGATGTCGAGGTACCGCACCCCGTTGCGCAGTTGTTGCCCGAGGTCGCGGTCCTGCGCCTTGGCCAACGCCGCGGCCGCGCAGGGGTTCTGCTGCGCCGCGGCCACGAACTGCGCGCCGGCTCCGGCGATGACCTGGGGGGCGCACGGCGCCCGGTCACGGATGGCGTAGGCACCGGAGTCGTGGGTGCCGGGCAGCAGCATGTCGGTCAGCCGCGCGTTGGGGGCGTGGGCGTAGACGCGGCCCATCCAGTTGGCGGTGCGGCACAGGCGCGTCGTCCAGTTCCAGCCGCGGGCGTTGCGCCCCGCGTCGCACGGGTCGGCGGCCGCCGCCGCGCCCTGGCGCGCCGACACCGTCGGGGTGGTGGGGGCCGCCTGAGCGGACACGGCTCCCGTCGTTCCCACGAGCGCCGCCACCGCTAACGCCGCACTGACCTGCCGGAGCATGTGGCCTCCCACCTCGGTTGGCCCCAACGTTAGTGTCACCGACGCGGCGAGTCAGGGTGAATGCTGCGGTTGCCGGCCGCGCCTCGGGTGGTTCCCGGTGACTAACCTCGACCTCACGCCGCGGAGGAGGAAGCGTGACCGACCTGTCCCCCCGGCTCACCCTCGGGGTGTTCGGCCGCTCGGCCAAGGAGAACGAGCACCGGCTGCCCCTCCATCCTCGGCACATCGGACACATCGATGCGGACCTGCGGGAACACATCTGGCTCGAACACGGCTACGGCGAGCAGTACGGGGTGTCCGACGCCGAACTGTCCGGCCTGGTCGCCGGTTTCCGCACGCAGGGCGAGTTGGTCGCCCACAGCGATGTGATCCTGCAGCCGAAACCGACCATGTCCGACGTCACGGCGATGCGCCCCGGCCAGGTGCTGTGGGGCTGGCCGCACTGTGTGCAGGACCCGGTCCTCACGCAGGCCGCCATCGACCACCGGTTGACCCTGATCGCCTGGGAGGCGATGAACTACTGGGCCTCCGACGGGCGTTTCCTCGTGCACGTGTTCCAGATGAACAACGAGATCGCCGGGTACGCCTCGGTCCTGCACGCCATGACCCTGCGCGGGTTCACCGGCCACTATGGGCGCCGCCGCCGGGCCGTGCTGCTCGGCTTCGGCAACACCGCCCGGGGAGCTGCCACCGCACTGTTCGGCCTGGGGGTGACGGACGTGGTGGCTCTCACGATGCGCGACGTCAACACCGTCGCGGCGCCGATCCCCAACGTGACCCTGGGCGGCCTGGAGCGCAGCTCCGACGACCCGGAGCAGACCGTGACCCTGACGAGTTCTGGCCCGGTGCCCACCGCTGAGTTCCTGGCCGGGTTCGACATCATCGTCAACTGCGTGCTGCAGGACACCGACCACCCGATGATGTTCCTGACCGACGCTGACGTGCCGACGCTGCGGCCCGGCACCCTCATCGTGGACGTCTCGTGCGATGACGCGATGGGGTTCAGTTTCGCCCGGCCGACGACGTTCGCCGACCCCATGTTCGACGTCGGCAACGACGTGCACTACTACGCCGTCGACCACACGCCGTCGTTCCTGTGGGACTCCGCGACGTGGGAGAACAGCGAGGCGCTGATCCCCTTCCTCCGGCCGGTGCTGGCAGGTCCGACCGGCTGGGACGAGAACGTGACGATCAGCCGCGCCATCGAGATCCGAGACGGTGTGATCTGCAATCCCAAGATCCTCTCGTTCCAGAACCGCAGCGCCGCCTATCCGCACCCGGTGGGCGGCCGGGAGGCGTGAGGCGATGACCGCGGTGCTCGGCGTGGACCGCTGCCGCAAGGGCTGGGCGGGGGTGCTGCTGGCCGGGCGTTCGCGCCCCCTGGGCCTGTTCGGGGCCACTCTCACCGACCTGCTGGGCGCGGCCCCGGCACCGCCGTCAGTGGTCGCCGTGGACATCCCCATCGGCCTGCCCGACCGCGGCCGGCGCCGGGCGGACACCCTCGCCAAGCAGTTGCTGGGGAGCCGCTCCGCCACCCTGTTCCTGACCCCTACCCGGGCGGCCGTGGGCGAGCCGGACCGGGCCGCGGCCTCCCGCCGGAACGTAGAGCTCGGCGGCCCGGGGGTGACCGCACAGGCCTACGCCCTGGTGGCCGCCATCCGGGAGGCGGACCTGTTCGTGGCTGGTGTGCCGGGAGTCCGGGTGGTGGAGTGCCACCCCGAGTGTTCGTTCGCGGAGATGAACGACGGTCAGCCGCTCGCCGCGCCGAAACACACGTGGCAGGGGCTGCACGACCGGCTGGAACTGCTGTCCCACCACGGCATCGACCTGCGGGACGCGCCTCTGGGCGAGGTGGGGCGCCGGGCCGCCCCGGACGATGTGGTGGACGCTGCGGCGACGGCGTGGACGGCGGGGCGAGTTGCGGCGGGACGCGCACGCAGCCTGCCCGACCCGCCCGAACGGTTCGCCGCCGGGCCGGACGCTGCCATCTGGGTCTGACCGGGCACCGGACCGTCGGCAGGGGTCCGTACGCTGGACGGGTGAGCGAAGACCGGGCCGACACCGAGGCCATCCCCGCGGTGACGGAGAATCCCGACGCCGATCCCGGCCGCCGACTTGCGTGGCTGGTGGTCGGACAGTGCCTCGTGGCGCTCTCCCTGATCCCGTGGTGGTCGGTGGCCATCACGGTCACGGCCGCCACGGCCGACAGCGGGATGGTGTCGTGGATCTTCGCGGGGGTGGTCTGGCTGATCCCCGCGTGGCCGATCGGTTTCAGCATCGCCGCCTGGGTGTACTGGAGCCGGGAACGGTCGCTGTGGGCCGGCGTGCTGATCACCGTCGCACTCGTCCCCGCGGTGCTGATGGTGCTGCTGTTCGCCCTGTCGGCCGCCTGACGGCCTCAGGGCAGGGCGCGCCGGGCCATCCGCCAGGCCAGGAGGATCAGGATCGCGGTGAGCACCACAAGGGATCCCACGAGTACGGGGGTGAAGGCGTTCATGATGCGCTGCGCCTGCTCGTCGATCGCGGACTGGCGGGTGTGGACCTCGAACAGCAACGGGTGCCCGGTCCCGTCGGTGACGGGGAGGTACACCTCCACCAGGTCCCCGAACCCGCGCTGCGACGCGTTCTCGGGTTTGTTGAGGTCACTCACCCGGGCGTCGACGCCGCCCGAGGCCAGGATCTCGGCCTCCGCCGCCCCCAGCCCGAACCGGCGGCCGATCAGGGACGGGTCGGTGGCGTAGGCGATGACACCTTCCGCCGTCCACATCCGCACCGCGACGACGGGGTCGACGAGAAGGCGTTGCCGGGCGAACTCGTCGAACTGCGACAAGCCCACCGACTCGGTCAGGTCGGCATCGGCCAGGTACGGCTCGACCGCCGAGCGGGCCATGACCTGCGCCAGCGTCGTCGCCTCCCGCAGCGCCTCCTCCTCAGCGACGCGTTGGGCCACGACGTAGGACACCAGCCCCAGCAGGACGAGGGCCACGAACCCAGGCACGGCGAACTGCAGGACCTCGCGACGGACCGACGTCTCCCGCTGGCCGTCCCCCGTCACAATCACGCCTGCAACGTCCCCAGGCAGACCTCGCCCGTGCGCAGGTTGTGGGCCCGGGCGGTGATCACTTCGGGAGCCGTGCCGACCGGCCCGCTGTCCCTGGCCACCCGGAAGACACCGCCGCTCCCCCGGGTACGGCGGCTACCGGTGGCGAACGTGGAACCGGTGCGCGCCACCGAGAACCGCCAGCGTTCTCCGGGGGCCCGCGAGTCCACCCGGAACGTCGCGGCGAGGCTTCCGCCGTCCCGCTGTGCCGTCAGTTCCCACGTCGCGGCCCGCGAGCAGGACCCGGTCACGGAGACGGGCTCGACGTGCTGCGCATGCCCGACGCCGGACCCGGCGATCAGCAGCACCACGACTCCCGCCGGAAGGCCCCCGTTGCGTCCTGCCACCCCGTGATCATGCGACACGGGGGCGGCCCGATGCCAGCCCGGCGCGCACCGGCTCAGCCGGCCACCCCACCGGAGCAGGTTTCGCCCGTCGTGGGGTGCTCCGCGCCGGCGGTCACGGCGTGGGCGCCGCCCACGTTGCTCCGGTGCTGGACGGTGAAGTCCGCGCTGCGGTCAGTCCCCCAGCACCGTCCCGGCGGGGACCTCCTGGGGGTGTCCCGGGTCGGCCAACTCGACGTCGCCGGTCACGACGACGTCGCCGGCGAACGTCCAGTCGCCGCGGACGGCGAGGCTACGGGCCCGGCGCAGCGACGGCACACCGGCGGGGAAGTGCCGGTCGAACTGCGCGACCGTCTTGTAGTGGTCGGGGTCCAGGTCGATCAGCGGCGCAGGCTGGGTCTCCTGCAGCAGGGCGCCGTCCGGCGCGAGGTCGTAGACGTCGGAGCGCAGCAGCATCAGGTCGTTGGTCGTCTTCACCGGCAGGAACCGGTCGCGGCCCACCACAATCGCCTGCGCTCCTTCGAACACCTCGACGGCGGCGCCCATCGCCGTCTCGACCTGCACGACCTCCGGCGACGTCGGGTCGGCGGGGTCCACCGTCTTGGTGTTGCGGATGAGCGGCAGGCCGAGCACCGCTCCGCTGCCTGCGAGAGCGTCGGACAGGACGTGCAGGTCGAACCACAGGTTGTTGGTGTGGAAGAAGGGGTGGCGGCGCACGTCGGTGAAGGACGACATCTCCTCCGGCGCGGTCTGGGCCGTGTCGCGCAGGATGAGCCGACCGTCGCTGCGCCGGACGGCGAGATGGCCGCCCTTGCGGTCGGCGGCGGTGCGGGGACACAGTTCCGCGGCGTAGGGGGCGCCGGACGCGGCGAACCACCCGGCGAGGGCTGCGTCGGGGCGGGCGCCCAGGTTGTCGGAGTTGGAGATGCTGGCGTACCGGTACCCCTGCGCCAGGAGGTCGCCCAGTACCCCGGATGCCAGGATCGCCGTGTACAGGTCTCCATGGCCGGGGGGGCACCACTCCAGGCTCGGGTCGGCGGGCCACGACACCGGGGTCAGGTCGTCGGCGCGGAGTTTCGGCTCCAGGTTCTGGATGAAGTCCAGCGGCAGGTCGGCGACCCGGATCCGGGGGTGATGCTCCAGTGCCGCGAGGGTATCGGCCTGCGTGCGGAAACTGTCCATGAAGATCAGCGGGAGGGCGACGTCGAACTCCGCGCGGGCGCTGAGCACCTGCTGGACGATGATGTCCAGGAACGTGCGGTCGCCGCGGACGGGCAGCAGCGACTTCGCCTGCTCCATCCCCATCGAGGTACCCAGTCCCCCGTTGAGTTTGATGATCGCGGTGTGCGCGAGAGCGTCCCGCGCCGCCTCGGCGGAGATGTCCACTGTGGCCAGAGCCGGCGGGTCTGTCAGTGGGTCGATGGAGTCCTCCCGGATGAGGCCGGTCGCCCCGCCCTCCAGTTCGCCGTAGTAGTGACTGAACACGGAGACAGCGGCGTCGGCCACCCCCGCCGCCCGCATCTTGTCCTGGGCGGCCTGCAGTCCCTCGGCGCTCATCCGCGACTCCCTCGCTACGTGGTTAAGGCCAGCCTGCCGCGCCGCGGGCCCGCGCGCCACGTCGCCGGCGGACCCTGGTTACCGCCGGGCCAGCCGGAACCCGGCGTCGTTGGCCTCCCGGCGTGGGCTGGCCGTCGCGTAGATACCGGTGGCCACCGACGGCGGTCCGCTGAACCAGAACCCGCCGCGCAGGCCGCGGGAGGCGCCGCGCCGGCCGTCGAGGTCGTTCCACTGGTACAGGTTGCCCATCTGCTCCAGAGTGCCGTAGTGACTGGGTCCGCCGGGGAAGGCGCCCGCGTCGGTCAGGTAGTTCTGGCCGGTGTCGACGGACACGAACCGGGTCACCGTGAACTCGAAGGAGCGGTCGGCGTCGTTGATGTAGTTGGCCTGGTTGGGCGCCGACCCGATGGTGTTCATGGGCGCCTGATTGCTGCGGGTGGCGTAGCGCCAGTAGCCGCCGTCGCCGCCGTTGCGGGTGGGGTCGTAGTACGCCGCCTTGTACCACTGGTCCTCGTTCGGCAGGGTGAACGTCGGCGCGGCTCCCGTGTTGGGGTTGGTCGAGGTGACGGCGACCGCCGCTCCCGTGACGGCACCGTTCAGCGCATACGCGCCGTTCTCCGTCGTGGCCGGCCCCTGCGCGCCGACCGGCATGCCGTTGGACATCCAGTTGGCGTAGCGGGCTGCGTCGAACCAGTTGACGAAGGTGATCGGACGGTCGGCGCTGGACCCGGCGTTGTTCACCGGCGCGTACGAGTAGGCGCCGTCGGCCCCGGTGCGGGCGATGCCGACGCTGTTCAGGGTGGTCGTGGACCCCATGTCGGCGGCGTACAGCCCGTAGGGGTCACTCTTGGCCACCGCGTTGAGGAAGTCGCTGTACTGCTGAATGGTGA
Source organism: Actinomycetota bacterium (assembly GCA_029978705.1). Lineage (GTDB taxonomy): Bacteria > Actinomycetota > Actinomycetes > S36-B12 > CAIWTL01. The sequence continues at coordinate 56,290 of JAPOIY010000014.1, forward strand.
CTTCGTACGTGCCGATCGAGTAGGCCGTGGCGACCGCTCCGTACCCGGTGGAGTCGGCGCTGTTTCCGGGGTCCCCGATCCGCACGAGGGGGTAGGACTGTCCCGCAGCGGGCTCCAGCGTGCTGACCAGCCGGAAGCCACCGTTGGAGTTGCTGGTCTGCGGCGTCACTCCCAGGCGGTAATCCGAGCGCAGGTAGGTGTAGAAGGACGTCCAGCCGCCACCGCGCAGCACCTTCATCTTCGTCGCGGTGCCGTCACCGTCGACGATCTCCCAGACGCTGCCGTTCATGTCGAAGGTGCCGTAGGGGCCGGGTGAGCCGGGGAAGGCGCCGACGTCGGTGAGGTACTGCTCGCTCACCAGCAGCCCGGGCTGCATGGTCACCGAGAACAACGTCCCGAAGCTGTAGTTGATGTTCAGGCCACCGCCGATGACGTTGCCCGGTGGCGTGTTGGCCTGGGTGGCGTACGGCCAGTAGCCGCCGCTGCCGCCGTTGAGGTCCGGGTCGTAGTACGCGGCCTTGTACCACTGACTCTCGGTCGGCAGGAAGTACCGGGGTGCCTTGCCCGTGTTGGGGTTGGTGCGGTTCACGGGGACCGCCTTGCCGTTGCGGGCGGCTTTGCTGCCGAGGTTGTAGGCCCCGTTCTCGGTGGTCGCGCTCGTCTGCTTGCCGCTGGGGCGCCCGTTGGCGGCCCAGTTCGTGTACCGCGCGGCGTCGAACCAACTGACGTAGGCCATCGGCCGGCCGGCGGCGGTGGCGTAGTCGCCCTGTACCGGCCCGGCGGGGCTGACGGCCCGGTAGTGGTACTTGCCGTTACGTTTCGTCCGGCGCACCCCCGCGACCGTCAGGTCGGTCGTCATCGCCTTGTTGAACAGGCCGTGCGGGTCCTTGCGGGCGACGGCGTTCAGGAAGGCGAGGTACTGCCGGATCGTCACATGGTTCTCGCCGAGGCGGAACGTCCGGGATACCGCCCCGTACCCAGTGGCGGGGTCAGCCGCGTTGCCGGGGGCGCCGACCGTGACGAACGGCCCGACCCCGGTTGTGGCTGCCTGCGCCGGGAGTGCTGCGAACACGCAGGCTCCGGCAACGGTCGCTCCGATGACACCGGCTGTTCGCTTCATGGGGCCTCCTGACCGGGCCCTCAGACTAGGCCCCCGCCCCCCCCGAGTCGACTGGGGTCCCCGCGCCGCGGCGCCACAGGACGAACTGCCAGAGGTAGCGGGCGACGGCGGCCAGCACCACGAGCAGCCCGAACCACAGACCCCCGAGCACCGTGAAGGGGGCATCGCGGGGACCGAGGTGCACGTCGGCGACGAGGACGGCCTTCTCCCCTTCGGTGACCTTGGCGTCACTGACGGCCATGACCTGCCCGTCGGCGTCGGTGATGGTCGCGTCGAAGCCGGCCTCTCCCTTGACCAGGGGCACGCGGTTCTCCACGGAACGGAACACCACCGACTGCCAGCGGATGCTCGAAATGCTGCCCCAGTCCCACGAGGGGTTGGCGATGATCTGCGCGCCCCCTAACGTCACCAGCCGCGCGGAGCCGTTGGGGAAGTCGTGGTCGAAGCACACGATCATGCCCAGTTGCCCGAAGGGCGCGGCGAACGTGGGATAGATCTGCGGGGTCGTGCCGCCCCAGGCCTCGCCGGCGGCGAGGACCGGGTGCACTTTGTACGTGACGCCCAGCAGCTGCCCGTCGGGGCCGAACGCGGCGGCCATGTTGGGGGCGGCCCGGTTCGGCCACGCGAGCGGCTCCTCGCCGATGAAGCCGGTGACGATGGTCGTCTCCGTGCGGCGGGCCAGCCGGGCCACCCACCGGCCCTGCGGCCCGCGCGGGTCGTAGTTCAGCGTCTCCTCGGGCCACACCGACAGGACCGCTCCCTGCTGCACGGCGTCGACGGTCATCTCCGTGAGTTGCCGGCGCTGCCCGGCCTTGCGCTGCACCTCCTGGGCCGGGTCCGGCGTCTGGCCCACCGAGAAGGTGGTCGAAGGCATGAACTCGTTACTGGGCTGGATCGCGGACCCCCGCACCGTCGGGGACTCCGCGAGCCGGCTGGTGAGGCCGGCGTAGATGAGCAGGCTCACGATCACCCATACCGCCGCAGCACCGAAACCGGCGATGGCCGACCACCTCAGCGTCGCGGCTGGCACCGGCGCGGTGGTGAGGTGTGGCCACCGCCGGTCGATCCACGCCAGAAACAGCAGGGCGACCGTGGCGTTGACCATCAGGGCGAGGAAGGTCAAGGCCGGGGTGCTGACGATGCTGACGGTCTGGATCAACGGGGTGGCCGAGGCGAACCGGTACGCCAGCCACCCGTTGGTGCCGTCCCACAGGTTCTCCTGGAAGAGCGTGTCGATCGCCACCCACCACAGCGGGACCTGCACGATGAACCAGCGGTAGCCCGTGCGCTCCGAGAACTTGCGATCGAAGATCGCGATCACGGCGTAGATGCCGCCGAAGACGAGGCCGACGACATACGTCAGCGCCTGCATGCCGGGCAGCAGGTCCCACGCCACCACCCAGACGAGGAACCAGTACGTCGTGGCCGCGCAGAACATCGGCACCGCCGACCAGCGGCGCGGCAGCACCCGGTACTGCGCGATGTACATCGGGACGAAGGCCACGAGCAGCAGCGGATACAGACTGCCGCGGTCCGGGAAGGACACGTAGATCAGCAGGCAACTGAGCAGCGACAGGGCCAGGCCGCCGACGATGCGGCCCGCGCTGCTCCGCGACTCCGCGGCCGGGGCCGCGGGGCCAGTCGTGCTCTGGGTCTCGGTCATACCGTGGGCCTCCCGCATGGACGGGTCCCGATGGTAGTGCAGCCGGGTTACCCGGGCGCGCCGGGCGACCCTCGGGAGGGACACTGGAGGAGGGACCACCGTATCGGGGAGGTGGCCGATGAGCCGGGCCGCGGGATTCGCCGCCGACATGTGGCTGGCCGAGCGCGAGGGACCCGCGGGACTGGCGCGCCGCCGCCGCCGTCGGCTGGCTGCCCTGCTCTCTCACGCCCGCACCGCATCGCCGTTCTACCGGCACCGCTACCGGCACCTCCCCGCCACCGATGTCCGGTTGACCGACGTGCCGCCGACCTCGAAACCCGAGCTGATGGCCGAGTTCGACGACTGGGTCACCGATCCGGCCGTGACCCGCGCGTCGGTGGAAGCCTTCGTCGCCGACCCGGGCCGGATCGGACAGCCGTTCACCGGCGGGGCGTTCGTGTGCACCAGTTCGGGTTCCACCGGACACCCGGGCCTGTTCGTGCACGATGCCCGCGCCGTCGCCGTGTACTGGGCCAACCCGCTGGTCCGGGGGTACGGGCAGTGGCTGGGGATGCGCGACCTGGCCGACCTGCTGCGCCGCGGCGCGCGCGAGGCGCAGGTCATCGGCACCTCGGGCCACTTCGGCGGCATGGCGTGGGCCGAACGCGCCCGACGGCGCAGTGGCACCTCCAGGCGCGCGCTCGGGGTGTTCTCCGCCGACTCGTCCCTGCGCGGCCTCGACCGCGCATTGACGACCTTCGCCCCCGCAGTCCTGGCTGGCTACCCCACGGCCCTCGACCTGCTGGCGGCCGAGCAGAACGAAGGACGGCTGAACCTGGACCTCCTCCTCGTCGCGACGTCCGGCGAGACCGCATCCCCGCGGTTGCAGCGGCGGCTGGCCGACGCGTTCGGGTGCATCGTGCGGGAGAGTTACGCCTGCTCGGAGGCCCTGTTCCTGGCGCACTCCTGCGCCGTGGGGTGGCTGCACCTGTCCAGCGACTGGTACGTGCTCGAGCCGGTCGGGCGGGACGGCTCGCCGACGCCCGCCGGTCGCTGGTCGGACACGGTCCTGCTCACCAACCTGGCCAACCGGCTGCAACCGGTCATCCGCTACGACCTGGGCGACTCGGTGTGTTTCCGTCCCGACCCGTGTCCGTGCGGCAGCCCCCTCCCCGCGCTCCGAGTGGCCGGCCGCAGCGCCGAGACGCTGGTGCTCGCCGATGCCGTCGGGCGTCCCGTGCCGGTCATTCCCCTCGTCCTCAGCGCCGCCGTCGATGCCGTGCCGGGCGCGCTGCTCACCCAGATCGCGCAGACCGGGGCCGACCGGTTGGCGGTGCGCTTCGGGACCGAGCCGGGCGCCGACGACGCGACGGTGTGGACGCGACTGCAGGGTCGGCTCGGCGCGGCCCTGACGGGACTGGGCCTGGAGAATGTGGTCGTCACGCGGGACCCCACCCCTCCGGAGGCGCTCGGTCCCAGTGGCAAGTTCCGCCGCATCGCGCCCGGGCACTACAGCCAGGTGTTCCGGTTGTAGATGTTGGCCGCAGTCACTCGGCGGTTGATATGATCGCGGCCGTTCAGATGCAACGCTCGGAAGACACCCCCGATGTGGTTCTCGACGGCCTTCGGCGACAGGACCAACCTTTCCGCGATGGCAGCGTTGCTCAGCCCGTCGGCGACCAACTGCAGGACTTCGCGCTGCTGGAGCGTCAGCTCGTTCAGGGGATTGTCCGCGTCGCCCACCGTCGGGTTCAAGAAAGCGGGGCTGAGGTAGGCCGACCCCTCCGCGACGCTGCGGATCGCGGTAATCAGTGTCTCTTCGGTCCCGATGTCGACAGCGGCGACGTACCCGCGGGGCGACGCCGGCGACGGCAGCGAGGACACCGGGCCGCCTCGTTCGATCAGCAGCACGGTGCGGGTGCCCGGGGAGGCGGCCTCGACGGCGGCCACCGCGTCGCCCACGTCCCTCGCGGGAACCGTGCGACCCAATCCCGTCGTGATTACCACCACGTCCGGAGCCTGCTCGCGGATCGTCTGCAGGGTGGCCGGTCGTCCAGCAGCAGCGTCTCCGGATACAGGGCGAACGGGCTCGTGAACCTCA
>JAPOIY010000133.1 GCA_029978705.1 Actinomycetota bacterium
CACGCGACCGCCCACGGCATCGCTTGCTTCAAGGACCACTGTCTGATGGCCCTGCTGCGTCGCGTGTTTCGCGGCCGCGAGGCCGGCGAGGCCCGCTCCCACGACGACGATGTCCATGCCGTCACCGTAGCCGCCTGTGGATAACGAACGACCCTCGACTGGGATTCGTGGGCACGATGGCCCCATGACGACCACCGTGCTGCACGTGAACCTTCCTCCGGACCTTGCTCTGCGCGACCGCCACCGCCGCACCTGCCAGCGGATGGCACGTATCGTGCATCCGGCCCTCGCGCCAGTGCGCGAGGTGACGATCGTCTCGGCGGGCCTGGCCCTCGAGATCGACGTGCCCGAGGGGGCGACGTTGCTGCCCTCGTCCATGAGCGGGCCTGAGGTACTGGCGGTGCTCGCTCCGGTGGCCGCGGGGCTCGCGCATCTGCACGATGCAGGCTTTGCCAGCGGTGCCGTCGCCCGCGACTCCCTGCGCCGGCGACCGGATGGGTCGGGGGTCCTCGTCGGATGGCAGCCGGGGGGAGAAGCCCACGACGACGTCGCCGATCTTGCCGATCTCCTGGCCCAACTGCTTCCCGAAGGATCGGTTGGCGCTGATGTGGTCAGCGTCCTGGTCTGCGGTGCCGATCCGGACCCCGGCGCCAGGCCCACCATGGCCCGCATGGCGGCCGCCTTGGACCTGGCTGCGCGTTCGCACCCGGTGGTCGACGGCGTGCCGTCGATGAGGACGCCGACGTCACCGCTCGCCATACGCCGTAGTGCCGTCCCGACCATCTCTGCGCCGCCGGTTGAGTCATCGGCCGCCATACCTGTCGGGGTGGGTGAGGCTGGTCGTCGGGGGCGTGATCGACGAGAGTCCCCCCGCGGACCCCGACACGCAGCCTCGACTAGTCGTCGATCATCACGCTGGCGCTGGTTCGCCGCCGCGGCCGGTATCGCCGCCATCGCCTTCATCGGCGTGGGCGCGGTTGGCGCAGATGAGCCAGCTATCGGTACGTGTCGGGTGGAGACAGCAGATGCGGATGACGGGTTGGGGGCGGCTAGTTCCCCGCCACCGCCTGCTCGATCGCAGACGCGATCGAGGGATCTTTCCAGGTGAAGCCGGTGCCCTCCAGCACGGCGGGGAGAACCCGCTGGCTGCCGAGCACGTCGGAGGAGAACTCGCCGAGCGCCACCTTCAAGGCGATGCTGGGAACCGGGAGCAGGGTGGGCCGACCGAGGACCTCGCCCATGGCCTTCGTGACTTCGGAGTTCGTCACGGGTACTGGAGCGGTGAGGTTGACCGGACCGGCGTACTGATCATTGG
>JAPOIY010000114.1 GCA_029978705.1 Actinomycetota bacterium
CCTTCCCAAGTGCCTCTACGTCGAGGACGACGTGGTCGAGTTCTGGTACGTCGACCACCTTCACACGGGTCTCGGCCCGTACGGCGAGTTCGGCCTGACGGTGGCCGCTTCCCACAAGGCTGGCGACGGCAAGACGTACTACGGCGGGGACTACCCGTACATGTACCTCACGCAGGACGCCGCTGTGTTCGCCGGCCGTGAGCCCTTCGGTTTCCCGAAGAAGATCGCCTACATCGTCACCCAGGAGCACGGTGGCAAGGAGGACGACGGCTACGGTGGGTTCGGCAACGACTACTTCAACTTCACGATGGAGCGTCGCGGCTACCTGATTCACACCGCGACTGGCCGTTACGACGACGCCGAGCTGAGCGCGAAGCCTGCGTTCTACGGTGACCCGAACTACGGTCGCATGAACCTCCGTCTGATCACGGACCCGTCGCTGAAGAGCACGAAGTGGGACCTGACGTACCTCCCCAGCGAGGTCACCAAGGCGACCGCCGCGGCCATGGGCCGTCCGGAGACCGAGGGTCAGCACCGCTTCCAGCTGAAGCCCGAGAGCATCCGCACCGCTTCGGCGGGCGCGATCCGCTCCTGGGCGCTGCAGGGCACCCCGTTCGACAACATGGGTGCCATGCTGCCGGTGAAGGAGATGATCGGTCTGATGACGTTCAGCTTCGACCTGATCATCCCGGGTGCCGACACCATCTGGACCCAGACGATCGAGCGTACCGACGAGGACATCGCGGACCTGCTGTTCGCGACCCCGTACGTGTACACCGGCCGTCAGCGCTTCCCGAAGCCCCCGGGCGTCTGAGTCCAACTCAGATACGGAAGCAGCACCCTTGGGGGTGGGCCTTCGGGCCCACCCCCTTTTTTTGTGCGCCCATGAGGGGTGGAAAGGTCCACCCCCTGGGGTGATGCCGCGGCAGGCGCCCGGCGCGAGGCTTGTCCCGTACGCAACACCGAACGGGAGCCCACCCAATGCCTGCCCACCGCACACTCATCACCGCCCTTTCAATCGCCGCCCTCACGCCCGCCATCGGGCTCGCGGTGAGCCCCTCTCCCTCCTCGCCCGTCTCCGACGGCGGGGTCACCCCGACCATCCCGGCCTCCACCACCGGTGGCAACGTCACCTGCGAGGAGCTCGGTTATGGCGCCTCGAGTGGTCGCATCAACTTCACCGATGACGACGCATTCACCGCCGCCTTCGCATCCCAGGGGATGAACGTGACGGTGTCCGATGGCACGTACGTCGCCTGGGACTCGGAGCACGTCGTGGGAGCCGTCATCGTGAAGGGCGGTCCCGCTGCGAACGTCTACGCCTACCCCGCGGGCAGCCTGGGCGACGAGGACCTGGCCTCGCCGGTGAACGCGAGCGGCGGGCCAGCCGGGCTCAGCAACCTCACCATCTGCTGGGACGACCCGGACACCCCGGACGTGCCTGACACGCCGGTCGACCCCGAGACCCCGGAGGAGCCGGTGGACCCGGACACCCCGGACGTGCCTGACACGCCGGTCGACCCCGAGACCCCGGAGGAGCCAACCGGGCGCGAAGACGGGGAGACCGAGGCGGACACGAGCACTCCCGAGATCGCCCCGGCCCCCTCGGCCGTTGCCGCGACGTCGGCGCCCGCTGCGGTCACCGCAGCCCGCCCGGCCGCCACGACCCTTCGCGTCACCCAGAA
>JAPOIY010000137.1 GCA_029978705.1 Actinomycetota bacterium
CAAACCGCGCACTACGATCACGCGCTGCCCAACGGCACCGACGGCGGCGATCCCCCCCCGCGCAGCGTCGGCCACGGCACGTACACGATTGACCAGTCGGCGAGGTCGGTTCACGTCGGGCAGTTCGCGTCCACCAGCAACTACATGGTCGGCCACGGCGCCTTCCCGGGCCATCCGGGCAACCAGAACCTCGGACACCCGCGCAAGGACTGCATATACTTTCTGTACAGCGACATATACGTGTCGCCGTCGGGGAGCGATTCCACCGGGCAGGGCACCGCGGGGCGGCCGTACCGGACTTTGCAAAAATGCATCGACGCCTCGTTGGCGGGATCCAGGGACTATTACGTGTACAAGAGAGCCGACGGCGGGGACAGGGACCCGGCGATACCCGACGGTACCCCGCGGTACGGCATCGAGAGCGCGGGGGAGCGCGTGGACGCGACGAAGGCTGGCGGGAACACCGGCACGGGTCGCGATAAGGGTTACACCGGTCGCCAGATTCGCAACTATAACGAGCGCCGGACGGGTTGGCGGGAGGCCACCACCGGCAGACTTTACGGCGGCAGGAGCTGGAGCGACAACACCCGAGACACCCAGAAGGGCTTCGGGTACACGGTCAACAGGGACAGGTGCGTGCTGAAGGACGGGGTGTACTGGGGCGAGGGCAACAGGGAGCTGCAACCTCACGGGCACATGGTTGAGATTTGGGCGGAGAATGCGCAGAACGTCATCATCGACTGCGGCGGCCGCGGCGTCGGGAAGAACGTCTTCACCGCCGACAGGCACAGCGGCGAGCGCGCGTCGGTGCTCGGCAGCGTCACCATGCACGGCGTCGTCATGCGAAGGTGCACGGTTCGCGCCGATCCCAAGGCTAACCACCGACCCTACTATCCCGGGCGGCCGGGATACGGCCCCGGCGCGAAGAACCCCAACGGGCAGAGCTGCTGGCCGGGCGCGACGGGGTGCCAGTACCGCCAGGCGGTGGACGGCCAGGCCGCGGGTCAGTAGACGCGTTCGATGAGTTTGATAATACGACTCTCGCTTGTCGTGCCTGAAATAATTATGTTGGCTGATCTTACACAATTTCGCTAGCGGTGGCGGCCGGGGTGGGGAGGAGATCTCTTGGTCACCTACTTCCCCCCTCCAGCCTTTTGCTTCGCGTTCCGCTCCATCTCCGCCGCCTGCCGCGTGAGCTCGTCCCACACCGCCCTCCCGTACTCCGTCGCGGTCTTCGCCGCCTCGCCAGGGGCTTTCGCCACGTCCGTGAGCTTGCCGCTC